>CACZFO010000025.1 GCA_902780455.1 uncultured Bacteroidia bacterium | reverse complement strand
GATATTTAGTGTCCGTATTGGAACTGGTAACAGCCGGAGTGAAGGCAAACTCGTTGTATTTGAAAACAGCAGAAGCTGCCGGGTTTATAGCAATTGCCCCCAGGTCACCTCCCAGGGCCGTCATCGCATTACCCATGGCAACGCTTCTGGCGGTACCCTCTCTCTGGAAATCGGAGAGTTCGTAGCCTGTAGCGATGCCCTGACCCATAACCTGGCCTAAGGCTAAGGCGCACAATGCGAATGCAGATAAAAAGAATCTTTTCATGGTATATTGTCTGTTTATTATCAAAAAGATGCGTTTATTCAGTTACCTTCTGGTGGAAGATCCGCCTGAACGTGAAGAGCTGGAGCTGCCTCCTCCTGAGTATCCACCTCCGCCAGAGTATCCGCCTCCGCTTGAGCGTGTGCTGCTGGAAGTTGAATAGCTTCCGCCGGATGAGCGGCTGGAGCCTGAGTAGCTGCCGCTTGAACGGCTGTAGCTTGAAGTGGAATATCTTCCGCCGGATGAAGAAGAGGAGCGTGAAACGGCCTGTCTTGAAGAAGAACTTGAAACTCCCTGCCTTGAAGAAGAGGACTGCCTGTAGACGGTTCCGCCATTGCCGGCAGAGCGGGATGTTGATGTGGTTCCCCTGTTTATTGAAGAACGGGAAGTGGAAACGGTTCCCCTGTTACCGGTGCTCCTTGAATAAACGGCTCCTGTGGAGTTGCCGTATCTTACGCCGCCGTTGGAACTTCTGCTCACAGCTGCATTGCGGCTGGAAGAAGAGCTTCTGCTGACAACTGCGTTGCGGTTTGTGGACGAACCTCTGCTGACAGCTGCGTTGCGGTTTGTGGAGGTGCTCCTGCTTACTGCGCCGTTTGCACTTCTTACGTTACCCACGGTAGGGGTTCTCCTGTATGAACTGCCGACCTCGCGACGGGAAGCTGCACTTCTAGGAGTTACGCCTGTAGCGCGGCCCATGTTCACACCGCCCCTGTCGTTGCGGCCACCCCTGCGGGTGTAGTAGGTGCCGTAGCCATTGTGATGGTGGCCAGGTCTGTGCCAGCCGTAGTCATACCAATGGTAAGGTCTGTGGTATGGACGGTAATATCCGTAGTACCATGGGTCATGCCATCCCCAGCCCCATGACCAGGAATAGTATGAGTAAGGTGAATACCACCTGTCATACCAGCCCCAGCCGTAATCCCAAGGATCACGCCATCCCCATCTCCAGTTATACCAGTCGTTCCAGTAGATGGCACTGTGGTATCCGTAACGGTATCTGTAGTAAGGGTAATTCCAGTTCCAGCTGAAAGGATTGTACCAGGAGAGGTCCCATGGATCCACTACGACATTCACTACATAAGCAGGGCTGTCGAACTTTCTCAGACGGGCCTCATAGCTGTCCTGATCGTCTACTATGACATAAGTGGTTTCTGGATTCAATTCTACGTTAACCAAGTTCTCTTCTCCGACAACGATGGTATCAGCATGGCCGCTGAACACGTTACCGTTGGTGCCCAGGGTTGCAACCGTCCTTGTCTGAAGCTGCTTTACATCCTGCGGAGCCTGATAGACTTCCGTCTGGGATGCGCCAGGAACTGCATCGGAGGAGGTGTAATAGATGCTGTTCATGTATCCTCCGTTGCCGTTTGCAGAGTAACTGCCTGTTCCACAAGAAACAAGTGCCAGACTTACTGCAACTAAGATAGATAAGCTAATGTTTTTCATTGTTACCTCCTGCGTTAAATAAATTTTGTATTTTTGTGCGGTTCTTATTAGGAACAAATATAATCTTATTTATTTAAAAGAAACAATTATCAAAAACTATTCCAAAGAAGAGGGATGCTCCCGACGGGCTTGGAAAGCGGTGTAGAACCTCTTTTTTGCGGCATTAGAGACGAGTTATGGCAAAGCAGATAACTTCAAGAGCGGAGAATTACTCCCAGTGGTATAACGACCTGGTCGTAAAGGCCGGTCTGGCAGAGAATTCTGCAGTCAGGGGATGTATGGTAATCAAACCTTACGGATATGCGATCTGGGAAAAGATGCAGCATCAGCTGGACAAGATGTTCAAGGAAACAGGGCATGAGAACGCATATTTCCCGCTGTTTATCCCTAAATCTTTCCTGAGCCGTGAGGCTGAACATGTAGAGGGTTTTGCAAAGGAATGCGCAGTGGTAACACACCACCGCCTGATGACAAATCCTGACGGGCCGGGTGTTGTAGTGGACCCTTCTGCAAAGCTTGAAGAAGAGCTCGTTGTAAGACCAACTTCAGAAACCATCATCTGGAACACATACAAGAACTGGATCAGTTCCTACAGGGATCTTCCTATCCTGGTTAACCAGTGGGCCAACGTTGTAAGGTGGGAGATGCGTACAAGGCTCTTCCTCCGTACAGCCGAGTTCCTCTGGCAGGAAGGCCATACGGCTCATGCCACCCAGGCAGAAGCCATCGCCGAGGCAGAGAAGATGGTAGGGGTTTATGCAGACTTTGCCAGAAATTACATGGCTCTTCCTGTTGTTGTAGGTCATAAGACTGAAAGCGAGAGGTTTGCAGGTGCCATTGATACTCTTTGCATAGAGGCCATGATGCAGGACGGAAAGGCTCTTCAAGCCGGTACTTCACATTTCCTCGGCCAGAATTTTGCAAAGGCCTTTGACGTGAAGTATCAGAGCAAGGAGGGTGCCCTTGAGTATGTTTGGGCTACTTCGTGGGGCGTTTCCACAAGGCTTATGGGAGCCCTGATCATGGCTCACGGAGACGATAACGGACTGGTGCTTCCTCCGAACCTTGCTCCTATCCAGGTTGTGATGGTTCCAATCTTCAACAAGCCTGAGCAATTGGAGAGCATACTGGCCAAGATGAAGGAAATCAAAGAAGGTCTTGACAAGCTGGGCATCAGCGTAAAGATAGACGACAGGGAGAATGTGCGCAGCGGCTTCAAGTTTGCCGAGTGGGAGCTCAAGGGAGTTCCTGTAAGGCTCGCGATGGGTCCTAGGGATCTGGAGAACAATACCGTTGAGGTTGCCCGCAGAGATACCCTGACCAAGGAGAACATGAGCATGGACGGCATCGTTGACAATGTGAAGGCCCTGCTCGACCAGATAGAGAAGAATATTTATGCCAAGGCATTGGCTTACAGGGATGAACATATTTACAAGGTAGACACCTGGGATGATTTCAAGGCCCAGATAGAGAAGGGCGGATTCCTGCTGTGCCACTGGGACGGCACATCGGAGACCGAGGCCAGGATCCAGGAGGAGACAAAGGCCACCATCCGTTGCATCCCGATAGATTCATGCGTGTGTGAGGAGGAAGGCAAGTGCATCTACACAGGCAAGCCTTCTCATCGCAGAGTAGTATTTGCTAGAGCATATTAAAAGGATAAAAGGTACCAATTAGACAGATTATGGATAACGACCAACCTTTGTCGCCCAACAGAAAACTGGTTGAGGCGCTCAGTGGAAAATCTAATGTGAAGGCCCTCATTTTTGACAGGGCTTTGGAAGTCTTCAACAATCTGAAGGAGCTTCTGGCTGAAATCAGCAACGACCTTGACGAAGCCCTTGACGAGGTTAAGGATTCAGGCGTAGAACTCAGCCGCAGGGTAAAGCTCGAGTACAGGGACAAGGGAAAGCTTGAGGCGGAAGTAAGGTTTGCGGATGATGTCCTGGTTTTCAGCCTTCTTCCTGACATTTACCAGTTTGATCCGAAACATCCGGTCTGGAAGAACCAGTATGCGGCATCAAATCCTTTCAATACTTACAGTGGGGTTATAACCGTTCATAATTTTCTGTATGAATCAGTAAAGCTCAACCGTGAGTGCGATCCGGGATACCTTGTGGCAAGGCTGTTCATAAACCGTGAAGGATGTTTCTTTGTTGAAGGCCAGAGGCAGCCTCGGAACAAGATTTCGGAGTTCGGTTCCGTAAAACTTGACAAGAAGGAGATGCGTGATTTTGTAGAGAGTGCAATGCTCTACGCCATGGACATGGACCTTCTGGTTCCTCCGTTCGACAGTGTAAAGACGATAACGGTAGGAGACAAGGATTCAGACGATTACAGGATCCCTACGGGAAAGCGCAACGGTTTTGGTTATACTACAGACAACATTTTGAATGACTAGGAAGTTCAGGATATTGCTTTTGGTTTTGGGCATGGTTCTATGTGCAGGGGCCTCTTACTCTCAGGTAAAGATCGGCTTCTGGGGCGATACCATACGCAAGAAAAAGATAGAACCTATCCAAAGCGGCCTTAGCAGCGAGCAGGAACTGGTAAGGCTCATCGGCCTTAACTTTCCTACTCCTGAGGTTGACTACGGCGGTCCTTCTCCAAAATTCTGGACCATAGGTGTAAACGATGAGCTCATCTTCTCCCAGGTTTCCCTTACCCACTGGGCAGCAGGCGGAAGCGGTTCACTGGCATTCAACGCTTACCTGAACGGAATGGCCAACTATGCCAAGGGTAAGATGTTCTGGGACAACAGGGCCCAGCTCGGATATGGTTTTGTCCAGAGCTTTGATGTGGGTTACAGAAAAAGTGAAGACCGCATCATCCTCGACAGCAAATGGGGCTATCAGGCTTACAAGAAGATTTATTTCTCCGCCTTCATGAATTTCAAGAGCCAGTTTTCTCCGGGCTTTGACTACAACAAGAACAATGAGGCCAAGATGAAGTCAAAATTCATGGCTCCAGGATATCTTACGTTGGGTCTTGGTATGGACTGGAAGCCGGGTAACGGAAAGGTCTTCTCCCTGAACTTTGCTCCGCTAACGGGTAGCATGGTAATGGTCATGGCAGACAGCGCCCTCAGGGTAAAATACGGAAACAAGTTCAACCGTCCTATCCGCTGGGAACTGGGAGCTCAGCTCAAGGCTACTTTCTCAAAGTCTCTTACAAAGGATTTCAAGGTGGCATCCCAGCTTTCGCTGTTCTCGGACTATCTGGGCACTCCTACCAACATCGTAGTTTACTGGGATGTCCAGGCGGATTACATCCTGAACAAGTATTTCAAGGCATCGCTGAGGACCAACCTCATCTACGACGACAAGATCAAGATAGCCAGCAAGTCGGGGCATGAGTGCCCCCGTGTGCAGTTCAAGGAGGTTTTCGGCCTGAGTTTCTCCTACACGATAGGCACGTACAAGAAATAAGATAGGTCTCAACAAGGTGAGATGAATGTCATTGAATCATTGCTGAAAGAAGTAGAAGCCTTTTTCAGAGGGGTACCTGACGAGGAAGGCGGGCTCCTGCTTGCCGTAAGCGGAGGGGTTGATTCAACAGTAATGGCCGATGTGATACACCGTCTCTTTCCGGAGAAAAGGGTAGGAATCGCACATGTCAACTTCCACCTCAGGGGAGAGGACAGCAACCGCGACCAGGAATTTGTCCGCAACCTTTCTCAGCGATATGGTTTTGAGTTCTATACTACTGATTTTGATACGTCCACCCATGCTTCGGAGCATGGGGTCTCAATAGAGATTGCAGCCCGGGAACTTCGCTACAGGTGGTTTTGCAGCCTTGCCGCAGAAGAGGGTTTCAAACTTTTATGTACGGCCCACAATGCAAATGACAATGCGGAGACACTGCTTCTGAACCTTGTGAGGGGGACCGGACGCCAGGGGCTTGGCGGAATAAGGCCGAAGGGCTTGGTGAATGGTTCGGACCTCATGGTAATCCGTCCGTTTCTTAATATAGAACGCTCTGAAATAGAGGAATATGCAAGGGAGAGTAATCTTTCTTGGTGCACAGACCGGACCAACAGCCAGAACGAGTATTCCCGCAACAAGGTCCGCAACCAGGTGATTCCTCTGCTGGAGCAGATCAATCCTTCAGTAATCCGGAGCCTCTGCCGTGACATATCCAGGTTCCAGGACCTTAACGCTGAGGTTGACAAACTGGTTGGCGGCAAGGTGGATTCCCTGCTTTTGAAAAACGGGCCGGATAAGGGAAACATCATAGACCTGCTCAGGAAGAAATATCTGGTTTTCAGGTCTTCAGTAGAAAGGATCAGGCAGACCGGGAATGTCAGGTTTTACCTGGCGGAGCTTCTGCGCACGTTTTCAGTTCCGCTCAATGAGGATGAGCTTGACCGGATTTCTTGTGGACTTGATTCAGACAATCCTTCAACAAGGGTTTACTTTCTCAAGGAAGGTACTGCTACCATAGAAAGAGGGGAACTGAGGCTGTACTCATCCCTTGGAGAGGTTCCATCTGCCTTTGAGATAGAAGGTTGCGGCCAGTATGTATTCGGAAGCATGAAGATATCAGTCAGTTTGGAGGATGCATCTTCTGCAGGCCCTGGAGCCGTTAGGTTCTCCGAGGATGGAAACTGCGTAAGTGTCATGGATGCTTCAGATCTGGATTTCCCTCTTGTCTGCCGTACACTCAAAGAAGGCGACAGCTTTTCTCCGTTCGGACTGAAGGGAAGCAAGAAGGTTGCAGACTTCCTCAACTCAAGGAAGGCAGACCTTCTCTTCAAGAACATCGTTCCTGTGGTGACAAAAAAAGACGGAAGAATTGTCTGTCTCCCGTCTTTGGAAATCGATAACCGCTACAAGGTTACATCGTTGAGCAAAAAGCTGCTCATGATATCAGTTTCTAGTAGCTGAAGCTGTAGTTGTAAGGCATTCTGGCGTAAGTCTTTACTCCGTTATTGGCTTCAAAATCCCTGATTATGCGCTCGGCCTCTGAAAGGCTCCTGGACTTGAATATCCTCTTCAGGAGGGTTTCTTCTGAAGATCCGGTGAAGCCTTCCATCATCATCTCGAATGAAGATTTTACCTTAGGGAATTCAACAACGCTGTATTCCTTAGGGAGTACGGACTTGTATTGTTCAGGAGTAGGGTTGTCATTGCCCATTGCCAGACATGCCGCATACTTTATTGCATCTTCAATTCCGCCTATCTCGTCTACGATGCCCACCTGCACTCCCTGGGTTCCGGTCCAAACGCGGCCCTGGGCTATGGAGTCAACATCTGCAACGCTCATGTTCCTTCCGTCTGCGACGATGTTCATGAACTTGGTGTAGATCTGCTCAACAAACTTCTGGTTATATGCCACTTCTTCTTCGTCCATGTCGCGTGACATGTCTCCCATTGTTGCATGTTTGTGGGTTCCCAGCTGTACTGAGTTGATTTTCAGGTGCTCCTTAAGACCTTTTCCGTAATTGAATGCCAGTGAGAACACTCCTATGGAACCGGTAAGGGTGGTCTTGTCCGAGAAGATGTGCTTTGCCTGGGCTGAAATCCAGTATCCGCCGCTGGCTGCATACTCTCCGAAGGAACATACCACAGGCTTTTCTGCAGAAAGCTTCTGGAGGGCTTCCCTCATGAGTTCTGCGGCCTGGGCATCGCCACCAGGTGAATTCACCCTGAGGACTACGGCATCTACATCCTTGTTCTTGCGGATCTTCTCCACCTGGCCTACGAACTTGTTGGCTGCAAGCCCGCTGCCGTTCATCACAATCTCTCCCTCCGCATAAAGGACGGCGATCTTGTTCTGCCCTCTCATGTAAGGTGCGAGGGTTTTGACGTAGGAAGCAAGAGAGATTACGTTCAGGTCTTCCTCTTTTTGTGCTCCGGCAAGGTTGCATATCTTCTCGGTATACTCGGCCGTGGTAAGGGTCTCGTCTACCAGGTTCATCTCCTTGGCATCCTCCGGCGTTCCTATCTTGAGCTGGTCTACAGCTTCGTTGAATGCGGTAAGGTCTATTCCTCTGCTGCTGCAGATGTCTTCTGACCAATTGTTCCAGATGGAGTACAGCATCTCCATGTTCTGCTGGCGGTTCTCAGGGCTTATGTCATTCTTGATGAACTGCTCGGCTGCGGCCTTGAATTTGCCGTGGCGGATCAGCTGGACGTTCACACCCAGCTTGTCCAGGGCGTCCTTGTAGAACATCATGCTGGCTCCCAGTCCCTTGATAGGAATGAGGCCTTCGTTGTGAATGTAAATCTTGTCTGCTGCGCTGGCTACGTAATATCCGCCGAGGGAATAATTCATTCCGTAGGCAATTACAGGTTTTCCGCTTTCGTGGAACTTGCCGATGGCTTCCCTAAGTTCTTCAAGGCAGCTCAGTCCGGTCTGCATTTCACCTTTGTCGGTAATCAGTATCATGGATATCTTGTCGTCCATAGAAGCCTTTTCAATGGCCCTGACAGCATCGTAGATACCTACGGAAGACTGCGGCATTGTCATGAAAGGGATGCCCAGGTCTGCAGACATACCCTCCTGGGTTCTCTCTCCTATGGTCTGTGAAAGATCTATCTTCAGTATGGAATTGCTCTTTACAACAGGAACCGTTTGTGAAGAACTGCCGGCTGCTGCAGCCAGTCCGAAGACAATGACAAAGAAAAAGATAAGGTTCAGGATCAAAGCCACAATGCATCCCAGCAGTGCGGCAAAAAAGGTTTTCCAAAAGTTCATATCGCGGATAATTATTATTTGTCTGTAACGAGGTGTAAAGTTATGCTAATTAGCTGCAAAAACAAAGCATCAACTCAGCGATTTTACCGAATCGCGATTAATTCATATATTTGTAGGATAGGATAAAATCCCAAACCGGAAGATTATGAAAAGAGTATTGTTACTGCTTGCAATTCTGGGTGCAGCTCTTACGCTGAATGCACAGAAACACATAAGGATCAATTATGTGGGATATCTCCCAAAGTCTGTGAAGGTAGCTGTCTATTTTGAGGAAAAGAACCCCGGAGAGCCTCTGAGCAAGGCCGAAAAACTTGAAAGTCAGGTTTCGGCCTCAGGCCAGACAGCCTGGAAGAAGCGTCCGCAGGAGGTTTCAACCGAAAAGAACAGTCCGTCTGCAGATATGTCAAAGGAGGAGTTCGTTGTGTTTGATGCGGTGACGGACCTTCCTGTCTTCAGCGGCCAGGCCGAGCGGGCGGACGGCTCCAAGTGGGTGGTTGACAATGCCTTCAGGCTTAATTTCTCAGCTTTGCAGAAGCCGGGCGGATATTACATAAGGTTCAGAGGAACCTATTCTCCGGTTTTCAAGATAGGTGCAGACGTCTATGACGGTGCGGCGGACATACTGCTCTACTACATGAGGCAGCAGCAGTGCGGATACAATCCTTTTACTGATACCCTCTGCCACCAGCTCGACGGCTACATAGTAGACCATCCTGAGCGCAACGGAGAAAAGATAGATGTCAGGGGAGGATGGCACGATGCTTCCGACTATCTTCAGTACCAGACCACTAGCGCCACCGCTACATACCATCTTATGTTTGCCTGGAAGTGGATAGAAGACAAAAGCGTGTTTGCTGACAGGTTCCAGGCAGACGGAAGGCCGGGAGCCAACGGAGTCCCTGACATACTGGACCAGGCCCGCTGGGGGCTGGACTGGCTTGTCAAGATGAACCCGGAAGACAGGGTCATGTTCACCCAGATTGCAGATGACAGAGACCATATAGGCTTCAAGCCTCCTCAGTTTGACACGGCAGACTACGGCTGGGGTCCTGGAAACGGCCGTCCGGTTTATTTCCTTACCGGCAAGCCTCAGGGAATGGGCAAGTTTGGCAAGAACCGCACTACCGGAGTGTCTTCCGCAGCCGGAAAATTCGCATCCGCATTTGCCATGGGAGGTGATGTCTTCTCAGCGATAGATCCACAGTTTGCCAGGCAGATAGCCGCCAAAGCCGTTCCTGCATACGAATACGCCAAGGAGGTTCCGGGCAATACCCAGACCGCCTGCTATATTTCAAGATATTTCTACGAAGAAGACACCTGGGTTGATGATGTGGAACTGGCAGCAGCCACGCTCTATTCGACTACCAATAATCCGGTCTACCAGGAAGAAGCGGACTACTACGGTGAACAGGAGCCTGTTTCTCCTTGGATGGAACTTGGAAGGGGAAGACATTACCAGTTCTACCCGTTCATAAACCTGGGCCATTTCCTCCAGGCAGAAAGCGGAGATGCTGAACTTAAGCTCAAATACACCGAATTCATGAAAGAAGGACTTCAGGACCTTAAAGACAGGGCCGGGATGGATCCTTTCATGCATGGCGTACCTTACCTGTGGTGCTCCAACAACCTTACAAGTGCTGCCGTAACCCAGGCCCAGCTTTACCGCAGGCTGACCGGCGACAATTCATACGAGGAGATGGAGGCTGCATTGCGTGACTGGTTGCTGGGCTGCAACCCTTGGGGAGTTTCAATGATAATAGGATATCCTAAGGGAGCCTATATCCCAAGCCTTCCTCATTCAGCCTTTACTCTGGAACACAGGGAGATAACCGGAGGCCTCATAGACGGTCCGGTATACAACTTCATATTCTCCTCCAGGGCCGGAGGCGGACTCCGGGAGCCGGACAAGACGCCGGCCCTCAACCGTGGAATTGCAGTTTATCACAACGACATCGGCGACTATGCAACCAATGAGCCTACCATGGACGGTACTGCAGGTCTTACATACTACTTTGCCTCATTGGAACAGGAGGGCAACGCCCAGAAAAAAGAGTTCAACCCTTCAACAGCCAGGGCTGTCAAGGACCAGTGGGGAGCCATACGCCGTGTAGACCCTTCAAAGAAGGAAATCTATCTGGTTTTCTCCGCAGACGAGATGTTCAACGGAGGTGAGAAGATTCTCCGCCAGCTTTCAAAGGAAAAGGTCAAAGGCTCCTTCTTCTTTACCGGCAACGCTCTCAGGAAACCTGAATTCCAGGAAATCATACAGCAGATCGTAAACGAAGGGCATTATGTCAGCGGCCATTCAGACAAACACCTTCTCTACGCACCTTGGGACGGCAACCGAGATTCCATGCTCATCAGCAAAGACAGCATACTCTCCGATATCAGGCTCAATGCCAAGGAACTGGAGAGATTCGGAGTGATGCCTGACCAGTCCAGGTTCCTGCTTCCTCCTTACGAGCACTACAATACCGAGGCCGTAAACATCCTCTCAAGAGCAGGCTACATCCCTATCAACTATACTCCGGGTACGGCTACACCGGCAGATTACACCATTCCTTCAATGAGTTCGTATGTAGAAGCCCAGAAGCTGATAGACCGCCTCTTTGCCTTTGAAGCCAAGAGCAATCTGAACGGAGCCATCCTGCTCATACATCCGGGCATAGAAGAATCCCGTCCGGAGCCTGAGAGGCTTTACAACCGTGTCCGTGAAATCATAATCTACTTCAAGAAGAAGGGATATACGTTCAAGAGTTTCAAGGACCTGTAAACCTGTCAGGTACACAGGAAGGTTTGGTGCTGGTCGGTCTGATCAGCCAAAATCTCCGCCAAGTGCCATAGAAGCAGAATCAAGTGTTCAGGAAACATGGAAGCAGAATCAAGTGTTCATGAAACATGGAAGCAGAACCAAGTGTTCATGAAACATGAAAGCAGAATCAAGTGTTCATGAAACATGAAAGCAGGAATCAGGTATTCTGGAAACATGGAAGCAGAATCAAGTGTTCAGGAAACATGGAAACAGAATCAAGTGTTCAGGAAACGTATAAGCAGGGATTAACTATTCTGAAAGACATAGAAGAGAAATGTACAAGATTATAGACAAAAAGCAATTGACGCCGCTTATCTACTCGCTTGATGTAGAGGCTCCGAGGATAGCTTCAAGTGCCAAGCCGGGGCAGTTCCTAATAGTCCGTCCTTCTGATAACGGGGAGAGGGTGCCTCTTACCATCTGCGATTACGATTCCCAGAAGGGGACCGTCCGCATCGTGGTCCAGATAGCAGGTGTATCCTCAAACAAGATATGCCGGATGAATGTAGGGGATTTACTCTGCGATGTAGCCGGGCCTTTAGGTAAACCTTCTGATTTCATGGAACTTCCGTATGAAGAACTTAAGGGGAAACGCTATCTGTTCGTGGCCGGTGGAGTAGGGGCTGCACCCGTATATCCGCAGGCCAAGTATCTGTTTGAGGCAGGAGCCCACGTAGATGTAATCATTGGTGCACGTAACAGAGACCTGATCATCATGGAAGATGAAATGAAGGCCGTATGTACCAACCTCCATATTTGTACCGATGACGGTTCCAAGGGAGAAAAGGGTGTTGTGACAATCCTGATGGAACGCCTTGCCGCCTCTGAGCATGCGTACGACATGTGCGTTGCAATAGGTCCGATGGTCATGATGAAGTTTGCAACCCTTACGGCCAAGAAGCTCGGATGGCCTATAACCGTGAGCCTGAATACGTTGATGGTAGACGGTACCGGAATGTGCGGAGCCTGCAGGGTGAGTGTCGGGGGCAAGACGATGTTCGCCTGCGTAGACGGTCCCGAGTTCAACGGTTACGACGTGGACTTTGACGAGGCCATGCGCCGTCAGACTCTCTACCGCAAGCAGGAGCAGGAAGCCAACGCCGCTGCCGGCCTTGACTTTCTGGTAAGGAAATAACGGCCGGAGGTAGCGGTTTCTTGAAATAAGGCCGTGACCGGTAATGTGCTGATAATAAGGCTAATATGATAATAAGTGTATGCGAAAATGCATACATTAAAATTAGTAACAGTTTGGTAATTAAGTAGTTATAAGGCACGGTATTATGAATCGAATTCCGGTAAGGGAACAAGCCCCCAATGTAAGGGCTACAAACTTTGAAGAAGTATGCTTCGGCTATAATGCCGAGGAAGCGTAGCTTGAAGCTTGGATGTGACGGCTTGGAAGTAGGGCACGGAAGCGGCGGTTGGGAAGTAACGGCCGGAGGTAGTGGCTTGGAGGTAGCGGTTTCTTGAAATAAGGCCGTGACCGGTAAGACACTGATAATAAGGCTGATATGATAATGAGTGTATGCGAAAATGCACACAGTAAAATTAGTAATAGTTTGATAATTAAGTAGTTATAAGGCACGGTATTATGAATCGAATTCCGGTAAGGGAACAAGACCCCAAGATAAGGGCTACAAACTTTGAAGAAGTAAGTTTCGGCTAAAATGCCGAGGAAGCGCAGCTTGAAGCTTGGATGTGACGGCTTGGAAGTAAGGCTCGAAAGTGGCGGTTTGGACATGACGGCTTAGAAGTAGGGCTCGGAAGTGGCGGTTTGGAAGTGACGGCTTGGAAGTGGCGGTTGGGAAGTGACGGCTTGGAAGTAGGGCTCGGAAGTGGCGGTTTGGACGTGACGGCTTGGAGGTAGTGCTCGAAAGCGGCGGTTTGGAAGTAACGGCTTGGAAGTAGGGCACGGAAGCGGCGGTTTGGAAGTAACGGCTTGGAAGTAGGGCACGGAAGCGGCTGTTTGGATGTGACGGCTTGGAAGTAAGGCTCTAAAGTGGCGGTTTGGACGTGGCGGCTTGGAAGTAGGGCACGGAAGTGGCGGTTTGGACGTGGCGGCTTGGAAGTATGGCTCTAAAGTGGCGGTTTGGACGTGACGGCTTGGAAGTAGGGTTCGGAAGCGGCGGTTTGGAAGTGCCGGCATGGAAGTAGTGCTCGAAAGCGGCTGTTTGGACGTGACGGCCGGAGGTAGTGGCTTGGAGGTAGCGGCTTCTTGAAATAAGGCCGTGACCGGTAAGGTGCTGATAATAAGGCTGATATTATAATGAGTGTATGCGAAAATGCATATAGTAAAATTAGTAATAGTTTGATAATTAAATAGTTATAAGGCACGGTATTATGAATCGAATTCCGGTAAGGGAACAAGACCCAAAGATAAGGGCTACAAACTTTGAAGAAGTATGCTTCGGCTATAACGCAGAGGAGGCGCAGCTTGAGGCATCGCGATGCCTGGGCTGCAAGAAGCCTCGTTGTGTTGAAGCCTGTCCGGTAGGCATCAAGATACCTTCTTTCATCCATCAGATCCTGGAGGGAAACTTCAAGGGGGCTTACGATATTATTTCCGAGGACAGTTCTCTTCCGGCAATATGCGGAAGGGTATGCCCCCAGGAGACTCAGTGTGAAGGAAGTTGCATCCTTGGAGTCAAGGGACAACCGGTATCAATCGGCAAGCTTGAGAGATTTGTCGCCGATTCAGAACGTGAAGCATCAGAGGCTGCCGGAAATGTATCGTCAGTAAAGGCCGGCCCAAGCTCTGAGAATGCTGTCAAGGTAGCTGTCGTGGGCAGCGGTCCGGCAGGCCTGGCTTGCGCGTCAGATCTGGCCAAGCTAGGTTATGACGTTACCATCTTTGAGAGCCTTCACAAGGCGGGCGGTGTGTTGACCTACGGTATTCCGGAGTTCAGGCTTCCCAAGAAAGCGGTTGTTGAGAAAGAGATCAGCAAGCTACTGGACATGGGAATCAAGATAGAGACCGATGTATTTGTAGGGCGCACGGTTACAATAGACCAGCTTATGGACAAGGAAGGTTTCAAAGCCGTATTTGTAGGTACCGGAGCCGGACTTCCTTTGTTCCTGGGCATTCCGGGAGAGAACCTGAACGGAGTCTTTTCTGCTAACGAGTATCTTACCAGAAACAATCTCATGCAGGCTTTCAGCAAGGAGTCTGATACTCCAATCTTCCGGGCCAGGAAGGTTTGCGTGGTAGGCGGCGGAAATGTTGCCATGGATGCAGCCCGTACTGCCCTGAGGCTCGGAGCTGAGGTAACGATAGTTTATCGCCGAAGCGAAAAGGAACTTCCTGCCCGTGCAGAAGAAGTTCACCATGCAAAGGAGGAGGGCATACAATTCCAACTCCTGACAAATCCTGTTGAGGTGCTCGGCGACGAGAACGGCTGGGTGAAAGGGATAAGATGCATACGCATGGAACTTGGAGAGCCCGATGAAAGCGGCCGAAGGAGTCCGGTACCGGTAGAGGGTTCGGAGTTCGAGATTGAGGCAGATGCTCTGATAGTTGCCCTTGGCACAAAGATCAACCGCCTGATTGCCGATACGACTCCAGGCCTGGATACAGACCGCAAGGGGCGTCTTCTGACAACCGGAACCGCAACTTCCCGCCAGGGAGTCTTTGCCGGTGGCGATGTTGTAACAGGAGCCGCCACAGTGATACTGGCAATGGGGGAGGGCCGCAAGGCCGCCGCTGCCATACACCAATACCTTAAGGGCTGACGGATCAAAGACGTGAAATGCAGGCAGTCCTGAGTCTTTAAATGCAGACGGCCTCCAGGCATTAACTGCTGATAGACCTCAGGAGTGAAAAGCAGAAGGACTTTCGGCATTAAATGCAGGCAGTCCTGAGTCTTGAAATGCTGACGAACTGTCGGAGCCTGTTCAGCACTTGATGAATCTTCTTATCTTTGCAGAACGTTAATCACAGAATAATGGCACAAGTACAGAAACCTAGTATCCCAAAGGGCACACGAGACTTCTCTCCTGAGCAGATGGCCGGGAGGAATTACATATTTGACACGGTAAGAAGTGTATTCAGGAAGTTTGGCTACAAGCCAATTGAGACTCCTTCAATGGAGAATCTGTCAACACTCCTCGGAAAGTACGGAGAGGAGGGCGACAAGCTTCTGTTCAAGGTTCTCAACAGCGGTGACGCTTTCTCCAAGATATCTGTAGACGATTTCCAGAAGCTGGTTGCAGACAGTACTCCTGAAACTTCAGCCCCGTCGTTGAACAGCAACGCCCTCAGCCTCAAGGTTTGCGAGAAAGGACTCAGGTATGATCTCACCGTTCCTTTTGCCAGATATGTGGTTCAGCACCGCAGTGAGATAACCTTCCCGTTCAAGCGTTACCAGATTCAGCCGGTCTGGAGGGCAGACCGTCCTCAGAAGGGCCGTTACCGCGAGTTCTACCAGTGCGACGTTGATGTCATTGGCAGCAAGAGCCTTCTCAACGAGCTGGAACTCGTGCAGATAGTGGACGAGGTTTTTGGAATCTTCGGAATCAATGTCTGCATCAAGATAAACAACCGCAAGATCCTCAGCGGACTGGCCGAGGTGATGGGCTTCCCTGAAAAACTGGTGGAGATAACCATCGCGATGGACAAGATAGACAAGATAGGTCTTGAGGCTGTCAAGGAGGAAATGCTCTCCCAGGGAGTGGATGAGAAAGGTTTCTCCATACTTGAGCCTGTGCTTACCTTCAACGGTTCAACCCAGGAAAAGATTGCTCTCATCAGCGATGTAGTAAAGGATAGCGAGACCGGCCGTACAGGGGTTGAGGAACTCAAGACCCTCTTCTCCCTGATAGATCAGGCAGGGATATCCCAGAAAGTGGAAGTGGACCTTTCACTGGCCCGCGGACTTAACTATTACACAGGGGCCATCTTTGAAGTGAAGGCCCTGGACTTTGCGATAGGAAGCATCTGCGGCGGAGGCCGCTACGACAACCTCACCGGCATCTTCGGCCTTCCAGACGTATCTGGCGTTGGTATTTCTTTTGGAGCGGACAGGATCTACGATGTGCTTACGGGTCTTGACAAGTTCCCTAAAGATGCCATTACCGGTACCAGGGTCCTGCTTTCCAACATGGATGAGTCATCTGTGGCTTACCTTCTTCCTCTGGCCGGCAAGCTGAGGTCCAAGGGCATAAGCTGCGAGCAGTATCCAGACCAGACCAAGCTAAAGAAGCAGTTCGAGTATGCAGAAAAGAACCACATCTCGTACTTCATCATAGCAGGCGAGAGCGAGGTGCAGTCACAAACAGTGAATATAAAGAACCTGGAAACAGGTGAGCAGACAACTCTTCCAGTCGCCGAGGCTGAGAAATTTATTTCAGAAAACATTTTGCAATAATCTGACAATCAGCCAATATGCTGCAAAGACTGGCGTTCCTGGGCAAAAAAGTTTGCTTTTTGAGGAAATATGTTTACCTTTGCAGCCCAATACCGCGGGGTAGAGCAGTTGGTAGCTCGTCGGGCTCATAACCCGGAGGTCGGAGGTTCGAGTCCTCCCCCCGCTACTAAAAACCAGACAAATCAGTGATTTGCCTGGTTTCTTTTTTTTGTCAGAAAAATCCTCCGTTATAATCATTCATGTACTGCCTTAAGGGAAGGCTTACGGCATAAGCCTTGTGACGGTTCATGGTAGTTCATTTGTTGTTAATCATCATCGCGCGATGAAAAAAAAGTTGTTTATTTGAAAAATTTATATAACTTTGCGCGGCTTACGCTCAAGTTTAAGATAGTACATTATTTTACTTAAACACAATATAAACTGCAATTTAAATCGTCAATAAACCTAATTTAGACTGATATAGCACTGCTATAAACTAAAAGACACAGATAAAAAGGCTTCAAAGAACTCCACTGAATTATAATTAAATTTTATATATTTTGAAAAGGTTTGTATTAATACTGCTTTTGTTTGCTCTGGCAACTCCGTCCTTACTGGCCCAGGATAAAGAGCCTAAGGACTTTACCAAGCAAATCTTCTACAAGTCTCAGTACACCTTCGTGGACTCATCCTACAGAGACAATGCGTCCAGCATCAATTTTATCTTGAATGAAATAGGCAAGATAGTTTCTGCAGAAGACATGGGGATTTCCAAGATTACCATCGTTTCTGGGGCTTCTCCTGACGGTTATTATAACCTGAACCTGAAGTTTGCTTCAGAAAGAGCAAAAAACATCAAGAATGCCATTGTAACCAAATATCCTCAGACCGAGAGCATCATAGATGCCAAGTCTCTGGGTATAGACTGGGAAGGCACCATAGAGGCTGTGGAAAAGTCTGATGTCCAGTACAAGGAAGAGATCCTCAAGATTCTGCGCGAGGCTCCTGTTCTTGGCAAAGCCAACGGCAAGACAACCTATCCAAGGCATTACCAGCTCCGCCACCTCAAGGGCGGAGTGCCTTACAGATGGCTGGTACAGAACCTCTTCCCTGACATCAGGAAGACGGTTGTAACCGTATATTACTGGAAGCAGCTTCCACCTCCTCCGACACCAGAACCGGAGCCGGAACCGGAACCAGCACCAGAGCCGGAGCCAGAGCCGGAGCCAGAGCCGGAACCTGTGCAGCCTGTATTTGCTCCGGAGCCTCTGCCACAGCCGTGCTTTGCAGTAAAGACCAACTATCTGTACGACTTTGCAGCTACACCTAACATAGCCATCGAGATACCTATCAAGAAAAAATGGAGTATAGGTGCCGAGTACACCTTCCCATGGTGGATCTGGAGCCACAACGCAAGGGCTTACCAGGTTCTCTACTGGGATGTGACCCTCAGGCGCTGGCTGGGCAACCGTGACAAGAAAGACGTCCTCTCAGGCTGGTTCGTAGGCCTGATCGGCGGTGGCGGATACTATGACATAGAGCCTCACCGCTCCCTTCCTCACAGAGGATACCAGGGCTGGGGACTCACAGCAAGCGTGGAGGCCGGTTATGCCTTCTACCTGAGCGACAGGTGGAGCATGGAGTTCTCAGTTGCAGGAGGCTATGCCCACACCGACTACGCCAAGTATAAAGGAGTGATGGACGACGAGCACCTGGTATGGCAGCACGACGACCACCGCGAGTGGTGGGGTCCTACCAAGGTGAACGCCTCTATCGTATACCTTATCTATCACAAGGGCGACAAGGCAAAGAGAAAGCAACTTAGAGAACAAAGGAGGGCAGACAGATGAAATCTATGAGAATGCATACTATATATAAGTATATACTATCCGTGGCAATGCTGGCCGCTGTCTTCGGATGCCAGAGACGTCCTCTGGAGTATTTCTACAAGCCTGAGGCCAGGATTATCCTCAAGGTAGACTGGTCAGACTTCCCAGAGAAGCCTACCGGAATGACCGTGTTCCTCTTTAAAGATGGTGAGGCCGGAAAGGCTATTACCACTTCCGAGGTTGACCAGACAGAACTCAACATTTCCGCCGGCCACTACAAATTGTTCGTGATGAACCAGTCCATGACCGAGTTCGGAGGTATTATCTTCAAGGACATGAGTACTTATGAGACCGCAGAGGCGGTAATCTCCAAGGTGGCTTCCAAGTGGTATGCCATCATGAAGGGAGTGATCGCTTCCCAGGAGGGAGACGACCTGCCGGGTGTGGGAGCTCAGCCTGAGGACCTTGGTATTGCAATCGCAGATGAGTTCACAATCACAGAAGATGAGGTGAAGAACTTCCAGTATGAAAATGCCAAGTGGAGAAAGGGTAAGGGTAAGAAAGACGGAGACGGTGAAGCTGCAGACGATGCACCTGTTGATCAGGATGCTCCTGCTTTGAGAACAATAGAAGCAGTTGCTCATAATGTGGTTTCTAGGCTTCATGTGAAGATTTACTTCCACAACATTCCTACTCTTTACTCAGTAAGAACTTCCATGGAAGGCCTGGCCGATTCCTATCTGCTTACCAAGAACACAACTTCTCGCCAGGAGGTTGCCCAGTTGATGGAGAAATGGGATATCCATGTAACCAGTGCAGACGGAGTAGACGGATATGTTGAGACTACTATCCATACCTTCGCCCTCCCTAACGGTGAAAAGAGTGTTGCAAACCGTAACCCGCAGCTCAACACCTTTACCGTTCAGGCTCTCCACAAAGACCTTAAGACCATCTCTGAGGAGGTTTACACAGTAGGCGACAAGTTCAAGATCAGTTTCCCTGCCAAGATCAGGATGCATATGGATCTTGAGGTAGGACCTATAAACCTGCCTTATACTCCTGGTGGAGATACAGGCGGATTCATATCTTATGTGGAAGACTGGGATGATGTAATTGACGTTCCTATTCCTATTTAACAGTACTCAAAGGTTATTATTCAGAAAACTGAAAACAAACAAACAACTCAAATAATTATTCACTTTTTTAAAATCAATTTTTCATGAAAAAATTCTTTTTATTGGCTGCAGCAGCTGTAGTTGCATTTGCAAGCTGCTCAAAGAACGACCAGCCGGAGCAGAGAGAGGCTGCTATCGCTTTCTCAAGCTACACTGGACGTGCTATCTCCAAGGCTGATGGTTCTTTCATCGGAAAGGAATCCACCGAGCTTCCTGCAAATTCTAAGTTTGCCGTTTGGGCTTACAACACCGGTTCATCTGCATGGGCTGGTACTGTTTCCAACGTATTCATGAACAACGTTGAGGTAACCTATGCTGGTCAGGGTAAGGCAGATCCTTCCAAGTATACTTACACTCCTCTCCGTTACTGGCCAAACGATGAGGCTAACAACAAGCTCTCATTCTTTGCTTACTATCCAGCAGGTGGAACAGGCATTACTGCTCCTACAAACGGTTGGGGTGCTTACACTTTCACCGCTCAGACTACTCCTGCTACAATGGTAGACTTCCTCTTCTCAGAGGTAGCTGCTGACCAGACTTACACACATACCAACAGCCAGGTTAATGGTGTTGTTAACATGAAGTTCCACCACGCTCTTTCAATGGTTAAGTTCAAGGTTAACACTGACAAGGAGTATGCCAATACTACCATTAAGCTTGTAAGCATCAAGGTTGCAGGTGTTAAGACCGCTGGTACTTTCACTCCTCAGACAGCTTCTCCTTACGGAGCTTGGACTGGCCAGACTACCGCTGCTGATTTCAACGTTTACGCAGGTACTCCTAAGACCCTTACCACTACAGCTGAATTCCTGCCTACAGGAACAGAGGCTACAGATGCATATCTGATGGTTCCTCAGGATCTCGGAGCTGATGTAATCGCAACTATCACCTACAGTGTTAAGACAGGTGAAGATGCTGAGGTTACAAATATTGCAAACGTAGTCCTCAACACTGCAAAGGATAAAAACGATGTGGCTATCAATAAGTGGAACATGAACCAGAACACTGTTTACACTTTCACAGTTGGTCTGAAGCCAATCGAGTTCATTGCTGAGGTATTTGACTGGGATGCTGAGACTGTATCTGGTATCAAAATTCCTACTGAGTAATTTTATTACAAAGTAAACTTTTTAACCCGGTGGGGCCTGACCGCCCCTCCGGGTACCAAAGAACCGAGGAGGTTCATGGAAGGTCAAGTAGGTCTTCCAAAAACTGAAAATATAATATTTTAAAGATATGGAATTGAAAATCAGACAGATGATCAAGCTGATGACAGTGGGCTTCATGGCCCTGGCTGTTCTTTCCTGCAGCAAGTCAGACAGCCAGCCTGAATATCAGAAGCCATTGGGATTCAGCGGATACACGGCACGTCCTGCCTCAAAGGCAAACGCTTCCTTTGTACAGGGCACCGAGCTTCCTAGCGGACAGGCTTTCGGAGTGTATGCTTACAACACTGGAACAAGTGAAACATTTGATCCGGAGAGCATCTCTACTTACGGCAAGTTCATGACAGACGTTGCCGTTACTTACAGCGGTGGCGGAGCTTCAAATCCTCAGAAGTATCCTTACTCTCCGATGCGCTACTGGCCTAACTCCAAAGAGAGCAACCGCCTGGCATTCTTTGCCTATTATCCTCACAACGGAGCAGGACTCACCAAGACAGGCTTTGCAGACTTTACAGTAACCGTTCAGGACACTCCGGCCAGCCAGATAGACTTCATGCTTTCAGATGTGCTTGACAACCAGATGTACGG
>CACZFO010000024.1 GCA_902780455.1 uncultured Bacteroidia bacterium | reverse complement strand
CGTGCCATTCTTTTTTTATAACTAACCACCAAAATCCATTTCATCATGAGACAGAAAAAGTATCTGTTAGGCGAATCAGAGATTCCGACCCGTTTTATCGCTGCAGAACCTGTGTCTTGTCCTAAACTGCCCAGAGGCAAGTTCGAGTATGATTTCGGCGACGAAGCAGGGCTCACCCCGCTTCTTCCGATGTATACTCTGGGCCATACCTTCAAGCCTTCCAGCATTCATGCAGGCGGTCAGATGCAGGATTTCAGCATTTCAGAAGAAGAACTCAAGAAGTTTATTTCCTCAGCCGACGCTCTTAACAGATAATAATTAGTATATTTACATATCATTATTCAACGATATGAAGAATATACTAACTACTTTGATTGCAGCCTTTCTCATTTGTACGCATACCTATGCACAGCAGGTGGAGAAGGCTGCAATTCCTGATGACTCCTACTATGAGCAGGAAAGCAGGCAGAGATTTCCCGTCCTGGGCCAGTTCAAGGAGACATATTTCATTACGGGAATACCTACTACATCTTCTGTAAACAAGCATAACGCTGACGTGCGTTTCCAGGTCAGCCTGGCCTTGAGGGTGGCCAGAACAGGCAATGTCGACATACTTGGAACATATACCGAGGCCGGTGTGTGGAATGTCTATGACACTTCCAGCCCATTGGTCGAGAATGCCTTCAATCCAGGATTCTGCATCTACTGGTACGTAAATCCCAAGCTGGATATGATGTTTGGGGGAGATCATATGTCCAACGGATATGTAAACGAGCGTTCACGTTCGGTAAACACGGCCTATGTGGGTGCGGTCTATTCTCCTTATCGGAACCTGTCGCTTGGAGGAAAGGCCTGGTACGGTTATTACGAGCATATCCCTGGGCTTACCCACTATTTCATAAGGAGAGGTTACTTCCAGGTGTGGGCTACCTTCAAGGCACTGGATAACCGCTTGAATTTTACGGCATTGGTAAATCCTACCAATACCTTCAAGAACTATAACCTGGAGTTCAACCTTTCCTACAGGCTCAGCAACAAGGGTACTTTCCTGCCGGCCGTCTTTGCACAGTACCGTCAGGGATACTGCGAGACCCTTCTCAACTTCAACAAGTACGAGTCTCATGTCAGGGTAGGCTTTGCCCTGGAGCTCAAGCACGGATACAATTCATCAATACACTAGACTTTTCATCGCGATAATTATTTGTATATGAAGAAGATATTTATTGCGCTTATTGCGCTGATGCTCGTTTCGCCTTTGAAGGCAGATGAGGGAATGTGGCTTCCGGTTCTCATCAAGGAGAGAATCAATGATATGAGGGCCAAGGGTTTCAAGCTCAAGGCTGAGGACGTTTACAGTGTGAACAAGGCCTGCCTTAAAGATGCCGTTGTGCTCTTTGGCTCAGGCTGTACGGGTGAACTGGTTTCAAACGACGGTTTGCTTTTTACCAACCACCACTGCGGTTACAGCCAGATTCAGAGGCATTCAAGCGTTGAGCATGATTACCTCAAAGATGGTTTCTGGGCTATGAGCAGAGACCAGGAACTTCCAAACAAGGGACTTACGGTTAGTTTTCTGGAATATATGCAGGATGTCACCGATGATGTCTTGAAGGGCTATTCTGAAGGTATGACCGAAAAGCAGAGGGATTCTGTCATAAGGGTTAATTCTCATGCTCTGGTAGCCGAAGCTGTAAAGGAAGGCAAGGGTCTGAGGGCCAATGTGGAGGCTCTGTATTACGGCAACCAGTACTTCCTGTTTGTGTTCAGGACCTTCCGCGATGTCCGCCTGGTAGGTGCTCCGCCTTCCTCAATCGGAAAGTTCGGCGGCGATACCGACAACTGGATGTGGCCAAGGCATACGGGCGATTTCTCCATATTCAGGATCTATGCAGACAAGGACAACAATCCGGCAGACTATTCTGAAGACAATGTTCCGTACCATCCTAAGAAGTTCTTCAAGATCAGCACCAAGGGCGTGAAAGAAGGTGACTTTACGTTTGTGTACGGTTGTCCGGGAAGTACCAAGGAATATGTTACATCCGACGAGGTTGAGTATACCGGGTCTGTTTCAGATCCAAGGAAGATTGCCCTCAGGACCCAGCGTCTGGACATCATGAAAAAGTACATGGGGCAGTCCCAGGCAGTCAGGATACAGTACTCATCCAAGGCCGCCAGTGTTTCAAATGCATGGAAGAAATGGCAGGGAGAGGAAAAGGGTATCAGGAGGATGAAGACCGTTGCCCAGAAGAAAGCGTATCAGGAACGCTTCAAGGAGTGGGCTAGGGGAACCAGGTATGAAGGGCTGGTAGAGAGGCTTGAGAGCCTGTATGCCAGGAGGAATCCTTATTATCTTGCCTATGAGTATTACAATGAGACCGTAAGGAGCATCGAACTTCTTCAGATTGCTTCCGGAGTGCTTGGAGTTTTAAAGAACAAGGCCGCAAAAGATGCCGCAGTGGAGGCTTTCTTCAAGGATTATTACCAGCCGATAGATGAGGAGATCTTTACTGCCATGCTCAAGGCCTTTGATTCCCAGATGCCGGATGAATTCAAGCCGGAGTATTTCAAGGAGAAGCTGAAGGCATACGGCAGCGTGGAGAAGTGGCAGAAAGACCTCTACTCCAAGTCTATGTTTACAGACAAGCAGAAGGTGCTTTCACTTACAAAGGATGACACCGAGCTGGTGAAGAAGGATCCTGCCTATGAGCTGTATGAGGCCTTCTACAATTGGTATTTCAACACCCTCAGGCCTGTAATCAACGATGTCAACGGCCAGATCAGGCTGGCTTATCGCGATTATATGAAAGGGCAGATGGAGTTTGAACCGCAGAAACAGTTCTATCCTGATGCAAACCTTACTCTCAGGATAGCTTACGGAAACATAAAGGGATACAGCCCTTCTGACGGAGTCTACTACAAGCCGGTTTCCACCCTGAAAGGTATCATTGAGAAAGACAATCCTGATATCTTTGACTATAATATACCTCAGGCCCTCCGTGACATATATGCTGAAGGCGGACATGAAGACCAGCCGGTTTGTTTCATCGCGACCAACCATACTACTGGAGGAAATTCCGGAAGCCCTGTGATAAATGCCGACGGAAACCTTATAGGAATCAACTTTGACAGGGTTTGGGAAGGTACCATGAGCGATATCGTTTACGATCCTTCAGTCTGCCGTAACATATCCTTGGATATCAGATATCTGCTCTTCAACATAGAGCATATCGGACATGCTTCCTACCTGTTTGACGAGATGGTGTTTGCAGACTAGGCCGGCCTAGAAGTTGAAGACGTAGCCAACCAGGAAGAACCTACGGTTGTTGTGGGCGGTTTCCGCCCAGATGTTCATCATGTCCTCAGATGTATATCTGGTGGTGATATCCTGTTCCAGAAGGTCTCTTCCTTCAAGGAAAAATGTGTGGCGGCCGTATTTCTTTTCTATACGGCAGTTGAGTGCATAGTACTTGTCGAAGGTACTTGAGATTGAGCTTTATGTCAGCACTTTGGTGGACAAGGTCTGGAATCATCTCTTTCCATGGAGATTTGTTATTGGAAGTGGAGTCCTTCTGGCAATATACAGTACTGAAAGTCAGAATCAAAGCGCTTGAAACGGCAAATATGCTAAGCAACACTTTCATCGGAGCGAATTTATGAAATAATGATTACTTTTGATTCACGATTAACTGTATGTCTGTCTGCATATGAAAAGACTTCTGGTATTGTTGGTTTTGTCCATCTTATTTATCCAGGGTGCTTTGTGCCAGTCTGGTACAAGTGCCAAATTTGGGGTAAAGAGGCTTGTGAACTATCTTGAGGCCCACGAACTGTCAGGTGTGGATACTAACTACATAGGTGCCCCAAGACACAAATGGGCGGTGTTTGTAAACGGATATGTCTCTGATATGGATTTCGACCTCAGGAGCAATGTCCTGTCAGACACTCCCATTGGTTATGACGAGAAAATAGGCCGTGTGTCTGTCGACATGTTTTCAGATTTGCAGAAGCAGATCTCCGTAGGGCTTTATTTCCTGGGATATGGCTTGAGTTACTCTTTCGACATGGGTAAGGGCTATAAGAAGAACCTGTCCTTTACCATGTATTCTTCTCCTGTAGGAGGAGAATTCAGGTTCCATTCAACAAACAAAATCCGCGGAAAGATCGGAATAAAGGGCATGGGCCGTGAGTTCCAGATCCTTGACGGTGACGCCAAGATGGAAAATTTTATTCTCAACGCATATTATGTATTCAATCCCAGGAAGTTTTCCTATGCCTCGGCGATGAGTTATTCAAAGATCCAGAAGAAAAGCGCAGGAAGTGTCCTGGCAGGAGTATCATTGAATCAGACCAGGCTTTCTGCGTACGAAATGGTGCTTGTCAGTCTTATGGGAGGAGTTGACAAGATTCTTCTCCGCCAGTTTTCAATAGGGGCCGGTTACGGATACAACTGGGTTCCTGCAAAGGGCCTGAACATACATCTGTCTGATATCCCGATGCTGCTCATAACTACGAAGAGTGCCACAAAAACGAGCGGGGAGTGGTCTGGCGAGCAGAAAGACCAGCAGAAGAAGCTCTTCGGCAGCAAGACGCACGTATCATTCAGCCATATGCTCCGCACTTCTGTCAGCTATGGCTGGAATGAAAGGTTCCAGGTTGGGCTGTCAGCATATTACAATTATTTCCGCGTAGGAAAGCATTCATCATACTTTGCCAGCACGGAAGACTGGAATGCAAGGTTCTTCGTTGCCTACCGTTTCTGATTCTTTACCCACGGATTCCGGCTCAGCAGGTAGTTGACTCCGAGCACCACATGGGTGTTGAAGTTGTTCACAGGAACCAGGTGCGGAGTCATGTGGTAGTAGTAACTGTCAGTTCCGATGAATGCGCTGAATTTCTTTGCATATACGTTGACCATTCCTCCGACTTCCCATCCATAGGTTGTGATGGCGGTATTCAGTGAAAGGCTCAGCCATTTCAGAGGGGCTGCATTTAGAGACATCCTAAGTTCATTGTAGCGGTTTATGTGGCTGTCGCGGAAACTGCCCAGTATTCCTATTGACATCTTCTTGTAGAAAGGCATCTTGAATTCAGCTCCCACGTTGAAGTTCAGGGGAAGGCTCTGTGTTGAGAAACTCTTCTTTCCAGGGTGGAACTCGTAAACGCTCTCTACCTTGTTTATGATTCCCTCTATAACGTCTCCAAGGCTTCCGATGTCATCTAACTGGATGTCATCAACCTGAACCAGAAAAGTCTCTCCTGAATTGAGACCTTTGACCTTGTTGCGCCAGATTATTGCGCCCAGGTCATTTATTGCTGCAGAAACGTTAATGTAGTCGTTCACCTGATATCTTACTCCCAGGTCGATGGCCCCGCCGATGCCTCCGAAGCCCAGAGGGCGGTACTTGATCTTGGCAAGGTTGACAATGTCATAATCGCCGAGAGAACCATGTTTCAGCCTCCTCTTGACTCCTCCTCCGGCAGCAGCAAGCTCAGCGTATGAGGAAAGAACCCACTGGAAACCATCGAGGCTGGCGTACATCTCCCTGATTTTCAGATTGATCCTGTTTGTTCCCAAAAGGAACTTGACCCTTCCTCCAACTTCCAGGTTTCCAAACTTGAGAGCAGTTCCGGAAGCCATTTCCATATAGGTCTGGGTATAAGCTGAAATGTGGGAGAGGTCATAGAAGAAATCTTCTTCGCCGGCAGGTTTGAGGAAGCTGAAAAGGTTGAAAGGAACCTTTGAGGACGAGTTGTTCCTCATGTTCAGTTCAAATGTCTGGAAAATGTCCTTTCCCTTGAATTTGGTCCAGAAACCGGTAGAAGCCACATTGTAGCTTATATTGATGTTTACCCTGTTCTTTTTCTTCAGTTTCTGCAGGAATTCTTCCCTGTCCACTGCGGGATGCATGAATGTAGCCAGCTGTCCCTCATAAGGATAGAAGAAAGTAGAAAGGCCGACGTTGCTGTTTGTTCCTGAATTTACATTACTGAGCAGGCCGCCGATGAAACTCTTCTTGGTGGTGAAGGCCGGATTCAGGCGGTAGGAGTATGTGTAGTTATCTATGAAATAGGCGCTGTTTACGTCCTGGCCGTATGATTCTGAAACGCTGGCAGACAAGCAAACAAAGGCTGCGACCACTGCAGAGCAGATAAAGGCTCCGTTTCTTTTAGTGTTGTTTAATGTCTTCATGCTTATTCGCTCTTGTCTTTTTTGTTTTTCCTGATCTTGAAATTCAAACCTTCAGGGAGCTGGATACGTACATTCTTGATTGCCAGACCGCAGCTTCTGTTTATTGTAAGGTCGGAAGAAGGCATCTTGGCGACTTTCAGGTCAAACCTGATTCCGTCAAACGCCACTCCCTTGAGCTCCTTGGAAGACATTATGTCCAATGTGGCCGGAGTAAATGAAGGAATTTCCTCGCTGCCTTCTTCTATGTGGGCGTTTATTACAGGAACGACGCCTTTGACAGGATTTCCAAGAGTATCTATGATACTGCACGTTACATCAAATGTAAAAGGAAGTGCATTCCTGACATCCATGTAGAATCTTATGTGAGGTATGTGGGCTTTATCCAGGTGGATGAACTCCAGTCCGGCTATCTCGAACTTTCCGAACCGGAAATCTGTAAGGGTCTTTCCCTCAGGCCTGTAAAAGCAGTAGTCCTCGTCATCTTCAAAGTTGAAATACGTCTCCGCCTCCTTGTTGAGCATGTCCTTGATCTTGATGGTGGAGAAACTGCCGATTGGCACGACTATCTGCTGGCCGGCATTGATTTCATAGTTGATATTGTCTCTTTTCAGGCTGTACTCCTTGTCCACATGGCAGGATGCCGAAAAAAAAGCAATCGCGATGATGGTAAAGATTCTGTAATTCTTCATAATATAAACCAGACTGTTCATGCGGTTTTGCTTTTCAAAAATACAATTTTCTTCTTAAAGAGGAAATTAAAAGTTATCTTTGCGCCTGTAACAGTAAACTGTCCGTTATGAGATATTTATCATTCAGATGGCTTTTCGCTGCGTTTTTCATCTCAGCGATGTTGATTCCTCAGGCTTCTTCAGCTCAGCAGGAAGGCGGATTTGACCGCAACCGCTCCTTTGACCTCTATGTAGGTGATATTTTCTACACTCCAAAGAGCCAGGACAAGAAGTCCGGTTCCAAGGTCCTTGACGTAATAGCTTCCGTGGTTACAGGAGAATTCCAGCAGGATCACGACGGCTACGCAGATGCAGTCCGCGCCGAGATAGTCAAAGGCCTCAGCCACGCCTTCCGCTTCAATGTTCACGACAGGCTTTTCGTTCCTGCTTCAGACAATCCTGAATACGCCCTTGCCATTGACGGCAACATTGCCACCATCACCACTACGGCAAAGGTCGTCACCCATGAGCACAAAGACAAAAACGGAAAGGTGACAAAGACGACCGAAGAGAATTACCGGGCCATAATCCTGTTTACATTGAGCCTCAAGGACCTTAACGGTACGATAATAAACAGCAACACATTCAGCGTGGAGAGCAACGAATATTCTTCAAGCTGGTACTCCAGCAGGCAGAAAGCTCTCGAGAAAGCTCTTTCCTATGTTTCCAACTATGTTGCCAGGTATTATGATGAAGTATATCCTCTGACCGCTGACATAATAGATATTGGAGCAGACAAGAACAACAAGCAGAAGGAAGTTTACATAGACCTGGGCTCGGAGCATGGCGTGTATGTAGACCTTACTTTCGGCGTCTACCAGCTTACCGAGGTTAGCGGCAGGACCAGCAAGCATTATCTTGGCAGGATCAGGGTCAAGGAAATCCAGGGTCCGGATGTAAGTTACTGCAAGGTGGTCAGCGGAGGCAAGGACATCAAGAAGTGCCTCGACAACGACATTCCATTATTGATTATTTCCAGACATTAAAACATTGAACCATATGAAAAAACTGCTTTTGACGGCTGCGGCACTGGTCGTGGCTTCGGTATTATATGCCGGTGATTATCTGACCAATACTAATCAGAGCATCCGCTTCTTGAGGAATCCAGCCAGGACTGGCGCCATAGGAATAGACGGTGTCTATTTCAACCCTGCCGGTACCGCTTTCATGAAAGACGGATGGCATATTCAGTTCAATTGGCAGAGTCCTCACCAGAAAAGGGACGTGTACTCCAATTACGGACCTCTTTTCGGAGCCAACTATCTGAATCCGGGCATTGCCGAGTCCGATGGCACCTTCAGCCGCAAGTTCGGTGGAAAGGTTGATGTTCTGATCCAGCCTTCCCTCTTTGCCGTTTACAACATGGGAGACTGGTCTTTCCAGCTTGGTTTCGGAATTCTTGGCGGTGGCGGTGAGTGCAAGTTCAAACATGGTATCGGAGCATTCGAGGCACTTGTAGGGCAGATGGGCATGGCCAAGATGGGTGCTGCGTTCGGAGGATACAGCCTGAAACAGCACGTTGAAGGAAAGTCTTTCTACTACGGTGTCAACGTTGGTGCTGCAAGGAAGATAGGTGACAAGTTGAGCGTCAGCCTCGGTCTGAGGGGCATCATAGCCTCCAACCATTTCAAGGGGGGCGTTGAAGACATCACCTTCCGTACAATAGGTGGAGACATAATCAAGGCAGATAATACCTATCTGCTGGACTGCAAGCAGAGCGGTTTCGGAATATCTCCGATACTTGGTATAGACTACCGTCCTAACGAATACATCAACCTGGCCGTCAGGTATGAGTTCAGGACTCACCTTGAGGTTGAGAGCAAAGCCAAGAACAACGATGCATTCAACGCCCTGGCTGCCACACAGCCTGCTTTTGCCAAGTATCTTGACAAGGCAAAGCACAATGCCGACATGCCTTCCATCATTGCCGTAGGAGCCGAGGTCAGCCCGATTCCTTCTCTGAGGATAGATGCAGGATACAACCATTATTTTGACCTTGACACCAAGCAGTGGAACACTTCTCTTCTAAAGGATACGGACGAACTCACCTTTGGTGTTGAATACGACATCACAGACCGCTTTGAGGTAAGTGCCGGCCTCCAGCATACATTCTACAAGCAGAAGGAAGACAACTATTCTGACATGAACTTCAACCTGAACTGTACTTCATTCGGATTTGGAATAGGATACAAGGTAACAGAGAACGTAACCCTCAACGCGTCTTATTTCACATCCAACTACCAGGACCACACAAAACCGCAGACCGTAGGTTATTCAACCTACAGCCGTACGAACAACGTATTCGGTATTGGTGTGGATATCAGTTTCTAACCTTCCTGGACATATAGCACCTTAACAAAAATCCTCTCAGATCGAGAGGATTTTTGCTATTTCCAGCATGTTGGCGTCTATCGGATTATGTCTTGAACAGGCTTCCTTGAACGGAGTATAGGAGACCTGCCCTCCTTTTATTCCTACCATTACTCCGCTTTTTCCGTCTCTGAGGGCATTTACGGCGTAATTGCCGAGCAGACTGGCAAGCACCCTGTCTCTGGTAGAAGGCGAGCCGCCTCTCTGGATGTGCCCCAGAGTGGTTACCCTTGTCTTGTAGTCAGGAAGTATCTCGTTTACCTTGGCAGCTATCTCAACGGCGCTTCCAAGTTCAGAGCCCTCTGAAACAATCACGATTCCGCTGGTCTTGTTCTTCCTTCTTTCGGTCTGCATATAGGTGCAGATGCTCTCTATGCTGGTGTGGACTTCCGGGATTACGGTTGCCTCGGCACCGGTTGCAATGGCGGTGTAGGTGGCTATGAAGCCGGCATCGCGGCCCATGACTTCCACAAAGAAAAGGTGGTTGTGTGAATCTGCGGTGTCCCTTATCTTGTCTATGGCTTCCATGGCGGTGTTGATTGCGGTATCAAACCCGATTGTATAGTCGGTTCCGTAGATATCGTTGTCTATTGTGCCGGGAATGCCCACGATAGGGTAGCCGAACTCTTCAGACAGGAGGTTTGCGCCCCTGAAGGATCCGTCTCCGCCGATTACCACCAGGGCATCTATAAGATCTTCCCTGAGGTTGTCTATAGCCATCTTCCTGAGCAGCTTGTCCGTAGCGAATTCCGGAAGCCTGCTGGACTTGAGTATGGTACCTCCGAGTTGGATTATCTTTGATACGGAGTGGCTCTGCATGGTAACGAAATTCTTTCTCACCAGGCCCTTGTATCCTCTGTATATTCCAACCGGTATGATGTTGTTGAAGATGCAACTTCTTACAACTGACCTTATTGCGGCATTCATTCCAGGTGCATCTCCACCTGATGTGAGAACGCCTATTTTCCTTATCTTGCTGTTATCCATGGTCTGCTTTGGCTTTTGGGCAAATATAACACTTCTTGCTCAACTAGCATCCTAATTCCGCTGCCTGGGATGCGGGATTGAATACGATATCTATAGATTTTGGTCTAAAATAATTATATTTGGTAATTGAAACATTAATCCTATGAGTACTGTCATGATAATAGAACTGCTTATAGTGCTTTGTGCACTGTATGTCGGTTCAAGATACGGGAGCCTTGCCCTGGGGGCAATTTCAGGTATAGGCCTTGCAATTCTGGTATTCGGTTTCGGAATGAAGCCGGGAACTCCTCCCACAGATGTCATATACATCATCATTGCCGCCGTTACCTGTGCCGGAACCCTCCAGGCATCCGGAGGTATGGACTGGATGATACAGATCGCTGAGAAGATGCTCAGAAAGCATCCCGGAAACATCACCTTCCTTGCTCCAATAACCACATTCTTCCTTACGGTTCTGGTAGGAACAGGTCATGTCGTCTATACCTTGATGCCTATCATCTGCGATATTGCCCTGAAGAAGAACATACGTCCTGAAAGGCCTTGCGCGGTGGCTTCCATAGCCTCCCAGGTGGGTATAACCTGTTCTCCGATTGCAGCAGCTGTAGTGGCTTTCGTCACCATATCCAACGCAAACGGATTCATGGTTTCCATACCTCAGGTGCTGATGATTACCATTCCGGCCTGCCTTTGCGGCCTGATAGCGGCTTCCCTGTATTCTTATCGCAGAGGAAAAGACCTTGACAAGGACCCTGATTTCCTCAGAAGGAAGTCCGATCCGGAAACCTTCAAATACATGTACGGTAACAGCGCAACAACCCTTGGCAAGGAAATCAGCAAGAGCGCAAAGGCTTCTGTATATGTTTTCCTGGGAGCGTTGCTGGTGATAGTATTCTTTGCCTTCTGCCAGATGATACATGTTACAAAGGGAGGGGAAAGCATAACCCTGGCCCAGCACATGGGAATTCCAAAGATGAACATCATCATCCAGATCATCATGCTTACCGCGGCTGCCTGCAACATAATGTTCTGCAAGGCCGAGCCTAAGAAAGCGGTAGGGGGAGCTGTCTGGCAGAGTGGAATGGTGGCCGTTGTGGCCATTTACGGAATAGCCTGGCTGGCAGATACATATTTCAGCAACTACCTTGACGACATGAAGCTGATGCTCGCCGATATGGTCAAGAATTACCCATGGTCCATAGCGTTTGTATTCTTCCTGGTATCCGTGCTCATCAATTCCCAGGGAGCCGTGGTGGTAGCCATGCTGCCTCTGGCTTACGAACTTGGAATCGCCGGCCCGGTACTTCTGGGAATACTGCCAAGCGTATACGGATATTTCTTCATCCCTAACTATCCGTCAGACATCGCCACGGTAAACTTTGACCGCAGCGGAACCACCGTGATAGGCAAATACCTGCTCAACCACAGTTTCATGATACCGGGTCTGATATCCGTATCTGTTTCTACGGTAATAGGTTACCTGTTGACCACTACTGTGTTCTCAGGCTATTTTGCCTCCTTTATCCAATAGGGTCGCCGGCCTTGTAGTTTTTGGCAAAGCGGAACATCTCCAGGGGAAGGTGGCAGTACCCGTCGGGATTCTTGTCCAGGTATTTCTGATGATATTCCTCAGCCCTGAAGAAATTCTCCAGCGGACAAAGTTCAACCACAAACTTCTGTCCGCTTTTCTTTTCAAGTTCTTCGTAAACTGCTTTGGCCACCCGGAAATCTTCCTGGCTGCAGTAGAAGATGCCGGTGCGGTACCTTGTTCCGCAGTCGTGCCCCTGACGGTTCAGCGATGTAGGATCTATTATCTTGAAATACAGCCTTAAGAGAGCGTCAAGCGGCATCACTTCAGGATTGTATGTAACCTTTACGGTCTCTGCAAATCCTGTCCTGTCCGTGTATACTTCCTTGTAGGAAGGCCCTTCACCTTCCTGGTTGCCGTTGAATGAAGCGTCTCCGTTTGCATATCCGGGTTCTGCGCTCAAGACACCTTCAAGAAGGGAGAAGAAATGCTCAACTCCCCAGAAACAGCCGCCTGCAAGATAAATCTCTTTCTTTTCCATGTCTGTATACTTTATCGCGACAAAATTATCAAAAATACTCCTAGGCGGTGTTTCAACCTATGTAAATAAATGCTAAATTGCATAGCAATAGAATAAGGAAAATCATGTTCAAGAGATTGTTTTTTACCTTTCTGGTTGCCTTGATGCCTCTCTCAGGCATGCTTGCACAGCCGGAATCTGCCAAGGCCAAAGTTGTGGCCCACAGGGGATATTGGAATGTAAACGGCAAATGGAGCGGCAATTCGGCAACTCCGCAGAATTCGCTTGCCGCCTACCAGGAGGCAGACCGGCAAGGCTTTTTCGGGTCTGAGTTTGATGTCAACATGACATCTGACGGAGGGCTCGTTGTCTGCCACGGCCCCAAGATCGTATCCCTGGCCGATGTCCAGAAGGAAGATTATAAAACCGTAAGGAACGAGCGCCTGTCCAACGGTGAGGCGGTTCCTTCACTTGATGAATACCTTTCCCTTATCAAGAAATGCAAGATACGTCCTGTTCTTGAAATTAAGCCGGACTACAGAGACAAAGAAGGGAACCTTCCCGCTTTTGAAGCCATAGCAAAAGCCCTGAAGAAGAATAAGATGGACATGTCTGAGATGACCATTATCTCTTTCAGCCTTGACGTATGCAAGGAAGCTGCAAAGCGCTATCCAAAGACCATGGTGCAGTATCTTGGAGGTGAAAAATCGCCTGAGGAACTGCATTCATTGGGAATCAAAGGTCTTGATTACCACTTTTCAGTATTTGACAAACATCCCGACTGGGTAGAGAAAGCCCATTCGCTTGGAATGGAGGTTAATGTTTGGACCGTGGACCGCAGGGCTGACATCAAGCGCATGGTTGCCTTGGGCGTAGACCAGATAACCACCAACTATCCTGTTCTTGCCCGCCAGATTATAGACGGGACACTTCCAAAGAAGGTACTGGTAATCGGGGCCCATCCGGATGATCCTGAGACGGGTTGCGGAGGAACTATGATACTTATGAAGAAGGCAGGATATGACGTGACGTGCGTATATCTGACCAAGGGTGAAGCCGGTATTGCCGGAAAAAGCCATGACGAAGCCGCTGCAATCAGGATAGAGGAGGCAAAGAACGCTTGTGCCGTTACCGGAGCAGACCATATCTTCATGACTCAGATAGACGGACAGACCGAGATCAGCAAGGCCCGCTATGACGAGATGCTCAAGCTCATCCAGGACGAGGATCCGGACATAGTCTTTACCCACTGGCCTATAGACGGTCACAGAGACCACCGCATTTGTTCCATTCTGGTTTACGATTCATGGAGAAGGACCGGCAGGGCATTTGACCTTTACTATTTTGAAGTGATGACAGGAACCCAGACACAGAATTTCCATCCTACCGATTATGTAGACATATCTTCCGTTTTGGAGGAAAAGCACAAGGCCTGCTGGGCTCATGTAAGCCAGGACATGCCGCCTCTGTTTGAAGGCTGGCATACTCCTATGGAGGTTTTCCGCGGCATTGAGAACCGCTGCAAGGCAGCAGAAGCCTTCATCCGTCAGGAGAACGGAAACAGGATATTCGAGAGTAAGTAAACCATAAATACAACATAGTATGGATAATCAGAACATACCGGTTCCTCCAAAAATGACACAGGAGGACAAGTCTTTTGTCAAGTACTTGATTGTAAGTGCATTGCTTCTGCTTCTTTGGGCAGTACTCCAGCTTGTGAACGTTCAGGTTTCGGACCGTGAGAAGTACATGGACGAGACTATGGCAGAGGTTGGTAAAACCTGGTCTGGCCAGCAGTATGTCTACGGACCTTGTATCAGCTATGACAAGACATTATATGATACTGTCCGTCATTACAAACCTAAGGGAGATTCCATTGAAGTAGTCAAAAGCCTCAAGACTTATTATCTCTTTCCCCAGAATCTTGAAATAGAAGGAAATATAGAGGACAAGACCCTTCACAGAGCCATCTATGACGTCAATGTCTACAGCTTCTCTGCCGATGTGAAAGGAAACTTTGATGTCGGGGTCCTGAACGATCCGAATGTGAGAAACAGCAAACTCATGTTCTATGTATCAGACTTGAGGGGAATCTTTGAACCTGTGGTAATTTCCATGGATTCTCTCAGTTTGGAGCTTACTCCTTTCCAGGGAAAATCGGGATGGTTGTATTCACCGATAAAACCGGTTAAGGGCAGCAAGACGCTGCCTTTCTCCCTGAAATTAGGTGTTAAAGGCTCCAACTCCCTTATGTTCAGGCCTTACGGCGACAATACTTCTGTAAGCCTGAAATCCGGTTATGCCAATCCTAGTTTCAAGGGAGACTTCCTTCCTATTGAAAGGAACGTGTCTGACAAGGGGTTTGACGCCAATTGGAAAGTACTTAAGATAAATAGGCAATCACCTGATGATGTAAGTTTTGGAGTTGACCTTATCAAACCTGTCACCCAGTACCAGATGACGGCAAGAAGCATAAAATACGGTATACTTGTCATCCTTCTGGTTTTCCTGGCTGCTATAGTCGTAGAGCTGTTTACAAAGAAGAGAATAAATGTCCTGCAGTACGCTGTGGTTGGTCTGTCGCTGGTTCTTTTCTATCTGCTGCTGCTTTCGTTCTCAGATTTCATCTCCTTCGGATGGGCTTATCTGTTAGCAGCGGTGATGACCTCACTGGCCCTGACAGCATATTTCAGGGGAATCCTAAGGCATAAGACCGGATACCTGCTGGGCGGCCTGGCCTTTCTCTTCCTGATGATCAGCTTCGGGATGATGCAGATGCAGGTTTACTCCCTGTTGACAGGCTCTCTGCTGCTGTTTGCCATCCTTTGCGTGATAATGTACCTGACGCGTAACATGAATTCCAATAACAACCAATAACAACCAATAACAACCAATAACAACCAATAACAAACTATGATTAAACGTATTATTTATCTGATGTTTGCAGCCGGCATTATGCTTTCTGCCTGCAAGAACAATGGCAACGTTGCCCAGACGGCCTCCGGTGAGGAAGAAACAGAAACCGTTACCACAGCATCTGCAGAGACGGCGCAGAGCGTTTCCTTAGCGACTGACAGTCTTGTAAAGCCAAAGGGCATCCTGCCCAATCCGGAAGACGGGCTCAGTGGAGATGCAATTGAGCATGAAGTATCCGGTAACTGGCAAAAAATCAGCATTTATGCAGAGCAGACCGGAAATGATATGAGCATAATGGATGTCTTTACTGCAATAGTTGAAGTTTATCCGGCCCCTCAACTTCTTGAAGCCTGGTATGCGCTGGATGACAATACCGCTCATACTTCACAAGGCCGTTTTGTCTACGACGAAAACAGCGAATTCATTTCAGGTGAATGGCCTGATGCAGGTGAATTTGCCAACAATTTTGCATTGAAGGCATGGAAGCTCATGGCTGACGGACAGTGGGTGATAGGACTTGTATACAAGCGTCTTTGGGACGGAGACGACGGAATAGGGGTTTATCAGAACCTCATGTTCTGGACCTATGACATCTCAGACCAGATACTCAGGCCTGTAGACACGGAGGACCGTTTCCTTCCTGATTACACACCTGAGAGGGGGTATGTGGTATTCCATAAGGACAATGACAACCTTGATTTTGAAGAAGGAGCTGATCCGGACCTTTTCTGGAAGTGGAACGGATACTGGTTCGAGTCTTCTGCATCGCGAGAATGAATTTTAAAATCATATAACCATGAAAAAGAACTTTAAGATATTTTTTTGCGCTTTTGCTGTGCTGGTGATGCTGCCTGTTGTGTCACATGCTCAGAATGTCAAGCAGTTTGAGGTTTACGGAGGTTATTCGATGCCTCATATCTCATGGCCCGAAGACAATTATACATGGCAGCTAAAGGGAAATTCAAAATCCGTTTCAAGTTTCCATGTCGGCGTCAGATACATCCAGCCTATCAACAAACGTTACTTTGACAATTTTGCGTACATTTCCTTTGGCTTTGCCGTTTCAGGAAAAGGATACAATATCGATAAGCCTTTCCTCAGTCATTGGACGGGTTATGAATATTCACTCAAGGGACACGGATTTGGGGTTGAGGTGCCTGTTCATTTCGGAGGAAAATTCAAATTGTCAGAAGATCTTTCCTTATTTGCAGAAGCCGGTTTTACCGGAGCTTTAGGTCTGTTCGGCAAATGGAAGGAAAAGCTCAAAGGAGAAGAACGGTTCCATGGCGATTATTACAAAGTGAGCGAAAGAGCCGGGTTCAAGAGGCTGAACGGTAGCCTTGGAGGGCGTATTGGAGTTGAGATCATGAAAACCTTTACTTTCAGTGCTGGTTATGATCATGGTATAACCAAGTTGGGAGAATATCCTTTCAATTGCAAAGACAGGGTACTGATGCTGTCCTTCGGTTACATGTTCTAGCCTTGGATGATTCAAAACAAAAAAGAGCAGGCAAACCACCTGCTCTTTTTGTTTTGAAATAATTAAACTCTACTTGGTATAGTCGTAGAATCCCTTTCCGGTCTTTCTTCCCAGAAGGCCTGCGCGTACCATCTTCCTAAGCAGCGGATGTGGACGGTACTTGCTGTCTCCGAACTCGTTGTAGAGAACTTCCATGATGGCAAGGCATACATCCAGGCCGATGAGGTCTCCCAATGCCAGAGGACCCATAGGATGGTTAGCACCAAGCATCATAGCAGCATCGATTTCCTCCTTTGTAGCAATACCGTCAGCAAGGATTCCGACGCCCTCGTTTACCAGAGGGATGAGGATCCTGTTTACAACAAAGCCAGGAGCCTCGTTGACTGATACAGGAGTCTTGCCGATAGCCTTTGCTATTTCAACGACCTTGTCGTGAACCTCAGGCGAGGTGAGCTGGCCCTTGATGACCTCAACAAGCTTCATCAGAGGAACAGGGTTGAAGAAGTGCATTCCGATCACGTTCTGAGGACGAGATGTAAATGCTGCTATTGCTGTGATGCTCAGCGATGAAGTATTGGATGCAAGGATGGCTTCTGGCTTGCAGACCTTGTCCAGGGTCTCCCAGATTTCCTTCTTTACAGCCATATCTTCAGCAACAACCTCAATTACCAGATCAGCGTCGCTGAGGTCTTCATAATTGAGAGTGTCTTTGATCCTGGCTATGATCTGGTCTTTTACCTGAGCTTCCATCTTGCCTTTCTCAACGCTCTTGTTGAGGAATTTCTCGATGGCCTTGTGTGCCCTGCCAAGAGATGCTTCGCTGCGTCCCTTCAGGATTACGTCATGGCCGGCGGTTGCAAAAGCCTGTGCAATGCCGTGGCCCATAGTTCCGTTACCAACAACTGCAACTTTCATGTTATTGATTTTTAATAAGTTAATGGTTATAATGTGTGTTTTGTCTATTTCTTTTTCCACTCGGCAGGCCTTTTTTCAAAGAAGGCTTTCATGCCCTCCTTCTGGTCTTCTGTAGAGAAGCAGAGGCCGAAGAGGTTGTTTTCAATGGCAATGGCAGTGTCAAGGTCTGTCTGCATGCCGCGGTTGATGGCTTCCTTGCTGAATCTTACTGCAACCGGGGCGTTCTTGGCAATAGTCCTTGCCATATTCATGGCCGCATCCATAAGTTCCTCAGGTTCAACAACCTTATTGACAAGACCTATTCTGTATGCCTCATCAGCGACAATGGCTTTGGCAGTATAGATGAGTTCCTTGGCCCTGCCTTCACCAACGATTCTAGGAAGTCTCTGGGTGCCGGAGAATCCAGGGGTTATGCCCAGTCCTACCTCAGGCTGGCCGATCTTGGCCTTAGAGGAAGCTATGCGGATGTCGCAGGAGAGTGCCAGTTCGCATCCACCTCCCAGCGCAAAGCCGTTGATGGCGGCAATAACCGGTTTTGGCAGCAGTTCTATCTTGCGGAATACCTTTGAACCCTGTACTCCAAACTCTTTTCCCTGGGCCGCGTTCATGGTGCTCATCTGTGAAATATCTGCTCCAGCTACAAAGGCACGGCCTTCTCCTGTGAGTATAACTGCATCAATATCAGCATCTTGTCCTATTGAAGAAAAAGCCGCATCAAGCTCTGAAAGGACATCGGAGTTGAGGGCGTTCATGCTCTGCGGATTGTTGATCTTGACAATGCAGATGTTATCTTCTTTCTGGATGATAAGGTTTTTGAATTCCATGGTCAGAATTAAATTAAAAAAACTGTTTGCAGACATTCCCGTCTGCTATCTTGCGAAGGTACTAAAAATATATTGAAAATAAAATATAACAAGTTTGTTATTTTTTCTGCAACTTTTTTCATATATTTGTCTGAATTATTTAGGAATAGTGGCCTTTTTAGGAAGCGATTCCGGGCCGTAATGACATAAACAGCATATTTATAGGTAAATACAAATAATATTCAAATCGTTTTCTTATGGATAAAAGAATTTCATTACAGGAAGCCGTTGCTAAGATTAAGGACGGCATGACAATTATGGTTGGAGGTTTCCTTTCAGCCGGTTCTCCACTGGATATCCTCGATGCCCTTGCAAAGAGTGATGTTAAGGATCTCACACTCATTTCCAACGATACAGCTTATCCTGGAATAGGTGTAGGCAATCTTATCGGTACCCATAAGATCAAGAAACTCTACGTTTCCCACATCGGAACCAACCCGGACACAGCTGCCCAGATGAACGCAGGCGAGCTCGAGATCGAATTCTGCCCTCAGGGAACCCTCGCAGAGAGGATCCGTTGCGGCGGAGCAGGTCTTGGCGGTGTTCTGACAACAACCGGAATGGGAACAGTTATCGCCGAGGGAAAGCCTACGGTTGAGGTAGACGGCAAGACATATCTCCTTGAGAAGCCTCTGCACGCAGACATCGCCCTGATCGGTGCAACCGTAGCAGACGAGAGAGGCAACTGCGTCTATGTAGGAACTTCACAGAACTTCAACCCTCTGATGGCTACAGCAGCAGATGTTGTCATCGTTGAGGCAGAGAAGATCGTTCCTGCAGGAGAAATCAAGCCTGAGGCCGTTATCACCCCTCACGTATTTGTATCACACATTTATCAGTCAACCAATAATTTGCAGAAAGTAAGAGAATAATATGGCAGCAAAATCATTGATCAGAGTAAGAATGGGCGGAGAAGATGCCCATTACGGCGGAGGCCTTGTAGACGGAGCACACATGCTCAAGCTCTTCGGCGATGTAGCAACTGAACTTCTTATCATCAACGATGGTGACGAAGGCCTTTTCAAGGCTTATGACAACGTAGAATTCATAGCTCCTGTATATGCAGGCGACTATATCGAAGCCACAGGTGAGATCACCCACGTAGGAAACACTTCCAGGAAGATGGTCTTCGAAGCCCGCAAGGTAATAGTTCCACGTCCGGACGTATCAGACTCAGCAGCTGATGTCCTGGAGGAGCCAATAGTAGTATGCAGGGCCAGCGGAACTTGCGTAGTTCCTGCCAAGTGCCAGAGAAAGAAATAATTGGGTTATGGAGAAACTTATAATTACAGCTGCCATCTGCGGTGCGGAGGTAACCAAGGAGCAGAATCCTGCCGTTCCGTACACCGTAGAGGAAATTGTCCGCGAGGCAAAGAGTGCCGTTGACGCCGGAGCTGCAATAGTACATCTTCACGTCCGTTGGGACGACGGTACTCCTACACAGTCCAGAGACCGTTTCCAGGAGTGCGAGGAAGCAATCCTCAAGGTTTGCCCTAATGTCATCCTGATACCTTCCACCGGCGGTGCCGTAGGAATGACTCCAGACGAGAGGCTCCAGTCTACCGATACAGATCCGCTGCCTGAGATGGCTACCCTGGACTGCGGTACCTGCAACTTCGGAGACGAGATCTTTGACAACACCATGCCTACCATGCGCGCATTCGGCGCACGCATGATGGAGCGTGGAATCAAGCCTGAGTACGAGTGCTTTGAGATGGGCCATCTGGATACCATCCTGAACATGGCACGCAAGGGCCAGGCTCCAGGAGCTCCTATGCAGTTCAATTTCGTACTCGGTGTTCCGGGATGCACTCCTGCCACTGTTGCCAATCTGTGCTGGCTGGTGAACGGCATTCCTGCCGGAAGTACCTGGACCGTTACTGGAGTAGGACGCAGCGCCTTCCCTATGGCCGCAGCGGCCATCGCCATGGGCGGAAACGTACGCGTAGGTTTTGAGGACAACCTCTATCTTTCAAGAGGTGTGCTAGCTCCTTCAAACGGCGCCCTCGTAGAAAAGGTAGTACGCCTTGCAAATGAACTCGGCAGGCCGATAGCAAACAGCGACGAAGCCCGCCAGATTCTCGGACTCGCTCCGCGTAAATAAAACAAATCGTTGAACAATAATAAATTACAAAAAGACAATTATATGCAAAAACATGGAAATCGCTACGGTACACACCGTGTAATTGAGCCTGTAGGCGTTCTGCCGCAGCCAGCCAACAAGTTGGACAACAATATGGATGAGATCTACGATAACGAGATCCTCATTGATGTTCAGACACTTAACATAGATTCAGCTTCTTTCACAGATATTCACAACTATGCCAAGAGCCAGGCCAAGGATCCTAACAACGAGGCTGAGGTTATGGAGGAGATCAAGAAGGAGATGTTACTCAACGTAGAGCTTCAGGGCAAGCACCGTAACCGCCGTACCGGTTCAGGCGGAATGCTTCTTGGAACAGTTGAGAAGATAGGCGACGCCCTCAAGGGCAAGATCGACCTTAAGGAAGGCGACCGCATCGCCACTCTGGTTTCCCTGTCACTTACTCCTCTTAGAATTGACGAGATCCTCAAGATCAAGGCAGATGTAGACCAGGTGGACATCAAGGGTAAGGCTATCCTGTTTGAAAGCGGTATTTACGCAAAGATTCCTGATGATATGCCTGAAAAGCTGGCTCTCAGCGCACTGGACGTTGCAGGTGCACCTGCACAGACAGCAAAGCTCTGCCAGAGCGGCCAGACAGTTGTTATCCTTGGTGCAGGCGGAAAGAGCGGAATGCTCTGCTGCTACGAGGCCAAGAAGAGGGTAGGCGTTACCGGTAAGGTTATCGGTCTTGCAAACAGCCCTAAGTCAACCAAC
>CACZFO010000023.1 GCA_902780455.1 uncultured Bacteroidia bacterium | reverse complement strand
AAATGGAAATAGGTTTTGAAATCGAATCGCTGACTAAGCAGCGCGACGAACTCCTGCCGCTCCTGATGACCGGCCAGGTGTCGCTAAATTCTGATTTATATGTATTAAATAATTTTACATTTAGAGTAGAATTTAGCACTGGGTTATTTTGACAAAACTTGTCAGAATCTGACTTTATCTTTGCATCGTTAAACAAATATAAAGTCAGAATGGATAACCAGAAGATCTCATAAATTTGATAGTTATGGCTAAGATTAAGGAAGAGAGGCAGTATAATGCCATTATGAAAAGAATAGATGATCTTTTCTTTGAGACAGGAGAAAATACTCCGTCAAACGATCCTCGTCTTGTTGAGCTTGATATATTATCAGAACTTGTTGAAGAATATGAGAAGGAGCATTTTCCTGTTTAAGCTCTTTCTCCGGTCATTGTGCTAGGCTGAGCGGATGCCGTTTTCTCTTTTTTTTCTGAAGTTTTTTACGATTCTGAAACGTAATACGATTGTTTTACGTTTCTGCTTGGTTAAGAGTCAATTGCCAGGTAGATTTGCAATAGTTACTTTTGTCGGGAGTTGTATAGTTATATAACTTTATTTATATTTGCATCGGATGAGGAAGATAATAGCTTACAGAAACTACTATCGTGAGTTTATGTTAGGCTTATGGAGGAATACAAAAATGAGAGATAATAATACTTTACATGACATCAGTGCAGATCTAGAGCGGGAATTTGGCTCTAGGGGTTCTGAAAAGAGAAAGTTTTTTGAGAATAAGGCCTGGGAAGAATACAATGCTCAGATTTTACTGGATGCAAGAAAGAATGCCGGTCTGACCCAGAAAGAATTGGCAGAAAGGATAGGGGCTGACAAAGGATATATCTCTAGGCTGGAACGTGGTCTTACGATTCCTTCTGTTGTTACATTGTATCGTCTTGCAGCGGCAATGGATTTGTCTGTTGAACTGAAACCGGTATCTAGATAAGCTTTCAAGTTATTTAAGAGCTGCGGCGGGTCGTAAGGACCATGAACAGAAGTGCGGCAATGCAGATGGCAATGCCGGAGAGCATCCTTGGAGTAAGGACTTCGTTGAACATCAAGGTGCCTATGAGGATGGATGTAATTGGCTCAAATACACCAAGTACTGCGGTGCGGGTCGGGCCAATTATCCTTGTAGAAAGAGCCAGGGTGAGCATGGAGATCATGGTCGGGAAAATGGCCAGGCCGATGAGGTTTACAACAGAAGCGGCCGAGTTGCAGCCCTGCAGGAAAGGAGCCTTTTCCGGAATGCTGGTAAGCAGGAAAAGAACGCTGCCCGTTGCCAGGGCATAGAAGGTGAGGGAGTGCTCGGAGATGTGCCTGATGCGCTCAGAGCGGTTAACGATGACCAGGTACAAAGCATAGCTGAGGGCGGAGAGAGCGGCCAGGACCATGCCTCCGGTGTGCAGGACTATGTTTCCCTGCGGAAGGCACAGCAGCACGACCCCAAAAGTAGTTGCTCCAATTGAAAGCCAGACCTGCCAGGTGGGGTATTTTTTCAGCAGGACCATTATCAGCGATACAAATATCGGATACAGGTAGACAAGCGTGGTGGCAAGGCCGGAAGGAATGAACTTGTAGCTCTCAAAAAGAGTTATGCTGCTGCATGAGAACAGCAGGCCAAGAACTGCCAGCAGGCGCAACTCCCTTGCTTTGACTCTCAGCGATTCTCCTCTTGCTACCATCCACACTCCGAGGATTATGGTGGAGATGAAATAGCGGAAAAAGAGCATGGTGGAAACAGGAACTCCGGCCTGCAGTAAAGGCTTGCCAAACAGAGGGTTGAGGCCATAGGATATACCTGCGGCCATACCTGCTATCAGGCCTATGGCCGTGGAGTTCTTGAATCTTTTATCGCGATAAACCATGAGTGTCCACTTTTAAGGCCTGCAAAGGTATAAGGAGAAGTCTTAATTTGATGCATTCAAGCCACTTTTTTATACGAATACAGAATAGTACTGGCATTGTTTTACGTTTTTGCTTGAAAGAAAGGGAGACATAGGTTTAGATTTGCAGTGTTTAAATCGAGAATGATATTAAGGGATTGCGAGAAGAATCATGGTAGACAAAAATTTTTTCCGCGAAATCAAAGCTATTATAGAGAAAGCACGTACAAATGCGATAAGAAGTATTAATTTCAGTAGAGTCATAATGTTTTGGAATATAGGACGCAGAATATTGGAGGAAGAACAACATGGAAAAGATCGGGCAGAATATGGGGCATATTTGATAAAGAAATTGGCGGAGCGATTGGAGCCCGAATATGGTTGTGGATTTGGTGTAAGGCAACTTGAAATGAGTCGTCAATTTTATCGCTTATACCCAATTGCGAACGCATTGCGTTCGCAATTGAACTGGACTCAATATAGGCTGCTTATTAGGGTTACAGATGCCGATAAAAGGGAATTTTACGAGTTAGAAACTGTTAACAATGCGTGGACTAGTCGAGAATTAGAGCGCCAGATGAATTCCATGCTTTATGAGAGGCTTCTTGCGAGTAGTGATAAGGATTCTGTTCTAGCAGTTGCGCGACGAGAAAGGATTCCAGAAAATCCTCTGGAGGTTATAAAAGATCCTATGGTTTTAGAGTTTTTAGGATTAGAGAAAAAAGCATCTTACTATGAGAAGGATCTTGAGGCGGCTATAATATCTCATCTTACTGAATTTCTCCTTGAGATGGGCAAGGGATTCTCGTTTGTAGCCAGACAAAAGAGGATAATGATTGAAGACGAAATGTTTTTTGTTGATTTACTCCTATACAACAGGCTCATGCGTTGTTTTGTTGTGATTGAAATAAAGACCGGCAAACTTACTCATCAGGATTTAGGCCAGTTGCAGATGTATGTTAACTATTTTGACAGATTTGAAAAAACTCCAGAGGAGGGGCATACCTTAGGAATATTGCTATGCTCCGACAAGAACGACACTGTTGTAAAGATGACACTTCCTGAGGACAACCGAAGTATATTAGCAAGTAGATACAAATTGTGCTTGCCTACTAAAGAGCAACTTATAAGAGAGGTTGATGAAGTAAGAAACAAGATAGATTCTACTAATTCCATAATAGGTGATATGTGATTGATAGCCATACCTGCTATCAGTCCTATGGCCGTGGAGTTCTTGAATCTTTTATCGCGATAACCCATGAGTGTCCACTTTTAAGGCCTGCAAAGGTATAAAAATTCCTGTTCGGGCTTTAGTTGGCTCATCGCATGACAAAGAGTTGTATCTTTGGTTCTGTAAACGATAATACTATGATAGACCAGATTCTTTTGTACAACAAGAAGTTTGTTGAGGATAAGGAGTATGAACCTTATGTTACGGACAAGTATCCGGCAAAGAAGCTTGCGGTGCTGACCTGCATGGATACCAGGCTGACGGAACTCCTGCCCAAGGCCCTGGGGCTGAGGAACGGAGATGCCAAGATCATCAAGAATGCCGGCGGACTGGTGCTGTCTGAGACAGACTCTGCCATCAGGAGTCTGCTTGTGGCAATCTACGAGCTTGGAGTGGAGGAGGTTATGGTGGTACATCACTCCACATGCGGAGCCTGCCATATGAGCTACGGGGAGTTCAGGCCGCACATGCTTGAAAGGGGAATCGCTGAGGAAACCCTCTTGGAGTGGGAGAAAAAAGGCATAGGTCAGTGGCTGGAGGGATTCCACGATACGCAGGCATCGGTAAAGAAGACAGTTGCTGCAGTCGTGAATCATCCACTGGTTCCAAAAGATGTGGTTGTCAGAGGGTTCATAATAGATTCCGTTACAGGGGAACTGTCAGAAGTCAAGTAATGATGGATATGGAAAGATGCGACAAAGCTGTTGAGAGGAAGCATGAACTGGGGTGTAACTGCTGTCAGGCGGTGCTGCTGGCTTTTGAGAAGGAGATAAGGGATAAATTGTCTACTGATCTCGATGTCTTTGCGGAATGTTCAGTTTCTTCTGAGAGTGTGAGGCAGAAACTGGTGTCTCTGGGAAGCGGATTTGGAGCCGGAATGGGAAATATGGATGCTACATGCGGAGCTCTTGTCGGGGCAGGAATGGTTGCCGGACTTCTTGGATGCAAGACAAGAAGCCTTGCTCCTGAATTCAAGGAAAGGGTAGGGGCTCTCCGGTGCGAAGATATCAAGAAAAACAAGCTCTGCTCATGCGACAACTGTGTGCGTCATGCAGTAGAACTCTGCGAAAACCTGGCGGAGTTTTGAGTGAACCAGATTTGCATATGAAATTTATTTAAGGCGCTGCCCCGGGACTTTGATTAGAGGCTCCCCTAAAGCAGTAGATAATTCGGCAATTGAACGCAGAGTTAAATTTGGAAAGCCAGTTGTCCACCTCGATATTACCGCCTCACTCCGATTCATTCTTCTGGCAAGATCTCTCTGAGACATGTTCTTCTTTCTTAAGATATTGTCAATTCTTTCTACGATATCTGCGGAAAGTTGTATTTCTGCTTTTATATCGGCAGAGACTGATTCAGTCTTTTTTTCAAACCATTCCTTTTTATTTTTCATATTTCAAATGTTAGTCCGTCGATTCCCTTAAGTTCTTTCTTTTGTATGGTTACAATGTTGGAGCATAGATATTGAGCAAGTATCTTTTCAAATCGCTGAAGATCTAACACATAACCATATAATCTAGGGTTCTCTTGATAGGTTCTGGTTGTTTTAGTTCCTCCGTTTCCAAGGATTACAATTTGTTCTGATATTCTAAGGCAGTATAGCCTCAACTTTCCCCCTTCAATGGGGATAGCCTGAACTCCATCTGCCATTTTTCCTTCAGCTCTGAAAAACCTTTCAATAGCCCCTTTTTGGAGAATAACCTGAAGTGCTGCAATTATGCGTTGATAATCTTTGTTGTAAGTAGCGTTGCTTTCAAATAATTCTACAAATTTTTCAAATTCAGTTGTTCCATCTATCTCAAAACTGATGGAATAAAGAGAAGTGGTTTCTGAGTCAGCAATTAATTCTACAGTAGCCTTCTTTTTCATAATGCAAAGATATAATAGTTTAACATATATGCTAAATTATTTTAATGTCTTTGCAAATATAACTGGTTATTATAAGCTTATGGCTGACGGGTTTAGATATGGTTCCCCCTTTTTTTATATTTCTGTAATTATATTTACGGATTTGTAAAAATCAGTTAGTGGGAATTGTTTTTTAGGGTCTGATATTCCTTGCGGGCCTCTTGCAGGTGGAGCTTGTAGCGGGGATCGTTCTGGATTGCGTCAAAAGTTGATGCTCCAATCATGTAGCCGGCGTCAACATCGCTCTGCCAATGTGCGCCAACAATTACGCGGCTTTCTCCGTACTGGCGGCCTCTTTCCAGTATCTGGTCCTTATACTCCGGAGCAATCTCAGCCAGAACCAGGGCCGTAGTCCATCCCAGTGCCGTATGGCCGGAGGGATAACTTCCGTCTCCCCGGAGGTAGTCTCCGTCAAACTCTCCCCATATATCCTCTTCCATCAATTCAAAAGGCCTTTTGCGTTTGTGCTTGTCTTTGATGGCCATGGTGTTGCGGTAGGCGGTTTCACCACTGTAGAGCATCAGGCGGTAGATTGCCGGAGTTGTAGATGGATGGATGACAAAACCCAGCAGGTCTGAATAGATGGTAGCCATGCGGACAATGCCGTACAGAGACTCATAGCTTGCCTGTTTTCCTCTTGGGGTGGAACGCTGCTGCTTTCCCCACTTATAGCGTTCCAGGTCTTTCTGAAAGGCTGGGCTGGAAGAATCGGGAGGAGGAAGGATGTTGGAAAAGTTTGGTTCAGGACAGTTCATGTAGAGAGAATCCTCAGGGAGTTCCCACTGCGGAATGGTATCATAAGCAAGGGTGCTTATTTCTGAAACCGGGAGGAATTTTGGGCTGGCTGCGCCGGTTATCTTTGGAGAGCAGGCGCAGGCCAGTAAAAGAACTCCCGCAAGAGCGGCAGCAGCCACAAAGGTGATTCTCTTCATGTTACTTGCTCCTGTTTGTATTTCCGGATTACTTCTTTACGGCATCCTTGATGCTCTGCCATGCGTCCTTTGCCCCATTTGCAGCAGCCTGGGCTATCTTCTTTGCCTTCTTTGAAACCTTTCCGGCCTTTTCCTTTGTCTTGTCCCAGACAACCTCGCCTTTTTCTGCTGCTTTCTGGCCTTTTTGAGAAATCTTTTCACCCACATTTTCAACTTTGTCACCGATGTTGTTCATGGTAGCATCCAGTGCAGTTTCTTTGAAGTCAAGAGTGGCAACTACGTGAGTCAGATCTACGGTAACAAGGCTGATATGATTCTTCATGAGGTCTCTTTCTCCTTTCTTGAAATCTCCCCAATAAGATGAGAGATTGCCGTCTTCCATCTTCAGGTCTTCAACGGCAGGAGTTCCGTATTCTTCAGTGAACCAGCTCTTTATTACGTCATATCTGGTTTGGCAGAGAGCCTGGTCGGCATCGGTGAACATGACTATGCGGCTTACGAATTCAAGGTCTTCTGAAGGGATGACAGTAGCAGAAACCTGGATTCCGTTTACCTTTCCGTCTAATGTGGTTTTGATATAGGAGCGGCCTTGTGAGTCAGTTGTATTTACGGTTGAAACGGTCTTCCAGCCTTTTTTCTCAAGTTTGCTTACAAAACTTTCAGGTGAATTGGCGAGTCCGATTCCGTCAAATCTGACGTTCTTTACACTTCTTTGTGCAGATGCCGGCAGGAAGGCCAGCATCAGGCTAAAAGTCAGGATGATAGATGTAATCTTTCTCATTGTGCTTCTATGTTTTTATTGTTATTGTTTCTTGCGGCAAGCTTTACCAGGATGCATCCCAGGACAGCCGACAGGAACGATCCCATGAGAACGGCAACCTTGCCCATGTTTCTCAGCTGCTCAGTATGCTCAGGGAAGTCTCCGAAGGAAAGGGTGTCTACAAATATGGACATCGTGAAACCTATTCCTCCCAGGCATGCAACTGCAAACAGCATGGCCCAGGTGGCGTTCTGCGGCATTGCTCCAAGCTTGCTCTTTACAGCTATTAAGCTTGCAAGGGTTATGCCAACAGGTTTGCCTATGAGGAGTCCGAACACGATTCCCATGCTCACGCTTCCAAGCTCAGGGGAGTAGTTGAATATGTTGAAGTACTCCATGCTCGGAATAGTGACTCCGGCATTGGCCAGGGCAAAGATTGGCATGATCAGGAAGTTGACCCATGGATTGAGGGCGTGCTCCAGCCTGTAGCTTACTCCGATACAGTCTTTTGCCGTTTTGCTGATTTCGGTCAGGACCTTTCTCTGATGGCCGTTGGGGAAGTTCTTGTGGTTGGCATATTTGGCAAGCAGCCTTATGTGCTTCTCACGCTTGTGGAGATAGTACTGCTTGCTGAAGCGCGGCTTTATAGGAACAAGGAAAGCCATAGCCACGCCGCTCATGGTGGCATGTACGCCGGAGTAATAGAAAAGCACCCAAACGGCAATGGCCGGTATGAAATACACCCAGGAGCGTTTCTCTCCGGCCCTGTTTGCAAGGTATAGCAGGAAGAGAATCACGAATGCAATTCCAAGCAGTATCAGGTTTACCGATTCTCCGTAGAAAATGGCTACGACCAGGATAGCCATCAGGTCATCTGCAATGGCCAGCGCCGTAAGGAAGATTTTAAGTGATATCGGAATCCTGTCTCCCAGCAGGGCCATGATGCCAACGGCAAATGCTATGTCGGTTGCGGTAGGTATTCCCCATCCGCTGGCAGCTGCCGTAGAGTGGTTTATGGCAGTGTAGATGCATGCCGGAACCAGTACTCCTCCCACTGCTGCAATCACCGGCATTATTGCTTTCTTCACAGAAGAGAGCTCTCCGCTTACAATCTCACGTTTTATCTCCAGGCCTACGGTAAAGAAGAAGACCACCATCAGGATATCGTTGATGAATTTTTCAATGGTCATTTCCTTTGGAAAGTCAAAGGATGCTCCAGACGGAGAAGTTATCCTCAGTCCTATTTCTGTCTCAAGTATGCTGTGGTAGATGTCTTTTGTGGCCGGGAGGTTTGCCAGCAGCATGGCCACAACCACCAGGGCAATCAGGATAACTCCCTGTGCCCAAGGCTTGTCGGTGAAGCTCTTTCCAGACCGGCCGAGCTTAACCATGTTTCTCTTCCAAGAGTAGGCGCTAATCATATCAGACAAATTTACTAATCAATTTTCTAAAATTGAAGGTTTGGAGTATCTTTGAATGTACTAGAAAGAGTCTGTTATGGAAAAGATCTTTGTAAGGAAAGCAAAAGAAGAGGATTTGCCGGTGGTGAACAAGCTTCTGTACCAGGTAGAGGACATCCACCGCATAGGGCGTCCAGACCTTTTCAAGGTTGGAGAAAAGAAGTATACAGACCAGCAGCTGCTGGAGATCTTCAGCGATGAAAAGACTCCGGTTTTTGTGGCCGACAGCCCCGACGGGGTGCTGGGCTATGTTTTCTGCATCGTGCAGCAGACCCGGGGAGCAAAGGCCATGCATGACCATACCACCCTTTACATAGACGATCTGTGCGTAGACTCCCAGGCCAGGGGCAGGGGAGTTGGAAAGATATTATACGACTATGCCCTTGGTTTTGCCAAGAGCATAGCATGTCATAACCTGACCCTTCATGTGTGGGACAAGAATCCCGGAGCCCGCGCCTTCTACGAGAAGATGGGGATGGGAGTCCAGCAGACCACCATGGAAGTTATTCTGTAGCCTTGAGGCCGGCTTCGATTCTCTTTAAGGCCTCTTCCTTTCCGATGAAGTAGATGATGTCTGAGATGCCCAGTCCGCGGGTGTTTCCGGTAAAGAACAGCCTTAGGGTGTTCATTACCTGGCCCATCTTCCATTCCTTGGACTTTATGTAGCCTGTGAGCAGTTCTTCTATCTTTTCGCAGCATAAGCTCTTGTAGTCTTCTGCTGTCTGAGCATCGGTGAAAGACGGAATCTCATTCTCGGCGATAAGGTTGCAGAGTTCTTTTGCATGGCTGAGGTTTTCCGGGGTGCAGAACTTCTTGACATCGTTCTGGTCGTACTCTTCAGGAGCAACGAAGAGTGCCTTGCTTATATCCCAGAACTCATTAACAAAATGGGCTCTCTCCTTGATCAGTGCGCATACCTGGGCAAGGTACTTGTCTGAGAATTTCCCTGGCTCTGTCTTGAGCATAGGGCGGAATTCCCTGGCCAGCTGCTCAGGACTGCGTTTTCTCAAGTACTGCTCGTTGAACCATTTGGCCTTGTCTACGTTGAACTTGGCTCCTGACTTGATGATCCTGTCGAGGCTGAATACCGGAACAAGTTCTTCAAGCGTGAACAGTTCCTGCTCAGTTCCCGGATTCCATCCCAAAAGTGCAAGCAGGTTGACAAAGGCTTCTGGATAATATCCGTCTTCGCGATAACCTCTTGAAACCTCGCCGGTCTCAGGGTTGGTCCACTTGAGAGGGAACACAGGGAATCCCAGGCGGTCTCCGTCTCTCTTGCTGAGCTTGCCTTTGCCGTCCGGCTTGAGAAGGAGGCTAAGGTGTGCAAACCTTGGCATGGTGTCTTCCCAACCGAATGCCTTGTAAAGCAGGTAGTGGAGTGGGAGGCTAGGCAGCCATTCGGCTCCGCGGATAACCTCCGTGATTTCCATCAGATGGTCGTCAACTATGTTGGCAAGATGGTAGGTAGGGAGCTGGTCTGCGGCTTTCCACAGAACCTTGTCGTCCAGGGTGTTGGTCTCAACTTCCATCTCTCCGCGTACAAGGTCGTCCATCTTGACGGTCTGGTCCTGAGGTATCTTGAACCTGATGGTCCAGGTATCTGTAGTTTCTATGAGGCGCTTGACCTCTTCCGGAGGCAGGGTAAGGGAGTTCTTGAGGCGGGTCCTGCTTTCGTAGTTGTAGATGAACGTCTGCTTTGCGGCTTCTGCCTCGGCCCTGAGTTTTGAGAGCTCCTCGGCAGAGTCAAAGGCGTAATATGCATAGCCGTTTTCTACAAGCTGCTCCGCGTATTTGCGGTACAGGCTCTTGCGTTCGCTCTGGCGGTAAGGGGCATGAGGGTTCTTTTCAGATTTCTGGCTGGCTATCTTGTATGTTACCTTTCCGTCTGCAGATTCAACTTTCTCGATTCCCTCGTCAGGAACTATTCCGCACCATGCGAGCGATTCCAGGATATACTCCTCGGCTCCAGGTACAAATCGCTGAGAATCAGTATCCTCTATTCTTAAAATGAATTTTCCGCCTTTCTGCTTTGCAAAAAGATAGTTGTATAGTGCAGTCCTTACTCCGCCCATGTGGAGAGGGCCTGTTGGACTAGGGGCAAACCTTACTCGTGTCTCCATATTGTCTGTCTGGTTTTAGTCTTGTGTCTGGTGCAGGTACCTGTTGCTCGGGATTATTGTCTGGCCTTCTGCATTGGATGTGATGGAAAAGTTGCTGGCGTTGCCGGTGTTGATGCCTGGGTTGCGCTTCTTGTTCTTTCTCTCGTATGCAGGAGTGTTTTCAAGTTCTATTATCTGGCTTTCATCATCTGTAATGAGTACCGGTTTGTCTGATCCTACTCTGCGATGAGGCCTTATGTCCTCAATTACAGGGCCTTTTTCCACCTCCTGGAAGTTGCGTCTCTCCTCTTTTGGATTGTTGATAGGGGAGAAGGCTGAAGGTGTGACGGTTTCTCCTACTCTTCCAGGGATGATGATGGTGTGTCCGTCTACGTCCGGCAGGTTGAGCACGTCAAATCCGGTTGCGATTACGGTAACGCAGACCTTGTCGCCCAGGGTAGGGTCGTATACCAGACCTCTCTTGAATCTCTGAGGCTGTCCGGTGAAACTTTTGACGCTCTCTACCGCCTGGCGGAGCTCAGCCATTGTGAACTTCTCATCGGATGCTGATATGTTGACCAGCGCTCCCTTGGATGTCTGGAGGTCGCAGTCGTTCAGAAGAGGGGACTTGAAGGCCTCTTCAACTGCCTTTGTCGCCCTGTCTTCTCCTTCGGCGATGCCTATACCCATAGTAGCCATGCCGCTGTTGCCCATGACCATGCGTACGTCGTTCATATCGACATTTATCTCTCCCTCGTTGGTCACAATCTCGGAGATGCTCTTTACGGCGGTCACAAGTACCTCATTGGCCTTCTTGAAGCCTTCTTTCATAGGCAGTTCGCCGTATTCCTGGTATATCTTCTGGTTGTCTATGATCAGCAGGCTGTCTACATACTGGCGCAGTTCCTTGAGTCCGTCCATCGCCCTGGCCATGAACTCAGGACCTTCGTCCCTGAAAGGAATGGTAACCACTCCCACAACCAGTTTGTTCATGCTCTTTGCTATCTCGGCGATGACAGGGGCTGCACCGGTTCCGGTACCTCCTCCAAGACATGCTGTTACAAAGACCATTTCTATGCTGTCTGAGAGAGACTTTATTATGTCTTCCTTGCTGGCTACCGCAGCCTCCCTTCCCTTGCGGGGATCGGTGCCGGCTCCCAGTCCTCTTGCTACCTTTGTCCCGAGCCTTATCTTCTCGTTTACGGGGTTGCTCCTGAGGGCCTGTTCGTCTGTGTTGCAGATCATCAGGTCTATTCCTTCAAGCCCTCTATTGTAAATCTCCCTTACAACGTTGCAGCCTCCGCCGCCAACTCCTATGACCTTTATGATTGAGTGGCTCTCCGGAAAATCTACAGGATAGTCCGTGAAGTTTTCGTTGATGAGTTCCATGGTTGGTATGTCTTATGGTTAGACGTCGTTTGAATCGCTGCTGAAGAGGTTCTCTCCGTCAAGAGCATTCTTTATGCTGTTTTTTACTCCCGCGAAGAAACCCCATCCTTTCCTGCCGCTCTTTGTGCTGCCCTTTGTGCCGTTGTCTGCGGCTTCAGCGGTTTTTTCCGTAGCGCCTGATTCTACCAGGACAGCTTCAGAATCCTCATGATAAGGATTTTCTACTACAGTTGCCTGCTGCTTGATGTCAGTAACACAGCCCGGGAAGAAGACGCCGTCGTCTTCCATTCTCTGGAAGGCGTGGATGAGCATTCCAACTGCGGTTGATGCAGTGGAATCCTTTGCTTCTTCGCAGCTTGAAGGATCGATTGCAAATGCGTTGGGACTTCCCAGCCTTGTCTCAAAACCAGTAACGAAATCGGCGAGGTTGGAAAGGTTTGCAATCTTGGATCCGCCTCCGGTGAGGACCATGCCGCTGCGGATGACGTTCTTGAAACCGGACTGCTCGACATGCCAGCATACGGCTTCCATTATCTCCTCCATCCTGGCCTGGATTATCCTGGAAAGGGTCTTGAGCTGGATTTCCTTGTTGTTGCCGGATCCGATGCTAGGGATGATGATTTTCTGGGAAGGATCTGCATAATCGCTGAAGCTGCAGCCGTAGTTGGTCTTTATGTGCTCGGCCTTTTCTGCAGCGATGCCGCAGCCGGTGCAGATGTCTTCAGTTACGGAATTTCCTCCGAACGGTATGATGCCTGCATAACGGATTATGTTGTGGTGGTAGACAATTACGTCTGTGGTTCCGCCGCCTATGTCCACCAGGATTGAACCTACCTCCATTTCGTCTTCGGTGAGCACGGCCTTGGCTGAGGCTATAGGCTCAAGCACTATCTCTATAGGCTCTATGTTTGAAAGACCGAGGGTGCTGTTGATCATCCTGAGGGAGTTTTCCTTGCCTGCAAAAAGCTTGTAGCGGGCCACGATGTTGCGGCCGAGCATTCCAACAGGCTCGCTTACGCTCATGTAGTTGTCTACATTGTAAGACTGTGGAACTGAATAGAATACCTTATACCCGTCTTCTACGAAAGTGTGATAGGTGCTCTCGGTTATCTCCATGATTTCCTGTTCGCTGATCAGGGCGTTTACATCTTTCCTCTGGATCTGGAACGGCTCAGGTGAAATGCACTTGATGTCCTGGCCGGCAATTCCCACAAAGGCCTTCCTGACCTTCATGTTGATCTGCTCCTCCACTTTCCTGAGAGCTTTTTCCAAAGCCTGGTGGGCGAACTTCACATTCTCAATCCTTCCTCTTTTGATACCTCTGGAAGGGGCCTCTCCATAGGCCACTACTTTTACGCCGAGGTTAGTCTTCTCTCCGACAACCGCTACAACTTTTGTTGTCCCGAGATCGATGGCAGCAATCAAATCTTTCATATCTGTTAGGTGTTACTGGTTTTTGTTGTTTGTGTATCTGTTGTTTCTTTTTCTTTCTTTTCAGCTTCTTTCAAGGCCTTTTCCTCTGCCTCGATGCGGGCTTTCTCTTCAGCTTCCAGCCTGGCTTTCTCTTCGGCCTCTCTCTTGGCCTTCTCCTCCCTCTTCTTCTGGAAGTATCTTGCATCGGCCTTGGTGCATACTATCTGCCCGCGGTATTTGAGATTCACGCATGCGTATTTGTCCCATCCTACCTTAGGTATGATGTACTGGTAAAAAGATCCGAGTTTTGAGAATTTTTCAGGTATGTTTTCAAAATCGCCGAAGATTATCCTCTGGTCTCCGGCCCTTGCCACAAGTTCGGCATCGCCGTCGGAGTTTATGAAGATCTCTTCTATCATGCTGTTCCAGAAAGGATTCTTCTCAAGGAACAGGCCCATTTCCAGCATCTTGTCTATCAGTGCGGTACTGTCTTTGGCCCCTTCGTTTTCCAGGAAGTTTCCAGGTATGTTTCCAGTTATTACCGGAACATAGGACGGATGGTCGGGGATGAGAGGGAAGATGTAGGCGGTTTCGTCTATGTAGAATCCTCCGTCCGGGGCTTCTATCCTTACTACCGGTTTTCTCTGGCGGATCTCTATCCTCATCTGGCCGTCCCTGGTTACGTAGGCCTGGCTCTCCTTCACCACGCTGCGGTGGTTGAGCAGGGCTTCTATCTGGTTCAGTTTGAGGCTGTCTATGTTCTTTCCTACAGAAGGGCCAAGGAAGCGGTCTATTATTCCAACTACCTCGTCCTTGCTTATGAACTTGTTGAGCGAGCTGTCCAGGAGCGTAACCTTTACGCCCTTGCAAACCTGGGACGGCTGGTTCTTGCGGTACAGTCCGCAGGCAAACCAGAAATAGGCTCCGGCAGCGGCGGCCAGCACCGTGTAGAGGAGTCCTCCCAGAATATGTTTCCAAGTCTTGCTCATCAGTTCCTTGCTTAAATCCTTTCCCTTATCATCTTTGCCACGGATTCTACGTAGCGGTCTATGTTGCCGGCCCCGAAGGTTGCAAGCAGGTCGAGCTTGCCGCCGTCCATCCTGGAGGTCAGCAGGTCTACCAGTTCTTCCTTCTTTATCAGGACCTTGTCTTCTGTTGTTATCTTGTCAAAGATTATCTGCGAGGTTACGCCTTCTATAGGCAGTTCCCTTGCAGGATAAATGTCCAGCAGCACTACGCTGTCGGCCTTGCTCAGGGCCTGTGCAAACTCTCCGGCCAGGTCTCTTGTCCTGGTGTAGAGGTGAGGCTGGAATACGGCCGTGAGCTTTCTTCCAGGGAATGCTTCCCTGAGGGAACTTATGGTTGTGGCAATCTCCTGGGGATGATGGGCGTAGTCGTCTACATAAACTGTCTTTGGGGTGTTTACGTGTATGTCCATCCTGCGCTGGACTCCCTTGAATGTTGCCAGGGCTTCCCTAATCTTTTCAGGTCCTATTCCGTAAAGCAGGGCTACAGATGCTGCGGCTACTGCGTTTTCTATGTTCACCCATCCCGGAACGCCTACGGTGCAGTCTTCAACCTTTCCGTTTCCTCCGACCGTGGCTGCCGGGTAGCACAGTGTGAATGAGAACATTCCGGTTTCCTTGCCGTCTTTCTTCACCGGGACTATGTCTTTGGCGTAGAAGTCTGCTTCGGCATTGTCGTATGAGTAGGTCAGTACCTTTGCCTTTACTCCCGATGTGTCAAGTATGGCTCCCTTCTTCACTATGAGATATCCGTCGGCATCAACCTGTGACGCAAACTTTGCATAGGCGTCCCTCATGTTCTCCACCGTTCCGTAGATGTCCAGGTGGTCTGCATCCGTTGCGGTTACAACTGCTATGTGAGGGAAGAGCTGGTGGAACGAGCGGTCGAATTCGTCTGCCTCTGCCACCACTACATCGTTCTTTGCCAGAAGCAGGTTGCTCCCGTAGTTCTTGGATATTCCTCCGAGGAAGGCGTTGCAACCGGTTCCGCTGCTCTGGAATATGTGTGAGAGCAGGGTACTGGTGGTTGTCTTTCCGTGGCTTCCGCTTATCGCCAGGCAGGTCTTTCCTCCTGCTATGTGCCCCAGTGCGCGGCTTCTTTTTATTACCTTGTAACCCAGGCGGTTGACTTCTACGAGTTCTTTCATGTCGGAAGGTACTGCCGGGGTGAAGATTACAAGGGTGTTTTCCTTGTCCTGCGGTATCATTGAAGGGTCGTCTTCGTAGTGGACGGCTATTCCTTCTGCTTCCAGCGCCCTGGTGAGGTTGCTTGGGGTGAGGTCGTATCCGCTCACGTTGCATCCTCTGCTCTTGTAATATCTTGCGAGGGCGCTCATTCCGATTCCTCCGATGCCTATGAAGTATACGTTCCGAGGTTCCTGACTGCTGCTGAAGTTTTTCTTTGTCAGCTTGAGGCATTCCTGAGCTATCTGTCTTCCTGCATCTGGTTTTGCCAGTTTCAGTATGTTGTTTTCAAGGGCGGCTCTTTTTCCGTCATCGGCGATCAGGCTCTTTACCACTCCCATGAGTTCTTCTTCTGCCCTGGCATCCTTTACGATCATTGCGGCTTCCTTGTTTACAAGGGCCATTGCGTTGTGTGTCTGGTGGTCTTCGGATACATTTGGACTTGGTACGAAGACGGTGCATTTACCGGCTACGCAGAGCTCTGATATGGTGCCTGCTCCGGCGCGGCTGACTACTATGTCGGCAGCGGCGTAGGCAAGGTCCATCCTGCTGATGAAGTCCGTACAACAGACACACTTATGAGGGTTGGACTTCAAGAATTCATCAATCTCCTTCTTATAGACCTTGCCGCACTGCCAGATTACCTGGAAACCGTCTATCTGGTTTTCCAGGATTGCTTTTTTCATGCAGTTGTTGAGTGTCCTGCACCCGAGGCTTCCGCCTACTACGAATACGGTTTTCTTTGCCGGATCCAGGTTGTAGAAACGGATTCCTTCTTCTTTCATCTGCGGGGTGCATCTGACTATTTCCTTGCGGATCGGATTGCCGGTGATGAGTATCTTATCCTTAGGGAAGAAGCGTTCCATGTTGTCGTATGCAACGCATATCTTGCTGGCTTTGGAGGCGTTCCTACGGTTTACGATTCCTGCAAAGGAGTTCTGCTCCTGCAGCAGTACCGGTACCTTGAGGGCTGCGGCTGCGGAAACAACCGCGGCTGAGGCGTATCCTCCTACTCCTACCACGAAGTCGGGCTTGAACTGTCTTACTATCTTCTTTGCCATTGAGCGGCATTTCAGATAGTCAATTGCAACGGAAATGTTTGAAAGCGAGTACAGCGGACGGTGCAGGCCTCTGGCCGGTATGCCCTTGATAGGGTAGCCGGCAGCGGGTACCTTCTCCATCTCCATCCTGCCGCTTGCTCCTACGAACAGGATTTCTGCCTGGGGTACTTTTTCTCTGATGGCGTTTGCTATGGAGATTGCCGGAAAGATGTGTCCTCCGGTTCCTCCTCCGCTTACTATTACCTTCAACTTATCCATATCAGTGTTTCTCTATATATCCGCAAAAGATATTGCTGCTCGAGCTACGCTCCGCTATGTCTTCGCATCAATACTCTTTTGCTCCGTACTATCTTTTTAATCTTTTTATATCCGCAAAAGATATTGCTGTTCGAGCTACGCTACGCTATGTCTTCGCATCAATATTCTTTTGCTCCGTACTATCTTTTTAATCTTTTTATATCCGCAAAAGATATTGCTGCTCGAGCTACGCTCCGCTATGTCTTCGCATCAATACTCTTTTGCTCTCTTAACTTTCTTTTTACTGTTCTATTCTTCTGCGTTAAGCTGGTCTGCGTAGCGCTGTCTGAGGTAGGCGTCTCTTTCTTCCTGGCTCATAGCGTCCTGCTTTGCCTGTTCCTGCATTGCGTCCTGCGCATCCTTTTCCTGCTGTCTTTTCCTCTCAAGTCTTCTCTGTTCTTTTTCTTCTCTCTCCTTTTCATCCAGAAGGGCCTGGGCGTCTTCCTTTGTCCTGGAGATGGAGAGTATGATTCCGAATGCCGCGCTTATGATTATGAACGATGTGCCTCCCAGGCTAATCAGCGGCAGGGTGTGTCCTGTTACCGGGAATATGCCCACGTTCACGAGTATGTGCAGCATGGCCTGGACCATGATGACGGCGCCCAGCCCGCCAACGGTAATTGCGGCAAAGACCGTACGGCACTCCTTGACTATCAGCACGCACCTGTAGAAGAACCAGACGTACAGCATCAGCACCAGCATTCCTCCCCACATGCCGTATTCTTCCAGTATGATGGAGTAGATGTAGTCTGAATAAGGGTGCGGAAGTACATATCGCTGAGTACTCTTGCCCGGACCCTTGCCCAGGATGCCTCCTTCATGAACGGCTATTTCTGCCATGTCTGCCTGGAGGGTTTCGTCTGCGAGCCTCTGGAGGGCTCTCTTGTCCATCTTCTCAGTGTCTATGGACTCTTCGCTCTGGGTGAACCTCTTGATCCTCTCCAGGGCGGTGTCCATTCTCGGGAACAACCCGAAGGTTACGTGCAGGAGTATCAGGAGGGTCACTGCGGCAGCTCCGAGCCCGATGGTCTTCATCAGGTATGAGAACTTCACTCCGGCAATGAAGAGTATGATGAAACAGATCAGGGCCATGTATATCGCAGAAGAAACGCTGCCTACCAGTATCAGTACGATACATACTCCGATAGGGGCTATTATCTTCAGCAGGAAGCTCTTGAAAGTGTCTATCTTCATTATTTCCAGGGCTCTGGCAAGATAGAGCACTATGGCTATCTTGGCAAATTCGGCCGGCTGGAACTGTATTCCGCCAATGGAGAGCCATCTCTGGGCGTCGTTGGTCTTGACTCCTGCCACCAGGGTGAGCACCAGCAGTGCTATGGCCAACAGCAAGGCGAACAGTGAAACCGTCCTGTACCATCGCGGAGGAATCTTATAGCAGATGAACAGTGCGGCCACTCCAAGTACCACAAACCTTATCTGCTTCATCAGTATGGCAAAGTTGGTGCTGCCCTTCATATGTGCCAGGCTGCTGCTTGACGAATATATGAGGGCAATGGAAATAAGGCTCAGCAGGAAGAATATGACCCAGATCACCTTGTCTCCGTGAAGGCGGCTGACCACATCTTTCTGTGTGCTTTCCTGTTGGCTGTTTATTTCTTTCTCTGCCATTTGTTCTAATGATCTTTTGCTCTGTATCTTCCTATAGCTCTCTTACTGCTTTCTTGAACTGTTCTCCGCGATCTTCATAACTCTTGAACAGGTCAAAGCTTGCGCAACATGGGCTGAGCAGGACGGTATCTCCTGGAACTGAGTTCTCGTAGGCTGCTTTTACAGCGTCTTTTGCGCTGGTGACGTCTATTATCTTGTCCACTTTGTCTGCAAAGCACTCATGGAGTTTCTCGTTATGGAGTCCCATGCAGATGAGCACCTTGACCTTGTCCTTTACGAACTTGTAGAGGGGCTCATAGTCATTGCCCTTGTCTTTTCCTCCGGCTATCCATACCACCGGCGTAGTCATGCTCTCCAGGGCGTACCACGCGGAATCCACGTTGGTGGCTTTGGAATCGTTGATATACATGACTCCCTTGATGCTCATGACCTTCTCCAGCCTGTGCTCGACTCCCTGGAAGTTCATCAGCGATTCCCTGATGACCTTGTTGTCTATGTTTACGGCCTTTGCGGCTATGGCTGCGGCCATTGAATTGTAAACGTTGTGCTTTCCCTGGAGCGCAAGTTCCTTGAGGTACATTGAGTATTCGTCGTCTTCGTAGCGCACGAACAGGCGGTCTTCATCTATGAAGGCTCCCTGGTCTACCTTCTTCTTCTGGGTGAAAGGAAGCTTCTTGGCAGTCAGTACTATGCGGTCAAGCTCCTTGGTGCTGATAGGGTCGTCTGCGCAGAACACGAAGCACTCCTTTTCAGTAAGGTTCTGGACAATGCGGAACTTGGCGTCTATGTAGTTCTGCATCTTGAACTGGTAGCGGTCCAGATGGTCCGGGGTTATGTTGGTCAGGATGGCTATGTCTGCCTTGAAGGCATACATTCCGTCCAGCTGGAAACTGCTGAGTTCTATTACATAGTAGTCAAAGTTCTCGGTGGCAACCTGGTAGGCGTAACTCTTTCCTATGTTGCCGGCAAGTCCTACGTTGAGGCCGGCATTCTTGAGCATGTAGTAGATCAGGGAAGTGGTGGTGGTCTTGCCGTTGCTTCCGGTTATGCAGATTTTCTTTGCATGGTCATATCTTCCGGCAAACTCTATCTCGGAGATAATCGGAATCCTCAACTCCCTGATGGACTGAACCATGGCGTTCTCTTCAGGGATGCCGGGGCTCTTGATGACCTCGTCTGCGCACAATATCTTTTCCTTGGAATGCCCTCCTTCCTCAAATTCTATGGAGAACTTGCCCAGGGTCTGCTTGTATTGGGGCTTTATTGTTCCGCTGTCTGAGAGGAACACGTCAAATCCCTTTACCTTGGCCAGTACGGCGCTTCCTACGCCGCTCTCTCCTCCTCCAAGTATCACTATCCTTTTCTTTCCCATATCGTTATCTTATCTTAAGTGTTATCACTGAAAGTATTCCCAGAACTATGGTGATGATCCAGAACCTCACCGTAATCTTTGCCTCAGGGGTCACATGATGCGGCCACTGGATGAGGGCATCCGGATTCTCCTTCTGGAAATGGTGGTGTAGAGGGCTCATCCTGAACACCCTGACTCCTGTTCCGGTCTTCTTGCGGGTATATTTGAAATAGTACCTCTGGATGAGCACGCTGAGGCTTTCAACAAAGAAGATTCCGCAGAAGATAGGAATCATGAACTCCTTCCTGATCATCACAGCAGCAACCGCTATTATTCCTCCGATTGCCAGTGAGCCGGTATCGCCCATGAATACCTGTGCCGGATATGTGTTGTACCACAGGAAGCCTATGAGAGCGCCAACGAAGGCCGCCATGAATATCACGATTTCCGATGTGTTTGGGATGTACATGATGTTCAGGTAGTCTGCAAATATGGCATTGCCGCTCAGGTAGGCCAGTATGGCAACCGTAAGGCCCACTATGGCAGAAGTGCCGGCGGCCAGTCCGTCCATGCCGTCGGTCAGGTTGGTTCCGTTTGAGACAGCTATGATGATGAAGGTCACTATAAGCACGTAGATTATGTTTGTGGCCCAGTCCCTGAACCTGCCCTCTCCCGGAGCCAGCCATGAATACTTGAACTCATTGTGCTTGAGGAAAGGAATGGTTGTGGTACGGCTTTTTACATCGCGATAATAGATGACCTTCTCGTCTCCCACTCCTCTCACGATTTCTTTCTGCTCTCCTGCATGGGGAGTCTCGCTGTAGAGGCGGATCACGTTCTGCTTGGAGATCAGCAGGGTGATACCGACAACGAGTCCTACCATCAGCTGGCCCAGGATCTTGCTCTTTTCCTTCATGCCGTCTTTGTTCTTCTTGAAGACCTTGATGGAGTCGTCCTTGAAGCCCATGAGTCCGAGGCAGACGGTGGTGAATATCAGCAGCAGCACGTAGATGCTGTTGAGCTTGCAGAACAGCAGGACCGGTATCAGGATGGAGCTCAGGATTATGAGGCCTCCCATGGTAGGGGTGCCCTTTTTCTGGAGCTGGCCTTCCAGCCCGAGGTCCCTGATTGTTTCGCCTCCAGAAAGCGATTACCAGCGCCAGTATGATACAGGCGGTGGCCCTGAAGGTAATATAGTTCATCAGGTTGGCACCCGGGATGTCCCAACCCATGCTCTCAAACCATTTGAACAGGTGGTATATCATAAAGTCGTCGTTTAATCTTTAGTTTCTGTCGTTTCTGAGCCTCAATGCTTCCTTCACCGTCTCCCTGTCGTCCATGTGGTGTTTTTCAGTGCCTATGATCTGATAGTCTTCATGGCCCTTTCCGGCAACCAGGATTATGGAACCCGGCTTTGCGGTGGTAACGGCATTCTGGATGGCCTGTATGCGGTCAGGTATGAACTTGGTCTTCAGGATGGAGTCTGCGCTCATGCCGGCCTTGATATGCTCGATTATGGTCATTGGGTTTTCTGTACGCGGATTGTCGCTGGTCACGAATATGCGGTCTGCATAGTCTGCGGCAATGGCTCCCATCTTAGGACGCTTGGTCTTGTCGCGGTCTCCTCCGCATCCGAATACGCAGACCAGGTCTCCCTTAGGCTTTAGGGCCTTGAGGGTCTTCAGGACGTTTTCAAGTGCGTCCGGAGTGTGGGCGTAATCCACGGCGGCTATTATGTCGTCGTCTCCCCTGAAGTATTCCAGCCTTCCCGAAACGCTTCTGAGAGTGCTCATTATCTGAACCAGTCTGTCGTGAGGAGCGCCCAGGAGCATGGCGGCACCGTAGATGGCGGTCAGGTTCTCGGCGTTGTATTCGCCTATGAAGTTGCACCAGATCTCGGTTCCGTTTATGTTCAGCTGCATTCCGTCTATGCTCTGCTCTATTATCCTTGTCTTGAAATCGGCAACGTTCCTGGTGGAGTAGGTGTGGATCTGGGCCTTGGTGTTCTGAACCATGAACTCTCCGTTCCTGTCGTCTATGTTCACCAGTGCAAAGGCTTCCTCGTCCAACTGGTCAAAGAAACGCTTCTTGCAGTTGCGGTAGTTCTCAAAAGTCTTGTGGTAGTCCAGGTGGTCGTGAGTGAGGTTGGTGAAGATACCTCCGGCAAACTTGAGGCCCGCTATCCTCTCCTGGTCCACTGCGTGGGAGCTGACTTCCATGAAGCAGTAGGAACATCCGTCGCTGACCATCTGGTCAAGCAGGCTGTTGAGTTCCAGCGGTCCCGGAGTGGTGTTGATGGTAGGTATTTTCTTGTCAGCTACATAGTTGGCAATGGTGGAGATAAGGCCGCACCTGTTTCCCAGGGCGGTAAAGGTGTTGTAAAGCAGGGTGGCAATGGAGGTCTTTCCGTTGGTTCCGGTAACTCCTATCAGCCTGAGCTTTTTGGAAGGGTTGCAGAAATTGTTTATCGCGATCTTGGCCTCGGCTTCCCTGCTGCTCTTTACCACAACGTAGATTATGAGATCCCTTTCTCCTCTTTTCATAGGAGCTTCCTCTTCTTCCGGGATGTTTTCGCACACTATGTACTGTGCTCCTCTCTCTATTGCGTCCCTGATATACTTGCTTCCGTCTGCAACCGCTCCCTTTACTGCAATGAAAAGAGATCCCCGGGTACATTTCCTGGAGTCGGCTGTTATGCTCTTGATGTCGTTGTTGTTGGCCAGGGTGAACATGGCGGTGTCTGGGGTGAGCTCTTCTCGTCCCTGGAATTCCCTGATGATCCTGATGCCTTTCAAAAGTTGACCTAATCTCATTGCATTAACTGTTAACTGTTTCCTTCTATGTTTTTTATGAGTCCAGATGCAGGGTTACCGTTTCTCCCTTAGGCAGGTCCGTTCCTGCTGCAGGGGTTTGTGAAACCACCTTGCCGTGTCCGTTGAACTTTACCTTGTAGCCCTGGTTCTCAAGCAGGTATATGGCATCCTTGAGACCCATTCCCTTTACGCTTGCCAGTGAATCCTTTGCCATGTAGAGGTTCTCCGCCTTTATGGCGTTGGTGTCTGAGGAGAACTTCACCCATCTCGAATTACCCATCTGGGCAACCACTTCCCTGCTGTTGGTGGACGGAAGGTTTGCTAGAACGCTGCGGCTTGCCTCTCCCATGCCTGCGGCCACGTCAGGATTGCTTCTGCGATGGTTTTTCTGGCTTCCGTCAAGTCTCTCGTTCCACTTAGGGGTGTTGGCATAGATGAACCTTGCTATCTTGAGGAACGGAGGTCCGGCCTGGGTTGCCCCGTAGAAGTTTCCTGCGGTCTTTCCGGAATAGAGCACAACTATCACTGAATACTCTGGGTTCTCTGAAGGGAAGAATCCGCAGAAGGTGGCCTGGTATCTTCTCATTCCGCCTTTCTCGTAGCCGCCTCCCTCAAAGGCTATCCTGGCCGTTCCGGTTTTTCCGCTTATGTGGAACACTTCCTTGTTCATCATCCTTCCGGTACCGTCGGTGACAACGGCCCTGAGTGCCTCCCTTGCCTTCTCTGCGGTTTTCTTGGAGCAGATGGCGCCGCTGATCTCCTGCGGCTTGAACTTCTTGACCACCTGTCCGTCTTTTTCGTAACCCTCAATGAAGTAAGGCTTCATCATCTTGCCGTCATTTGCAATGGCATTGTAGAAGGTGAGGGTGTGGAGAGGGGTTATCAGCAATCCGTATCCGAATCCCATTGATGCCAGGAGTCCCGGAGTCCATCCTTCCCAGTCCGGAGAATGGATCACCGCTGTTCCCTCTCCCTGGATATCGAGGTGGAACCTTTCTCCCAGCTTCATGTTCTGTATGCGGTTTACAAACTCCTTAGGGTTCTTCTCGTAATTCCTGGTTGCCAGTTTTGCAAAGCAGACATTTGAAGAGTGGGCAAAAGCTCCTTTTACCGTCTGCACTCCCACGGCATGGCTGTCAGAAACCCTCTGGCCCATGTAAGTCCAGACTCCGCCTCCGCCGTCCACGATGCTTTCAAGGGTCTCCTTTCCGTCTTCCAGCACAGCCACGAGGGTAACCAGCTTAAGTACGGAGCCAGGTTCGGTTGCCTGGCTTACGGCATAGTTGAGGCTTTCGTCATATCCGCCCTTGCCGTCGTTCTTGAGGTTGGCGATGGCCCTTATGGCACCGGTCCTCCTTTCCATTACCACGGCAGTGGCTCCTTCAACGTTATAGCCCTTGGTCAGCTGCTCCTTGAGGGCGTCTTCCACTGCTTCCTGCAGGTCTATGTCTATGGTTGTGCGTATGTCGTATCCGTCTTTAGGCGGAAGGTTGTTCTCGGAATTCACCGGAACCCATTCTCCGCCGGTGAGTCTCTGGTATATCTGCTTGCCCGGAGTTCCCTTGAGGTAGTAGTCCCAGCTGCTCTCTATTCCGGTTCCCCTTCCTTCCTTGTTTATGAAGCCGATGGTCCTGAAGGCGGTTCTTCCGTACGGGTACTTCCTCTTGTACTCTTCCTCCACGATGATGCCTCCGTTGTTGGCTCCCTTGTTGAACAGCGGGAATTCCTTCACCTGGCAGAGTTCGGAATAGTCCAGCAGCCTGCGGCTTATGTTGAGATACCTCTTTCCGTTCTTCCTTCCCTCGGTGATGAGTTTCTTGTACTGGGCGGCAGTCTTTTCCTTGTAGAAGTCAGCAAGGCTGCGGCTGAGGCCGTCGATGTATTTTTCAAAAGTGTCTTTCTCGCTGACGGTGCAGTCTATGCGGACCTTGTAGTAAGGGATGCTGCTTGCCAGAAGCCTTCCGTCCTTGTCCAGGATGTCTCCTCTTACCGGTTCTGTAGGCTTGTCCCTGAAGGCTATCTCGGCACCTGACTTGATGTCTTTCTTGAAATACTGCACGTAGATTATCCTGACCAGTACGATAAGGGCCAGCAGTATCAGGAACTGGTAGATCCTGGAGGAGCGCCTGAATATGATTCTGTATTTGTCCGTGGTTTCCATGCCTCCTCCTTATCAGTTTTCAGAATCATATTTCTTTACCCTGAAGGCAGGTTCGGTAGGGTCTTTCAGGGAAGAACCGCTCTGCTCAAGGCGGATGATGATTTCGCTTCGGCTGCTCTGGGCCTGAAGCTTGGCTTCCTTGCTGGTGTAGTCTGCCTTGAGGTTCTTCAGTTCCTTCAGGTTATGGCTGCTTGCCTTCTGGGTGTTGATCACAGCCAGGTTCAGAAAAAAAAAAAAAAAGATGAGCAGGAAGATGTAGAGAATGAACATCCACTGGCCGGCCATCTGGCTCCTTGTAAGGAACGCGCCGCCCAGGATATTGTTCTTTATGTCAAATCTCTTCTTTGCCATCTTGTTGCAAATCTGTCTGTCAGTCTTTTCTGGTTCTTGAGGCAAGGCGGAGTTTTGCACTCCTGCTCCTGCCGTTGGCCTGGATCTCTTCTTCAGTCGGGAGCAACGGTTTCTTGAGAAGTATCTCAAAGTTTCCGTCTGCCTTGCCGCTGCGCATGAAGTTCTTCACTATCCTGTCTTCAAGGGAGTGATAGGTGATAACGCTCAGCCTTCCTCCGTCTGAGAGTACCTGGAGGCTTCCCTGAAGCATGTCTTCCAGCGCCCTCATCTCCTGGTTCACCTCAATCCTGAGCGCCTGGAAAACCTTTCCCAGGAACTTCCTTTCAGACTGGGCGTTGAAGAATCTCTCCAGAGCCTGCGTCAGCTGGGTTGTTGTTTCTATCCTCTTGCCCGGGATTTTTTCCCTGAAAGAACAAATCGCCGAGGCAACCTTCATCGCTCCTTCAACCTCTCCGAAATCATTCAGCATCCTGGCCAGGTCTTCTTTGCTGTAAGTGCTCACGATATCTGCCGCAGTTGTGGAAGAGGCCTGGTTCATCCTCATGTCCAGGGCAGAAGAGAACCTGTATGAGAATCCTCTTTCAGCCGTGTCGAACTGGTGAGATGAAACGCCTAAATCTGCAATTATCCCGTCTACCCTTCCTATTCCAAGATATCTGATCTGGTTCTCCAAGAACCTGAAGTTGCTTCTGACTGGTAAAATCCTTTTGTCGTCTGGAACATTGGCAAGAGCATCCTGGTCCTGGTCAAACACTATCAGCCGCCCCTGAGGTCCAAGTCTCTGAAGGATTTCCCTGCTGTGGCCGCCTCCTCCAAAGGTGACATCCACAAAAATTCCGTCCCTTCTGTGCTCTATGTCCAGAGCATCAACACTTTCCTTCAGCAGCACGCTCTTGTGATACATGGCTTATCCTAGGAGTTTCTCGGTGAGATTCGTGAATTCCTCTTCGTCCATCCTGTTCTTTCCGAAGTTCTCTTTTGCCCAGATCTCGATCTTGAAATCGTTGCCTGAGAAGACGATTTCCTTGTCTGCGCCTATCTTGGCCAGAAGATTCTTCGGAATGATAATCCTTCCCACCTTGCCGTCCAAGGTGACAAGTGCACGGTCCATCATATATTCCCTGTACCACGCTGCATCTTCCCTGCGGAAGAGGTTCAGGCGGGAGCGGACCTGCTCAGACTCCTGGTCCCATTGCTCGTAAGTGAACATATTCAGGCAGTTGGCAAAGAGATCTTTCTTTATCACAAAAGAAATCTCTCCGCCGTCCATCTGCTTGCCTACAAGGTTCTTGAAGGCGGCAGGGACTACCACACGGCCCTTATCGTCCAGTTTGGAAGCGTATTCTCCTATGAATTTTACCATTTCTATTGCATTTCAGGGGCTTTTAACCCGCTTGCAAAATTAAGCAAATCTTTCCCACTTTTTCCCACATTATTCCACTTTTCTACCAAAAAGTTATCAACAACAAAAACCCGCTTTTGTTCAAAAAGCGGGGTATAACGTTAAATTGCTATTTCAGCGATGGTTTAGATGCGCAAATCAGACTGCGCTCCGGGAGGATCAGTCGTCTTCCCTCACGCTCAGTTTTGCCTTTCTCAGATCAAAGTTACTTCCCAGGTATTTCTTCCTTGCATCAGGGTTGGCGGCAAGTTCTTCAGGTGTGCCGCTGTAGAGGATCCTGCCTTCGAACTGGAGGTACGCCCTGTCCGTGATGGCCAGGGTCTCGTGTACGTTGTGGTCAGTGATTATGATTCCGATGTTCTTTTTCTTGAGCTTGGCAATGATGTGCTGGATGTCTTCTACGGCAATAGGGTCTACACCGGCAAACGGCTCGTCCAGCAGTATGAACTTGGGATTGATTGCAAGAGCCCTTGCAATCTCGCATCTTCTCCTTTCTCCTCCGGAGAGCTGGATTCCGTAACTCTTCCTAACCTTCTGAAGGGAGAACTCTTCAATGAGTTGTTCCAGACGGTCCTTCCTTTCAGAAGCGGGTATGTCAGAAAGCTCCATTACGGCATTTATGTTGTCCTCCACGCTCAGTTTCCTGAACACTGAGGCTTCCTGAGCCAGGTAGCCGAGGCCCTTCTGGGCCCTGCGGTACATTGGAAGGTTGGTGATATCCTCATCTTCCAGGAATATCTTTCCGCCGTTTGGCTTCACCAGCCCGGTAACCATGTAGAAACTGGTTGTCTTTCCGGCTCCGTTTGGACCCAGAAGACCAACTATCTCTCCCTGCTCCACATCATATGAAACATCGTTTACCACGGTTCTCGGACCGTATTTCTTTACAAGGTGTTCACAACGTAAACGCATATCTGTAACTTCTTGTTCCTATTTAAGTTCTGCTCCAAGATCCTTTTTCAGCTGGGCAAATTCCGGATTGTTCTCGGTCAGGTAGCGGTCTTTGTCCTGAGGCATGTACATCTTTTTCTGGATGTCCTCACGGCTTTTAATCTTTACTGCAAGCCTGACACTTTCATTTTCCAGGGACTTCCTCAAAAATGCTGCCATCTGGGCACCGGTCTGCTGTTCGATCCAGTTTTTCTGGTTGATGTTGCTTACAAAGAAATCTATGGTGAGGGAGTCGTCTTCCAGTACGGGCTTTGCTTCCTTGAGTGCTGCTATGAACCTTCCGAGCCTTGGGTTCTTCTGCTCGTAGTAGGATACCATCTTGCTCCATGCAGAGTTGACATCCTGCTGAGTAACCGGCTTTCCTGTAGAAGGGCCCATAAAGTCCAGAGGCTTCTGTGGCTTCACGGTCTCTTCCTTCTGCTGGTTCATAAGCCCGTTGATGGAGATTACTGAAGCAAAGGCAGGCTTTTCCTCTTCCTTCTTCTGCTCAGCGACAGGCTCCGGCTCTTTCACCGGTTCAGGCTCAGCAACCGGCTCAGGTTCATTGACAGGTTCCGGTTCAGCAACCGCCTCAGTTTCAGCAAACAGGCCTGCAGGCTCTTCCTCTTTCTTAGGTTCCTGCTCAACAACAGGCTCCGGCTCTTTCACCGGTTCCGGCTCAACGACCGGCTCTGGTTCAGCGACAGGTTCCGGTTCTTTCACTGGCTCAGCTGCAGGTTCCGGTTCTTTCACCGGCTCAGGTTCAGCAACCGGTTCTGGTTCAGCTGCAGGTTCTGGTTCTTTTACTGGCTCAGGCTCTTTCACCGGTTCCGGTTCTTTCACTGGCTCAGGCTCTTTCACCGGTTCCGGTTCTTTTACCGGTTCTGGTTTTGCAACAGGCTCAGGCTTTGGCAGAGGTTCAGGCTGTGCAGGTGGAGTTTGGACCTTAGGCTGGAGCGGCTGCTCCAGAAGCTGGCTCATCCTGACAAGCATGAATTCAACAAGAAGGCGCTGGTTGTTGCTTCTGGCATAATCAGTTTCGCATTTCTCAGTAGCAGCAAGTGCCCTGAAGAGGAACTTCAGTGGGCATCTGAGGCTCTGTTCCCTGTACTTTGCCTCCAGTTCCGGAGAAACTTCCAGAAGCTTTGAAGAAGCGGTTTCCTTGCATATGAGCAGGTTGCGGAGATGGTTTCCAAGACCTCCCACAAAATAGAGGGCGTTGAAACCCTTGGTCAGCACCTGGTCAAAAAGTACCAGGGAATCTGCAAACCTCCCTTCCAGGCTGTAGTCTATCAGCTTGAAATAGTAACTGTAGTCCAGGACATTGAGGTTCTTGATTACTGAAGGATAATCCACTGTGTTTCCGCAGAATGCAACCACCTGGTCAAACAAGGTCAACGCATCTCTCATTGCTCCGTCTGCCTTCTGGGCTATCACATGGAGGGAGTTGTCATCTATCTGCACCTGTTCCTTGCCGGCTATCATCCTGAGGTTTTTCACGATGTCCGGAATGGAAATCCTGTTGAAGTCATAAACCTGGCATCGGCTGAGGATGGTAGGGATTATCTTGTGCTTTTCAGTGGTCGCGAGGATGAAGATGGCGTGTGCAGGCGGTTCCTCCAGGGTCTTGAGGAAGGCGTTGAAGGCAGAGGTGGACAGCATGTGGACCTCGTCTATGATGTACACGCTGTACTTTCCAATCTGAGGCGGAATCATCACCTTCTCGGTAAGGGCGCGGATGTCGTCTACGGAGTTGTTGGAGGCGGCATCAAGTTCATGGATGCAGTAGGAACGGCCCTCGTCAAAAGACCTGCAGCTCTCGCACTGTCCGCAAGGCTCCATGTCCTCTCCGGGATTCATGCAGTTGATGATCTTTGCAAAGATCCTGGCGGTGGTGGTCTTACCCACGCCTCTTGGACCGCAGAACAGATATGCATGTGCAAGCTGCCCTCTCTTGATGGAGTTCTTGAGGGTGGTGGCTATGCTGTCCTGGCCTATGAGTGTCCCGAACGTTGCCGGGCGATATTTTCTGGCAGAAACTATGAATTTTTCCATAGCCACAAATTTAACAAATATTATTTCTAATTTTGCCATCCTTAAGAAGAAGTACATCATTCAATGAATAAAGATTCTTTGCTGTTCGCTTTTACCAAGACAAAATCTCCGGTAGCATACTGCATATTGAGCATAGGAATGGGAACAAGGGATGAAGATCCCAAGTTCAACGGCCTTGCCCATCTTACCGAGCACATGCTCTTCAAGGGTACACCAAACCGCTCGTCGGTGAACATATCAAGTACACTTGAAAAAGTGGGAGGAGACCTGAACGCCTATACCACCAAAGAACGTATAGTTCTGTATTCCACTACTTTGAAGGAAGATGTCAAGAAGGCCGTAAGTCTTATCTTTGAACTTGCCTTCACCTCTGTCTTCCCCGAAGACGAACTCAAGAAGGAGAAGGAGGTGGTTTATGACGAAATCATAACCTACCAGGATTCTCCGTCGGAACTTCTGTTTGACACCTTTGAAGGGGAGCTTTTCAGCGGCACTCCTCTCGGATACTCCATACTCGGCGACAGGAAGACCATAGATCCGATAACTCCGGATATCCTTGCCAGGAACCTCAGGAAGTTCTTTGTTCCGGGCAACATGACTTTTACCGTTGCAGGAGATTTTGAAGAAGGCCAGATAAGGGAACTGGTAGGCAGGGAGTTGGACAGATGGCATCCGGGAGCTGTTCTGAGCACTTCCTACGGTAAGGTGCCGATGACCAGCCGTCAGTTTGCACACAAGTCTCTTGACGGAGAAGGGGAGCACAAGCTCAACTTTCTTGAAGGCAGGAAGTTTGACCGCTGCGAAGACCGCAAGCTGCGCCAGGCCCACTGCGTTGTCGGCTGCACCGCATACCCTTACTACGAGAGGAGGAGGAAAGCTGCTCTTTCCCTGATTTCCAATATGCTGGGAGGACCTTCGTCAAACTCTCGCCTCAGCCTCAGCCTTAGGGAAAAGCACGCCCTTGTCTATCACATAGACGCAAGCTGCGTCTCCTACAAGGATACCGGATTGTTCTGCATCTATTTCGGCTGCGACAAGAAATATCTTGACAAGTGCATGAAGCTCATGTGGAAGGAACTGGAGAAGTTCACGGCGGAAGCCCTTACCCCAAAGACTTTGTCTGCTGCAAAGAAGCAGATGATAGGCCAGCTGGCAATAGCATCAGACAACGCTGAGGCCCAGAGTCTTACAATTGGCAAGAGCATGCTTCTGACAGGAGACGTTACATCTCTGGAACGTATCCGCAAAGACATTGAAGACGTTACCGCTGAGGAAATCCTGGAAGTTTCAAGGGAAATCTTCCGCAAAGAAAGGATGAGCCGTCTGGTATTCTATTGACAATACTCATGGAACAGTTGCTCCCGGCACTAAGATGGATTGAACGCCAGACCCGCACCCGTACCAACCATGCGCAGATGCTGGTTGGGCTGGAGGAGGGGCTCTATCTGCGTGATTTTGTCTGCAATACATCTTCTGTTAGGGTGTTGGAGATAGGTACCTTTACCGGGTATTCCCTGGCTTGCCTGGCAGACGGAGTCCGTTCTGTTTCGGGTTCGTCCGCAAGGAGCGGGGATGTTTTCGTTGATGCAGTGGAGATCAACAGGGAGCTGGACTACATCATAGAAGAAGGGCTTCAGAGAGCCGGGGTCTCTGACCTTGCCAGGGTTGTCTTCGGCGATGCAGTTGAGATTCTCTCCTCTCAAACAAGCAGGCAGCAGGCAGGAATCGCCGAGGAATACGACCTTGTGTTCATAGATGCGGATAAGCGTCAGTACCCCGAATATTACGAACTTGTGCTTCCTCTAGTAAAGCGCGGAGGGTACATCCTTGCTGACAACGTAACATGGTACGGGAGGACTTCATCCCACACAGATTCAAAGAGTTCAGGCATCAACGCCTTCAACCTGAAGGTGGAGTCTGACACCCGCGTCGAGAGCCGTCTTGTGGATATTCGCGACGGACTTTGTGTAATTCGCAGAAAATAGAGCGGGGGGAAGCGATTTTTTCTTATATTTGTGAACGTGTGGAAACATCAATTAACTTAAAAACTTTTATTATGAAGAAATTTTTCATTTTGGCAATTGCAGCTGTAGCTTTTGCAGCTTGCGGCGGAAACGGCGGTTCTTCAAAAGTAGAACCTCTGAAGGAAGGAGTTAAATTCGAGATGGATAACTTCTCAATCATGCTTCCTACCGGCATGGAGGAATCTTACAAATCAGGTGATGTACTTAATGCAAGATGCGAAGACGGTGCCAAGTTCGTAATCAACCATTTTACCGGCGGTCCTACCAAGAGCCAGCTTAAAGTTACAGGAGACGGCCTTAAGAGCATGGTTCATGCATGGGACCAGAGCGCAGTCAGCGAAGACCCTGTTGTTGACGGCAATATGGTAACTCTCAAGTCAAAGATCGGCGACAATGTCAGAATGGACTTCACATATCTGAAGGAAGACCGTGTTGGTGTAACCGGAAACTTCGAGTACCCTGCAGACAAGGCTGCACAGTATGAAGACAAGTTCCTTCCTATTCTGAAATCTGTTGTTTTCAAATAGGAAAATCCTTCAGTTCATCTATCGATTATTTTGAAACTATTGCTTTTAACTTTATCATTACTAACCTAAAAATCAACTATTATGGCAAACGTAGTTCCTCAACTGGACTTTATGCAGGCCCTGAAGCTTTCTACAAGCCGCCTGAAAGACATGACCGGCCGCTCACGCAGATCTGAATTCTGGTGGACGATCCTGGCAGTTGGTGTTCTGAACATCATCCTCAGTTTTATTCCTGTAGTAGGAAAATTCCTTGTAATCATCCTGTGGATTGCAACATGCCCTCTGATGATCCGCCGTATGCATGATGTTGGAAAAGGTCCTGGTATCGTGTATGCTTACCTGATTCTGTATGTGCTGATGACAGTATTCAGTCTCATCACTTACTTTGCAGCTAAGAATCTTGCTCTCGGTCTTGCAGGAACATTCGGACTCCTTTCAACCCTCGTAGGAATCGGTGCGCTTGTCTGCGGTATAATCCTCATCGTTTTTGCAGTTCAGGACAGCCAGGGCAACAATCAGTTCGGCCCTTCTCCTAAGTATCCTGACGGAAAGCCTGAGATTCCTGCTCAGCAGTAATCTTCAATGAGCTGAAGCTAAGAGGGCGGCAATTTGCCGCCCCCTTTTTTATGTCCGGATCCATCTAGATCTTGTCCATTCCCTTGGTGAACTTTATCCAGTAATACTTGATAGGGTTCTTGTACTTGAGCTGCTTCCACGGGCGGCTCTGATGAGGCCGGTGGATTACGGGCAGGGTAGTGAAAAGGTAGTTTTTCAGGCCCTTGTCCAGCGCCTCGTGGGAGATTGTGACGTCGTACCAGTTCTTGGAAGGGTCCAGGGTGTTGAAGTCAAACGCCTTCAGCAGCTCCGGAGTGAGGAGCGAGCAGCAGAAGCTGCAGTGTTTCTTTGTGTCTATGACCTGATTCTCCTTGCCCAGGGCATGTTTGTAGGGGTAGTTGATAACTCCCTGTTCATCAACGGTAACTGCGGCGGCTATGGCGCACCCAGGCCTCTGCAGGGCTCCGTCTGCAAGCCCCTGCAGGGTGTCTTTCCTTACGGTAACGTCGCTTTCAACTATGAGGATTCCGGCATCGGCCTCAAGAGCTTCCCTCTGGGCCGTCTGCAGCACAAGCAGGTAATTGGGAGACGGATGGTCAGTAATGTCCTTAAGGTTGACCAGCCGGAAGCCGTACTCCTTGGAGGCCTCCTCAAGTTTTCTGGTATTCTCCTCGGTGGAGAAGTCGTTGTAAACCGTATAAGTGTGCGGAAACTCAATCGCTGAGGAATGGATAGCCCTGATGGTTTCCATTGTGGATTCTATTGAATCCTTCACAGGAGTTATGATGTGTATTTCTTTCATTTGTCCAAAGCAGTAGTAACTGACCTACACCAGACTAGATATCATAGTCAAAGGAGGATAAAGCTTCATTGGCGGCAGACACGACTCCTCCGGTTATTGCAAGGATCAGGATAATGGCCAGGAGGGAGATTATCAGACCTGCAACAGCCAGTCCTCTAGGTTTCCTGAAGATGCCGACAAGGGAGAAAACAAGACCGAGAAGCCATACTATCCAGCCCAATATCGGAATCCATCCCAGCAGAAGGGAGAGCAGGGCAAGTATGAAACCTGCTATTCCTATTCCGTTGCTCCTGGAAGGCTGCGGCTGGCCGTAGTACTGCTGATTATACTGGGGAGGAACCTGCTGGCCGTACTGAGGTGGGGTCTGCTGTCCGTACTGAGGTGGCGGGGTCTGCTGTCCGTAAGGCGGAACTTGCTGTCCGTAAGGTGGGGGCGGTGTCTGCTGCGGCTGAGGATCTGGCTGTGGATTCCTGGCATACTGAGGTCCTTCATGCCTTTCATCAAGCCAGTTTCCGCAGAAACGGCACTTGATTGCCAGTGCATTTATTTCCTGTCCGCAAAAAGGACATTTCTTGGTCTGTTCTTCCATATCGTGTCAGTTAAGATAAAGGTTATTTACATATTTGCCATAGGTGATTGCTGTCTTGTACGCTTTATGCGGATCTGGAATCTCTTCTTCCGGAAAGGCCTCATTGTCTATGTCTTGTGGCACCAACTTACGTATCAACTTGCCGTTGTTCCAGTAAAAGCGCCATTCAAGAGGTTTGCCGTCGTATCCAAAAGCTTTGTGATAGTAGAATTCCGGCTTGCCTTGTTCGTCATAGAGGATTTCTGTGTAGAATTCCCTGACGGAAACATTGTACTTGTTGCGGACGAAAAATACAGTGCGGTCAAAGGACCATGCCTCATCAGTTCCCATCTGGTAGAACACTTCTGTTTTCTCCTGATGAGGGCCGCTTCCGCCCCACATCTCATGGATGTTTATCGTGGCGCAGTTTACAAAGACATCATCGTAAAAGTCACCGCTGGCTTTGATTTTCTCCAGTGCCGTTGCATAATCCTTGCGGATTTTTGCTATGGCCTTTTCTGTGTTTTGGGCCTTCAACCCGGCAGGGAACAGAATAAGCGCGGCAATGACAACTATCATTATCTTTTTCATAATCAATAGTTCCAGAGGTCATTCATTGTGGCAATCTGGAATATCATCCTGGCTGCTTTCAAAGCATCTTCGGCAGAAGGGACCATTTCAGTGTCATCGCCCGGTATGTATTGTATCAGCTTTTCGTTCCACCAGTAGTAACGGCACTCGTGAATCTTGCCGTCATAGTCCTTGGTTTTGGCATAGAAGAATATCGGCTTGTTGGTTTCCGGCTTGCCGTTATCCTCGTCTAAATAGAGGACTTCATAATAGTAATCCTGGCTGCCGATATTGTAGGTGTAGCGGGCAAATCTCGGGAATCTCAGGATCTCGTCGTTCTCTTGGTTCAGGTCAAGGCCGAAGAAAATCTCCATTTTTCCGTTGTGCTGTCCGCTGCCGGGCCACATTTCATCCGAGGTTATAACGATTTTGTCCTTTGCCGGATATTCCGGATCGGACTTCATTTTGAGCATCTCCATGGCACCGGAATAATGTTCGCGGATGGTTGCCAGATGTTTTTCGTTACCGCTTTGGGCCTTTGAAACTGCCGGCAAGAGGAGCAGGACCAGAAGTGCAGCTGCCAGATGTCTTGATTTCATGGTTGTAAGTATTGGTTATCTATTGTAGTCAACATCCATCCAGCACTTCCAGCCTCCGTTGAGGACGTTTCCGCCTCTCCATTCAACTTCTCCCATCTGGAAGTCGACCTCATCGTTGTGAGGGTAGATCTTGGCAGGGAAGAGCGGAGCCCATTTGCCGTATTCGTCGTTCACGATGAGCCTGTAAGCGTCAAGGCCTCTGGAGAAGAAGAACTTGAGCATCTGCTGGTCGTCTGTAAGAACTGCCGAGGTGTCTGCCTTGTCTGTGTCTCCTCCGCTGTATCCGAAGCTCTGGTCTACAGGAACCCAGCCGACTCCTTCATAGTAAACCTCTGCCCAGTCGTGCAGGTTCACGTGGCCCGGATGTAGCATCCAGCCGCTCTGCCATCTTGCAGGCACACCTTTGTAGCGGGCCATGGTCATGAACAGCAGCGATACCTGGCCGCAGTCTCCGTGCATGTTGTCCAGAACATACATAGGAATGTTAGGAATGGTGGAGTAGTCTCTTGCGCCTGCCCAAGGAATGTTTTCAGTTACCCAGCACCAGATCCTCTTTACCTTCTCGTACGGCTCGGTAACTCCGGCGGTAAGGCTGTCTGCAAGCTGCCTGATCTTCGGGGTGAAGACTATGTGCCTTTCCCTCTCTGCCGTGTATGTCTTGTATATCAGCGATGTGGTGTCATAAGGCTTGATCTGGTCTTCCAGGTTGGCAAAATACTGGTTGTATGAAGTGAAGCTCAGATCAAAACCGGCCTTCAGAGTGTCTTTGCCATTGGATACCATCTCAAAGTAGATGCTTCTTCTTGCAGCATCCGGAGCGGAAATGATGTATCCGTCTGCCATGTAGGCGCTTTCGTTTCCCTTTATCTGTGAACCGTCCTCAAAGAACTTGGATGCCAGGGTTCCGTCTGAGGTTGCGGTTGCATATCCGAGACTCTCGTCCTTGTAGATTTTGGTATTGAGGCCCCTGATCTTGATGACAGGTTTCAATTCAGGAAGTTCAAGGTCTTTGTAGTTGGAGTTGTAGCCGACATACACCCTCTTGAGTTCGATGTTCTTCTGCCTGTCCTTTTCTTTAGGGTATGGCAGCCACATCCTAACCACTTCTCCTGCAGGTACTGCATCCGGCATCACTCTCATGCGTACGTGGATGGTCATGTCTACAGGGTCTACATAGGAACTTGTGCGGACATCCTTGCTCCATACCTGCTGGAATGCTGCATCGGAGATGACCTTAGGGAGGTATCCTTTGAGGAATTCCCCGGTGGTTCCGGTCTCCGGACCGTCTACGGCTTCCTTGGCAGCGGCACATGCCGGGTCAACCAGGAACAGGTTTGAAGGGCCCTTGCGGAAAAATCTGCGGACTCCGTCTATATTCTTTGCTTCCAGTACTTTTGACGCAACCCAACCTTCTATCATGGCAGCGTCTGCGTTAGGAATGTACTTCTTCACATATTCCAGGACCTCGGGTTCGGTGAGGGAGAAATCGCCGAGGATCCTCTGCATCTTGTCTTTCTCAAAATTTATCAGGTATCTGTCTGATTCGGACAGTGAGTCAACCTTTTCAGCTGCGCTGATCAGCTGGTTGGCTCTTTTGAAGTTGCCGTTTTCAATCAGTTCGTCCAAAGTTGCTTCGTCAAGCTTAGGCTCCGTGGCTGGAACTTCTGAGGAGCATCTTGTGAAAAGCAATGTGGAGAAGGCAATCAGTGCCGTTGAAAGAAATGATAGGAAAGTTTTCATAAGTATGATGTATTTTAGAATTTGCCCAAATACAAATATAGTCAATATCCGAGAAAAAAACACCTGTATGCAATTTTACATACAGGTGTCAGCTATAATCAAGAATTCTTGTATAGAGTGCACGTCAGGCCGGTTTGTACGACCTTGCACGTCTTAATCCTTGACTCTTTCTCCGTAGGTGCGGTCTTCTACCTTTACGCTGATCTTCTCGCCGTTCTGGATGAACAGAGGAACCATGATCTTGGCTCCTGTCTCAAGGGTAGCTTCTTTCATTGCATTGGTAGAGGCTGTGTTTCCCTTTACTGCAGGTTCCGTATAGGTAACCTCGAGTTCTACAAAGGAAGGAAGTTCGCAGGTGAGGATCTCTTCATGGTCCGCCCATACCATCATCTCAACGTTCTGGCCTTCTTTCATGAGGTCTGCGTTCTCAACAAAATCCTTGTCGAGATGAACCTGCTCAAAGGTTTCGCGATGCATGAAATTGTAACCGGACTCATCTGCATAGAGGAACTGGTAAGGCCTTCTCTCAACTGAAACGAGGTCTATCCTTTCACCGGCTCCGTATGTGTGCTCCAGAAGCTTTCCGGTCTGGAGATCCTTGAATTTCGTTCTTACGATAGTGTTTCCTTTACCAGGTTTAACATGCTGGAAATAAACCAGCTGGCAAGGATGATCGTTGAAAAGGAAAAAAATGCCGTTCTTAAAATCTGCTGTAGTTGCCATATAGAATACTGTATAATTTGCCGCAAATATAACTTTTTAGCCGGATTTTTAAAAATCTGGCGCAAGATGTGAGCTGCCATTTAGGGGTGGAGGTTGCCCCGCAAACGCCTATGGTATCTCCGTCTTTGAACCAGCCCCTGTCTATCTGCTCAAGAGACTGGATGTTGTAGGAGCGCGGATTGTTCTGCCTGCAGAGCTCGTAGAGCACCTTGCCGTTGGAGGATTCCTTTCCGCTTACGAAGATCACGACATTGTGGTTCCGTGCAAACGCACTCAGCCTGGAATGCCTCTGGGCAACCTGGCGGCAAATAGTGTTGTGCACGGTAAGCATCGAAGGGTCTGGCATCTTCTCCCTGATCTTGCTGCAGACCTGCTCGAACTCGTCCGGGTCCTTGGTGGTCTGGGAAAAGATGTTGACAGGTCTTGAGAAGTCCACCTTGTCTATCTGGTCTATGTTCTCGACAACTGCCGCGCGGCCTTCCGCCCTGCCCACCAGTCCGTTTACCTCTGCATGGCCTATCTTGCCGAAGATGACTATCTGTCCCTCCGTGTCAGCTATCTTCTTCTGGAGCTGGAGCACAACGGGGCATGTGCAGTCTATGAGATTGATGTTGTGCCTTTTTGCAAGGTCGTATGTGGAAGGAGGTTCTCCGTGGGCCCTGATAAGTACGGTAGTGTCTGAGAGTGAGGCCATCTGCTCCAGGTCTATGACCTTCAGGCCCTTCTTCTCCAGACGGTCAAGTTCGGAGTTGTTGTGTACGATAGCTCCAAGTGAGTAAAGCTCGGAGTGGCTGCCGAGATTCATCTCGGCGGTCTTGATTGCCCTTACTACTCCGTTGCAGAAGCCGGAATCCTTGTCTATCTCTATCGTAACTCTCATATCAAATGCGGTTCCAAAAATAGGCAATCCGTGCCTGATTGCAAAATTACTTGAATCGCGAGCAGTGCATGTCCATTTTTTGTAAATTTGCATAATCTGTCTTGAAAGGCAGATTGGAATCATTAATCGAAGATTTATGGCAAGCGGAAAAATCATCATCGCTATTGACGGTTACTCGTCTACCGGCAAAAGCTCCTTTGCAAAGATTGTTGCCAAGGGGCTGGGGTACATCTATGCAGACAGCGGGGCTCTGTACAGGGCAGTTACCTATTTTGCCTATACCAACGGATTCATAGACGACAAGGGCAACATAGACAAGGAGAACCTTGCCAAGGTGCTCCCTAAGGTGGAGATCACCTTCCGGACCAACAAGAAAGGCGACAGCGTCACCTGCCTCAACGGCAGCAACATAGAGAAGTATATCCGCACCTCTACCGTATCTTCGAGGGTGAGCCAGATTGCCGAGATTCCGTTCGTGAGGGATTTTGTGAACGTCATGCTCAGGAAGATGGGAGAAGACAAGGGGCTTGTGATGGACGGAAGGGATATCGGAACGGCCGTCTTCCCGAATGCCGAACTGAAGATATTCATGACGGCTTCCGAGCAGGTGAGGGCCATGCGCCGTTTCAAGGAACTCCAGGAGAAGGGTGAGAAAGACACTTACGAGAGCGTGTTGGAGAACCTGAAAAAGAGAGACTACATAGATTCCCACCGGGAGAAGGATCCTCTGACAAGGGCAAAGGATGCCATCGAACTTGACAACAGCAGCATGACCTTTGAAGACGAGGTGGAGTGGCTCAACAACATACTGGAGCCGAATTTCAACCTGAAGGTTGTATACCCTGTTTCTTAATTTGATATGAAGATTCTTATTATAGACGACGAGAAAAGCATCCGCCTTGCCCTCAAGGACATACTTGATGACGAGGGATACCAGGTGGATCTTGCGGAAGACGGAAAATCAGGCCTTCAGAAGGCCATGGAAGGAAAATACGATGTCATCTTCTGCGATATCAAGATGCCTGGAATGGACGGAATGGAAGTCCTGGAAAAGATGGTTGCTGAAGGCGTGGAGAGCGCCATTGTGATGATATCCGGCCACGGCGACATAGAAACCGCAGTAAAGTGCATAAAGGAAGGAGCTTACGATTTTGTATCCAAGCCTCTGGACCTCAACAGGATCCTCATCACGGTCAAGAACGCTACGGACCATTCTGATGTTGTCAAGGAGAACAAGACCCTCAAGAAAAAGATCGCTTCTTCTTCTGTTCAGGAGATAGTTGGAAATTCCAAGGCCATCATGGAGGTCAAGGACATGATAGACAGGGTGGCTCCTACTGATGCCAGGGTGCTTATCACCGGCTCCAACGGAACCGGCAAGGAACTGGTTGCCAGATGGCTCCACGAAAAGAGCAACAGGGCCAAGATGCCGTTCATAGAGGTGAACTGCGCCGCCATTCCAGGGGAGCTCATAGAGAGTGAGCTCTTCGGCCATGAGAAAGGGTCATTCACTTCCGCCATACGTCAGCACAAGGGAAAGTTCGAGCAGGCAGACGGCGGGACCCTCTTCCTGGATGAGATAGGCGACATGAGCCTTTCCGCCCAGGCCAAGGTGCTGAGGGTGCTCCAGGAGAACAAGCTTACCAGGGTGGGCTCTGACAAGGATATCAACGTGAATGTCAGGGTAGTGGCCGCTACCAACAAGAACATCCCGAAGGAAATAGAGAAGGGGAATTTCAGGGAGGACCTGTATCATCGCCTGAGCGTGATTGTGATAAGGGTTCCTTCACTTTCTGAGAGGAAAGAAGACATACCTCTGCTCACCGAGTATTTCATAGACCAGATATCCAAGGAGAGCGGGATGGGAAAAAGGAGCATCAACAAAGACGCCATAGAAGAACTGAAGAAACATTCCTGGACCGGCAACATCAGGGAACTGAGGAATGTGGTGGAGCGTCTTATGATACTGGGAGGAAACCCTATTACCAAGGCAGACGTGGTGGCATTTGCAGCGCCGATGTTCAGAGACTAGGATGTTTTCTCAATCCTTATCCTGAGAATCTGGGGTGTTCCCGGATTTGTCCTTACCAGCAGTACTACACGGAATACTTCAGAACCGGTGTTGAGGTTTCCTATGGCGTATTTCATAGGAGGGTTCCCGCTTTTGTGTATGACGGAGAACGTTTTTGGGGTATGCTGGGAAAAGAAGTTCTTGATTATCTGGGTGGCCTGGGTACGTGAGCACTCGTTCTTGTTTCCAAAGATCTCGATTTCCAGATTCTCTGCAAACCAGGCGGAGAGACGGTCTGAATCGCCCTTCTGGATGTACTTGGCTATTGGTATGAATACATCTCCCCCGGAATTCTGAGGAGTCCTTGTCTGAGAGGGAACTGCCGGATATAACATGGCCCACAGGATTATCGGCGATAAGGACAATATGATATTTCCAAAAAATCTTTTCATTAGGAATGGTGTGCAAACGAGGCAAAAAAGCCACAAAAATCAAGCCATTTTCATTAAATAATGCTAAATTTGCGATAGTCTTGACAGCTGATGAAGATAACTCTGGTTTGCATAGGAAAGACCGATTTCTCCTTTGTTGAAGAGGGGATGGGTATCTATGCCTCCCGGCTCAAGCATTACTGCAGGTTCTCTGCTGTGTACATCCCTGCCCTTAAAGGGGTTTCTTCCCTGACCAGGGAACAGATCAGGGAGAAAGAAGGTGAACTCATCCTCAAGGAACTCGGAATTTCAGGCGGCAAGGTTTCCGGCAAGAAGCACATAGTCCTTCTGGACGAGAGGGGAGACAGTTTCACTTCTGTGGACTGGGCGAGTTCACTTGAGAAGCTTTCTTACATGGACAGGGAAATATGTTTTGTAATAGGGGGAGCCTACGGGTTCTCGGATGCTGTCTACAAGGCTGCCCAGGGGATGCTGTCCCTTTCCAAGATGACCTTTTCTCATCAGATCGTGAGGCTCATCTTCATAGAGCAGCTCTACAGGGCTTTTACCATCATTAAGGGCGAGCCTTACCATCATGCCTGATTGCGTGCGATGAAGAGAATTTATGAATTCATAAAGCGGAATGTCCTGTTGCTGACTTTTCTCCTGTCGGCCGTCTGCCTACTGCTTTCGTTCATGGGCAGGCAGCGCTATTCCGATTTCTCTTCGGTAGCCCAGTCTCTGCAGAAGAAACTGCATCAAAGGGAGAGCAAGCTGGATGAATATGCTTTCAGGGCTTTGGACGTTCCTGCCTCCGAGTGGGTGGAACTGAAGGACCTTCCTTCGGACATGGTCATCTACCGTTACCACTCCGATACGCTCCAGAGCTGGGTGCATCAGTTCCCTTTTGCAAACGACGAGCTTTCTCCAGGTTCCATATACCAGGTTTACCGTGCGGAACACTATCTCGACGGACAGGGGCGGTTCATATATCCGTTCTCCTATCTTTCCGGCAAGCAGCAGTTTGAGAGCATAGGCAGCAGCTGGTACCTGATCAAGTCTTACATGAAAGACGACCTGAGGGTTATAGCCGGACTTCTGGTCAAGACAGACAGCCAGGTGGCGCAGGCCCTGGATGTAGGCACCATCAATTCCAAGCTGGGAGTTCCTGACGGTTACGACATCCTTCCGCTGGCACTGGAAAGCTGCGGTGCGGAAATCAAGGCAAAGGACGGAGAGCCTCTGTTCATGCTCGTTGCAGACGCTTCTGCCTCCAAACCTGTTGCGGTGAGCCCCCTTGTGTGGCTCTCGCTGTTTTTTGCAACCTTGCTGGTGGTCTTCTTCCTTTTCAGGAAAAGGACTGTTCCAAGGCTGCTGCTCTATCTGCTTGGGATAACTGCCCTGAGGCTTGTGGCCCTGTGGCTGGGAGGCAGGTGTGCCTATTCCACCAACTTCTTCTCCCCGGCAGTCTATGCCGATACCGGGCTGTTCTCATCTATAGGCAATCTGCTTCTGAATAACCTGTATATCAGCCTGTTG
>CACZFO010000022.1 GCA_902780455.1 uncultured Bacteroidia bacterium | reverse complement strand
AGAAACCTCTATACAGAGGCTTCCAGGATGAAGGGTATCAAAGGTGAGAACCTTATCATGCTCCTCGAGTCAAGACTGGACAACATCGTTTACAGACTTGGCATAGCTCCTACCAGGGCTGCTGCAAGACAGCTTGTGAGCCATCGTCATATTGTCCTCAACGGCAATGTGATGGGAGTTCCTTCCGCTCACGTTAAGCCAGGTGATGTAGTTGGAGTAAGAGAGAGATCAAAGAGTCTTGAAGTAATTCAGGAGTCACTTGCTGCTTCCCCGGCTCATTTTTCATGGCTCGAGTGGAATCCTGAGAAGCTTGAGGGCAAGTTCCTCAACCTTCCTGACAGGACTGAAATACCTGAGAACATTAACGAGCAGCTCATCGTTGAACTCTACTCTAAATAATAATTAATATGGCGATATTAGCATTTCAAAAACCCGAAAAGCTTCTGGTACTCGAATCTACGGATACTGTAGGCAAGTTCGAATTCAAACCTCTCGAACCAAGATACGGTATTACCATAGGTAACGCTCTCAGAAGGGTACTGCTCTCTTCACTCGAAGGCTTTGCTATCACTTCAGTAAAGATCGAGGGTGTAGATCATGAGTTTGCAACCATTCCCGGAGTTATCGAGGGTGTGATTGACATAGTCCTCAATCTCAAGAAAGTCAGATTCAAGAGAATGATCGAGACCGAAGAGGGAGAGAAAATCACCTTCACAGTAGGGGGTAAGAAAGAATTTACCGCCGAAGATATCTCCAAGAAGCTCTCTTCCTTCATGGTTCTCAACCCTGAGCAGCATATCTGCACAATGGAAGAGTCCGTAAAGCTGGTGATCACCCTGACCATCGGCAAGGGTAGAGGTTGGGTGCCTGCTGAGGAGAACAAGAACGAGAATGACCCGGTTGGAACTATTGCAATAGATTCAATCTTCACTCCTATAATCAATGTCAAGTACACCGTGGCTCCTTGCCGTATTGCACAGAAGACAGATTATGAGAGCCTCTCTCTTGAAATCACCACAGACGGAAGCATCAATCCCAAGGACGCCCTTCTGGAGGCTGCAAAGATCCTGATTTACCATTTCATGCTCTTCTCAGAGGAGAAGATTGAGATCGACGATCCAGGCAAGACCGAAGAGAATTCTCTCAACGAGGACGACATGAGGATGCGTCAGCTCCTGAACAACAAGCTTACTGACCAGGATCTCTCAGTAAGGGCTATCAACTGCCTTAAGGCTGCTGATATCGAGACCTTTGCAGATCTCGTATCACACCAGAAGAGCGAACTGATGAAGTTCCGCAACTTTGGCAAGAAGTCCATGACTGAGATTGAGGCACTGGTTGAAAAGCACGGTCTCCACTTCGGAATGGACATCAGCAAGTATAACATTGAAAAATAGTTTAAGAAATGAGACACAATAAGACAGTAAATCATCTTGGTCGCAAGAGCGGACACCGCAAGGCTATGCTCTCCAACATGGCTTCATCACTTATCCTTCACAAGCACATCGAAACGACTCTTGCAAAGGCTAAGTCACTCAGGACCTATGTTGAGCCTCTGATCACCAAGAGCAAGAACGACACTACAGCCAACCGCCGTGTCGTATTCAGCTACCTCAAGCAGAAAGAGGCTGTTACAGAGCTTTTCCGCACTGTTGCTCCTAAGGTTGCAGAGCGTCCTGGCGGATACACCCGTATCCTCAAGACTGGCTTCCGCGCCGGTGATGCAGCTGATATGGCATACATTGAGCTTGTAGACTTTGCAGCTGCTCCTGTAGAGAAGGAAGTTAAGGCTGAGAAGAAGACCACTACAAGAAGAAGCCGCGCCAAGAAAGCTGCTCCAAAGGCAGAAGAGGCAAAGGCAGAAGCTAAGGCTGAATAATACCAAGCAGGAATTAAAACCTGACCTACTCAAAGGAACCGCAATACATTTGTACTGCGGTTCCTTTTTTATTATCTTGCAGAAAATACATCATTATGAAGACATCTTTTTTTAACTTCGCTATGGCAGTCCTGTTCTCTGTGATCTGTTTTCCGGCCCTGGCGCAGAACAGTTCAGACACTTTGAGGCAGTATGCCGACGGCCAGAATCTCTATCAGATAATGGAGGTGTCTGCTTCTGCAGACCAGGACAAGATTACAAGCCAGTACGGACTTCTTTTCGGGAAGTATCATCCCTTATACAGCAAGACAGGGGGAGACATAAAAAAGCTGCGCAATCTCATAGAGGCGTATAAAATACTCAGCGATTCCCAAAAACGGGATATTTATGACCAGAACGGAATTGAAGGGCTGTCCTTCCTTAAAATGATACCACCTGAAGATACTTTGCTTGTTGGGCCAAGATATGGTGACATATCTCTCTGGTCCAAGTTTGCCAAGGGAATCATTCAGCGCCACTCCAGCATTATGCACAACTATTTCGAGGAAATGAAGAGTGACCTTGTAGTAAGATTTACCGTTACGGCTGACCGCAGGATAGATAATGTGGAAGTTTTGAATGAATCAGGGTCTGAAAGATATGACAAGGCCATCCTTAAGGGTCTGAAAATAATGGCCAGCAGGACCAAGAAAATTGTTCCTGCCCTGGATTATTCAGGGAATCCTGTAGATTCTGAAGTTACGGTTCGGTTTACAAAACCGATATATCAAAGGATAGATTCGCGTCGTGTAATTGTAATTCAACGCTGAACCTGACTTCCAAAATTGCGGGAAGCAAACGGCAGGGCATTTCTGAGTGCCAGGTGCCAGTATTCCCAATTGTGGATGCCGTTGTTTATCCTCAGTTCGCACTTGATCTTCCTGGAGCGCATAGTCTGGTAGAAGAGCACGTTTACGTCAAACAGGATGTCATCGTCTCCGCAGTCTACAAACCATTTTACGCTCTTGAGCTTCTTTACGGTTTCTTCGTCTGCATTCTTGACAAAATCTACTGCAGAGTTGTCCTGTACGCTCTTTGACACTATCCAGAGCTTGTCTTTCTTTGTATTGGCACCTGCAACTTCTCCCATCTTGTTGTCGAGCCATGCGCTCATGGCATAGCAGCTTGAGAACATATCGGGATGTCTCTGGCAGTAAACCACGCTGCCGCCTCCGCCCATGGAAAGGCCCATTATGGCACGGTGCTCCTTATCTCCAATGATCCTGTATTTGCTTTCCACTTCCGGCAGGAACTCCTGATAGAAGAAGTCTTCGTAAGGCCAGTCTTGAACGTTGAAATAACCGTTCTGGTAGTTCCTTACGTCTGATGCTCCGGCATTGGGCATGACAATAACCATCTCGCAGGCTTCTTGGCTTGAAATCAGTTCGTCCGCCACCAGTTTCATGTTGCCGGACTTGTCCCAGTTGGAGTAGTTGCCATAGAGGCCGTGCAGAAGGTAGACTACCGGATACTCCTTTCCGGATTTTTCATATCCGGTAGGAAGATAGACGTTATATTTCTGCCAGCAGTTGAGTTTTTTGGAGTAGATGCTGTCTGTAACGATCTTGCCTGCATTGGCGCCGATTGAGAAGGCAAGCAGGACAATCAGGGAAAGGATAAGCTTTTTCATAATCGCGATAAAAGTTTCAATACCCAAAATTAGCAAAAACATTATTTGCTGAAGCTCCTGGAAGCAAACGGAAGGGCTATCTTAAGGGCAGTATGCCAGTATTCCCAGTTATGGCCGCTGTTACGGACCCTGAACTCGGCCTTGATTCTCTTGGAGCGCATCTTCTGGTAGAACAGCACGTTCTGGTCAAGAAGATGGTCTTCGTCTCCGCAATCTATGAACCATTTGATGCTGCGGAGTTTTTCCACGGTCTTTGCATCTGCGTTGTCTACAAAGGCAAGGGCGGAGTTCTGCCTTACGCTGCGGTTTAGGGTGTAGAGCATGTCTCCCTTGTCGGCCTTTTCGTCGTTAAGTTCCTTGGTATCCAGCCAGGCACTCATGGCATAGCATGAGGAGAACATGTCAGGATGCTTCTGGCAGTAGACCACGCATCCGCCGCCTCCCATGGAAAGACCCATGACCGAACGGTGCCCCTTGTCGCCCTGGATCTTGTACTTGCTTTCCACCTCAGGCATGAATTCGTTGAAGAAGAAATCCTCATAGTTCCACCCAGGTATGTTGAAGTATCCGTTCTGCACCTTGTATATGTCCCAGTCTCCGGCATTAGGCATCACGATAACCATGGGACATGCCTCGCCGCTTGAGATGAGCTCGTCTGCAACCAACTTCATGTTTCCCATCTTTACCCAGTCGGAATACCCCCCGTACATTCCATGGAAAAGGTAGACCACAGGATATTTCTGATTACTCTTGTCGTACCCGTCAGGGAGGTACACATTGTACTTGTGAGTGAAATCCAGCGTCTTGGAGTAGATGCTGTCTGTAACGATCCTGCCTGCGAAAGCTCCCAGCGAGAGGGTCAGCAGTGTAAGTGTGAGAATGATTCTTTTCATATTTGTTGGTTTTTATCTGTTCTTGTGTTGCGATGCCTTGAACTCTCTGAGCTTCTGCTGCATCCTTTCCTTGCAGTCTTCTGCGATGAAGGTTTCAGTAAACCTTTCAAAGATATATGAGACTGCCGCCTCGGAAGGGTGGACCATATCCTCCGCATACCAACGGTAGTCCCTGAGTTCATCCATCATGATTTCGTAAGAAGGAAAGTATTCGGCCTTTGCATTTTCTATGGCAAGGAGCAAAGCGCTTTTAGACAGGTTGTTGCCGTGGGCGCCGTCTGCGAGGTGGCGGATTGGGCTCACCGTAAAGATGAAACGTTTCTTTGGGAACATGGCCACGATCTGGCGGATCATCTGGGCGGTGTCCTCACTTGGCACAAACAGCCTTTCAAATTCCCTGGCCGGGGCCTTGTGGCAGTTGGATACTACAAAATCGGTATTCCTGAGCTTGAAAACGTAAGAAGTTCCCAGGGTAATGATCACCGTATCTGCGCTGCAGAAGAAATCTGCGGCCTTCAGGAGGTCTTCGTTGGCCTTTTTGAGGAAATCATCTGCCGTAAAGCCGTCAGAGAGCTTCAGGCCGCACCTTGAATGGTGGCTCCAGGTGACAAACCTGCCGTCGGGGCGGAGGAACACGTCCTGCTTGGAAAACAGGGGGTTGTCCTGGCTTCTGAGCAGCCCCGCAACAGCTCCGAGCCTCATCAGTGAATTGTATACGGAGCAGATGTTGTAGAGGGTCCCGAAAGGATTCACCATGCAGTCAAAGCCGTACATGCCCATCCTTTCTCCCATCTGGTCTGCAAAGCAGCTGCCCAGTGTCAGGATCCTGGAAGAATAATCTATCAGGGAGCCGCTCTTTGGAATCTCTACTGTCGTAAGTATTTTCATCGCGATACGTTATTTTTCATTTTCTCCAGTCCGGCCCTAAACAGGGGAGAGTCTTTGAAGATTCTGCGGAACTCTTCTTCCGTAAGGTTTGCCCAGAACTCCCCGGAACACTGTTTGAGCAAATCTCTGTTTGACGAGAATTCCTCCCAGCCGGGTTTGTTGAACCGGTTCCAGGGGCAGGCGTTCATGCAGTCGTCACATCCGAACACCCATTTCTCAGCCCCTTTTTCTGTCCGCCCATTGTCCGCCCCTTCGCCGTGTTCTTCTATAGTCTTGTAAGACAGGCATTTTGAAGCATCAACCTTATATGGGGCATATAAAGCCTTACGGGAGCAGGCATCCAGGCATCTAGTACATTGTCCGCATCCGTTTTCTACTTCTTTATCTGAATAAGGGAGCTCAGATTTGGTTATGATTACGCCTATGAAGTTCTTTATACCGGCCTTGGGGCTTATCAGGAAGTTGTTCTTGCCTATGAAGCCCAGACCGGCCCTTACAGCCCAGGCCCTTTCCATTACCGGGGCGGAATCGGTGAACACCCTGCAGCTCTTCTTCTCCATGCAGGCCTCTTCTATCAGCTCGGCTATCCTGTAGAGTTTGTCCCTGATGACCTGATGATAGTCTTTTCCAAGGGCGAATTCTGAGTATTTGAGCCCCTGGGGAGCAATGCAGGCACCTTCTTTTGATGCAAACGGTGCCAGAAATACGATTATGCTCCTTGCACCGGGAAGCAGCAGGGCCGGGTCCATCCGCTTCTCCACGTTCTTTTTCAGGTATTCCATCTTGCCGAAGTGCCCCATTTCCCGAGCTTCAAAGTACCGGCATTCCTCCCTGCTTCCGGCAAGTGTCCTCACAGGAGTGCAGCCCCAGTGGGCAAACCCCAACCCTTCCGCCATCGTGCAGATGCGGTGCCACAGTTCTTCCTTGCCTATGGTCTGCGTTTGTTTTTCCAAGAACTGAACCCTTAGTTTAAGCAAAGTAAGCATCTGTTTTGAAAAAAAACAAACGCGGGGTGTAGTTTATTTGTTGCAGATTCTGATAAAATTGTGCATCGAGATGGAGATTTTTATTAATTTTGTTGCCCTAAAAAGAAAAATGCTTCAAAGTTTATAGCAAAGAAGCTTGGATTATAATACTGGTTTATGAAAAAGATATTGGTAGTTGGTGCAGGCGGCCAGATAGGAACGGAACTGGTTCCGCACCTGCAGAAAACATACGGAGCAGATAACGTCATAGCAGCCGAGGTAAGGCCTGAAGTAGTAAAAAGGCTTTCAGAAACCTGCGAGGCCATACAGCTGGACGCCCTTGATTTTGAGGGATACGGCAATGCCATAAAGAAATTTGGCATAGACGGCATCTACAACCTTGTCGCCCTGCTTTCAGCAAAGGGTGAGATGAACCCGGACCTGGCCTGGAAGATAAACATGGGAGCCCTCCTGAATTCCCTCAACCTTGCAAGGGAGTTCAAGTGCGCCCTCTTTACTCCTTCCTCAATAGGAGCATTCGGTAACAACACTCCTCATTACAAGACTCCTCAGGACACCATAATGAGGCCTGACACCATCTATGGAGTATGCAAGGTTTCCGGTGAGCTTCTCAGCGATTACTACCACAAGAGGTTCGGAGTGGATACCCGCAGCGTGCGTTTCCCTGGAATCATCTCAAACGGATGCCTCCCTGGCGGCGGTACAACCGATTACGCAGTTGAGGTTTTCTATGAGGTTGTAAAGAACGGCAGATATACCTGCGAAGTTCCTCAAGACGCTTACATGGACATGGTCTATATGCCTGATGCACTGGAGGCTACAACCCAGCTGATGGAAGCAGACCCAAGCAAGCTCATCCACCGCAATTCCTTCAACATCGCATCTATGAGCTTTACTCCTGAGCAGCTCTTTACGGAGATAAAGAAGAGGATACCTTCTTTCACATGGGATTACAAGGTGGATCCGGTGAAGGCTGCGATTGCAGAAAGCTGGCCTGACATCATGGACGACAGCTGCGCCCGCAAGGAATGGGGCTGGAACCCTAAATGGGGGCTTCAGGAAATGATAGACGACATGCTGAAGGTCTGCAAGGCCAAAGTTGAAAGAGGAGAGTATTGATCTCCTCTTTTTTTTATTTAGGTGCTATTCGGTAGAGGTAGATGGCAATGGCCAGATACAGCACGTTCGGAAGCCAAATGGCTATGAACGGAGGCAGGGTGCCTGAATAAACGAACATCTGGCTGAACCTCATGAAGAGGATGTAGGAGAAGCTGAGTGCTATGCCTATGCCTATGTTGAGTCCGATACCTCCCCTTCGTTTCTTGGAAGAAAGAGAAACGCCTATCAACGTAAGTATGAATGCCGCAAAAGGCATGGCCCACCTTTCGTTCTGCTCTATGAGTGAGAACATGACGTCTTTGTCTCCTCTTATTTTCTGGTCTCTGATAAGCCTCCTGAGCTGTCCGTCAGGCAATGTCTGTACGGTATTCTTCCTCCTGTAGAAATCTTCTACGGTTATTACGATCGAAGTGTCGAGGTTGGATCCGGTCTGAAGGTATTCGGTGCCGTCTTCGTATGTGCGGAGCATGTAGTCTCTGAGTCTCCAGCAGTTGGACGTGGAGTCCCACTGGGCTTCGTTTGCACTGAGCTTGGAAACCACATCGTGACCTTCTATGCTCTCCAGTGCAAAGCCGTAGGCGGTGTTGTTAGACGGGGCGAAGCTCTGGACATAAAGGAATGTGCCGGGAGAAATCTGATAGTGCACGTTCCTTGCAAACTCAGTGTATTTCTTCCTTACGTAACGTTGTTCAAAAGCCAGCCTTCCCTTGTTGCATGGCGGAATGACATAGAGGTTCAGTATCAGGGAGAAGATTACTATTGCCGTTGCAGAAATGAAGTACGGCCACATGAGTCTCTTGAAACTAATTCCTCCTGCAAGTATCGCGATGATCTCTGTATTGGCCGCCATCTTGGAAGTAAAGAAGATGACGGTCAGGAACACGAACATAGGGGAGAACATGTTCACGAAATACGGGATGAAGTTGGCATAGTACTGGAAGATGATCAGCCTCAGAGGAGCCTGGTTGGTGACGAACTTGTCTACCTTCTCGCTCAGGTCAAAGATTATCACGATGCCTATGATCAGCAGCAGTGCAACAACATAAGTACCGATGAACTTCTTGATGATGTACCGGTCCACAGTGGTTATCTGCGGCTTGAAATCCCTGATTTTCTGCTTTATGTCCTCTATGCTCAGTCTGGTCATTTCTGTAAGCGGTGTTTCAGCGGCCTATCCTGCGGTTGAGTTTCACTACGGTTTCTTCTTTCCATTTCTTGAAGTCTCCTGCCACGATATGCTCCCTGGCCTTTGTTACCAGTTCCAGGTAGAATGCCAGGTTGTGGTAACTTGCTATCTGGGCGCCCAGCATCTCTCCTGCAACAAACATGTGCCTCAGATAGGCCTTGGTATATGCATGGTCTACAAATGACGTGCCCTGAGGGTCTATAGGAGAAAAATCATCGGCCCACTGCTTGTTCTTTATGTTAATCGTGCCTTCCCATGTGAAGAGCATTCCGTTCCTTCCGTTGCGGGTAGGCATCACGCAGTCAAACATGTCAACTCCCCGGTCTATGCCTTCCAGCAAGTTTGCCGGAGTTCCCACTCCCATAAGGTATCTTGGCTTGCCGGATGGAAGTTCTTCCTTCAGGACGTCCAGCATTTCGTACATCTTTTCAGTAGGTTCTCCAACGCTCAGGCCTCCTATTGCACATCCGTCCATGTCTGCATCGGCGATTATCCTTGCTGCTTCCCTCCTCAGGTCAGGATAGATGCACCCCTGGACTATCGGGAAGAAGAACTGCCTGTAACCGTAAAGCGGCTCCGTTTCCCTGAAGCGGGCAATGCATCTTTTAAGCCAGCGGTGGGTGCGGTCCATGGATTTCCTGGAATAGTCATAGTCTGCCGTTCCGGGAGTACATTCGTCCAGGGCCATGATGATGTCCGCTCCGATCATCCTCTGCACGTCCACGTTGTTTTCCGGAGTGAACATGTGAAGGGAGCCGTCTATGTGGGAGCGGAACTTGCAGCCCTCCTCGGTGATCTTGCGGATGGCGGCAAGAGAAAAGACCTGGAAACCTCCGCTGTCGGTGAGGATAGGCCTGTCCCAGCCCACGAACTTGTGCAGTCCTCCGGCCTTGTTTATCAGTTCCGTTCCGGGCCTGAGCAGCAGATGGTAGGTATTGCCCAGTATTATCTTTGCCTTTATGTCTTCCTTGAGGTCTCTGTGATAGACTCCTTTTACGCTTCCCACCGTTCCCACGGGCATGAAAATAGGTGTAGGAATATCTCCATGGTCAGTGTGAAGGACTCCGGCCCTTGCGTAGCTGTCTGAATTCTTATGTTCCAGTTCAAAAAACATACACGGCAAAAGTACGAAAAATTGTATATTTGTAGTTAATCGGGCAAACCTGAAAGTAAAACCGTAAAAATATATGAAGAACACTACAAAGAAGAACGGCCCTAAGATAGGATTCATGGGGCCTAAGTTTCTGAAGGTTGCACTGTTGATAATTGCCGTAGGTTTCGTGTGCGGCATCGTGAATGCAGCCGTCAATCCTCAGAATGATCCGGCTGAGGCTGTACAGGTGGCAGAACCTGTCCAGGCAGCCTCTGATGCTGTGGCTGCTGAGGCAGCCCAGGCACCACAAGCTGCGGCAGCAGCTGATTCTTTAGCAGCAGCAACTGACAATACTGAAAAGGTTGCAAAAGATGAAGCTCTGGCCAAGAGAAAGGAAATGTTCTCCAGGATCCTTCAGGAAAAGGAACTGCATTTCAGTTTCGGCTCCATCGCAAAGGGTATTCTGGGAATCGCAGTCATCCTTCTTATCGCATGGCTTTTCTCAACTGACCGCAAGAAAGTAAACTGGAAGACGGTAGGAATGGCCCTGCTTCTGCAGTTCATCATAGCATTCTCCGTGCTTATGTTCCCTGCCGTGCAGAAGTTCTTCGAGGTGTTCGGAAAATGTTTTGTTTCCGTACTGGGATGGACCAAGGCCGGAGCGGACTTCTTGTTCGGCCCTCTGATGGATACAACAGGAATCGGATACATTTTCGTATTCCAGATTCTTCCTACCATCATCTTCTTCTCTGCTCTTACCAGCCTGCTGTTCTATCTGGGCATCCTCCAGAAAGTAGTTTACGGAATGGGCTGGGTGATGACAAAACTCATGAACATTTCAGGTGCAGAGTCTCTCTCATGCGCAGGAAACGTTTTCCTGGGCCAGACGGAGGCTCCTCTGATGGTGAAGGAATACATTCCTAAGATGAGCAGGAGCGAGCTCATGCTCATCATGGTTTCCGGTATGGCCACCATGAGCGGCGGAGTGCTGGCTGCGTACATAGGAATGCTTGGATGCGGGGATCCGGAGATGACCGTAGAATTTGCCAAGCACCTTCTGAGCGCATCAGTGATGGCTGCTCCTGGTGCAATTGCAATGGCAAAAATCCTCAAGCCTGAAACAGAGGAGATAGACAACTCCGTTCAGGTGTCCAAGGAGAAGCTCGGAAGCAATGTGCTGGATGCCATTTCAATTGGTACCACCCAGGGTCTGAAGCTTGCCGCCAACGTGGCTGCCATGCTTCTGGTATTCTATGCTTTGATTGCCGGTGTCAACTACATACTCAACATCATAAGTTTCCCTGCAATGGACCGCTGGATTGCAGCCGTAACAGACGGAAGATATACAGACCTTTCTCTGGAATGCATCCTCTCCTACATCTTCTACCCTGTCATCTGGCTGATCGGAGTTCCTAGTGCAGACATAGGCTACGTAGGCCGTCTTCTCGGAGAAAAGCTGATCCTCACCGAGTTCATCGGTTACGGCTCGCTTACCGAAATGCTCCAGAACAGCGTATTCTCATCACCTAAGTCCATTGTGATGGCAACTTACGTTCTCTGCGGATTTGCAAACTTTGCATCTATAGGAATCATCATCGGCGGAGTAGGAGGAATGGCTCCTAACAAGCAGTCCATACTCGGCGAATACGGAATCCGCGCCCTGCTGGGTGCAGCGCTGGTAGCACTTGTATCTGCTGCAATGATAGGAATGTTCCTGGCCTAGAAAGGGAAATACAGCAACGCTTTGGCGGGATGGCTGAATTCAAGCAGCACATCCCGCTTTTTGAATGTGTTGAGGGTAGCCTTCCACCACAGGTCAAACACCACTTCGTCTGTCTTGTATTCCAGCCCTTCGGATTTTATCTGAAGCGTCTGGTCAAAAGCAAAGATTGAAATCCTGTCTCCGATTTCTCCCTTGAGCCTGGTGGTGTTGAGGACAGGAACAAAGACCCCGTAATCTGTTACCATGGAAAGGTTTATCTGCTGATGCGGAAATTTCTCCCTGAGGGTCTGGGCAAAAAATGGCAGATAGGAGATGTTTCCCAGCGTATGGTCTTCCCTTTTTCCGGTTGCTCCCAGTATGACTATGTTGTGTGGGGTATTGTCTATCAGGCTCATGGCAAGGCGGAAAGCCTTGGCAAGGTCGTTGTAGTCCTGCTCCTCTTCCTTGTGTATCCTGCTCTTGAACTTCTGCTGGTATTTCTTTGGGAGGGTGTCCATGTCGCCTGTTATCCAGTCTGCATCCATGCCGTTTTTAACAAGGCCCAGGATGGCTCCGTCACAGGCAATTACGGTGTTGCTCTTCTTGGCCCTGCAAGCCTTCTTCAGGATTTTCAGAGCCGGTCCCTTGCTGGGAAAATCACCGTCGCAGAGTATGACAATGGTCTTTTCAGACAAACCGGATGTTTTCATCGCCGATGAGGTTTTTATGGCCGTTTATGAAATCGCGGGAAGCCATCCTCTTCTTGCCAGCAGGCTGGAGAGATGTGATTTCCAGCAGTTTGTCTGAGCATGGCACAAGGATTTTCTTGTCCGTTATTACAACTTTGTCAGATGTGGAAGAGGTAAGTTCGGTTGCAAAAATCTTCATCTCGATTCTTTCACCGGTTCCGGTTTCCATGGCCGTAAGGGCGGCAGGATAAGGGGAGAGCCCTCTTACAAGAGCGTCTACCTCCTCTGCGGTTTTGCTCCAGTCTATGCGGCAGTTTGTCTTGTTGAGTTTTGGGGCTGCCGAGGTCTGGGGAGTGAGGGAGGAAGCATCCTGCGGCATTGGAGTAACCGAACCGTTTTCAAGCTCCCTGACGGTCCTGACCACCAGCAGGCTGCCCATCTCCATCAGTTTGTCATGAAGGGTCTCAATGGTTTCCCTTTCCTCAATCCGGCATTTTTCCTGGAGAAGTATGTTTCCTGTATCTATTTTTTCGTCGATGAAAAAAGTGGTTACTCCGGTTTCCTTCTCCCGCTGGATTATTGCCCAGTTGATAGGGGCGGCACCTCTGAACTTGGGAAGCAGGGAGGCGTGGAGGTTGAAGGTTCCCATTTTTGGCATCTTCCATACGACTTCAGGCAGCATCCTGAAAGCCACCACGATGAAAAGGTCTGCATCGTAGCTTCTGAGCTTGAGCAGGAACTGTTCGTCGCGGAGTTTTTCCGGCTGGAGGATGTCCATGTTTCCTCTCTCGAGTGCAAATTTCTTGACATCGCTCTGCGAGAGCTGGAGCCCTCTGCCTTTTGGTTTGTCCGGAACTGTTACCACTGCCGGGATATCATATCCGGCGTCAAGTAATGCCTTAAGCGGGGCAACAGCAAATTCCGGAGTGCCCATATAGATGATTCTCAGTTTCTTATCCATTTAGGTGCATTTTTTCTTCTTCCTCCTTGAGGATCTTCTGTAGGTTGAGTCTGTACTGAAGCCTCTTGGTCTTGCTGAAGAGTCTTTGGAAGAAGTTCTTTATGTTCTTGGCAAAGTTGTCAAGGTTGAATGTTACGGAGTCCTGGGTACACTTCCAGGTCAGGTATGCTGCCAGCGGGGCCAGGACTATTGTGGAGATGAACGCTCCCAGGAACGGGGTTATGGCTCCGTCGTTTGCCAGTTTCTTTCCGCTGATGTCCACAACCCAGTACAGCACGAAGAACAGTATGGAAATGATGGCCGGAGTACCCAGTCCGCCCTTTCTCACGATGGCTCCGATAGGGGCTCCGATGAAGAAGAAGATCAGGCAGGCTAGGCTCAGTGTGAATTTGCGGAATCTTTCTATTATGGTCCTCCTGAGCGGATAGGCCGTCTGGTAGATCTGTGCGTTGTAGAAACTGTGTGAAACCATCTCGTTGTTGAGGGTACCGTAAACCGTCTGGAGGGCGTTGACCTTGTCGCCTGCAGACTTCCAGTGATACAGGTCTTCTGCCTTGAAACTTTGCTTGTATCCCTTGTTGCGCGATGTGTCAAGCTGGTCTTTATGACCAAGGTAATCCACATGCATGGCCCTCATCATATGGAAGTTAAGAGAAGAGTCGTTGGCTATGGACAGAGAGTCTTTGTCTCTTGTCAGCTGAGTGATGTTCTTGGCCATGACCTCTCCGCTGTACCGCCCTTCCTTTGACTGGCTGAACGCATAGTTCTCCAGAGGAATTGCAATCTGCTGGAACTTGAATTTTATCTTCTGCAGCTGAAGGTTGGTGTCTGTGTAGGTCCGCTGGTTGGTCTCCTGGTAGTTTACTCCGTTGTAAAGGGTTATCAGGAATCCTTTTTTGTCAGGAGTAATGGAGAACCTTCCGGAGTCGGCGATGGTCAGGTCGGAGTTTCCGTTCTCCTTGGTGTGGTTGTAGATCATGATCTGGTGCATGAGCATGTTCTTGTCCCTTGAACCCACCCTTATGGAGAAGCCTTCGATTCCATCGTAGAAAATGCCTACAGGAATCTTTATCTCTTCCTTGGTATTGGTGATATCTTCCCTGAGCGTGTAGATTTTGTTGTAGGCAACGGGTATCAGGTTGTTGGAAGCAAAGAAGGCCCCCACCACAATCACTACTGCTACGTAGCTCAGAGGCCGGATGATTCTCTGGAGGGATATTCCTGCAGCCTTCATGCTGAGCAGCTCGCTGTTCTCTCCCAGATTTCCCATTGTCATGATGGAAGCCAGCAGGGTTGCCAGCGGGAGTGCATAAGGGATCAGGGTGCAGCTTCCCCACATCAGGAACTGGAAGATGACCTTGAAACCAAGGCCCTTTCCAACCAGTTCGTCTATGTATAGCCACAGGAACTGCATCATCAGGATGAAGGTAACTATGGCAAATACGGCAATGAACGGACCCAGGAAAGACTTGAGCATGTACATGTCCAAGGTCTTTACGCCAAGTTTCCTCAAGAAACCCTTCAGGGCTTCCTTCATTCTCTTGAAGAGGGGCTGTTTCCGGGTCTGTCCGCTCATCTCAAACTACTTGTTCAGATTTTCCTTGATGCAGTCAATTGCCGCATCTATTCCGTCTACGTTCTTTCCTCCGGCACTGGCAAAGAAAGGCTGTCCTCCTCCGCCTCCGTTTATGAACTTGGCGGCAGGGCGTATGTCCTTTCCTGCGTTCATTCCCTTTGCAACCAGGTCATCTGTATACATGAGCACCAGACCTGGCTTTGCCGGATCGGTAATACCGCCTGCAAATACCGTACTCGTACATTCGCTCCTGAGCATGAAAGCTACGGTCTTCATCACGTCTGCAGGGAACTGGCCCTTGAGCCTGATGAAGTCTATTCCGTTGACTTTCTCCGCATTTTCCTTAGCCTTGTCCTTTATTGCAGCGGCCTTATCCTTCATCATGTCTTCTGCCTGCTTGCGGAGCTGGTCGTTTTCAAGGAGCATTTTCCGCGCGCTGTCTATAACGTTAGGTGCGTTCTTGAACAGTTCCTTGAGGCTCAGCATCATGTCCTCGGCCGCATAGATCACGTCTTCTGCGTTCTTTCCGGTTGTGGCCTCTATTCTCCTGATACCTGCTGCAATTGCACTTTCTGAAAGGATCTTGAAGTAGCCTATCATTCCAGTAGACGGAATATGGGTACCTCCGCAGAATTCTACGCTCTCTCCAAATTTGATGACCCTTACCTTGTCGCCGTATTTTTCGCCGAAGAGGGCAATTGCACCAAGTTTCCGGGCTTCTTCTATAGGCATGTCCCTCATTTCTTCCTTCTTGATGTCGGCTCTGATGAGAGAGTTTACAAGCCGTTCTACCTCACGCAGTTTTTCAGGCTGGACCTTCTCAAAGTGAGAAAAGTCAAATCGCAGAGTCTGAGGGCTCACATATGAGCCTTTCTGCTCTATATGGGTTCCGAGTACCTTGCGCAGTGCATAGTCGAGAAGGTGTGTGGCACTGTGGTTGGCAGTTGTAGCAAGGCGGAGCTGCTCGTCTACCTGAGCGGTAAATACCGCCGCCACATCAGACGGAAGCTTTTCAGATACATGAATTGAAAGCCCGTTTTCCTTCACTGTATTTATTATCGCGATTGTCTCTGCTGACGCATTGTCCTTCAGGCTGCCCTTGTCTCCAACCTGTCCGCCACTTTCTGCATAGAACGGAGTCTTGTCCAAAACTATGTGGAACAGGTCCTTGCCTTTGGTCTTGACCTCCCTGTAGCGGAGTATGCGGACTTCATTTTCACAGGTATGGTCGTATCCTGTGAATACAGACTCCTCTTCCGTGTCGGATACCGGAATCCAGTCTCCTTCCTTCTTGGCTTCTGCATTGCGGCTTCTTTCTTTCTGCTTCTTCAGCTCAGCTTCAAATCCCGGGAGGTCTATCTCAAGGCCGTTCTCCTTGGCTATGAGTTCAGTAAGGTCTATCGGGAATCCAAAAGTATCGTACAGAACAAACGCATCAGTTCCTGCAATGGTGTTCTTGCCTTCTGCCTTGCATTTGGCCACTACGTCGTCCATCAGGCGGATGCCCCTTTCAAGGGTCCTGAGGAAGGTGTCCTCTTCTTCCTTGATTACCTTGGAAATCAGGCTTTCCTGTTTCCTTATCTCAGGATAGGAGTCTCCCATCTGTTCTACAAGGGTTGGAACAAGCTTGTATAGCAGCGGCTCCTTTACTCCCAGGAATGTGTAGGCGTATCTTACAGCCCTGCGGAGGATTCTGCGGATTACATATCCGGCCTTTACGTTTGACGGGAGCTGCCCGTCTGCTATGGAAAAGGTTATTGCCCTTACATGGTCTGAGATTACTCTCATCGCGATTCTGACTTTCTCGTCAGAGGTTGCATAGTCTTTTCCGGCTATTTCTCCCACCTTTGTGAGCAGAGGGGTGAACACGTCCGTATCATAGTTGCTCTTCTTTCCCTGCAGGGCCATGCAGAGTCTTTCGAATCCCATTCCGGTATCTACGTTGTTGTGAGGGAGTTTCTCGAGGCTTCCGTCTGCCTTGCGGTTGAACTGCATGAAAACCAGGTTCCATATTTCTATTACCAGAGGGTCTGACTTGTTTACCAGTTCCCTTCCCGGCACCTTTGCCCTTTCTTCATCATCGCGGAGATCTATGTGGATTTCGCTGCAAGGTCCGCATGGGCCTTGCTCTCCCATCTCCCAGAAGTTGTCCTTGCGGTTTCCCAGAAGCACCCTGTCCGCCGGCAGGAACCTCAGCCAGTTCTCCCTGGCTTCCTCATCCAGCCCCAGTCCGTCAGGCTCATAGCCCTCAAAAACGGTGGCATACAGTCTGTCCGGGTCTATTCCAAACACCTTGGTCAGAAGCTCCCAGCTCCACTCAATGGCTTCTTTCTTGAAGTAGTCTCCAAAGCTCCAGTTTCCAAGCATCTCAAACATGGTATGGTGGTACGTGTCGTGTCCCACCTCTTCCAGGTCATTGTGCTTTCCGCTTACCCTGAGGCATTTCTGCGTATCTGCCGCTCTCTTTGCAAACGGTTGTGCATTGCCCAGGAATATATCCTTGAACTGGTTCATACCTGCATTGGTGAACATGAGCGTAGGATCGTTCTTTACAACCATCGGAGCACTCTGCACTATTGCATGCTCCTTGCTTCTGAAAAACTCCAGGAACGTTTCTCTTATCTTCCTTGATTCCATATAATCGACAAATCAGATTATCAACAATTCAAATAATCAAATAATCAAATAAACAAATAAACAAACCTTATTTTTTTACGGCCCAAAATGTTCAGCAAAACATACATTTAGGCATAATCGCACAAAAATAACATTTATTGTTGAATAAAATGGATGCAAATTTTAAATTGCACGGTAAATGGGGGAGGGCACATTTTCCGGGACCACTACGCTTTTTGGACCATTACACAACAGGACCACTACAATATAAACATTATACTAGGTAATTATTCATAGGTTAAGTCCCAAAATATTACAGCAACACGACTCAAGTTGTTTTGTGTTGATAGGGAATCGAAATAAAAATATATATCCCTATAATAATCATTATTCTCAATTGCTATAGTATCTCCAGATATCAAATTAACAAGTTTTTTATCCTTATATTCAAAAATAGCCCTCTTTCTTTTAATATTTAAATTCTTTTCCGATGCTATTTTTAATAAATATTCTTTTCTCTTCTTTACGAATTGGATAAGGTTCTCAGAAATAACAGTGCTAATACTATCCGAATAAAATTTGTTGCCCCAAACATCAGTAGCAGCGATTGTATTCAAATACCCCAAAGGAATACAATTGTAACTACAGATCTCTTCTGCAACTATTTTATCATTGTTTTTAATAGTTACTATCTCAACATCATTACTCTTAGTTTTTTCCATTTTCAAGCAATTGTAGTTTTTCTGTAGAAATTGGACAGAATAGTAAAAGCTCCATCTAAAATTAGTATCCTGAATACTTTTTTCTTTCATAAAACTAATTAAATCATCTATGTTACTTGGAGCAAGCAAGTATTCATAAAAATAGTCTAATATGCCATTAGGCGCATTAGTATCACCTAAGGAATAATCTAAATCTTTTTGAATCAGATTATTATCACGACATCTGTTACCGCATGTTGTGCATAGACTGGTAACTATCATAAACAATGCTATTAATAAGAGGAGGGATTTATTCATGATGATTAACTATATAGTGTGTTTTGGATAAATCTCTATTCCTTAAGAGTTTTTCGCTTCTTTACGCTACCGTTGCTTGTCGGATTTCAAACCATTTAACCTATTTGTTTCAATATGCAAAATGTAATGAAAAATATAACTGAAAGGGAGGTAATCTTCGAATCCTATACGAGAAATAAAGTCAGTCATTACTTCAGAATTAATATACCGAACTTGTTTTGTCTTATTATAGCGGATAATCCAAGGAGAACCTTCATACGGTAGAAATGGTTCAATTATAATTGAGTCTCTAACATTGGAATACAACGCAAGCCTCATAGGCAAAAAATTGTCATATAGAAAAGAATTTGAGCCATGAGTCGTTGCCAGTTTTGTTATGATTGTGCTGGAGGTTGGAAAATCAGAATACTTTTGTTCTATTAAACGATACCTTAACTCAGTGTCTAAATCTTGAGTCCAATAAGTACCAGATATCTCATCTGGCGAATAGCGTTTTAGTATACTCTTGTACTCATCATACTCATTAAGTGTTACTCTTTTGTATTGTGGTTTGATAGTGCTTTTTTTGTTTAACAAATATATGAGAGAATCAATACTTGTTTTTCTGATATCATTGCAAGTGCTATTTACAAATAAAGAATCTCTGAGAATATATCTGACTTTTTTTCGAGCTGCAGCATATCCACCATATTCGTAATAAGTAAGTTGCATACTAGTGATATTGCCTTTATAAATATATGCACAACTAGTAATAACTACAAGTATAGATACTAAGAATAAATATCTGTTTATTTTATTTCTGTTTTGGTACAACATTGCCATTTAATATAAAAATTGATTCTAATAGGGTACCGGTAGTTGCATTTCTGTTAAAGAAATTAAGCCTATAAGGTATGTCCTTATCGTTTAATTCAAAAATATTTACAACTCCAGGCGTTCTTGTATAGTCGTGTTCTTTTTCTGATGCTAGTTCGTGTGCTTTCTGATGTCTTTTGCCTTTTTTTTCGTTCTTTCAAGAAAGATGTATCCTTCTTTGTCCGCACGAGCTCGATAGTATCCTCCGAGCCCCTTATTATAAATATTTAAGGTTGCACTAAGATCTTCTTTTGAATTTGATATTAGTTTTAGCGTATCTCCTAGAAGGTCTATAAAATTTATCGGATTTCCTGCGCAATAGCTATATGGCGTCATCGACAGGTATTTCTGCGCTTTCGGATCCACTGCCATCCATCTTGCAGTAACCGGATCATACTGCCTGAACCCATAGTCCAGATAGTCTGTTCCCGCAATGGTCTGAATCTCCTTTCCGTTGTAAAGATCTCTCCTTGTTGCTGACGGGTTTATGTATCTCGGATACAGTGCCGGCAGTGTAGAACTCATATTTGGAAAGTCATTCCCCAGATCTGTCTGCAGACCGAACGGATAATATGCGTTCCTTTCCAGGATGTTTCCCGCAGCATCCATCACCACCACTCTTCCACACTCAGAATCCACATTCTCCAGATAGAACATGTCTGATGTGACGGAAGGAACCGTTCCTGCCGGCTCAAATCTGTAGGTCATAGGACCAAGATACAACCTGCCGCTGCGGGAGTTGCTGCTGCCGAGTGATTCCGTTCCTTGCATCACCTTGTACTTTGTTCCATCCGCAAGGTAGGTATAATTTGACAGAATGGTATCGTTCCTGAAGACAGTGCCTTGTCTGCAAACTCTATGTTTCCTATCTTGAATTTACTCATCGCGATGTTGTATGGCGTAGTTTTGCACTAGGCTATAAGAAGAATTAGGAAGGCTATTCAAGTTTAATAATGACATTTCTTTTTTTTCATTACAATTCTCAAAAAATGTTATTTACATCTTTCTCATCTGCTGGAATGTTGGTTAATCCTGCAAATAAGAAATCTTCTGAATCTGTAGTAAAGAAAAGCAAAGCCTGATTGCTAATAGTTTCGTCAAAAGAAAAGTACAGATCTTGACTGTTATGTCCATTAAATGTAATAATGATACTGCCTGGCCTAACAGCATACCATACATTTCTGCAATTATTATTGCATGACACTACGCCTCCTTCAGTATAAAAAACTATTGAGTCTACAGAATTTAATGGCAAGAAACCGCTGTCAAATTCTGCGAATAATTGTATGGGGCTAAAAGGTGTACATAAACGTTCATTAAACCTCCCCTTTATAAATGATTTAACAACAGATATTTGTTTCAAAACAGATGTATCCTTAATCTTACCAACTCTTGTTATAGACATCTGATAACAGCTGTCTATTATGTATTCATAACAAATAGGTTGGCCATCATACGATGTTACGAAATAATCAGTAATCCTTTTATTATCCAATTCGAAGAGTTTACTCATTTGAAGAGCGGAAGAATCTCTTTTAGTGGTAGTCTTGCTATCGTTTTTTATTGCTGCATAAAAAATGTCGAGTGCATAAATCAGAAAGACGATGAATAGACTACAACAAACAATTAAAACAATTCGATTCTCTTTTTTCATCTTATTCTATTATCTTTTTTTGTTCGCTTTTAATCATGATAGGAGAAGCTCTGGAAGTTACTTCCGTGATCCTTATCAATTGGGGTAGGAATGGTGCCTTGACAAAGTCGCTGATGATGACAGCAGTCGTTGTTATAGCAGCTGTTATCATCCCCATAGGTTTTATTCCGAAGGAATATTCTTTTACTAAATTATCATAGCGATAACTGACACTCAATGAAAAAGAGCTATTTTCAAAATCAGAATACTTGCCAATTATTCTGATTTCAGTACTAGAATTTTGATCTATTTTCTTTGAACTCCCAATGCTTCCATATATTGTTGGAGTAGTATGTTTCTTGTCTGTTTTATTGTATTCTATTCCCATTCTTTGAGTAACTATACCCGAATATTGTATTTCAGTTGCAACTGAACTCTTTTCTGTTTCATCTTTGTAATGAGAGTTAATAAATCTTGTATCTATGTTAAATTCCTCTTTTTTCCCAAATTCTATTAGTGTGCTACTTGTAGCAACAAGGAATGGTTGTGATGGTAACAACGACCTTTCTTTTTTATATGTAGTTGTTGCTGATGCTACTTTTCTTTTTTTGTCTTTATCTGGATCAATATTAAAATCTTGGCAGCCGTCTGAATCCACCCTATAAATAGGATTGTCAACACAATAGTTGAATGAAGTCCATTGTAAACGATGTTCCGCCTTCGGGTCAATGTTGAACCACCTTGCAATGGTCTGGTCGTATTGCCTGAAACCATAATCCAGATAGTCTGTTCCTGCAATTGTCTGAATCTCTTTTCCGTTGTAAAGGTCTCTCCTTGTTGCTGACGGGTTTATGTATCTCGGATACAGT
>CACZFO010000021.1 GCA_902780455.1 uncultured Bacteroidia bacterium | reverse complement strand
GGATTATTCCAACTTATACTGGTCAAATGCGAGTAATCTGCTGCTGCTCCGGAAACACTGGAGAGGATGGTGTTTATGATTACTTGTGCCAGGAAGAACCACCAGAACTCGCTGCGGCGGGCTCTGCCTGAGAAAGTAGCGTATTTGTCTATCAGACAGGTTCTTAATGATTGCCCGAAAGACATCGTTCGGGCGTAGGGCCGTACCTGGTAGCCCTGAGGATAGCCATAAGGCTGCTCACCAGGAGCTTGATACTGGCTCTGACCCTGATACTGGCCCTGACCCTGATACTGGCTCTGGTCCTGATACTGGCCCTGGCCCTGATACTGGTTCTGATGCTGCTTTTCGGCCGCTGCCTGCCGCCACAAGTAGCCGCCCTGTGCATTACTTCCTGCCTGATTCTGAGCCTGGTACTGTGTCTGGTTCTCGCTCTGGGCCTGGTTCCATGACGGGTTTGCTGCAGCATTGCCGTTTATAGGCTGCAGGTTGTCCGGAAGGTGTTCCGCACAGTAGGGGCATCTGTCAAGGCCCAGGTAGACTTTCTCGCCGCAGAAAGGGCATCTTGTTTCTTCCATCCTAATCGCGATAATACTTTGGAGAAGGGCCCCACTTGTTGGTTTCAGGTTTGCCTTTGGTTGCCATCCATACGATCATGATGATTAACACGGCAAGGGTAAGCAGGTAGAAGACAGGAACAAGGAACCAAAGGTTGTTGTAGAAGACTGCAAGTACTATTGAACCTATTACCAGGACCGGTGATGCCACAAAAGGTATGAGCAGGAGCTTTCCGCTCTTGTTTATGTCGTGGAGCCTTCTGCATGCCACCGCAATGCTCGGTATCATGAATGCAAGGATGAAAATGACGTAAAGCCAGATTCCGGGGTTGTACAGATACATCTCTTTTTCATCGGGAAATCCTCCTCTGAATATTATGATAATGGCTATTGCGATTGATGATACTACCGTCAGGATGCCTATAGCAGCGCTTATTATGTACTGGAAAAGCATGAACCACCAGTATTCGCTTCTGCGGGCGCGGCCGGAGAATGTTGCGTATTTGTCGCGGAGACAGGTCTTTACGGCCGCCATCATAGAAGGCATCGGCCTTTCCTTGTATAGAGGCTGTGCGTTAATGTCGTTGAAAGTTTCCATGATTAAGATGTGCTGTATGTTTTTTTATGTTCAGTTGCTGTACTATCTGACGCGGATGACTTTGATTCCGTTTATGTTCTTGCTGGAGTTGGCGTAGTCGTTGATGGTCTTTTCATCTATGACTACCTTCATCTTGCCCATTGAGGCATGGATGAAGCCGAGTTTGCCGTCTTTTCTCCAATAGGCTATGGCAACGTGGGCTATGTCAAGGCCTTTTGTGGTTGACATGTATCCTATGATGTCTCCGCTCTTGATGTTCTTTTCGCAGTCCTTGATCTTTTCCTGAGGAATGTAGGTGTAAGGTTTGGTGTTCAGTTCCTTTTCTACGCGGGCTATGGTGCGGTAGTCTCTGGTTGCCTGGTTCATTGTGCAGGTTTCCTTGTTTTCTTCGTTGCCGCAGCACTCTTTGCCTACTTCTGCATCCTTGAGGTGTTTGTAGCTTTTGTAATGGGAGGTCATGAAGTTGATAGGGTGGTCGTACTCCTGTCCTCCGGCCTGGAGGGTGATGTCGTCAACTATGCCGCGCTTTTCGCCCTGGCGGATCCATTCGGTGGTGTAGTGGATGCGGTCTGAGTAGCAGCGGACCTGTCCGTTGCGGTAGCGGCTCTGGCGTACCATCTGGCAGAGTTTTTCAAAGTCTGCCTTGCTGCCGTACTGTTTTACGGTAAGGGCCAGGTTCATGCAGGTTTCTACAAAGATGATGCAGTCCGTCTTGCTCAGGTAGACCCTGACGTCTTCGGAATCTCCTTCTTCAAGTGTGCCGGCCACATATTCGTTTCCGAGCAGTTTCTTTGCAGCCATTACCATGAGTTCTCCTGTGGTCTTGGAGTCTTTGTAAGGAAGCAGTTCCTTCATGATCTTTTCTGCCACAGGGATGTCCTTTTTCAGGGTTATGGCATAGTAGTCGGGATCGGAAGAAAGCTTGATAGTATCGCTCTGTGCTTGGACATTATTCGCTGAGAATAAGACGAATAATAACGCAAAAACAATTGCGCATGTGATTCTTTTTGGCATTGGTTTCATATTTCTGTATATTTGTTTACGATTTAAGGCTGAGGCTTCTTTTGCGGATGCTTTTTTTGTTGCATGCCCGTGCTGCCTTTGCCATAAACAAAGATATGCAAATAATTTCTTTATTGAGAGGCTATAACTTTATTTGATATGCTTTTCGGTTTGTTAAGCGCACATGGTGGCGGGGAGTTGTTCTTTCCGCTTTTCAAGGAGCAGAGCGCTCTGATTGTCAAAGCTGCGGCTTTGCTGGTTGAAATCCTCAAGGAGGAGTCGTATGAGAAGGAGAAGGAGCTTTCCAGGCAGATGAAGGAGGTCGAAAGGGAAGGGGATGTTGTTGATGCCAGGATTTCCGAGAATCTGTACAAGAGCCGTAGGGTGCCTTTTGGGAGGGAAGATATCCAGAGACTTGGCTCAAGGATGGAGTCTTTCCTGGACATGATTCACGACAGTGCCAAGAAGCTGGTTATCTACAGGCCTAATTTTACGGACCGTTCATGGATTGAGATAGGAGATCAGATTGCCGAGGATGCCAGGCTGCTCTCCGCCATTACCGCCGATTTTGACCAGTGGAAGGCCAAAGGGGAAGAACTCAAGTCTATGTGTTCCAGGATAAAGGAAATTGAGAGCGAGGTTGACGATATCTACGAGAACTATATGAGCCACCTGTTTGAGGCAGAGACAAACGGTATCGAGCTGACAAAGTGCAAGAACATAGTCCAGTCTCTTGAAGATACGACCGACGTTGCAAAGGAGATAGGTGACTGCGTAAAGCTGATGCTGGCCAAATAGGGCCTAGATCAAATTGGTTTTTGCGGACACTATATATACTAGTACAGTAGTTGCCAGTGCAAACAGCAGGCCTATAAGCACGGCGTTCAGAGCCAGAACCAGGAGTGTCTTCCAGATACTTTTAATCCAGCTTATTCCAAAGAACTGCTTGAAGTCCCACGCCATTACTATCGGGAGGTACCATCCTGAAAGCGATCCGTTTGCCGCGCTGTTGAAAGGCAGTGTTATTATCGCGATAACAAGAAGCTGGCAGCTGATGTAGATCTGGATGAAAAAGTGCTCTGTATAGGACAGGCGTCCGTTTATGCCGGGCGCTCTCCTGAACATCAACCAGCAGATGAAGGCAAACGTTATGTTCAGGATTATTGTAAACAGTGCCTGATTGCCTTTTACCCAGTCCGAGATCTTGAGGACAAAATCTACGGTTCTGACTGCAAAGTCTTTATACTGTTCTTTGTTTTTTCGGATCTCCTGATAGATTGCTTCTCCTTCAGGGGTCAGTTCTTCTGCAGTTGTGTCTGACTGATTCTCGATGCCGGCCTGCGTGATGTTTTCAGAAACTGCATTTCCTCCTTCATCTTCCTCATTTTCTTCATCTTCGTAGGCCCAGGCCCATTCCAGGGAGTCTTTCTGGGTTTCTGTCAGCGGCTTTTGAGTTTCAATCTCTTTTTTTACTTCGTTCTTCCTGGTTTTGATAAGGCCTGTCTGGACTTCTATGGCTATTATGACGCATAGGAAGAAAAGCAGCTTGATTGGGGCGTAGTAAGGGGCCCTGTGCCCTTTCAGGTAGTCTCTTATGAAATATCCCGGACGGTGGAAAAGTTCTATTACGGTTCCAAGTATGCTTTTGTTGTTGAAATCCCAGACTTCCAGGGTGCCGCCCAGCATGTTCCGCGGAGTAAGTCTGGAAGTTGCGGCTTTCTGGCCGCAACGCGGACAGAAGTTGCCTTCATACTCAAGCGAGCAGTTGGCACAGGTATGCCTCTGGTTCATCCCCTTGAAGTCGTATCTTTTTGGCTCTTTGGGATGTCTTATGCTGTAAGCAAGTTTTATGAAGTATCGCCTGAGGGCGGAAAAGAGCCGCCTGAAGAACTTTAACATTTATTTTACCCTGACTAAGATCATGTTCTCCAAATCGGCTTCTGCCTGAAGTTTCTTTCCATCTTCCCGGATGATCTTCAGTTTTGTGGTCTCACCGTTCTTTGTCGTTAGTATGACGGCATCTCCTTTTATGGAGTACGTGCCGGTTTCTTTCATGTCTGCGCTCATCTGGTTCATCAGGGTTGAAATCTGCTCTCTCTTCTCCCTGTCCATTTCTACTTTTGCGGCTTTGACTGCATCTTCGTTGAGGCGGGTTATTATGGTCATGGCAAACTTGTATTTTGGCTCGAAGACCACTGCAACCTTGATTTCAGTTAAGGCAATTACACCCATGAAGGCCTGACGTTCAATGGCGGGCATGCTCTGAATTTCCTTATCCCTTGCAGCTTCCTTCAGCATCATGTCCATGCATTTTGACGGATCTTCTGAAACATAGCGTCTGCCGGCCCAGTCTTGCGCTAATGACATACTGCTCAGCATCAGCAGGGCTGCCAGGCAGGCTATGTATTTTGAGACTGCGTTTGAAAGTGTTGTTTTCATGATGATCTTGTTTTCAGGTGCAAAGTTAGGGATCTTTTTGTTTTATGTTGTAAGCCTGGCTATTTGCCTCCTAGGAAAGCCCTTATCTGGTGGATAGGGATACCGAAGTTGAAGCTCTGGGTGCCGCTCACGGCTGCAAAGTTTACGGCCACAAGGTCTCCGTAGGAATTTACGACCGGGCTTCCGCTGGAGCCCTGGAGGATAGGTATGGTGTAAAGGAGCCTGTACTGGTCCGGTTTCTGGGATATCTTTCCGGAGGTAAGCTGGGCCTTGATTCCTTCTGTGGTTGAGGCCAGAGCAATGCCCTGGTTGTAGCCTATGAGGTAGAGCTGCTGGTCAAGGGTGAGTTTGTCGGCCGAAGTGGCCTTTATTTTTCCGTGGCTGTCAACTCCGGTGGAGAAAACGGCGGCACCCTGAGGTGTTACTGAATCGGCGAGCCTTATGAGGGCGAGGTCTACGTTTTCATCTTCAGACTCCTTTTCTACCGTACACGGCTTGAAATCGGACGGGCCGGTAACGTAGGAATCGTTGAAGGCTATTCCTACCTTGCTGTGGCATCTGACGGCTATCTGGGAGGCGCTTATGCTCTTTATCTGGGCTATGTAGTTCTGGGCCTGGTCGTACTCGCGGCTGAGTTCGTAGAGCCTTTGCTTAAGCTGCTCGTCGTAGGAAGCATAACGGCTGTCATACTGGCTCTGGCGGAGATACTGGTAAATCCTTCCGCCTTCGTACATTGCCTTTTCCTGCCTTTCCTGGGCATAGGCGGCAAGGGCGCTCAGCAGATTCTGGACATAGTGTATGACATCGCTTTTCCTGATGTAGTGGTTTACTACGTGGCGGTTTGTGAGTATACCGCCGTAATTGTCTATGAAGAAGCCTGTTCCAAATGAATAGGTTGTCTTTACCTGGTTTTGGGAGAATGCGACATTGAGAAGTTTTCCGTCCTGGATGTCGCTGAAATAGAATGTTTCGCCGGTAGGGAGGGTTACACTGTAGAAATATTCGTTGAGTATCATCACCACTCCGCTGGCTTTCTCATTGTAGATTTCCTCTGCGCTCTTTTCCCTGCTGCAGCCAAGGATACTCATGATTGAGATGGTAATGGCTGAAGCGGTCACCAGGATTCTGTTGCTTGTCTTCATATAATTGATAATCAAAATGTTGTTGATATCTGTATTCCCGGGCGGGTCTTTTTGGCTGAAGCGAAAAGCTGTCCGGGGCCCTTTATTTCCTGCAAAGTTATTGCCAATCGTTTGAAAATTAAGCAGAATTTTTTTATTAAATTTGTAAGTAACACTTTTTAATACTACTTACCATGGATTACAAAATCATTGACATCGAAGGCGTAGGTGATGTTTATGCAAAGAAACTTACCGAGGCCGGCATCAACAAGGTGAGTGAACTCCTTGACAGATGCGCAGCTCCTAAAGGCCGCAAGGAACTTGCAAAGGCTACCGACATTCCTGAGAAGCTGATCCTCCGTTGGACCAACCACGCAGACCTGTTCAGAATCAAGGGTATTGGACCTCAGTTCTCAGAACTGCTGGAGGCTGCAGGAGTAGATACCGTCAAGGAACTCCGCAACCGTGTTGCAGAAAAACTTCAGAAGAAACTTGAGGAAGTTAATGCCGAAAAGAAGCTTACCCGTGTGGTTCCTCCTTTGAAGACTGTTGAAAAGATGATTGCAGCAGCAAAGGAACTTGAGCCTAAGATGACTTATTAGTTCATGGACGGCTCCTTGAGGGCTCTGTTTTAAATTAAAAGGGGATGGCTTGAGCCACCCCCTTCTTTATTGTTTGCGGTCAGGTTATTTCTTTTCCTTGATTTCTACGAATACAGATCTGAGATACTTGAGGATTTCACTCAGGACTTCTCCCTTGTCCGGCCCTGCCATGTATCCGCCTGAAGAGATGTCACCCTTCTCAAACATTATGTGCATGTTCCAGCCGGTGCCGTCCATGATTTCATGAAGAGGCTGGTAATCTTTTTTGATCTTGTAGAACTGGCCGTTGCGGATTATTTCAGTTACTTTGTCAAATACGGCATCGTCTACCTCGACCTCCTCGGTGATGGTCTGCAGGTCTGGTGTGCGGTTGTGATTCTTTTCGGTGTAGCGCAACTTTCCCTCTCCGTTTTCTTTACGGCTGAGTTCAACCTCGCTTCCCCATCCGGCAAAGCCGTTTCCGGAAGTGTAACTGAACCTTATCAGCTTACCTTCAGGCATTGATGTGCCTCCAGTGCCGTATGAACTCTGTGCGGTTCCGCGGATCATGTTGGCCTTGTCCCTGATTTCCTCTGCACGCTGGAAGTAAGCAAGTGCCTTTTCAGGTTCCGGAAAATGCTTTTTCAGCTTCTTGTTGATCCTGGCCTCTTTCTTTTCCTTTCCGATAATCTTGTCCCTGGTGACGAGTATCTGGTCCATGCGGGCAATCTCTTTCTGGGCCTCCTTTATGAGAACTTCGAGGTCTCTGTCCTCAAGATAACTTGTCCTTTTCAGAAGGTCATCAAGAAATCTCTGGTTCTCAATCCAGTACATTTCTGATTTGAGTGTGGCGCCTTTGTTGATCTCGTCAATGAGTTTCTGGTCCTGGGCATTGAGAGCGCAGAATCCAAACAGCGTTGCAATTGTCATGATCAGAATTTTTTTCATATCGTTAAAAGTTTGGTTTTGTTTCAGAATCCTCTGCCGTATGCCATCCAGAAGTCCGTCTCCATCTGGTTCCAGGCCTTTACAGATGTTTCATATATGCTGGCGGTCAGGTTGTTGAGATCTTCTGCTGATGGCTTCTTTCCCAGAGCGGACACTTTGTCAAAAGAAAGTTTTTCTATCTCGGCGATTTCTTTCTCAACTCTGGCCCTTGACTTCTGCCAGGCTACGGTTGCCAGGCGGTTTGGCCTTCTGAACTGCCACAGTATGCAGTCTTGCTTGTATTGCTTCTGTCCGCAGAAGCTGAAACCTTCAGGCAGCGATGTTCCGCCTGCGAACAGAGGTATGCGTGGGCTCTGGGCCGGATTGTCAACTGCGTACCAGCAAATTCCTCCAACTGCATCGGGGAGCCAGCTTCTTAGCTGGATTACGGTTGAATATGAGCACCAGCATACTGCCAGCGTACGGCTGAATTCAACTGTTCCAGGAGCTATTGTGTTGAGGGTGTTGCGTGTATCGGCCGTGAGCCATGGGTTAGCCACCGGGCTTGTAACCAGGCTCTTGCTTCCGTCTTTGGCGGTCACTTCCATTTTCCAGTTAGCGGTCATGTCAAACCGGCTGCCTTCAAAGGTGGAACGGAAGAGTTCCATGACCTTGCGTACATCTACTTTCTCATCGGGTTTTACGGAGAACGGGAGTTCTTCCATGTCATAGGTTAGCCCCAGGGAAGGGGCCAGCTGTGAGAATACGTAGAAGTCTCTTTCCCTGAAATTGCGTCCTTCTCCGTAGTTTCCGTGGTATGCCTTGTAGAACTTGAATTCACCCTGCCCGTCCCAAAGGCCGTAGTCCAGGGCTACCTGCTCTATATTGCTGGAGAATAGGAAGTTCTTCTTGTCCTTTTTGTCTATCTTTCCTATCCTTGGAATGTTGGCAGACACGCAGATGTGGTCGTCAGGAACTCTCTGGGCTGCCCATACCGCTCCTTTGCTGTGCTTTCCGTTCCCTAAAATCTCAAAGCACCAGACTTCGTTCTTGTCTGCTACGGTGAGGCATTCTCCGCCGTCTCCGTAACCGTACTCCTCAGCCAGCGAGCCCATAAGTTTGACGGCATCACGGGCATTGTCGCATCTCTCAAGGGCTATCCTTGCCAGTTCCTCAATCATGAACATCCCGTCCGGGTTCTTGAGGGTGTCAGGGCCTGAGAAGGTAGTTTCTCCAATTGCCAGCTGCTTCTCGTTCAGGCAAGGGTATCCGGTGTTAAGGTATGCGTATGTGTGCCTTGCCTGCGGAATCTCGCCGCGCAGCCTGACTCCGGTCGTGTCTCCCCTGAACTTTGTCCAGCGGGTACCGTAGTAGACTTTGGTGGTTTCTCCCTTTTTGTGGTCTGCGGCAGGTTCATAGGAAACCCATGTGTGGGATACTCCGTCGCAGGTATGGGATGTTATCACCGAGCCGTCTGCAGAAGCCAGCCTTCCGACCATGATGCTGGTGCATTCCTCATTGGTTTGATAATCAGGAGTCTGTCCAAAAGAATAACTGCTTGCTGCTATTATCGCGATAAAAGAAAACAGGTAAAGGTTGAATTTGTTTTTCATGTGCTTGTCTGTTTGCAAGCACTAATATACGAAAATAAGCCTTTACTCGTAGCGTAAAGGGACCGTCACACTATTTTCATAGTGAGATGTGACAAAATCTTTTTTTTGTAATTTTGAAACCTCGTAAAAATGTCAATTATTGCGATATGAAACTTGAATCTCCACTTAAGGAAATATACTCAAAAGACAATAAGACCATCCTGGAAGCTCAGAGGGCGGCTCAGGAAATCGCTTTCGCCCCGATTGCATTCCAGGCTTCCAGAATGATGCTCAAGCTGGGTGTTTTCCAGGCTCTTAAGGATAATCCTGACGGCCTGACTGTGGAGCAGGTTTCCAAAAAGGCAGATATATCCAAATACGCAGCCAAGGTTCTTCTTGAGGCTTCTCTTTCAATCGGTACCGTAATCGTAAGGGATGACCTGTTCTTCATAACCAAGACCGGCTGGTATCTTCTGACAGACAAGATGACCAGAGTGAACATGGATTTTGTCAACGATGTCAACTATCTGGGATTCTTCAATTTGGAGGAAAGTCTCAAGGAGGGTAGGCCTGCCGGGCTCAAGGCATTGGGAGACTGGCCTACGGTCTACGAGGGCCTGAAATATCTTCCTGAACCGGCCAAGGAGAGTTGGTTTGCCTTTGACCATTTTTACTCCGACAACTCATTTGACCAGGCTCTGGAGATTGTCTTTTCCCAACCTGTGGACAATCTTCTGGATGTTGGAGGCAACACCGGCAAGTTTTCTTTGAAATGCGTCTCTTACAGCAGCAGTGTCAAGGTTACCGTGATGGACCTTCCCGGCCAGCTGGACATGCTCCAAGAAAACATCAAAGGGAAAACGGGTGCGGACAGGATTGATACCTGCCCTCGAAATGTCCTTAAGGACAATAACTATCCAAAGGGTTTTGATGTAGTCTGGATGAGCCAGTTCCTGGATTGTTTTTCTGAAGAACAGATATTCACGATTGTCTCAAACGCAAAAAAGTCGCTGAATAAAGGAGGCAGGCTTCTGATCATGGAAAACCTTTGGGACAGGCAGAAATATGAGACAGCAACCTACTGCCTTACCATGACAAGCCTTTACTTCACCGCCATTGCCAACGGCAACTCCAAGATGTATCACAGCCAGGACCTGATAGATATTCTCAGCCGCGCAGGCTACAGTGTTTCAGCAATTCATGACAATGTCGGCGGATACGGCCACACTATCCTTGAATGCGTTTGCTGAGTTGTTGCAAGAAACTTTTGGAGCCTACTATTTTTTCTTTATTGCTGCTACGTAGATCAGCAGTACTACATTCATCAGCAGGGCATAGATGATTGCCGGGATGGCCAGGGCCGAGTTGTTGAAAATGAACGGACTTGAGGCTATGGCTATTGCCTGGGCTGCGTTCTGCATTCCAACTTCTATGATTATTGTCCTGCGGTCTCTTTTCTCAAGCCTGGCGGCTTTGGAGAGAAGGGCTGATACCGCTATGGAAAGAATGAGCATGGACAGTATGACAGCTCCAAGCAGGAGTATGTTCTCAGCGATGGTCTTGTGATGCTGGACGAAGAAAATTCCGGCAAGCAGCATCAGGGCCGGGAAGGCAATCTTGCTGATTACCTTGTCTGTCTTTCTTGCGGCATCGGGCCAGAGCCTTGTCATCAGAAATCCGAGCAGGATAGGGACGAACATCAGCACTATGTTCTGTACCAGCAGTTTGCCAACAGGAAGATTTATCTGTCCGAAAGCCTCGAATCCGCTGCAGCGGTTGAGAGCCAGCTGGAGCACGATGGGAATCGTGAACATGGTAATTATGCTGCTGGCGGCAGTGAGGGTAATGGATAGGGCTACGTTTCCGCCTGCAACCTTGGAGAAGACGTTGGAGGAACTGCCGCCCGGGCAACAGGCTATCAGGATGACGCCTATGTAGAAAAGGGCCGGAAGGGAGAATATCTCCGCAATGGCAAATGCCAGCGAGGGCAGAACGACCAATTGGCCTGCAAGACCGGTCAGAAGCGCTGCCGGTTTTTTTACAAGTGTCTTGAAATCGCTGAGATTCAGGCTGAGGCCAAGCCCGAACATCAGGACGATAAGTATCGGGATAACTATAAAGATTGAATTCATTGGTGTTATTGGTCTTCAAAATCCGCAGGGTCTGGTTTTCCTATCTGGCCAGCCTCCATGAAGTCGGGGCCTGTTACATGGCTGAATGGTGGTTAGTCCTGTTCGTCTTCAGGGATTTTGCCGTCAAGTTCCCACAGCGGTTTGAATTCCTTTCCTTCATTCAGAAGCTCCCAGTCTGAGGTTTTCTTCAGCTGTTCTACCTTCTTGAAAAAAGGGCGGGTGTTTTCTTCAGGATACTCTCCGTCAAAGTTTGTTACAGGGTGGAAAGTAGTGCGTGTGGAATCTTCCGTTCCCCATACGAATTCTTCCAGTTCAAAGAAATCCGGGCCTATGCAGGAACTGTTCACTATTTCATAGTAGCCTGAGTAGAAGGTACCGGTTCCTGCTGAGCCAGAGAGCATTACTATGTTGCCAAGCTGTGAGAAATGAAGCTTGTAGTTCTCTGAAGCCACCAACTGGACGGAATCAGCCCCGCAGCACAGGAGCCATCCGCTGTCTGAAGCATCGTCTCTGATGTAGAGTTCATCCACACCGTCTTTGTCTATGTCGATGTAAGTGTAAGATGCACCCAAAACGTCGGCTTCGTCAGAAGCCCTTTCTTCCATGCACAAATCTTCAACCTTGGCAATGTTGTCCTTGAAGAACTTTTGTGCGTCTACCTTCTTGGCCGGGGTTTCAGTCTGGGCATTCTTGCATGAGGCAAGGGAAAGCACAGCGGCAGCAATGATCAGAATCTTTTTCATAGTCATCTTAGATATTTTTTGCAAGTTACGAAATAAAGTGATGAGGAAAAAGGATTATCTTTGATATTGGTTATGCTGGAGAAACTTCTGGACATATATTCTGATGAAATCCCTGCATTTCTTTTTGAAGTTGCAGACTCGCCGCAGATGCAGCGCCTGAGGGGAATAGGGATGAACTGCGGATGCGAATACACCTCGTTTGAGTTGTTCTCTCATCTGGAGCCGTATTCCAGGTTTACCCACAGCATGGGGGTAGGGGCCATAGTGTGGAACTTTACTCATGATCCCGCCCAGGCCATAGCCGGTCTTCTTCACGATGTGGCCTCTCCGGCCTTTGCCCATGTGATAGATTTCATGAAGGGAGATTATCTGGTTCAGGAGTCTACGGAGGAGAGAACCTGTGGTATCATAGCGTCTTCGGCCCAGATATGCGAGGTTCTTGCAATGCTCGGTATAACTGTTGGGCAAGTGTCTGATTATCACATCTATCCTGTTGCAGATAATGATACTCCGCGATTGTCTGCAGACCGTCTTGAGTATACCATGGGGAATATCCTCAACTACCGCTTGGGTACTTTGAAAGACGTGGAAAGGTATTATCGCGACCTTGAAGTGGCATTGAATGATGAAGGGAGGGAGGAACTCTGTTTCCGAAGTGAGGAAACAGCCGGGGAATTTGCCATGAAGGCCCTGGAGTGCGGAAAGGTTTATGTCTGCGATGCGGACAGGTATTCCATGCAGTATCTTAGTGAGATAGTACGCTCTGCCATGGCCCGGAGGTTGTTTGACGAGAGTTTGTTATATACTACTGAAAAGCAGGTGATTGCTGCATTGAATTCTGACCGGGAAGGGAAGGCCGGCTGGGATTGTTTCTGCAGGCTCCGCTCGGTTCGGGAGGCTGCTGACGGTGCAGAAGGGAACGGAACGTACCCGGTAAGGAAGATATCTGCCAAGAAGCGTTACATAGATCCTTATGTTGCCGGAAAGGGGAGGGTGTCTGAACTCAACCGGATTTTCAGGGAAGAGGTGGAGGCTTTCCTGACGTACTCTTTTGACTATTACCTTGAAGGTCGTAATACTGAAAATATTTGATATTATGAAAAAGATATTGGTTTTTGCACTCTCGGTGCTTTTTTCGTGCGGTTCATGGGCTCAGCTGCCCGGCAGGATGCCTCTCCCTCAGCTGAAGTTTTCTTCACAGAAGCAGGGTGAACTGTATGCCTGGGTCTCCAGGATGTATTCGGAATCCGAAGCCTACGGTTTTGAGGATGAGGATTATTCGGAAGAATGGACAAAGCACCCCAGGCAGAGGATGGGAGCTGCATTTGCAGTAACCCTGATGCAGGTGCACAAGAGCCTGGAGGGTGTGAGCGCCAAGGATGTTGCCGTTGTAGCCAGGAATTTCCTTGACAGCTATCTTTCCGCCTCCGGAGTCAAAGTTCCTTATGCCTATCCGTTCAACTACAAGGCATATAAGAAAGCCGTTGAGAGCTTTCTTGAACCTGTTGGAGACAGGATGACCGGAGGATCCCAGTTTGAGATGAACCAGTATGCTTATGCAGATTCGGAGATGAGCCGTTTTCTGTCTGTCCTGAATACTTTCCTGGCAGAATCACGTTTCAAGCCATCCAACCTCAGGGCTGCCCTTGAGGCCGAGGAAGAAGCCTGGCTCAAGCTCAGGGACTGCCTGGGGGATGTAGTTTACAACTATAAAGTAGAGATCAACGGTGGAATAGGTTATTCCATGCTTCCGCTGGAAGTTGCAGGTGTCAGGTTCAGGGCAGACGAGAGAAGGAACGAGTCGGCCGGAATCATGCATGCCATATCGCGGGAGGATGTCGGGGCTGTCGTATTGCCTATGGATGACGAGGTTTACGACTCCATACTGGAAAACTCGCTGAGGGAGATAGAGAAGGAGGGCCGCGGGGTGGACATCACCGAGCTTGTTTCAAATTGGAAGAAATTCCATTCCTGCAGGAATGAGGTGGCGGCTTATCTTTCTGAATCGTCTAAATCCCTTTACGATAAAGACACCCAGATGTACATGAAGTTCATTTCTTACATGGCTCAAGCAGAGAATTAAAATAAATTGATATTTGTCTATGGCTCTCAGTTGGATTACTTCACTTGTTGTTTTTGTGGCAGTCATTGCCCTGATGGTTTTTTCCATATCCAGGCTCAAGATTCATCCGTTCCTTTCCATTCTCGGCTGTGCCCTGCTCCTTGCCCTTCTGATGGGTATTCCGTTAAGGAGTATTGCAGATGTACTTGGAAAGGGCTTTTCCAACATTTTTGCAAGCATAGGGCTGGTTATCATCCTCGGAACTCTCATAGGTCTGATACTTGAGAAGAGCGGGGCTGCCATGAGGCTTGCCGAATCTGTTCTGAGGCATATGGGCAAGAAACATCCTCAACTGGCCATAATGCTGATCGGCTGGGTTCTGTCCATTCCTGTCTTCTGCGACAGCGGATTTGTGATAGTGAACCCAATACGCAAGTGGATGAGCAGAAAGAGCGGTGTATCTTCAGTTACGATGACGGTGGCCCTGGCTGCCGGTCTGTATGTGGCTCACGTTTTCATACCGCCTACACCGGGTCCTGTGGCTGCTGCTGGCATGGTGGGGCTCGGCGACAACCTGATACTGGTAATACTTGTCGGCGCCGCTTTGAGCGTGTTCCCTCTTGCAGCCGGCTACATCTTTGCAAACCGCGTAGGAAAGAAAGTGCACTCATCCGATGAGACGGAAGAAACCGACATAGCTGAAATCATTGAAGGCCGTAACCTTCCTTCCACCTGGCTTTCAGTACTCCCGATAATCCTCCCGATAGTATTTATGGGAGTTGGGTCTCTGGTTTCTGTCCTGAAGATGGAAGGATGGGGTGCAGACCTGTTCTTTTTCCTGGGTAAACCGGTAATCGCCCTTGCATCGGGAGTTATATGCTCGCTTCCTCTGCTACGCTATGTAAAGGATCAGGAGACTTCTTCCAAGTTGTACGGGATTACCGAGAATACGCTCAGGACAGCCGGACCTATTGTTTTCATTACTGCAGCCGGTGCAATGCTCGGCCAGGTAATCTACGATGCCGGTTTTGTAGAGCTCATAAAGGCTAATGCCGGCATATTCTCGGCTCTTGGGATACTGTTCCCGTTCCTTATAGCGGCCATACTTAAGACGGCGCAGGGTTCCTCTACCGTGGCTATGACCACAACTGCCGGAATGATGGGAATGTTCTCGTCTTCAGAATCGCTGATGAGCGCGATGGGAATGACAACTCCTCTGAGTGCGGCGCTGGTTGTGATGGCCATAGGCGCCGGTGCAATGACGGTTTCACATGCCAACGACAGTTACTTCTGGGTTGTCACCAGGTTCGGAGGCCTGAATGTAAAGGACGGCTACAGGACACAGACCAAACTTACCCTGATCATGGGAGTTGTCTCAGCCGCTGTGCTTTATGTGGCATCGCTGATGATATAGAAGATCTAGATTGCCTCCTGGGCCGCTTCTGTGTTTTCTGCAGGGGCGGCTTCTTTGTTTTCCTCAACCGGTTTCGGCTTTGGCTTAGGAGGGTAGAAAGTAGCATGGTCCTGGGTGAGGAACTTGGTGTACCTTCTGGTAATGCTGTTTGAATAGGCCGAGAATATGTTGTTGGCAAACAGGATGTCTGTAATCTTGTTGTCCTTCACATACTGCTCCATGTTGAAGGTGAAGTAGCGGTAGTCTATTACGTGGATTTCCTCAAATGAGAAGAATAGGTATCCCGGAAGGGCATTTCCGAAGCTGTCCTTGATGATTATCAGCCTCCTGTGGTTCTTGGTGGATGTTTCAACCTTGGTAAGCTTTGTGTCTCCGCCCATGAAGGTGCAGTAGGCGCTTCCGCTTCCGTCTTTGTAGTGGAAGAAGAACTTGCCCTTGAAAGGTCCGCTTTCTCCGGTTACCTTATAGTTCTCATCGATGTTGTAGTTGATGTATGTGGTGGTGTAGGTTACGGTTGAATCCGGTTCATAGAAGACGAAATCTTCAGGAGCCTTCTTTACGCTGATGTCCTTGGAGTAACCGTACATGCTTCCTACGTAGCGCTTTACTACCTTTCTGACATAAGATGTGGTGTCTTTGAACGGAACGCCGGCAACCTGGGCGAACTTCTTGGCTGCGTAATATGCTCCGAGAGGTGACCAGTGGTGGTCCGTCCTGAGGTAGATGTCTTCAGAAGCGTGCCTTCCGAGTGTGGTATACACGTCCACGGCCTTGACGGAATCTGAAAGGTGGGCGAAGATGTTGTTGATGGTGGCCCTCTGGCTCTTGGTGCGGCTCTTTACTGCATCAGGGCAGTAGAACTCGATTGCTGTAGGGATAACCATCAGGTATACGTTGACCTTCTTGCCCAGCTTCCTCTTGTAGATGTTGGCGGCTTCTGCATACTTGACACCGCCTGTGGAATCTCCGGCGTAAGCCATCAGGGCCCTGACCTTGCTGCCGGTTCCGACTATAACTATGCCGGCATGGGCTATCTTGGCGTTTTCCTCAGCCGTGAGTTTGTTGCGGTATTCCTCTATCTTCCTGTTCTCCACGGTGTCCTTGGAGTTCTGCGGTATGGTGTCGTTCTGCTGGAGGTCGGAAGAGTTGATGTCCGGGGCTTCTATGTCTATAGGGGCGGCGTCCGGGGCATGGAAGGTAATGGCGTTCTCCTTGGAGAAGTTCATCCTCATCCAGTCTTTGATGTTCATGCTCAGGTTGATGAAGTGGTCTCTGTAAGGCTCGCTGTCTGAAAACCAGGCAGACAGTTCCTTGGTGAACTTTCCTTCCTTGAGGCTCTGGAAAGAAAACTGCGGGAACTTGGCAAGCTCGCGCTTTTCCACCTGGCTGACCGTGCTTCTTGGGAACGTGTTGAAAACGAGCACGAAGGCGGCAAAGAGCGTAGTTGCAAGTATTATGTAAATCTTCTTTCCCATCTGGCTGTTACTGAGTGAGGAAACGGGCGTAGGCCTTGTTGGTTGTAGAAAGGACGGCCCTCATTATGTTGTTTGCAAAGAGAATGTCGGTAATCTTGTTTTCCTTTACGTATTTCTTGATGTTGCGCTTGTAGAAGCGGCAGTCAATCACGTGGATTTCCTCAAAGGAGAAGAACAGGTAGCCGGGGATGGCGTTTCCGTAACTGTCCTTGAAGATTATCAGCCTGCGGCCGTTCTTGGTGGAGGTGCGAACCTGGGTGATCTTGGCGTCTCCGCCCATGAATACCACGTAGCAACCGGCTCCGGACACGCCTTTCTGGAAGAAATCTCCCTTCTGCGGCGCCCTCTCGGAAAGGGCCACTCCGTTTCTGGTGTTGTAGTTTATGTAGGTGGTGGTATAGGTTACGGTGGAGTCAGGAGTGTAGTAGACAAAGTCTTCCGGGGAGTTCTTCACATCCTGGCTCTTGGTGAACATGTACATCGTGCCTACATAGTTGTGTATCACGTGTTTCTTGTAGTGGCTGAGGTCCTTGAACGGAACGCCGGCAACTGCGGCAAACTTCTTGGCGGCATAGTATGCTCCAAGCGGTGCCCAGTGGTGGTCCGTACGGGAATAGATAGGCTCAGCGGCATGCCTTCCAAGTATGGAGTAGATGTCCACTGCAAGTACGGAATTGTCGAGATGAGAAAAAATGCGGTTGATGGTGCCGCCCTGGTTCTTTCCGGGAGAGCCTTTGCTAGGAGTGTAGAAGGCTCCGGCATTAGGAATCACCATGCAGTAGACGTTGACGCTGTCGCCGAATACGCTTTTGTACTTGTTGGCGGAGTTGGCGTATTCAGCCTCTCCGGCACCTCTTCCGCCGTAAGGCTCGGCAGCCCTCACTTTACCGGGTTCGCCGATTATCATGATGCCGGACTTGAGGGTCTTGACCGGAGCGTTGGGGTTCACCCGGTTGACGTACCTTGCCACTGTACGGTTGGGGTAGATGTCGTTGGCATCAGATGTCGGTGCAGGATATTCCCTGACAACAGCCTTCGTCTTGAGCGTGTCCGTCTTCTTGGCGGCCAGGCTGTCTGGATTCTGTGCGTAAGCAAAGGTGCAGCACAGAAGCATCAGCGATGATATGATAATTGTTCTTTTCATAATCAGAATCTGAAATACAGGAACGGGTTGTTGGTGGCGCCTACCAGCAGGGCCACGCTGAAAATCAGTATCACGACGGCTACAGCCGCCCTGAGGTACCACACTCCCTTGAAGTTTGAGAACAACCTTCTTACCGGCATAGCAAACACTATGGCTGCAATCCAAAGCCAGAAGTTGTTTGTAAGGGCGCTGACAGCGGTAAAGTCTGAGGCGGCCCCGGCATTTCCGAAAAGGCTGGCAAAGAGAGTCTTCATCTTGCCAAGGTCGTCAAAATAGAAGATTCCCCATCCCAGGGTGAACAGGAATATGCTGTACAGGTGCAGGAATACCTTTGGAATCTTGTCGTATATCTTGAGCAAGGTGTATTTTTCCACCATCACGATTATTCCGAAATACAAGCCCCAGATGATGAAGTTCCAGCTGGCTCCGTGCCACATGCCGGTCAGGAACCAGACAATAAGGATGTTCAGGGCCTGATGGCGGCGGTTTCCTCCCAGCGGTATGTATAGATAGTCGCGGAAGAATGAACCCAGTGAAATGTGCCATCTCCTCCAGAATTCGGTAATGGAGCGGCTTATGTAAGGGTGGTCGAAGTTTTCGTTGAAATGGAATCCCAGGCATCTTCCGAGTCCTATGGCCATGTCTGAATAGCCGGAGAAGTCATAGTAAATCTGGAAGGTGAAGGCCACAAGTCCTATCCAGCTGCCGGCGGTTGAGAAGGTTTCCGGATTGGCGGCCAGGAAATAGTCTGCCACGGTGGATATCTGGTTGGCTATAATCACTTTCTTTCCCAGACCTATGAGGAATCTGTAGCTGCCTTCTGCAAAGTCGTCCCAGGTAACCTTCCTGTCTCCGATTTCCCTGGCTATGGTTCCATATCTGACGATAGGGCCGGCAATCAGCTGTGGGAACATAGAGATGTAGAACAGCAGGTCTAGGAACCTCTTCTGAGGAGGGGAGTCTTTCCTGTAGACATCTATCAGGTAGCTCATGGACTGGAACGTGTAGAAACTGATTCCTATCGGCAGAGCCAGCGTAGGTACTGACACGTGGAGCCCAAGGTTGCCAAGTATGCCGGCAAAGAATCCCAGGTACTTGAAGGTGCACAGTACAGCCAGGTTGAATATGATTCCAAGCACCAGTCCGAGCCTGCGGTTCTTGTTGGTATCTATCGCGATTCCGCAAAGATAGTTGACAAAGACGCAGAAGATCATCAGGAACACGTACACCGGCTCTCCCCAGGCATAGAAGATCAGGGAGAATATTACGGTGACCAGGTTTCTGCCCTTGAAGGATTTCTTCAGACCTTCAGGAGTCATCTTTGCCCCGTTGCGGTCTATCAGACCTGCCACGAGGTAGCACAAGGCGAATGCCGCCAGAAACTCGAACAAGAAGAGCAGATCTGAAAATACCATAAGGGCTTTGTCTTATTGCATGTTTGAGAAGCCAAATGTATGAAAAAAAACGGCTTGTTGTCAATATTCTTAACTGCTTGCACCTTTTGCAATTTTTTTTAGTATATTTGAAAAAATAACAACTCTATGAAAATGAAAATATTTGACACTGTGGCCCGGTTGATGCTTTTTGCCTCTGCCCTGATTCTGATGCCATTTGATTCCTTTTCACAAGATACTCTGAAAGTGCCTCAGACAATTGAGGAAAGATACGACGCTTATCTTAAATATCTCTCTCCTGAAAAAGTATACCTCCATACAGACAAAGATGTTTATTCTGTCGGAGATACGGTATGGTTCAAGGCATATATTGCCAACGGTTCTTTCATTTCGGAATATCCGGAAAGCCGCTTCATATATGTTGAACTTGTAGGAAGCATGGTCGGGAAGGACTTAAAAGGCAAATTCCAGGAAATGGAATACCTCCAGCAGAGGGTAAAGGTCAAGTTAAGGGGTAATGTCATGGAAGGCTACCTTGCCATTCCCAATGATGCCAACACAGGATACAACATGCTAAGGGCATATACATACTGGAACCTGAACAGGTCTGAAGATTATCTTTTCAAAAAAGAGATTACAGTCATAAATCCCGTTAAAGACAGTTATATAGATGAACTTAAAAGCAAGAAAGTGAGGGATGACTCCCACTATGAGACCATAGGGGTGGAGAATCCTTTCCACCAGATAAAGACTGTAAACAAACTTGACTGTGCTTTCCTTCCTGAAAGCGGAAGGCTTCTCTCAGGGATCCCTAACCGCATAGGAGTCAAGGTTATAGGTTCAGACGGCCTGGGAGTCCAGACTGAGGGAGTGGTTTATGGCGAGAACAAGGCTGAGGTTGCAGTTTTTGCTACAGACGAATATGGATTAGGCTCTTTCATGCTCACTCCTGCATCCGGAGGCAAATACAGTGCTTCTTTTAAGGCCGCAGACGGCACCTCAGGCCGTTCCGATCTTCCTGACGTGGAAGACGACGGAGCCTCCATATCCCTCAGATACGGCCCAGACATGATAGAGGCCTTGATTTCACTGCGCGGAAAAGTTACTTCTTCAGGACTCAGGTTCATCCTGACCGGTCCAGATGAGGTCTATTACAATGTACCCCTGGAGAATGTTTCAAAGATAAAACTTCCGCTCAATGGAATGCCTAAGGGCGTGAACAATGCTGTCATATGCACCCAGGAAGGCCGTATCTTGGCAAAACGTCCTTTCTTTGTGATGCCTGAAGCGTCTCCAGCCGGCTCTATTATCCTTGACAGGCCGGCATTTTCCAGGAGAGATAATGTAGGAGTGGTCATTGATGCTGCCGGAGCATCGGGAGGCAGTTTTTCCGTTTCTGTCACGGACAACTTGCTGGCTCCTTCAAACACTCAGGAAGACAATCTGGTGTCTTACATGTTCCTCTCATCGGAGATCAGGGGAAATGTGGAAAACCCGCGCAGGTTCTTCTGTGATACCATTCCGCTTGAGAAGAGGATTGCTGATGCCGACCTTATGCTGATGACTCAAGGCTGGGAGTATTATGACCTGCCGGAAGTGTTTTCCGGACGGTTTGCTATGCCAAAGTTCGGCAGGGAATATGTCCAGTCGATATCAGGATTCATCAAGAAAGGAATTTTTGGCAAAAGCAAAGCCTCAGACCTGGCATTCCTTGCTCCTTCCATAAATTTTGTGGCATTGGGAAGAATCGGTCCCGAGGGATTTTTTGAGCTTACAGACCTGGACTTTCCGGACAGCACGACTTTCATTGTCAGCGGCCAGAGGGCTGACAGCAAGAAAAAAGTAAAACCTTTCATCTACGAAGATTCGTTTGCACCAATGGTCAAGATGATCCACAACAAGACCAAGGTTGCCTATACTCCTGAAGTAGGTGAGGTTCTGCTGAAAAACTATCTTTCTACTGGCGGTGAGCAGTCCTATGTGCTGAATTCAATAACTGTTTACGGCAAAAGAAGGAAAATCAGTGGCATTTCTCCGTTCCCGAACTGGGAGTTCCGTCCGGAAGAGATCAGAGATGGATTAAGACTTGAGAATTACAAGAACTATGACATGTTCAGCTATCTTCTTGCAACTGTTCCCGGTTTGAGGGAATCTACTACCGGAGGTGTTGCTAGGGACAGAGGACCGTCTAGTATCAGAGAAGTCCTCAGCGGCGGTGGCGGAACTGATTATCGGACTCAGGAATACAACCGTATGCTATATTGTAAGGTTGCCGGTGGAAAATGGTCTCCGATCATGGTTTATATCAATGCGTTGCAGCTTATGCCCGACAGCTGGTGGGAACTTGAGGGAATGATGGTAAGCGATGTTGAAACAGTTGTTGTAACCGAAGGCCTTGCTCCGGGGGGAGTTGCCGGAGAGTCTTCATCCTTGAAATGCGTATTTATAAAGACAAAAGTCCGTCCTAACGTTCCATGGCACATAGCTTATGGTACACCTCTTGGCTATCAGACGCCTCGGCGATTTTATTCACCCAGGTATGAGGTTACAGGAAAAGGAATCTCAAGGGCCGGATCGGATTGCCGCAGCACTTTGTACTGGAATCCTGCCCTGAGTGCTGACTCAGACGGCAAGATTCGTTTCAGGTTCAATGCTTCGGATATGCTCAGCGGTTATACGGTAACCCTTGAGGGCATTTCGGGAGACGGAAAATTTATCTCCAGGCAGTTCAAGGTTGAGAATGCGTCAAAGTGATGCTTTTTTCTCAAGCAGGTTTTCATCCGGATTCTCCATGGCTGATTCCAGGTGTCTTATGAAGATGTCCTGGATCTGAGGAACCTGTCCAAGGCCTTCCATTGTCACATCGGTCTGGTAACCGGACTCTTCTAACGCTTCTTTCCATTCTACGGAGATGTCGTTTGCCGCATGGTCTCCCGCTACGAACATGAAAGGGACAAGCGTTACCTTGACTGCTCCGCCTCTTTTTAGCATCTGGAGGGCATTCTCAAATGAAGGGAAACCCTCTATGGTTGCAACATGGAAGTTAGTGTATCCCTTGGTGCTGAACATATAGTCGGCCTGGCTGTAGAGAGCATTTGCCGGGTCGTCTGTTCCGTGTCCCACCAGAAGGACATGGTGGTCAGGGGATGATTTGGCATGCCTTGTGCCGAGGATGTCGATGACCTCCCTGCAGTCTTCTATGCTGTACAGCAGCGGTTTCCCGATTCTTATTTCTGAAAAGAGGCTTGAAGCCTTTTCGGCCTCGGCCCTAAGTGTCTGGTTCTCCTTTCCGGTAATGATGTTTGTAGGCTGGATCATTACCTTGGAGTATCCTTTCTCATGAAGCATCTGCAGGGCCTGTCCCGGAAACATTTTTTCTATGCCTCTTTCTTTCAGTTTCTTTATTATGATTCTGGATGTATATGCTTCAAACACATCATATTGCGGAAATGCTTCCTTGACCTTGCCGTTGATTGCATCAATGGTGAGTGCCCGGGTATCGTCGTGAGTGGTACCGAAGTGGACCATGAGAATGGCTTGCTTTCCGTTGTCTTGAATAGCTTCTTTCTTTTGAGAGCAGCCGGCAAGCACGGCCAACATTGAAAACAGTATCAGTAAATGTCTCATTGCTTAAATTTTATATGATTGCTTCCAGTATTCCTCCAAATGCCGGGGCTATGCAGAAGGCATTTTCTTCCTTGCAGATGCCGGCATAAATTGCAGCGCATACGATGGGAAGATTGCAACTCTCCTGTAGGGCTTGGTCTTGAGTTCATCCAGGAAAGAAGAGACCCTTCTGTAAAGGATCTGAAAACTCTCTCCTCCCGTAGCCGGCAGATGCATGTAGTCTTTGTACCATTCCTTTAGGGCAGGGTCCTGGATCTGGTTATAGTTCTGCATCTCCCACTGCCCCATGTTCATTTCCTTGAGCCTTTCGTCAGGTTCGGCATCGGCAAAACCGCAGAAAGCGGCAAGTTTGGAGGCCCTTCTGAGCGGAGAGGTGTAGGCCTTGTCCACAGGCAGGTACTGTCTCAGGTTTGCCAGGGTGTTTTCAGCCTCGGCGACGAAAGTGGAGGCCACGTTCACATCGGTCCATCCGTAACAGGTTCCCTTTTCAACATCGGGTGTGGTATGTCTTATCAGAATCAGTTCCATCAGATTAAAAATGAGGCTGTTATGTATATGGAAAGTTCAACCAGCAGGAAAACGGCCCCGTTGCAGTCTCCTGTGTAGCCCTTGATCTTCCTGTAAATATAATGGTTGAGAAATGCGCATACCAGGGAAGGTACGAGCACCAGCAGAAGTACCTGAACGGTGCCGGCCCCTGTCTGCCAGATGAAAAGCCCGAGAGGCAGAAGCCCCTGTACCAGGAGGAATACATACTGTGGAAACCTTGCCCGGCGGTATATGTTGTGTGCCTTTGACTCCTCTTCCCTGCGGGCGTAAGGCATTAACATAACCGTCTGTGCAGCAAGCATCTTGGCAAAAGGATCGGCCATCAGTACGGTAAGAGCGGCAAGTTTCGGGCTCAGCGATGCCAGGCTGAACAGGCAGGCAGCAAGCGTAAGGATGTAGCAGACAAGGCCAAGGACTCCGTAGGTTCCTATGTGGGAGTCTTTCATTATGGCCAGAATCTTTTCCCTGGATGTTCCTCCTCCGAAACCGTCCATGAAATCGGCCAGTCCGTCTTCATGGAGGGCACCGGTAACAAGTATGCGTAACACGATTGCTGCAACTGTGGCAATCAACACATTGTATGGGGCTATGAACCAGATTGCTGCAGCTGAGATTGCTGCAGTGAGCCAACCCACCAAAGGCCAGTACTCAACAACGCTCTCGTATGCCTTCTTCGGAGGCTGGTAAATCCTCCAGAAAGGCAGGCGGGTAAGGAGTATGAATGCCGCCCAGATCCGGCTAAAAATATTTGGTGATTCTTGCATTTTTGAAGTTGTTCATTTCGTTGATCATCCTGACAGCTGATTCTATGATAGGGTAGGCGCACAGTGCACCTGTTCCTTCTCCGAGCCTGAGCCCCAGGTTCAAAAGCGGCTTTTCTCCCATCTTCTCCAGCATCAGTCTATGGCCGCTTTCATCTCCGCAGTGGCAGAATATCATGTAGTCCTGGCTCTGGGGATATAACCTGGTTGCGGCAAGTGCGCAGGCAGTCATGATGAAGCCGTCTATGAGTACCGTTATTTTCATCTGGGCTGCCCTGAGCATGGCGCCGATAGCCGTAACCATCTCGAATCCACCAAAATACATTATGATGTCTTCTGCCGTTGGCTCAGGATAATCCACCAGGAAACGTTCTACGGATTTCTGCAGCACCTCTTTCTTGTGGTTCACTCCGTTCTTGTCAAGGCCTGCGCCTGCCCCGATGCACTCATCCAGCGGAACGTTTTCAAAAAGGCTCATCCAAACACTGCTCGGCGATGTATTGGCTATGCCCATCTCTCCGATGCATATTATGTTGCTGCCCTCATCGATGCATTCGTCAACCAGTTCGCGCCCGGTTTCAATGGCTTCCAGGTACTGGACTTCTGTCATTGCAGGTTCATGCAGAAAATTCCGGGTTCCAAAGTCTATCTTGCAGTTTTTGATTTCTGGATAGGGGGAGAGGTCGTAGTCAACCCCGGTATCTACAAGTTTGAGGGTAAAGCCGTTCTGGCGGCAGAACATGTTCACGCCTCCTCCTCCCTTGGTGAAGTTGATCATCTGCTGCCAGGTTACTTCCCTGGGCGATACGCTCACGCCTTCCCTTTCTATGCCGTGGTCTCCGCCCAGAAGCAGGTGGCACGGGTGCCTTAGCTTTGGAGAAAGTGTCTGCTGGACAAGGCAGAGTTTCAGGGCCAGCTCCTCCAGCCTTCCAAGTGAGCCTTTAGGCTTGTTCAGGTTGTCTATTTTGTCAATGGCCTTCTGTCTTAAAGAACAGTCAGGCCTTTCAATATTGAATTCCGCTAACATCATCCTTTAATTTTTACAGGTATTCCTGATACCATCAGAACCACTTCATCTGCCATTTGGGCCAGGTGCTGGTTGACCCAGCCCTGAAGATCTGTGAACCGCCTCTGGAGAGGGTTGGGGCTTACCCCGCCGCTGCCGATTTCGTTGGTCACGAAAATGAAAACGGCATCCTGGGCGGTAAACAGCTCCAGCTGTCTTTTTGCCGATTCGAGTACCGGGTTCACATCCAGGTTTCCGCTTTTATCCAGATGCGGCTGTATCAAGTTTGTCAGCCATAAGGTAACGCAATCGATGATTGCGCACCGGCCTTCTACATTGCATCCTGCCAGATTGTTCTCTTCTTCAATGTTGGTCCACTGCGGGCCTCTCCTGGCCTGGTGCAGGCGCACTCTTTCCCTGAACTCCTCGTCCCAGATGTGGGCCGTGGCTATGTACACCGGGTTTGGGCTGAGGCTGAGTGCCATCTCTTCAGCATATTTGCTTTTTCCGGACCTCTCTCCTCCGGTTATGAGTATTATCCGTTTCATAGATTCAAAAAATATCTTGCCGCAAATCCCGCCCCACAGGCCAGAAGTATCATGAACACTTCCGCCAACCTGTTGATCCTTACAGCCTTTTCCATGTCGGCGGTTGTGAGGGCTTTGTCGTGGCTTCCTATGTATGGCTTGTCAATCACTTCCCCAAAGTACGTATGAGGTCCGCCGAACCTGCAGTCCAGGGCTCCGGCCAGTGCGGATTCAGGATAGCCGCTGTTGGGGCTGGCATGGCACCTTGCATACTGTCCCACAAATTTAAAAAGACCCGGCTTTCCGGTGGCAAGCACCATCAGAAATGCCGTCAGACGGGCAGGAATCCAGTTTGCAACATCGTCCGCTCTTGCAGCCACCATCCCGAAATCCTTGTAGCGGGCTGTCCTGTAGCCGATCATGGAATCCATGGTGTTTGTCATCTTGTAGGCTGCCATGCCTCCCAGACCTCCGATCATGAACCAGAACAGTGGAGCCACAACCCCGTCGCTCAGGTTTTCGGCCAGGGTTTCCAGCGCAGCAGTCCTTATTTCCTGTGCGGAGAGTTCTGAGGTATCCCTTCCTACGATCCTTCCAACCTGCTTCCGTCCTTCTTCAAGGCTCCTGTCAACTGCCCTGAAAACTTCCCTTACTTCGCGTATCAGCGTGGTGCCCGCAAGGAAGTAGAATACAAATATACTACGTATTATTATTGCGCAAATAATATGCAGTTTTACAGCAAAATAGTCAATCGCAAAAAATATTAAAATGGTTATCGCGATGAGTGCCAGGGCAGTCAGGCAACCCTTCAGGACCCTGTGGCCGCCCTTGTTGAGCCGTTTTTCCAGGAATGCTATGGCCTTGCCGAACCATACTACCGGATGGGGGAGGTATGCCGGGTCTCCGAGCAGGAGATCCAGGGTCCATCCTATGAGGATCGGGAGTATGAACAGCAGCACCAGGTTCATGGCTTATCTGTTAAGTGTCAGAAAATCGGTGATGCCTTCTATGAGTTCTGCATTGTCGAGGTCATTGGACGAGGCTACCCTGAAGTGCCCTTCGTACAGGCCTCTGAAATTGGAGGCATCGCGGATGAGGATTCCTCTCTCCCTTGCCAGGAATTCCTTCAGGTCAGCAGCCTTGCCTTTCTTGAGGCGGCACAGTATAAAATTGGTCTTTGTCGGCCTTGTCTCGATTCCTTCAATGGCAGAAAGGGAGAACCTGAGCCTTTGGGCGCATCTTAGGTACTCGTCCAGGTTCCCGACTGCGGTATGTCCGCTCCTGAGAAGGAACTTTCCAGCTTCGATAGCCACCGAACTCAGGCTCCACGGGTGCGTGAATCCCCTCAACAGACGTATGATACCTATGTTGGCAGTGATGTAGCCGATCCTCAGGCCCGGTACGGCATAAGTCTTTGTCAGGGAATGGACCTGTATGAGGTTTGGTATCTTGATGCCTTCAGCAGGGGTCATGACCTTTTCCTTGGTATATCCTTCATAAGACTGGTCTACAATCACATAGCGGTGTTTCTGCAGCAGGTCCCTGATAAAGTTTTCAGGAAAGAATTCCCCGGTAGGGTTGCATGGGTTGCACACCCACATGAGGTTTCCGAGCACGTCTTCTCTGTACATGAACATTCTGCAGGAATCTTCATATTCGCTGAAGGCCGGATACTGTACGTTGAATGTCTGCCAGGACCTGAGAGTCTGTGCTATCAGGTATATGGCTTCAGTTGCTCCCGCAGTTGCCAGGACGTTCTCTGCAGGAATCCCATGATACTCGGCGATAGCCTTCTCCAAGGAAGCGGCATCGGGCTCAGGATAGGTCCTGATGCAGTCAAGATGCTGTTTCAGATGCTCCAGAAGCGGGCTGATATCCGCCCTTGGGTAGATGTTTGACGAGAAGTTAAGTCTTATGTTCCCGTAGTTGTAGATATCGTCTCCGTGTCCGTTAATCATAGCTTATGATGTTGTATAAAAGGTTCATGTCAAGGTGCTTGCGTAGATGGTCGGCAAGCAGGTCGTACTGCCTTTGCTTAAAGGCCGTGTAGTCTTCTGTCCGGGCGCTTGCCTTTGTCTTTTCCATGAAAGGCTCAAGCAGGAAATCGTTGAAACCAGGATTGTCCAGGATTCCGTGAAGGTAGCAGCCCATGCATCTGCGGTCTACGTAGCAGCCTTCGGGTTTGCCGTCTTCCATGAAGACAAGTGGCTCTATTCCCTCTTTGTCGGGAATGGTTTCTCCCATGTGGATTTCATAGCCTTCCAGCAGTTTGCCTCCGTTTTGAGGTGCAAGGGTAAAGCGGCTTTGCCTTGTGGTCTTCTCTCCCGTCATCCTGGTTGCAACTGGCAGAAGCCCGAGGCCCGGAAGCATATCAATATCTCCTTCCACGTGGTCAGGGTCAAGCACTTGAGTGCCCATCATCTGGTATCCTCCGCAGATTCCAAGGACGGTTGCTCCGCTGCGGTGGGCCTGTACTATGGCCTGGGCGCAGCCGTTGCGCCTGAGCTCATAGAGATCGTCTATGGTAGACTTGGTGCCGGGTATGATTATGATGTCGCTCTTCTTGATGTCTTCAGTATTTGAGGTGTAGTACAGGTGCACCCTGGGATCTCTTTCCAAGGCGTTGAAATCGGTGAAGTTGGATATGTGCCTGAGGAGGATTACTGCAATGTTGATCTTGCCTTTTTCTCTGCTGAAGCTCTTTGCGGCAAGGTCTACGCTGTCTTCCTCTTCTATGTAAATGTCTTTGTAGTGGGGGATTACTCCGATTACAGGAACCTTGCAGATATCTTCCAGTATCCTGCGGCCGCTGTCAAACAGTCTGAGGTCTCCCCTGAACTTGTTGACTATTATGCCCTTGATGAGCTGCCTGTATTCCGGTTTCTGAAGGGCGATGCTGCCGTAGGCCGATGCGAATACGCCACCGCGGTCTATGTCTGCCACAAGGAACACATCTGCATTTGCATATCTGGCCATCGGGAGGTTCACGATATCGCTCTCCATGAGATTCAGTTCTGAAATGCTTCCGGCTCCCTCCATCACAATAGGATCGAATCTGGCAGCCAGGCGGTCAAAGGCTTGGCACACAGCTTCTCTAAGTTCTTCCTTGCCTTCCTTGCGGAAGTAGTCGTAGGCGCTTGAACTGCCAATGGGCTTGCCGTTGAGTACTACCTGTGAAGTGTGGTCGCTCTGAGGCTTGAGCAGCAGGGGATTCATGTCGGTGTGGCAATCGATGCCGGCAGCCTCGGCCTGTACGGCCTGGGCTCTTCCTATCTCAAACCCGTCTTTGGTGGCAAAGGAGTTGAGAGCCATGTTCTGGGCCTTGAAAGGGGCCGGAGAGTATCCGTCCTGCAGGAAAATCCTGCAAAGTCCTGTGGCTACGATGCTTTTGCCAACGTCGCTTCCGGTTCCGGCAAGCATTATGTTATGCAGTCTGCGTTTCATCTCGAATGTTTTACGGCCATGGCAAAAAGACAGTCTGAAAGCCTGTTGAAGAATACAAGTATCTCTTCCTTTACCTGGTGGCTTCTGTTGAGTGTCCAGAGCCGTCTTTCAACGGTCCTTGCAGTGCTTCTTGCAATATGCATCTGAGAAGAAAGGAGGTTTTCACCCGGCAGGACGAACCCTTGAGGAGCCTGTATGCTGTCTATGAATTCTTCCATCCTCTCTGTCAGGTGCTTGCAATTGAGTTTCTTTGGGTTTTCAATTCCTTCAGGAGTTGCAATGTGGCTCATTATGTTCATCAGTTCCTTCTGCAATGAATGGATGAGTTCCTTTTCAACGGCATCTACGCTTGCAGCGCGTACCATTCCCAGCTGTGAGTTGAGCATGTCGGTCATTCCGTTGACCTCTATCCTGATGTCGTCCTTGGGAACCCTTGTTCCTCCCCTTAGTGAAGTGCTTCCCTTGTCTCCTGTCTTTGTATATATGGCCTTCATTGTCAGAAAATTTTAAAGATGTCTCCCCCGCCCCAGTAAAGGTGGGTGTAACTTGCTACAGTGTTGTCAATCCTGATTACAGGCGTGCCGGTGCTGCCTCCAAGGGCGTCACGGACATCTGCCACGCTTTCAGGCTGAGGGTCGGTGAATTTTGTGTAGTGGAACTCGTGCCCCCTCAGATCCAGGCCGTTGTAGGAAAACTGACGGTATCCCAGGCTGAGCTTCCTCTCTTCTTTTCTGGCCGTAACGGAGTATGGCAGGACTCCGCACATCTGATATTCTCCTTCATCGGCGATTATGCTCCTGCACAGATACATCATGCCTCCGCATTCAGCAAGTATCCTTCCTCCTTCCTGGGCGTAGCGTCTGATGGAATCCATTGTCTTTGTGTATCTTGCAAGTTTATCAAGATGCTTTTCGGGGTAGCCTCCCGGAAGGTAGAGAAGGTCAGTGTCTCCCGGAATTTCAAAGTCTTCCTCCGGGTTGAAAAAAGTTTTGTGCCGCCATCCGTCGAGATGCTCCTGATAGATGAAGGAAAATGATTCTTCATTGCTGGCAATCAGAACTTTGCGTTTGTCTTCAACAGTTGGTTCCGAAGTTGGGCCTTCCAGAGGTGCTGATGTCAGTTCCAGGAGCCTTTCCACGTTTACGTTTCCTTCTATCAGGCCGGAGGCTGAGTGTACCATCTGCATCTTGGAAAAATCCAGTCCAAGGTATCTCGACCTGTTCTCAACTTCGTTCTGCTTTGGTATGAATCCCAGGGCTTCCAGGCCGGTGTC
>CACZFO010000020.1 GCA_902780455.1 uncultured Bacteroidia bacterium | reverse complement strand
TCAAAGGCTCCGCCGCAGATAAACAAGATGTTGGAAGTATCCACGGCTATCATCTTCTGCTCAGGGTGCTTGCGGCCGCCCTGCGGAGGCACGTTCACTATGTTGCCCTCCAGTATCTTGAGCATGGCCTGCTGGACTCCCTCGCCGGAAACGTCGCGTGTGATGGAAGGGTTGTCGCTCTTGCGGGCTATCTTGTCTATCTCATCTATGAATACGATTCCAAGCTGGGCCTTCTCCACATCGTAGTCAGCATCCTGCAGAAGCCTGGTCAGTATGCTTTCCACATCCTCACCCACGTAACCTGCTTCCGTAAGCACGGTTGCATCCACAATTGCAAACGGAAGATGGAGCATCCTGGCTATGGAGCGGGCCAGAAGGGTCTTTCCCGTTCCGGTAGGCCCCACCATCAGAACGTTTGATTTCTCAATCTCCAGGTCTCTCGATTCCTGGCTCTGGTGAAGGATCCTCTTGTAATGGTTGTAAACTGCCACGCTCAGGAATTTCTTGGCTTCATCCTGACCTATGACGTACTGGTCCAGATACTTGTGAATCTCAACGGGAGAGAGCAGTTTGAAATCTTCCCTGATCTTTTCAGCAAACTTCCCTCCTGTCTTCCTTGAAGGCTCCATCTCGTGAAGATAGTTGTGGATGTTCTCCACGCATTCGGTACAGATGCAGCCGTCTTCACGGCCTATGAGCATTGCACCGTCCTTCTCTCCCCTGCCGCAGATAATGCAGCGGGGCGATTTCCTGCCAGAGCCTGTTGTTTTCCTGGTATCTGCCATCGAGATATTCTTTATTCAGCGATTATTTCTTTGCCTTGGTCAGGATCTCGTCAATCATCCCGTATTCCTTGGCCTCGGCAGATGTCATCCAGTAGTCTCTGTCTGCATCTTTCTCTATCTGTTCCAGAGTCTTGCCGGTATTCTCAGCCAAAGACTCGTAAAGCTCCTTCTTGGTCTTGATTATCTCCCTTGCCTCAATCTCAATGTCGGATGCCTGTCCGGAAGTCCCTCCCATCGGCTGGTGGATCATTATCCTGGAATGAGGAAGAGCGCTTCTGCGGCCCTTTACGCCGGCAGCCAGAAGTATTGCGGCCATTGAAGCAGCCATGCCTGTGCAGATGGTGCAAACCTTCGGATTGACCAGGTTCATTGTATCATAAATTCCCCAGCCGGCATAGACCTGACCGCCCGGGGAATTAATGTACAACTGTATATCAGACTCAGGATCTGCACTTTCCAGATAAAGAAGCTGAGCCTGGATAATGTTTGCAACATCGTCGTTGATAGGTACTCCAAGGAAAATGATCCTGTCCATCATCAGACGGGGGAATACATCCATTGTAGCAACATTGAGGTGTCTTTCCTCTATGATCGTAGGGTTTATGTATGCAGCGCTGAGGCCTGCATAGCCGTCAAGAGCCAGAGAACTGATACCCTTGCGGTCCTGCGCAAATTTCTGAAAATCTCTTATCATAATCATTCTCCTTGTTTTCCTTAGTTATTCTGCCTTTGCCTTAGGAGCCCTTTTCCTTGCAGGCTTCTCAGCCTTAGGCTCTTCTGCAGACTCTTCCTTGGCAGCCTTCTTGGTTGAGGCCTTCTTTGCAGGAGCCTTCTTTGCAGGCTTCTCCTGTGAAGCGGTCTCGTTCAGTTTGGCCATCTGTGCACGGGTGATTTCCTTTACGTCTGCAGTAATCACACCCTTCACGTAATCCAGAACCTTCTCCTCCTCGCACTTCTCGTAAATGCGGTTGATCTCCTTCTGGTCATTGAGCATCTGCTCGGCATAGCGGTTGATGTAATCCTCTGGTACGTTAGGCATTCCGTACATTGCAAACTGGCTTACGGTCATATCCTTTGCAACCTTAAGAAGATCATCCTTGTCTATCTTCATCTTCTGGTCTTCAAAAATCTTGCGGGAGATCATCTGCCAGCGGTAATCCTGGAGGAAGAGAGGGAATTCCTTCTCTATCTGCTCCATGGTGAACTTGCCGTCGTTGACGCGGAAGAGCCACTTCTTGAGGAATTCCTCCGGAAGGGTAAGGTCAGCCTTCTTTACGAGGTAATCTATCACGTCCCTGCGGAAACGCCAGTCGCTCTCCTGCTTGTACTCGCCCTTGAGCTTCTCCTCGAGAGCCTTGTCAAAACCTTTCTCATCCTTTACCACATCCTTTCCGAATGCACGGTCAAACAGGTTCTGGTCTATCTTGGCCGGAACAAATGTCTTAACCTCCACAACGGTAAGCTTGTACACAGGATTTGCGGCATCAAATTCGTCTTTCTTGATTCTGAGAAGTGAAGCCCTGTCGGTTTCGTTAGGGAAACTCTTGACAACGTCTATGTCAAAGCTGTCGCCAACCTTCTTGCCAACAAACTGCTTCTTGTTCTTTGCATCCATGCCCTTGAGGGTGATGAAGGTCTTCTCCACTTTCTTTTCGCCCTGCTCAAGGTCTACAGTAAGGAAATCCTCTTCACCGGCAGCCTCGGTATCTTCGAGAGAACCGAACTGGCGGAGCATGTCTTCCTTGTACTTCTTGAGGTCATCCTTCTCTACCTTGAGGTCATAATATGCAACCTTGTCTGCCTTGTCAAGTGAAACCTCAACCTTAGGGCGGACTGCCATATCGTAGAAGAACTTGAACTTCTCGTCCTTTTCTATGTCTATCTCCTTCTGGAGCTCCTCGTTAGGAATAGGCTCGCCTATCAGATCCAGGTTGTTGTCCTTGATATGGTTGTTGATTCCTTCTGTAATGAGGTCATTCACCGCCTCGTTCATGGCAGAAGGTCCATAAAGCTTCTCTATAAGGCCCATAGGAGCCATTCCCTTACGGAATCCTTTGATTTCAGCCTTCTTGCGATACTCTTTCAGCTGCTTGGCCTTCTTCTCGTTTGCTTCGTTCTTTTCAATTTCAACCGTTACCACATAGGTCAGCGGCTGGGTCTCTTTCTTTGTTACTTTCATATTCTCTAATAATTGTTTCTTATTCTGCGATGGTCATGCGGCACAAAAATGCGAACCGCACTAAGGGCGGCAAATTTAATCAAAATCCTCCAGCAAATCAATAGCTAGGCCCTGCGCAGCAGTATCGCGATGATTACGGGAATACCAAGAAGAGCAGCTACGGTGTTGATGGGTATCACCGAACCGGTTCCTGGAAGCTCGGACAGGGTGTCGGCAAAAACGGTCAGGACAGCTCCGAGAAGTGCGGAAGATGGAAGCAGGACCCTATGGTCAGCATTCCTGAAAATGAACCTTGCGATATGAGGTACGGCGATTCCCAGAAAACCCACAGGCCCGCAAAAGGCGGTAACGGCTCCGGAAAGCAAGGTGGTGGAGATAAGTATCCTGGTCCTTATGCGCTTTATGTTCAGCCCCACCGCTGCGGCATACTCCTCGCCTGGAAGCAGGGCGTTCAGATCCTTTATGTTCCAGACGGCAAGGACGAGCCCGAGGGCCACCAGTACGAACAGTACGGTAATCTGGATTCCGTCAAGGGCCGCAAAGCTGCCCATGGTCCAAAGCACATAGGCCTTGAGCGAGTGGGCATTGGAAGCATACTGCAGAAGGTTTACCATTGCACTTGCTATGAATCCGATCATGACACCAAAAACCAGGAGTGTCAGGCTTCCCTTCACCCTTCCTGAGACATAGAGCAGAAGCAGCGTAACCAGGAGCGCTCCCGCCAGTGCAGCCCCCGCGCTTCCGAGCGAATTGACCAGCATGCTCTTGGAAGATCCGAGCAAAGACGTTCCCATCAGATAGAGTGCAACGCCCAGCCCTGCACCGCTGCTCACTCCCAAGATGTAGGGATCGGCCAGCGGATTGCGGAAGAGGGTCTGCATCTGCAGGCCGCACACTGCCAGGGCCGCACCGCAAACCATAGCCACCAGAGCCTTGGGCAGACGGAAGGAGAACAAGATGTCCCTCCCGACATCAGTACTGAACAGCTCCTCCAGTCCCAGGCCGGCAGAACCCAGAACCAGATCCGCTGCAAAAACAACAGCCAGCAGGACTGCACAGACAATAAAATATGAAGTCCTTCTTTTCAAAACACCTTGACTCTTAAACCTTAATCAGCAAAAACGAAACTTTGCTTTAAAAATCCGCAACTCGTGACTAACAAAAATAAGCACTATTTGCTACTTTTGCAACGCGGATTCCGCTTGACTCCTGCCTGAAAACGTTTGCACATGGATACGCCGGGCAACATGAACTCATCCGGAACTCAGACTGGCAGCCAAACATTTATAAGGTAATAATCAATAAACAATACAGATATGAGACAGAAAATCGTGGCCGGAAACTGGAAGATGAACACCACCTTGGCCGAAGGAATCGAACTTGTAAACCAGATCGTAGGAAAAATTGAGGAAGTTCCTCAGGACGTCAAGCTTATCGTGAATACCCCGTTCACCCACCTGTTTCCTGTCAGCAAGATAATCGGAGACATCAAGTGTCCATTCTGCCGTTCCAAGATATCTCTCGGAGCCCAGAACTGTGCAGACAAGGAAAAAGGCGCATACACAGGAGAGGTTTCTGCCAAGATGCTAGCTTCTGTAAGCAAGGCAGTAGGAACCGTAGCCGGAGCACCAGAGGGAGCTACCGGAGCACCTGTAGAATATGTAATCCTCGGACATTCTGAAAGAAGAGGCTACTACGGAGAAACCAACGCCATCCTCCTTGAGAAAATCAAGCTGGCACTTTCAGAAGGCCTGAAGGTAATCTACTGCGTGGGTGAAGCCTTGGAAGAAAGAAAGGCAGGAAAGCACTTTGAAGTTGTAGGAAACGAGATCAAGGAAGTGCTCTTCAACCTCAGCCCTGAGCAGATGAAGAACATCGTAGTTGCCTACGAGCCAATCTGGGCCATCGGAACAGGCGAGACCGCAACCAAGGAGCAGGCTCAGGAAATCCACGAGTTCATCCGCAAGACCCTGGCCGAAAAGTTCGGAGCCCTTGCAGAAGAGACCTCCATCCTCTACGGCGGAAGCTGCAAGCCTTCCAATGCCAAGGAACTCTTCAGCCAGAAAGACATAGACGGCGGCCTTATCGGCGGCGCATCCCTCAAGGCAGACGACTTCATAGCCATCGCCAAGAGCTTCTGATCGGGTCATAAACCCAACCGTGACCAGCACATCGCTGATAATCAGCAGATTAAATAATTACCTGTATGCAAAAACGCATACAGGTAATTTCATATATAGCTCTATTACAATAAGTTATCGGTCACGCATAAAACTGGCCGGTTTTTCCTTTAGTTTAAGAGTTCCTTCCAACTTATATTTTCCCCAACTCCAACCTTCAGCATCTTCAAGCTTTACAGGAGTGATTCTGATGGAGTCATCTAGAAACTTGCCCTCATGAGAAGGATTATCTTTCGCATAATAAACGAAATATGTTTCTTTTACATTTGGCGCAACCGCAAAACTAGTTAAAACAGTGTCAATGTTTCCCGCAACATCAGATTTCTTATTCAACAGAAAACTAAAACCAGGTGAAACATAAGCACTATAAGGATTGTAAGTGTAGTGAGTGCCTTGCGCCTCCAGTCTGACTCTTATTTTTGTATCATTAAGCGGAGAATCGTTATTATCAACTATTTTGGCTTTTATATCAAGATTGCCGTTCGGAGTCCCGTACATAAGCAACAATGACTCTTCATCTTTCGAACAAGAAGTAAATCCGATCAAAGATATCAAGCCTGCAAGCAGGAACTTGAATAACGATCTTGCTTTCTTTGCCATAACAATACTCTATTATCAATCAATAACAAAGGTATATTTTTCCCTCCGAAAAAAAATAATTATTTAAGGCGGTCAAGATGGCAGAACTGGAGGCTGCCGTCTGAGTTCCTCAGATGCATTCCGCCGCCTTCGCAGTAGCGGAAGAATTTGCATTCTCCGCATTTGCCTTTCTTCATCCAGGACCTGTCGCGATAAACCTGGAAGCGGTTGTTCCAAACTTCCATGAAATCGTCCTGGTAGATGTTGCCCTGATTGTAATCGGCCCGGATGCTCACGCAGGCGGAGATGGACCCGTCGTTTAGCACTGATCCCACGTTCACCCCCGCATGGCAGCGGAACAGATTGTTCCTAACCTTTCCCTCTAGCGACCCCAGGAACCCCTCGCAGGCATAGCTGCACTTAATGCGACCTTCCTTGCGGGTATCCTCTATGAACCTCATCACTCCCCTGAAACGCTCGTTGTCAAGCTGCATCATCGGATCATACTTGCCTCTGCCTGACGGGAAAACAGTAAACACTCTCCACCGCTTAAGGCCCATCGCGATAAGCATCTCCTTTATATTGCCAAGTTCATTATAGTTGCGTTGGTTGACGCAGGTAACCACGTCAAAGGCCAGTTTATCCCCGGCTGCTATTGCCAGCTTTATGGCCCCTATGGCTTTTTCGAAGCTTCCCTCACGTCCCCTCATCCAGTCATGAGACTCCTTGAGCCCGTCCAGGCTTACGGTCATGGAATGAAGTCCGGAATCCAGAAGCCGCCTGAACCTCTCAGGAGTCATGGCAAAGCCGTTGGTCACCATTCCCCACGGGAATCCTTTCTGTATAATCTTCCTGCCGCATTCTTCAAGATCTTTGCGCATCAGCGGCTCTCCTCCGGTCAGTATCACCAGGATATGCCCAGGGTCATCCCCAACCTTCTGGCAATAAGCCTTAACGGAGTCCAGCGCCTTGAGGAAATCTTCCACCTTCATCTGAGTTGCAGACGGGAGGATCTTGCAGTCGCTGCCGCAGTGCCTGCACACAAGGTTGCAGGAAAGCGTACACTCCCAGAACAGCTGCTTGAGCTTATGCTCCTTTATGTCCATGTGCCTGATCTTCCGCTCAGCCTCGCAAGCTATCCAGGTCTTGAATGGCAAACCTTTCATATATCCTGTTTATCTCTTAAACCCTGTCATTAAGAATCCTTACCGTCTTCCTCTTTAAGTTTAAAGTTAAAATCCATTTCAAAATCTCCATTATACCAGCGGCCGTCACCAGCCTTAACCTTCTTTACTTTCACGGAAACCGAATCGTCTTTATACTTTCCTCCGAGTCCTGGATTATCTTCCTTATAATAAACCACGTTGACCTCTGAGATATCGTCCAGTTCATCTGTAAAATACAATGATTCGGAAACCGTGCCGTCAGTTTCTGTCTCAAAATCACTGAGGTATAGATTATCCTTTGAATTCTTGAGCACCAGCCTCGTATTCCCGACAGGATTGCCTGCCTGGTCCACAACCGTTGCTTTCACCTTAAGATTTGCATGCGGAACGCCATACTCCACCTTAGGGGCACATCCTGAAAAGCCCACTAACGCAAGCACTCCAACCAGTATCTTCCTGAAAATGGATTCCATAGTCAATTATTTTAGTACAAACAGCCTGTCTTTTTTATGCTCAGCGACCTATAGTTACACTCAAAACCAAAACTGTGTAACATATACAAATTTAACAATAAATCTATACAAATATAACAACAAATGGCTTATCAACAGACTCACAGAAAGATATCCTTCCCGTTCAGGACAATGAAGACAAAGAAGGATAATTGCAAATTGCCGGAAAAATAATACCTTTGCAATCCAATGCGGGTATGGCGTAATTGGCAGCCGCGCCAGACTTAGGATCTGGTGGAGTAATCCGTGGGGGTTCGAGTCCCTTTACCCGCACAGCCCTGGCATCCCAATCACAAGGATGCCTGTTTTGTTTTATCTTTCCAGTATTCCACATCAGCACAACCGGACACATTTAACTCTCTCAGCGATGCTTTAGCTGGGTTCCATTTAGAAGTGGAACACTATTCTATATAGAATTCGCCATTAAACAGAATTCACCATAGATGGTTGGATAATGTGCAAAATAATGGCTATTTTTGTTTTTACTTGTCATGCACAGGCCAGGCCGGATATGGCCTGCCGGAGCGACGGTGTGGCATGAAAGATTAGATTAATCATCAATAAACTAATACATTATGAAGAGGTTTATAATTATCGCAGCACTTTTATTCATAGGATACAGTGCTTCAGCTCAGTTCAAAGTTAACGCTGGTTATCTCAACAGTAAGGTTACAGCTAAAGAAAGTGGTATTTCAGCTTCTGTAAGCGGAAACGGTTTCTTTGCAGGTGTGCTTTATGAAGTGCCTGTTGGAGGAATTGGCCTTAAGATTGAACCAGGCTTGAATTTTGACTATATCAAATTCAAGGCAGCTGGTGAATCTTCTGCCGTATATTACTTGAGAGCACCGCTTCATCTGAATTACTCATTTGAAATTGCAGACATGGCAACCTTGTTCCTGGGAGCTGGCCCGAGCGTTATCTTCGGAGTCGGAGGCGATGATGAGCCATTCGAAGATGGAGGCATGAAGCGTTTTGACCTTCAACTAGGAGCACTGGCCGGGGTAAGGATCGCCGAGCATTTTGAAATCAGAGCTGGTTATGACTGGGGACTCCTCAAAGCAGAGGACCTTGACATAAAGAACCACAGGAATGCCGTAACGGTAGGTGTGGCTTACACATTCTAGTATGACCCTTTGACTTATTACAGCAGAGAATACCTGATTTTTGATACTGGTATTCTCTGCTTTTTATATATATAACTCTATATCAGTCTATCTTATCAAGATCCGGCCGTTGTCAAGGGATTCTATTACAGCCAGGGATTCTATGCGCTTGACGCCGGCCTGCTCAAGTACATGACGGCCGTTCTGGAAGGATTTTTCTATGATGAAGCCCATACCCTCAATGGTGGCACCGGCCTGGCGGCAGAGTTCGATTACACCTTTTCCAGTGCTGCCGTAGGCAAGGAAGTCGTCTATGAACAGGACATGGTCTTCTTTTGTCAGGAACTCCTTGCTTATGACCATCTTATAGTCAGTCTTCTTGGTAAATGAATTTGCGTCTGCCACATACATGTCAGCCATGGTAGAGGGCTGGTGTTTCTTGGCAAAGACCACCGGAAGTTCCATCTGGTAGCCGAGCATGACGGCAGGAGCAATGCCTGAGGCCTCTACCGTTATGATCTTGTTGACCTTCAAGTCTGCAAACCTGCGGATGAACTCTATTGAGATCTGCTTCATCAGGTAAGGATCCATCTGGTGGTTGATGAAACGGTCTACTTTCAGAACTCCGCCGTCAATGCATTTTCCGTCCTTGAGGATGCGGTCTTTCAGAATTTCAAATACCATATTGCTGACTAATGTTTGTGCAAAGATACGCAATTATCCGAACAGACAGCCAACTTCATTTTCGTGCATGGATGATTCTGGATGAAAAGTCGTATATTTATATCGCGATAAAAAACAGCCAGAAGCAAACAAAAATCCAATTATATGAAACGCATTATTTCCATTTTCGCAATCGCGATGTTCATCTTCCAGTCCACTCCTACTGATGCCTGTACCAACCTCATCGTAGGAAAGAAAGCCTCCGCAGACGGTAGTGTAATGTGTACCTACAACTGCGACGGCTTTGGCTTTGCAGCCTCACTATCCTTCTACATGCCTGGAATGCACCCGGCAGACGAAGTGCTCAACATCAGAGGATGGGGACCTCAGGCTGGACAGCGGCTCGTAAAACAGGTCCCTTACACCCACGGAGTTGTGGGCCTGATGAACGACCACCAGGTATCAATAGTTGAAACCACATGGGACGGCCGCAAGGAACTTGTAAACCGCGACGGATACTTTGATTATTTTTCGCTGATGCACATAACTCTCCAGAGAGCCGGTTCTGCCCGCGAAGCCATCCGGATAATGCATGAGCTTGTCCAGGAATACGGCTACAATTCAACCGGAGAATCCTTTGCTGTATGCGACAAGAACGAGGCCTGGATAATGGAGATGATAGGAAAGGGCAAGGACCGCAATGGTGCAATCTGGGTAGCGTTGAGGCTTCCGGACGACTGCATAACGGCTTACGCAAACTCAAGCCGCATAATGCAGTTCCCTCAGGCAAAGAAAGCCGACAAGAAGCTGGGATTCTGTGTAGTAGAAAACGAGTGCATGTACTCTTCAGACGTGATTTCCTTTGCCAGGGAAATGGGATACTATAGCGGAGAAGACAAGGACTTCAGCTTCAGGGATGCCTACCAGCCGATGGATTTCAGCAAGATCCGCTACTGCGAGGCCCGTGTATGGAGTTTCTTCCGCCACCATTACGATACCAAGGAGATTGACTCTTACCTTCCGTTCATCAACGGCAAGATGGAAATATGCGACCACCTCCCGCTTTGGATCAAGCCAAACAAGCCAGTCAGCGTAAGAGACCTCATGAACGACATGAGAGACCACTACGAGGGAACCGCACTTGACATGACTGCAGACGTGAGCGCCGGCCCTTGGGCTTCTCCTTACCGCAACCAGCCTGTGAACTTCTACTCATCAGACTCCACAAAGATGTTCCGCGAAAGGCCTATCGGCTGCCAGCAGAGCGGAATGACAATGGTATGCCAGATGAGAGACTGGCTTCCTGATGCAGTTGGAGGAGTGACCTATTTCAATCTCGACGATGCAACCATGGTTGCTTATGTTCCCGTTTACTGCGGCATCAACCGGATTCCTGAACCTTTCCGCAGGGAGAACAACAACATACGCGAGTTCTCCACCGGGAGCGCATTCTGGATGAACAACTGGGTAGCCAACATGGTTTATCCGAGATGGAGCGCCCTCTATCCGGATCTTAAGGAGGCCCAGACTGAACTGGAAGATTACTATGCAGAAGACCAGAAGAAAGTTGAAGAAGCGGCTTCAAAGATGACTCCTTCTGAACTCAGCGATTTCCTCACCCGCAAGACAGAGCAGTATGCAGACAAGATGATGAAGCGTTGGGACGAGCTCGCCAAGTTCCTTATAGTAAAGCATAACGACCAGATAATGGTACCGTCAAAAGACGGAAAATTCATACCTGGCAGGCATACATCACCGGCCTACGCCCCTGCTTTCATAGAGGCAGTCAAGGCCCAGACCGGAGACCGCTACATCCAGCCTAAGCAGTAATCGCGGAGCTGCTAAAAGGACAATGCGATTTGCAATAAAGATATTTGTTGCTAAATTTGCAGTCCCGATGGGGCATTAGCTCAGTTGGCAGAGCGTTTGAATGGCATTCAAAAGGTCAGGGGTCCGACTCCCCTATGCTCCACTTCTAAAAGGCCAGAAACGGAAGAACCAGGCCGCCGCCGCTACCTTTATTGTACGGTCCAGAATCTATCAAGGTTTCATCGCTGTAAAAATCCAAAGCCCAGAACAAATGTGTGCTCCCGTAGCCTGTCATTAATTATATATCTTTGCCTCAACGATAATACCATACTATATGAGACGAAAAGACAGAGAAATGGATGCGGCCTTTGCACTTGAAGTGTTTGACAAGGCTCCCTACATAACAGTCAGTTTTACAAGACCGGACGGCAGACCGTACGGAGTTCCTCTTTCAATGGCAAGAACTGATGAGAAGACGTTCTATTTCCACGGAGCCATGGAAGGAGAAAAGATGGACTGTATAGCTCACTGTCCCATCGTAGCTCTTTCGGCAGTCACCAGATGTGCACCCACCGTCGGACCGAAGGACAACAGCTTTACTCTCGAATTCAAGTCTGCCATGGCTGTAGGTAAAGCTGAAGTCATTACAGACAAAGAAGAGAAAGTCGAGGCTCTGCGAGCTATCTGCCAGAGATTCCTGCCCCGCCACATGGATGCTTTTGAACAGGCACTGGCTGAAAGCCTGGACGTTACGGCCGTTGTGAGGATTACCCTGACCGAGCCCCCTACCGGCAAGCGCAAGCAGTACGACCGCCACGGAGAAGAGATGAAGTGGGGACGGATGGAGTAATTCCTTAACTTTTTTGATCCTGTGCGTCTATCTATATGGAGTATGGGGAAAAGCTTTGACATAGAACTTAAAGAATTGAGACCGAAGTTACTTGCTCTCACGAGAAAGTTCTGTCGCTGTGCCCATTTGGATTCCGAACCTGAAGATATCGTGCAGGACGTGCTCTTCAAGCTTTGGAAGACCTGGCAGAGTGGTACGGAAATCAAGAACTCCGAGGCCTGGGCCGTAAGGGCTACCAAAAATGCCTGCATATCTTGCTGGAGGAAAAAAAGCGCCACAGCTTTTTCACGACTTTCAGGCAAGGCTTGCACGCAAGACAATCTTCAAAATGCAGAAGAAACAGCTTCCGGCACTTCACCGGCAGCAGGCCTTGAAGAAGATGATGCCTCGGCAATCCTGAAAAGAACCTTGGACAGTTTCTCTGAAAGCACGAGAAAACTGCTCTGTCTAAGGTCGGCGGGAGTTTCACTTGATGAGATTTCGGCAATAACCGGCCGCAGCAAGGGCAGCGTAAAAAGTTCCATCTCCGCAGCACGTAAAGTTTTGATTCAACGGCTGAACTCATAGACAATAAACTATCATAAGAAACAGCAATGGAAACAAGAGACCTGATAAACCGCAAGAATCTCATCCAAAGATACCTGGATGCCGAAACCTCCGTAGAGGAAGAACGCATGCTTGCGGAATCTTTTGCTGATAATCCGCCTCAGGACAAGGAAGAGGAGAAGATTGCCGCAATACTCACCCAGATAAACCTTTTTGCAGATGGTGAAAACGTAAAGAAAAGTATTCCTGAAGATAATCATATCGCTGAGGAAGAATTTGACAGGATTATCTTAAGACAAAGGAAATCACGCATCTGGGGTTATTCCCTTGCTGGACTCGCGGCAGCAGTGGCAGCGTTTTTTATCCTGCGCCCCCAGACTGCAGAACCCCAGTATGAGAACATTCCGGTGGATTTGACGGAACAAGTACACCTGCTGTCCCAGACCGCACTGGAAGATGCAGAAAAATGTGTATTCGAACCTATTGAAGGCGGTTATATACTGACTGCCTATTTCCCGGACGGAAGCGAGGGAAAATACCTGCTGAGCAGCAAGGAGGACAAGCAATCTTTCTTCCTGATCTCACTCAACGACCCAACTAAAAGACGATAAGCACATTAACCCATCATAGACAAACACATGAGAATTATGAAAAAGATATTCGCACTCATATCCATCATTCTTCTGGCATGCTGTGCATCTTTTGCCCAGAAGGTCGTTTACGTCATAGACGACATTACCGTAGATAATTTTGACGGTACCCAGCTCAAAGGAAAGACTATCAGGGATTACAAGATATCCGGCACCGGCAAGGGGAAAAATGCCGTAACGGTCCACTCCATCAGAACAGTTAATATTCACAAAGCTTCTTTTGCCGGAGAGAGCCTTGCCGTTGAAGTCGAACCATACGGTTACCCTAACATGACATATATCATTGACGGCAAAAAATACAGTTATAAAGAAGGAGTTGAACACTTGAGGAAAGTGTTGGGTTCATCGGAGAGGACAATGAAGAGCGTCAGGACCGAGAAAAAGGAAAACCCCGACAAAAACGGTCCAAAGATCCTGCTTACTACAATAATAGAAACACAGCCAAACAAGAAAGTGCTCAACAGGTCAGATTTCAACTCAATCCTCACGATAATCCCGGGGGCAAAGACCGAGACAGACGGAAGCGTCACAATAGATGGAAAGAGAGTTGACCATATTACAATCAACGGTATCAGATACTCTGTCAAGAAAGACGACTGATTTACAGAAATCACTGATTTTTTTATATTGTGCCTTAAAACCAGTTCGACCATTATTTAATTGGATTTAGGAATGAAAAGGATAATTACCGCCATAATACTGACCCTTCTGTTGCACACCTCTGCAAATGCACAGTTTATAATCAACGACAACATGTTTGCCGGAAGGATGAGCAATATAAAGGTGAAAATCATTGATTCTCTGACCAATGAACCGGTACCCTACGCTTCTGTTTACGTTGTGCCGGTCAAGGATACAACCATAACTAATTTCATAATCTCAGATACCGCGGGAGTTGCCTCCCTGAAGGAGGTTCCATTCGGAAACTATGTATTCCATATTGAAATGATGGGTTACAAGCACTATTCCATGGTAAGGTATTTCAGGGAAGAGAGAGTGGACCTTGGTACGGTCAAACTAAAACTTGATGAAAACTACCTCTCAGCGATAACTGTGACCGATGTGGGCAACCCCATCGTGATGAAGCAGGATACCATTGAATTCAACGCATCGTCATTCAGGATCGGAGCCAATGCCATGCTCAAGGACCTTATAAAGAAGATGCCGGGAATGGAGATAACACGGGAAGGCAAGGTCAGGTTCAACGGAGAGGCAATTGACAAACTTACCGTAGGCGGACGCACCTTCTTCTTTGATGACCAGAGCACTGCCCTGAACAATCTTCCTGCTGCCGTAGTTGACAAGATACGTGTCATTGACAGAGAGTCCGAGCATACCAGGAATACAGGCATCCAGGACGGAACCCGTGAGAAGGTTCTTGACGTGGGGCTTAAGAAGGAGTACGAGGAAGGCTGGTTCGGGAATGTGAATTTAAAGGGCGGAACAACAGTTGAAGGCAAGAAAAACAACGAGCCCCTGAGGGATAACCGCGGAGCACTGTACAATGCGTACGGCCTGGCAGCAGCCTACAACAAGAAGGACCAGGTTACTGTCATAGCCAACACAATGAATGTCAACGACTCTGACATAGTAATGATGATTACCTCGGATGAAGGTACGTTCAGCTCAAATTCCGCCGGAGAATTGTTTTCCTCTGCTCAGCTTGGATTGAATGTCAATACCTCAAGGATCAAGGACGTAGAAACAACCTTTGGCGGAAACTACAAATACGCAGATTCGGAATCCGGGTACAAACGTTTCAGGACAACCTATCAGGAAGGCGGCAACCTGTACACCACATCTGAGAATTCCGGAAGGGCTTTCAGCAACAATGCAAGTGCCAACATCGAGATGAGGAAAGAAAAAGGCAAGTTCCAGTTTACGTTTGTTCCCCGCTTCGTTTTCAACAAAAAAGATTCCCGCAATAACGGTTCTTCCGAGATTTACAGGGAGGAAACTTTGATAAACCAATCCGAAAACCATTCACGGAATCATTCACTCAGCAGAGACGCATATCTGAGCACCGGTTTTTCTCTCCAAGACCTGGGAGGAAAGAAGGGCAGGATATTTCATTTCAACATAAACACCAATATAAGCAACGGAGACGGACGCAGCAACGAGCAGACTATCCTGAAAACCGCATCCGGAGAAGAAGACCGCGTAATGAGGTATGAATCAAACTCTTCCTCTTACAACATATTGGGATTGTTGAATTATTCCGAGCCTGTATCCGACAAACTGACACTGGCTACTTCTGCAAGTATCCGTTTCATGGAATCTGAAAGCACAAGAGATGCTTTTGATGCCGGTGGCCATAACACATATTATTCATCGGTGAGCAAGACTCACTACATAAATCAGCAGTATCAAGCCACTCTCCAGTACAAATTGGGAAAGAGAAGCTGGCTGACCTTAGGCGCCTCAGCAAACGGAATCCTCAACAGGCTCATTTCACAAAGTTTTAATGTTCAGGATACAACAGGCAAAGGAGAATGGGACTGGTTTATGGCCCCAACACTCCGGCTCCAGTTTTCCAATGATACAGACCGCTTTTATTTATTTGTTTCCAGCCACAGCAACAAACCAAGCAACGGCCGCATGCTTCCTGTCCTGAACATCAGCAATCCATCCAGCCTCGGACTGGGCAACATCTACCTCAAGCCATATTCGTCCACTTCGATGAACATGACCTGGACCCGCAATAACAAGCAGAAATTCTCGAACCTGATGGTTGGTCTTTTCGGAACCTTGAATAACAAAGCCATAAACAATGCTATCTGGTATGATTCCGACGGCATCTTGTACAGCATTCCGGTAAATTCCAAGGACCCGGGGATCTGGGCACAAACGAATATAAACTACACAGCCCCTCTGGATACGAAAAAGATATGGTCCATAGCTGTTGATGCACGTGTTTCATATACTTATAATTCCAGCTACCAGACTTCAGAAACCCTTCCCGCTTTGGATAAGGAAACCTTTGACTACGCGGCATTCATGGCAGAATTCTGGGGAGACAGCAAGGGCAACCGTTTTTACGGCGGGTTAAGCGGATTCAAAAAGAGCAAGACTAAAACCTTCTCTCCTGGTGGCAGCGTCAAACTGAGGTATAACCAGAAACAATTTTCGTTTTCTTCATACATAAGCCTTGCCAGCGGGATAACCCGTTATTCCCTCAACAAGAAAGCCAACACCAACACCCTGAATACACGCTTTGGCTTAGAAGGAAACTACACAACCAAAAATGGATTCGAGTTCACTTCAGACTTTTCTTACGTATGCTACAAGGGCTACTCAAATGGTTACGACAAGCCTGAATGGCAATGGAACGCAGAAATATCAAAGAACATAGGAGCTTTCAACCTCAGTGTCAAAGTACACGACATTCTCAACAAGACACGCAGCCTCGTCCACACTGAATATGCAAACTACGTAGAAGACTCCTACTCTCTTGTAATGGGCAGATGGATTCTGTTTGGAGTAAAATGGAACTTTGGCAAGATGAACGCAGCTCATAGCAATAGGGCACAGAAAGCTGCTTGGGGCATGGCCTGGTAACTATTATATGAAACTGTTAACACAAAGATTAATCTGCCTGATAATGGCGGTAATGGTTGGCTCATCGTCTTATTCCCAAGAAATAGCCGCAGAGCCAGCCGTTGAGGAACTGATGGCAAAAATGTCTGTAAGGGAGAAGGTTGCCCAACTGTTCATCTTTGACATCTACCCAAATCCAGACAGCACAAGAGCAGCCTTCGAAGAGTCTCTTGTAAGGGAGTACGGAGCCGGAGGAATCATAGTCATGGACGGTTCGGTATACGACCTTGCCCAAAGGATGAATTACCTCAGTTCAATATCCAAGGTTCCTATGCTCTACACCATAGATGCAGAATGGGGCGCAGCCATGCGCTTCAAGGAGTACAAACGCTATCCCATGCAGGAGAAGCTCGGAAAGCTGCCCCACCCTGAAGAGTTTGTGTACCAGATGGGACGCAACATAGGCCGGGAGCTCAAGGACCTGGGATTCCACGTAAACTTTGCACCTGTGGTTGACATCAGCCCCGACAACGATTACGTAAGGCAGAACAAGGCCAAGACAGCAATAGCTCCAAGGTCATTCGGCAGTGATCCTCACAAGGTTGCAGCACTGGCCTCCGCATATCTGAAAGGCATGAGGGAAGAAGGAATAACCGGTTGCGCCAAGCACTATCCCGGCCTCGGCGATTCCTTTGTAGACAGCCACGATGCAATGCCTGTGATCAACCACTCTCAGGCCATGCTCGACAGTGTAGACCTGGTCCCTTACGAAAGGCTCATTAGTGAAGGACTCGAAATGATTATGGTAGCCCATTTCAGCAACACCAACATAGATCCTTCAGGTCTTCCGATGTCCATATCCGCTCCTTGCGTAAAAGGACTTCTAAGAAACAAGCAGAACTACAACGGCATAGTCATAACGGACGCCATCGTGATGAAAGGTGTTTCAGAAGGCAGGGATGCCGTGGATGTCACGGTCCGGGCTTACCGCAGCGGGTCTGACATATTGCTGATGCCGGTTGACATCAAGGGAGCAATAGAGGCTATCGCTGATTCAGTAGAAAACGGCATCTTTTCTATCGACGAACTCAATGAAAAAGTGCGCAGAGTGCTTGAACTCAAGGCAGAAGCAGGTCTTCTGGATCCAAGTTTCAAAGCTTCACCAAGCATAGCGGCCGGAACTTATTCAGACCAAAATGCCCTGAGGCAATATGTGAGCAGGAAATCGGCTGAAGCCCTGAAAAGAGATACAAGGCTCATCCGCAAGATGGAAAAAGCCAAAAGGAAACAGCAGAGGTCAGACTCCAGACGCCAAAGGAGAGAAAACGCCCCAAAGATGGAGCGTTCAACCATGGTAGGCATCGGAGCCGGCATATCTTTCTAGAGATGTCGCCTGACCAGCCCTCAAACTAAGACATGTAATACCGCCTGAGTTCAGGAGAGAACTTTTCAATGGCATAACGTAGCATCGTACGCGGCATGGTCTTGAACCTGCTGTCGAGAAACCGTCTCAGCGACGCCTCATCTTTTTTGCCGGCTTCCCTGAGCAGCCAGCCTACAGCCTTCTGCAAAAGGTCATGTAGCGGAGCCTCCCTGGCCTGTCCCTTTCCAGGTTCATCTAAGAGGAAGATATCTGCTATGGCATAAGTATCGTCAAGTTGCCCCTTGCGTACGAACGCCATGGTTGAAACAATTCCAATCCTCCTCTCCCAGATATTCTTTCCACATCGGGCAAGATCATACAGAATAGACCGGTCCTTATCCATAAGCCACTCACCAAGAAGACTGTAGCAGGAAAGGTCTACAAGGTCCCAGTTATTTATCCTGTCAGTATGAGCCAGATAGAAATCCACGCACCGCTTCTGGAGCATACTCCAACCGGCATCTCTTCCACCTGCCTGAGAGGCAGAGTCAAAAACATTGCAGAAAGAAGGCTTGGATTTTCGGGCATTTGAAAATATTTGCACAAGGCACAGAAGAGCAGCCAGACGCACTTCGTGATAATCGCTGAGGATACATTCCTCAAGGTCTTTGAATGACACATCCTTCCAGCACTCCTTGACAACTTCCCTTGTTGCCGGCACCTTGATTCCAAGGAACCTGTCACCCTCTCCGTACTGCCCCGGACCGCACTTGAAAAAGCGCATCAGGCCAGCCACCTGGCTCTCGTTGCGGCAATCCAGAATCTTCTGGAGGAGAACGTTATTCATTGACATCGTCAACCAGGTCTTTGATCTTGCGAGCAGGAATTCCACCTACAAGGCAGTTGTCTGGAATATCTTCGTTGACAACCGCACCTGCAGCTATGACCACATTGTTGCCTATAGTAACTCCCGGCAGTATGGTTACGTTCCCTCCTATCCAGACGTCGTTGCCTATCCTAACCGGCTTTGCCTCGGCGATGTATTCACGCCTGCCTTTGGGAGAAAGAGGATGCCCTACTGTCGTAATCAAGGTGTTGGGCCCTATCATGACATTGTTGCCTATGAAGACTTCACGGATATCCAGGATAGTAAGGTTGAAGTTTCCTGTGAAATCGTTCCCGATGAAGATGTTCTTTCCACAGTCGCAGCCAAAGGTCTTTGAAATCCAGACCCTCTCACCTACGGCCCCCAGCATCTCCTGAAGGCACTTGCACTGAGCCTCATAGTCTGTTCCGTCTATGGAATTGTACTTTTCGCACCACTTGATCGCCCGGCTCTTTCTGGCAATCATTTCAGCGTCCGCATAACAATACGGAAGTCCGGCATTCAATTTTTCCAGTTCAGTCATATGGTATCGCACGAATTGTTGGCAGTTTCCACTCACCTCCAAGATCTACAAGATCACCTTCACAGACCTGTAGTTCGATTCTTATCCCTTGGGTATCTGCAGATACTGCTTGAGGGTTTCTACATACTCGGCAAAAGCGTTCCTGCCTTTGTCGGTGATCCTGCAGATGGTGCAGGTCTTCTTTCCCCTGAAGGTTTTCTCCACCTCTATGTACCAGGCTGCCGAGAGTTTGTCTATCTGCACGCTCAGGTTTCCGGCCGTGGCACCGGTCTGGGACTTGATGTACACGAAATCCGCCTCATCCACACCTATCAGTATGCTCATCACCGCAAGCCTCAGCTCCGAATGGAGCAGAGGGTCAAGCGGCTTGAAAGTCTTTTGTTTCTCTTCCATGACACTTAGCTTTATAGCGTTATTCATCTGTTGTATGTCAGGCTGCCTGCTGGTTGTTTCTCACCTTTCCCTGAAGGATGAATCCAGGAACAACAAGTCCTAAAACACCCAGTACGGCGAATACCAGAATCTGAGCCGGACCGTTGACCAGCAAAGCCACAAGCACAGATACTGCAGTAGCAAATACAAGGCAGGCCACAACAGACTTCATCTTCATGACAACTCCTGAGATTACCCCGCAAAGTCCCATCATCAATGTGATTATAAGGGTAAGATCCACCCTGATAGCGGCGTCAGGATTACAAGTCCTCATTATGAAGTAGGCAACCCAGATCATCAGATAGAAGCCGGTTGTAAAAATTCCGAACCACATCCAGGTCTTGCCGAGAATCCTGGAGACCTCATTCTTTGGAGCCTTCTCGCTGTTCTTTGACATTAATATCGTGCAGATAAAACCTATTATACTCATCGCGAACCAGAGAAGATTCCAGACAGGGCTACCGGTCTTTGACCAGAGGAAGTAAATGATTACAGAGGTTACAGCCACCAGGCATCCCCAGAGTATGAGAGGTCTGCCGGAATTCTTGGCTATTGTCATTCTGCTGCGCTCCATTGTCTCTGCGATTATCTTCAGAGAGTTTTCGGTTGAAAGGTTTTTAGTTTCCATTGTAAATACTTTAAACTTGTTTAACACTTTTTCTCTGCTTCCCGATTGCGCACTCGTTCAGCATCAATCACACTGCAAATGTAAAGCGGTTTATGTTATAAACCAAATTATTTTATAAAACTATTAAAGATTTATGGTATAAACTTTTGTTTTTTAGGGAATAAATCTTATTTTTGTAGGGTATAAATTTTTATTATTAGGGTATAACCATAATCGCTGAATAGAATAATTAAGCGTCTTAAAGGTCAACTGGAAAGATAAAATATGGAAAAAGTCGAAAAAATAGTGCTGCTTACAGATAATGACGAGCAAATGGAGATTGATTTCCAAGAATTCAGGGATCGTCTGGCTTCTGAGATTGCAAACTCCATAGATTCCGTTATATCTCAGTTCATTACGCCGGGCGCAACAAATGCCGGGCAGAAGGAGCCGTGGCTGGAAGAGGCTGGGCAGAAAGAAGCCGTATCTGGGAAGAATCTCAAAACAAGAGACAAGATATTGATGCTGATCGCTCAGGACAAGCACGTTACGGCAAAGGTTCTCGCCCAGAAAGTATGCGTTACCGAGAAGGCTGTGGAAAAACAGCTGGCAAACCTCAAGGCCGATGGCATAATCAGGCGCCAGGGTTGCAACAAGGGAGGTCACTGGTTAATCATAAAGGGAGAGTAGTTATGTCTGAAAGTCACGAAAATAATCTTCACGACAAATGCTGCGAGCATCATCATGGGCATGAGCATCATCATGAGCACCATGATCACGACGGACTTAAAAGCCGGCTGATAATTATCATCACAACAGTCATACTGCTGGCTGTCGCCGTCATCGTTGAAAAGAAATGCAACCTCAATACCTGGCAGCTGCTTCTGGTGTATCTGGTTCCTTATCTTCTGGTAGGTTGGGAAACCCTTAAGGAAGCTGCTGAAGGGCTAATGAAAGGAGATGCCTTCAACGAGGATTTCCTGATGTCAGTTGCCACGATAGGTGCTCTATGCATAGGCTTCCTGCCAGGGGCTGAAACCCAGTTTCCGGAAGCTGTCTTTGTTATGCTGTTCTTCCAGGTGGGAGAGTTGTTTGAAGGTTACGCCGAAGGGCAGAGCAAAAAGAGCATAGCTCACCTGATGGACATAAGGCCGGACAAGGCTAATGTCGAACGGGGCGGCAACATGCTGGAGGTCAGCCCAGAAGAAGTAGCCATAGGAGAAACCGTCATTATCCGGCCAGGAGAAAAAGTGCCGCTGGACGGACTGATTACCCTGGGAAGCACCTCGCTCAATACGGTTGCCCTTACGGGAGAAAGCATTCCAAGGGAAGCCACGGTTGGAGATGAGGTCATATCGGGATGCGTGAACCTGTCCGGAGCCATCAAGGTCAAAGTAACCAAATCTTTCAGAGAAAGTACTGCATCAAAGATCATAGACCTTGTAGAGAATGCAGCTGAAAAGAAGTCCAGAAGCGAGGCTTTCATCACCCGTTTTGCAAGGATATACACTCCGATAGTCGTATTTGCAGCCATCGTACTGGCATTCCTGCCTCCGCTGCTCAGCGGCAGTTTTACGGATTCTTTCCCAACCTGGTTGTACAGGGCCCTGATGTTTCTTGTTGTAAGTTGTCCTTGCGCCCTGGTCATAAGCGTTCCGCTTACCTTCTTCGGAGGAATCGGAGGGGCTTCACGCCAGGGAATACTGATCAAAGGCGCCTCTTTCATGGACATACTGTCTAAGGTCAGGACCGTTGTGTTTGACAAGACCGGAACCCTCACCCGTGGAAAGTTTGCAGTTGAGGCTGTTCATCCCGATAACTGCCATGACAGTTCCCATTCCCAGGAGTGCCATCCGGCCCTCTTCTCGGATTCAGCTTCCAGGCATCTGCTGCATCTGGCGGCTCACGTGGAGCATCTTTCCACACATCCTATTGCAGGAGCACTCAGGGATGCCTTTCCGCAGGAGGCGACCGATGGTTGCCATGTATCAGAAATTGAGGAGATTGCAGGCAAGGGAGCTAAAGCCAGGATAGGATCCGATACCGTTTATGTCGGCAACACCAAGCTCATGGATTCCATTGGCGTGAAGTGGCATCCATGCCACCACGACGGAACTATCATACACATCGCCGTCAACGGAAACTATGCCGGCCACATCGTCATCAACGACCAGTTGAAAGAAGACAGCGCACAGGCGATTTCCAGCCTCCGCGATCTTGGAATCAAGGATACCGTCATGCTCACCGGAGACCGCAGGGAAGTTGCAGGGCAGATTGCACAGAAGCTGAACCTTTCGATGTACCATGCAGAACTCCTCCCGGCAGACAAGGTGCAAATCGTTGAACAACTGCTAAAAAAAGGAACCCTGGCTTTTGTAGGAGACGGAATAAACGATGCTCCGGTACTGGCAAGGGCGGATGTGGGAATCGCGATGGGCGCCCTTGGAAGCGACGCCGCCATTGAAGCCGCGGACGTAGTGCTCATGGATGACAAGCCGTCAAAGATATCCACCGCCATAAAGATTGCCAGACGTACGTTGTCAATTGCCCGGCAGAACATCTGGCTGGCAGTGGGGATAAAGCTTGCCGTACTGGTTCTTGCAGCCCTGGGCGTGGCAACTATGTGGATGGCCGTGTTTGCCGATGTGGGAGTAACCGTCCTGGCAGTACTAAACGCAATGCGCACCCTTAAGGCATAGTTGAAGAAAATTCACTACATTTGTTAGAATTCATCGAATAAATAAATAGAAACAAATATGAAAAGATTCATTCTCACGATCGCCGCACTGGCAATGGTATTTGTATCATGCGGCCAGAACAAGAAATCACAGCAGAACAACAATCAGGAGGAAAAGCAAATGAAGACACTGGTAGCTTATTTCTCAGCAACAGGAACAACCAAGGCACTGGCTGAGAAAGTTGCAAATACAACAGGAGGAGACCTTTACGAAATCAAGCCTGAAGTACCATATACCTCAGAAGACCTGGACTGGACGGTGAAAACTTCAAGAAGCAGCGTGGAGATGGCCGACAAGACCTCCCGCCCTGCAATCGTCAAGGACCTTGAGAACGCCGGTGATTACGGAACGATCTACATCGGTTTCCCTGTATGGTGGTACACCGCCCCTACCATTATCAACACTTTCCTTGAGACTTATGATTTCTCAGGCAAGAACGTAGTATTCTTTGCCACTTCCGGCGGAAGCACCATCGACAAGGCAAACGCCCAGTTCAAGGAGCAGTATCCGGCCGTGAAATGGACTGCAGGAAAGGTTCTCAACAGAGCCACTGACGAAGATGTCAAAGCCTGGGTTGAATCTTTGAAATTCTGATCCGTCCAAAGCCATGATAAGCGATTTCATTTACGACATACCGTGCCGGGTATATTTCGGAAAGGATCAGCTGAAGAACCTTGGTCCTGAGCTGAAGAAGTGGGGAAACAGGGTGCTGCTGACCTACGGCGGCGGTTCCATCAAGAGAACCGGCCTGTATGACAAAGTGGTGAAGGAGATTAAGGAAGCCGGACTCGAGCTTCACGAACTGTCCGGAATCGAGCCTAATCCAAGAATTGCATCGGTGAGGAAAGGCGCACAGATGTGCAAAGACCTCAAGATAGACGTACTTCTTGCAGTGGGCGGAGGTTCTACGATAGACGCCACAAAGTTCATGGCTGCAGGCGCTCTGGTAGACTTTGATCCGTGGGATTTCTTTGACATGAAGAAAAGGGTTCCGGTAGAGAAAGCCCTTCCTATTGTAAGCATCCTCACCCTCTCGGCAACAGGAAGCGAGATGGACTGCGGCGGAGTTATCAGCAACCCTGAAACCAACGACAAGATAGGAGCCATGTACCCGCCTATGCTCCCAAAAGCCTCGTTCCTTGACCCTACAAACACCTTTACCGTAAGTCCTTATCAGACAGCATGCGGTGCGGCGGACATGCTCAGCCACATCTTTGAAGTCTATTTCAACGTAAACACGGACCTCTACATGCTGGACTGCTTCATGGAGGGCTTGATGAAGACCGTCATAAAGTTTGCTCCTGTTGCAATGAAGGAACCTGAAAACTACGAGGCCAGAGCAAACCTCATGTGGACATCTTCCTGGGCCATAAACGGTTTCATCGACGGCGGAAAACGCCAGGCATGGAGCTGCCACCCGATGGAGCACCAGCTTTCTGCCGTGTATGACATCACCCACGGCCTCGGCCTTGCCATACTTACTCCGCGATGGATGGAGTACTGCCTGAATGAAACTACAGTATCCAAATTCGCACAGTTCGGAACCAACGTATTCGGTATAGACCCCGCTCTTGCTCCGATGGACATTGCCCACAAGGCGATTGAAAGTCTGAGCAGTTTCCTTTTTGGAACCCTTGGACTGAAGAGCACGCTGACAGAGCTTGGAATAGACCAGACACATTTTGCCCAGATGGCTGAAAAAGCCGTCAACGGCGGCACTCTGCCTGGTTTCATTCCGCTCAACCAGCAAGATGTCGAGAATATTTACAAAATGTGTCTCTAAGAAACTATTTCAGTGCTTCTTTGATATATGGTTACTCTATTCCTGCTTATCGGTGCTCTGGTGTTGTTCATAAGCATAGGGCTTAACAATATTTCCACCCGCCTGGGGGTTCCGGCACTTCTTGCCTTCCTCCTTCTTGGCGCCATCTTCGGTATAACCGACATACCGTTCCAGATGAATGACTTCAAGCTAGCCCACAATTTCTGTACGTGCGCCTTGATATTCATCATGTTCTACGGCGGTTTCGGAACCCGTTGGACCGCCGTAAGG
>CACZFO010000019.1 GCA_902780455.1 uncultured Bacteroidia bacterium | reverse complement strand
GTCCAGCAGGTTCACATAAGCAGTATAGGCGGCAACGGGAGGATCAAAGATGACTTTTTTGCGCAAGGTGATCAGGTCTGCCATGAGGAAGGGGCTGCCCTCGACGATCCCTGGAATCAGGCAATAGCTGGCCAGTACATCAAAAATTTTCTGGTCATCAGTGCTTAAACTAGCTTGGGAGTCGACATATTGGGTTTTCGCCCAGCGGTCCAAGAGTTGTATCACACTGTCTTCTACCGCGTGGATATCCTTACTGGTAAAGGTGGCGTAGTCAGTCCCTGCAAGCACCTCTATTGCCGCCTTGTTGGACTCCATGCCTTCATATTTGCTGAGAACGGTATTACAATTTTGTACCCAGACATCCAAGGCCGTTTTTAATGCAGCTTCGTCCACAGCACCGTTGGAGGCTATATCCTCAGCCTTGGGTGCGGGCATAAGTTCCACACGCACGCCTTGTGCTGCCGTAGCATCAGAAGTGTTTCCGGTCGTCTTAAGAGGTGTTCCATTCTCATCCTCCACTTGGACCACGTCCGCAGCGCTGATGTACGCATCGGGAGTTCTGTACACAAGGTGAGCATAGGCCATGCCCTTATCTGCGACGCCCTGTATCTGGGCCTTGAAAATACCGTACAGGCATATCGCAGAGAATTGAGATAGTTTTTTTGCGTATATTTGTGGCTTGTTGTTAGAATATTATTAACGTAACATATTTCAATGATGAAACAAATCAAGACATTCCTTTGCTTTGCACTTGCATTGGCATTTGCAGCATCATGCAACCAGAACCAGAACCCTGCCGCATCCAACGGAGAAAAGAACGCCCCTGCAGCAGGAAGCATCGTATATCTCCAGCTCGATTCCGTAGTTAACAGCTACGACATGTTCAACGACCTCAAGAGCGAGCTTGAAGAGAAGGTTCAGAAGATCCAGAACGAACTCCAGGCAAAGGGAAGAGATTTCCAGAAAGCAGCCAACGATTTCACCAACAAGATAAACAAAGGCCTCCTGACTCAGGCAGAAGCACAGGAGAGAAACCAGGTCCTGACCAACCGTCAGGCAGACCTGCAGAACCTGACCGCCCAGAAAGAGGCTGAAATCCAGGAGGAACAGGCTGTTATGTTCAACAAGGTGATGGACGCCATCCAGACCTACATTGCCAAGTACAACCAGGAGAAGAAGTTTGCCATGATCCTCACCACCACTGATGCTGCTACAACCGTTCTTACCGCAGACCCTACACTGGACATCACTGCAGAGGTTATCGAAGGGCTCAACAACGAGTACGTGAAGAACAAGAAGAACGCTGTGGCAGTTGAGGAGACAACCGAGAATAAAACTGAAGCTAAAGCTGAAGAAAAGCCTGAGGCTGAAAAGGCAAAATAGCCTGATTAGATGAGGATTGCAATACTTTCTTGCTTTTACCCTTTCAGGGGAGGGATATCGCAGTTCAACACCTATCTGCTGGAAGAACTTTCAAAGAAGCACACAGTTAAGGCGTTCAACTTCAAAAGGCAGTATCCCGGCATCCTCTTTCCAGGAAAGACCCAGAAAGTTTCCGAGGATGACGATGCCCGCCCGGTAGAAAGCGTTGCGGTTCTGGATACGGCCAATCCTTTAACCTATTCGTCCACAGCCAGGGCCATAGCCGGATTCGAACCGGATGTCCTGCTGACAAGATACTGGATGAGCTACTTTGCCCCTTCGCTTGGAAGCGTGTGCGGAAAGGTTTCCAGAATCCTGGAAAAGAAGGGCAGGAAAGATTTCAGGACGGTTGCCGTTGCAGACAACATAATTCCTCACGAGAAGCATTTCTTTGACATCCCGCTCGCCCGATACTTTGTAAGAAGGCAGAGCGGGATCGTTACACTCAGCCACGCCGTGGAAGAGCAGCTTCAGCAGATCTGCCCCGGTGTGAGAAGCCAGACCATCCCCCACCCTCTGTACTCAAATTTCGGAGAGAGGACAGACACCCTGAGGGCCAGGAGGCAGCTTGGAATGCAGGGCACCGACCAACAGGTCATGGACCGCAAGGTGCTGCTTTTCTTCGGACTCATCAGAGAATACAAAGGGCTTGACCTTCTGCTTGAAGCCATGACGCTTCTGGACGGCAGCTACACCCTGGTAGTTGCCGGAGAATGCTACGGCAGCTTTGACAGATACCGCCAGATAATTGATTCCGAACGTTTTGCACCTATAAGAAGCAACCTGATCCTCAACGACAAATACATTCCGGACAAAGATGTCAAGGTTTATTTCAGTGCCGCTGACCTGAGCGTACTTCCTTACAGGTCCGCCACCCAGAGCGGCATCAGTTCCATCTCATGGAATTTTGACGTTCCCTTGATAACCACACCGGTCGGAGGACTTATAGAAAGCGTTGGAGAGGCAGGAACCGGGCTGCTGGCTGAAAGCATATCACCGGAGGGTATTGCACAGGCCATCCGGAAATACTTTGCAGAAAACAAGAAAGAAGAGTATCTTTACAACATCTCCCGCCTCAAGAAGGAACTGAGCTGGGAGTCTTTTGCAGATAAACTGGAAAACTTCATAAATACATTATAAAATGGATTCCATAGTAAGAACCGATTTCGATTTCAAGAACCTCACCGGAAAATACACAGGTAAGGTAAGAGACGTATACTTCATCCAGGACAAGTATATGGTCATGGTTGCTACAGACAGAATATCTGCATTCGATGTGGTACTGCCTCGAGGAATCCCATACAAAGGACAGGTTCTCAATCAGATAGCCGCTAAATTCCTGGACCTTACAACGGACATAGTCCCTAACTGGAAGATAGCATGCCCTGATCCTATGGTGACTGTGGGCTACAAGTGCCAGCCGCTGCCGGTGGAGATGATAGTCAGAGGATACCTGACAGGCAGTTCATGGAGGAGCTACAAGGCCGGAGCAAGGCAGATCTGCGGAGTGGATATTCCTGAAGGCATGAGGGAACACCAGAAGTTCGACCATCCGATAGTGACCCCTACCACAAAGGCTGAGATAGGCGGACACGACCAGGATATCTCCAAGGAAGAAATAATCGCCCGGGGGCTCATACCTGCAGACATTTACGAAAAGGTTGAACAGGCCGCACTCAAGTTATTTGAAAGAGGCACCCAGATCGCCCGCCAGAGAGGTCTGATTCTTGTAGACACCAAGTACGAGTTCGGACTGCTGAACGGCGAGGTATGCCTCATGGACGAAATCCACACCCCTGATTCATCAAGATATTTCTATCTCGACGGTTATCAGGAGAGGTTCGATGCCGGAGAACCGCAGAAACAGCTCTCCAAGGAATTTGTCAGGGAGTGGCTCATGGACAACGGTTTCCAGGGAAGGCAGGGCGACAAGCTGCCTGAGATGACAGACAGCATAGTAGCCGGCATTTCAGACCGTTACATAGAACTCTACGAAGCCGTTACCGGAGAAAAGTTCTCCAAGTATCCGTACGACAACGACATATTTGAAAGAATAGAAGAAAACGTAAAGAACATGTTGGCAAGGCTCTAGTTATGAAAAAGTACCTCGGAAACCGCATGTCAGGCTTTTGCCTGCGTCTGCTTGCCGTTGCAATCATGGCATTGGCCCCTTCTTTTGCCCTTTCACAGGTAAAGATCACCATCTCAGACCAGATTGTCAGCGTCAAGGGAGAAAAGATGTATGTCCACAGTGTAAAGAGAGGAGAGACCATATACTCCATATGCAAGGCATACAACATCACCGCAGACGAGCTCCAGAGGCTGAATCCTGTCATCAGCGGCGGTCTGAAGGAAGGTCAGCTGCTCTACATTCCGGTTTCCGGCCTGCAACAGAAAGAAAACCAGGAAGCTGCCCCACAGGTAGACCTGTCCGGATATGACCAGGAGAATTTCATAAACCACAAGGTTAGATGGCTGGAGAACCTGGATGACATCGCTGAGAAATACGGAGTTGAGAAGAGTGCCATCATGGCTTTCAACGGCATGAAGACAGAAAGCCTGAAAAAAATCAAGAGGCTCAGGATTCCTGTGAGGAAAAAGGATGCTCCGTACACCACTTACACGGATAATCCTTCAGATACTGCTGACGTTCCGACGCAGAACGATACTGTGGCAACCACTCAGAATCCAGACCCTGAAACTGATTTTCCAAGGACATACTCCATGCCGGAACTCAATGTTGGAAAGTCCAGGACGGTTGCCCTACTGCTGCCTTTGAACACAGGTGGGAAGCCGAATGCCAACTACATGGATTTCTACAGCGGAGCCCTCATGGCAATTGAACAGATAAAGCTCGCCGGCGGGAACATCAAGCTCAATGTCCTGGATTATTCAGACGACATATCTTCAGTGGCCGAAAGCGAAAAGATCAGGGAGGCTGACCTTATCATAGGCCCTATTAGATATGAGGCCCTCAAAGAAATTGTTCCTGTTGCCAACAGCCTCAGGATCCCTATAGTATCTCCTCTGGATGCGGCAGCCGACAGCCTGCTTGGAGAATGCCCTTACCTGTTCCAGGCCGCCCTCTCCACGAGAAGACAGGTGGAGGCTCTGGCAGATATGGTCATAGAAGAATCTTCCAAGGCTCCTAATCCAAACATCATAATCGTCTACAGCACATCCTCGGCCGATGCATACAAGTCTGAGATGTTAAAGAATGTCCTGGAGGAAAAGGGCGCCAGCGTTACTTCCTGCGGAGGCTCCTCATCACTGAGCGCAGTCAGAAGAGACATGGACAACATAATCATAGTCCAGACCTATACAGAAGGACTGACGGCAGAAATCCTCCGCCAGATAGACATCAAGATGATTCCACCCGAGAAGGTAACCTTGTTCGGAACCCCAAAGTGGAAGGGCTTTGAATCACTGGACATGAGCCTGTACTTCAAGTACAACACCAGGATCTGCATGCCTTACAACGTAGACCTCAACCGCGAAGACGTAAGGCAGTTCATACGTGCCTACAGGTCTTTGTACGGATGCGAGCCGAGAGCCAACTCATTCAACGGCTATGACATAGTCTACTTCTTCTGCAAGAACCTTCTTTCAGGCCTGAGGGAATGCGCCGAGGACCCTGAGAACAGCATAGCTGCAGACTATATGGAAAAAAATCTGCTGCAACTCGATCTGTTGCAGCAGAAATTCAGGTTTACCCGTAATCCGGAGGGAGGCTATGTCAATACAGCAGCCACCAAGATCTATTTCAATCCGGATTACTCGATAACTTCGGAGCAGAATTAGAAGTCTCCTTTTTCTATATCCTTGAAGTAGTTGACGGTTCCTACCTTCAACTCCACGGTTGCGGCATCGTCGCAAACGATTATGCCCTTCTTGTGCATCTGAAGTATGCTCACGGTCCACATCTGGCTGATTCCTTCTTCAACTGCATGACGAAGAGCCCTGGCCTTGTTATGACCGTTTACCAGGATCATCACCTCCTGGGCATCCATGATGGTTCCAACACCCACCGTAAGGGCGGTCTTCGGCACCAGGTTGATGTCGTGGTTGAAAAATCTTGAGTTTGCTATTATGGTATCTGTTGTCAGATACTTCAGACGGGTCCTGGAGGTAAGTGAAGAACCCGGCTCATTGAAGGCTATGTGGCCGTCCGGTCCAATTCCGCCCATGAAAAGATTGATTCCGCCGTAAGACCTTATCTTGTCTTCGTACTTCTGACATTCAGCAAGCAGGTCCTTGGCATTTCCGTCAAGTATGTTGATGTTCTCTGCCGGAATGTCTATGTGATTGAAGAAGTTCTCCCTCATGAAAGTATGGTAGCTTTCCGGATGGTTCTCAGGAATTCCCACATACTCATCCATGTTGAAGGTAACCACATTCTTAAAGGAAATCTTGCCTTCCTTGTAGAAATTAACCAATTCCTTGTATGTTCCTATAGGAGTGGAACCGGTCGGCAGACCCAGAACAAAAGGATGTTCAGGTGTCGGTTTGAAATCCGTGATCCTTTTCAAGATCAGCGATGCAGCCCATTTGGACATGTCTGCATACGACTTCTGGATAATCAGTCTCATAATATCAAGTTTTAAAAAATCATCTATCTGTGCCAAGCAGCACCTTGGCATTTGCCACTGCCTGGTCCGTAGTCTTTTCTCCGCTGAGAAGACGTGCTATCTCCATCACCCTGTCATGCCCCTTGACGTAACGCAGGTGCACGGTATTGCGGCCGTCTTCCGAAGTGTCTTTGTAAACCACTATGTGAGCCACTCCCTTGCTGGCCACCTGAGGCAGGTGCGTTATGGCTATGACCTGCATGTTCTGCCCCATGCTCACTATCTGGCGCCCCATCTTGTCTGCCACACTTCCTGAAACTCCCACGTCTATCTCGTCAAAGAACATGGTAGGCATCTTCATGTGTGAGGCCATCAGGCTCTTGATACACAGCATTATCCTCGACAGTTCACCCCCGCTTGCAACCTTGTTCAGCTCCACCATCTTCTCCTTGGGGTTGGCGGTAAACAATATCCTCGGATCGTCCGCCCCGTCCGGCGTATAATCAGAGGTACGCTCAAGTTCCACCGAAATACGTGCTGAAGGCATTTCAAGGTTCCTGATGCTTTCCTGCAGGATTTTCTGGATCTTTTCAGCCCCGGCAGACCTTCTGGAGGTAAGGGATGAAGAAAGTTCACTTCTGCGGCGGATATGGGTATCCAGTTCTTTTTCAAGTTTCTTCTTCTCCCACATCAGTTCATCCACGTCAACCGCAGAGGCCTTCAGTTCATCCCTGAGAGCAATCAGCCCTGCAACATCCTTGCGGGAGAATCTCCTCATCAGTGAATAAAGCAAATCCAGCCTCTCCTCTATCTGGCTCATCCGCATCGGCGATGAAGACAATCCATCTGCAAACTGCTGAAGATCAGAGGCTATATCCTTACATTCGATGCGGCAGCTCTCCAGCCTGGAGCCAAGGGGTTCCATTTTTGGAACCAAGGATGAAAGCCTTTCCACGCTCCTGAGCACTTCCTTGAGATTATGCACCACGGAACCGTCTTCACCGTCGAGGACGGCGGCGGCTCCACCGGCATTTTCCTTAAGCATCTGGGCATTCTCCAGCTGCTTCTGCTCCAACTCGAGGGCTTCCAGTTCTCCTTCTTCCAGATTAGCCCCTTCAAGCTTTCCAAGATCCTCGGCGATGGCGGAAGAATCAGACTCCGCCTTGCTGATTTTCTGTTCCAGTTTACCCAGTTCCTCTTCCAGGTTCCTGACAGCTTCATACTCAGCCCTGTAATCATCCAGAAGCTTCTTGTTTGCGCAAAAACCGTCTATCATGTCAAGCTGGAAACTGCGGTGTGAAAGCAGGAGATTGCTGTGTTGGGCATGAATGTCCACAAGAGCAGAGGATACCTCGGCCATCCTGGAAGCCGGAACAGGCTCGTCATCTATGAAAAAACGGGAGCGCATTGCAGGAGAAATCACCCTTCTGAGTATTCTCTGCCCGCCTTCCACGTCAAATACGGCTTCAACCACACAGTTCCTGGTGCTGTCGCGGAGGACGGAAGGATCAGCCTTTCCGCCTGATAAAAGAGAAACGGCGCCTAGCAAGATGGACTTGCCGGCACCTGTCTCTCCTGTCATAATCACCAGACCATCAGGAAACTCGATGTCGAGGCTCTCTATGAGAGCATAATTCTGTATGGTTAGCCTTTCAAGCACTAAGACTCAATCTTGCGCCAGTATATTTCTCCGTCCTGGAATTCCTTGATAGCTGTAAGAGTTGGCTTGGGAAGCTTCTCGTAATGACGTGAAATCTCTATCTGCTCCCTGTTCTCGTAAGTCTCTTCCAGGGTGTCTGCAACGTTTGCCTGTGAGAACTCCTCCAGTTTTTCGCTCAGCTCCTTCTTCAGGGCTGCGGCTATCTGGTTGGCTCTCTTGGCTATAATCACAACAGACTCATAGATGTTTCCTGTAGGCTCTGACAGTTTGATGACGTCTCTGGTGACGGTGTTGTCAGGGACCTTTGTAACTTTCTTTTCTTCCATATACTGCAAATAATATTTCTAATTTTCCTTGTTCTTTTCCTTTTCTTCCTTGGCCTTGGCCTTTGCCTGCTCGTAGAGCTTCATGGCCTCAGCCCTCTCCTTGCGTGCCTTGCGCCTCTCGTTCTGCTTCTGGGTTCCTGAAATGTCCTCATTTACCTTCCTGGCAACCGAACTGCGGCTCTCGGCCTCCTTCACAGCCTTCTTTGCCTCCTTGATGGCCCTCCTTGTGTTCTGGCGGTCTGCACGTATATTCTTGGAAGATCTTGGCGTAACAGCCTCTTCCTTTGCAACTTGTGCAGCGGCAGCCACCTGGGCGGAATCCAGGCCGGTCTTGAGTCCCACATACTTCTGGGCCTTTACGAACATCTGGTCCAGCTCCTTGCGTTCACTCACCCTTGGATATTCGCCTATGTAGTTGTAGTAGTCGTCTATGAAGGTCATGTATCTTTCCTTCTGCTTTTCCCTGATGCTGTTGAAAGCGTATTTGTAGGATGAAAGTGCGGTGTAATAGAGGATTTCCTCGCGGTAGCGGTTATCGGAATTCTCCCTGAGGACCGTCTTGAAAGCATAGTGGGAAGACTTGTAGTCCTTCATCGTATAATAAAGCTTGGCACCCTCATAAGCCTTGCGGTCAAGCCTTTCTCCAAATTCATCCATCATGGCCTTGCACACGTCATAGTACTCGCTCTTAGGGTTGTCGTACATGAATTCTGCTATCGTGGACATGGCCTTCTGAGTTGGCACCTGATCCAACTCCCATCTGTAGGTTCCTTCATACAGGCACTTGATCCTGAGGAACTTTGCTTCCTCAGACATGGTACTTCTCGGGAACACTTCAAGGAACTTGTTGAAATTCGCCTCAGCTGTGATGTAGTCACCGTAGCGGTAATTGCTCATGGCGTTGTAGAACTGTACGCTGTCTTCCTTGTCCGTTCCCTGTGAAAGGAAAACCATGCTCTCGAACAAGGCTGCAGCCTTGCGGTACTTTCCCTTGTCGTAGTAATACATGGCACCCCTGAACCTTTCGTCAAGGTCCTGAGTACGGAACAAAGACTCATAGTAACTCTTGCATCCCGACATGGCAAGCACCAGAAGAAGCAGAGCAGCTGTAGCTTGAAATTTTCTCATCTCGTATCTTTTATTGGCCCTGGAGGAAGCGGTCCGCCTCAATGGCGGCCCTGCATCCGGATGCAGCAGCCGTAATAGCCTGTTTATAATGCACATCCATAACATCTCCGGCGGCAAAAACACCAGCGATGTTGGTCTTTGGAGAATCAGGTTCGGTGACAATGTAACCATCCTTGTCCGTTTTTACCCAAGGAGCAAAAACCTCAGAATTCGGATGGTGCCCTACGGCAAGGAACACTCCGGAAACCGGAACCGTCCTGGTTTCTCCGCTCAGTTTGTCTTCAATCTTTATGCCATTCACTCCCTTGAGGTCTCCTTCAACCTCTTTCGGGAGGCTGTTCCACAGAACCTCTATGTTGTCTTTTGAAGCAACCTTATCCTGCATGGCCTTGGAAGCCCTCATCTGGTCCCTCCTGACTATCATGTATACCTTACGGCACATACCGGCCAGATATACAGCCTCTTCGCAAGCGGTATCCCCTCCGCCTATGACGGCCACGTCCTGCTTGCGGTAGAAGAAACCGTCACATGTAGCACAGGCGCTCACCCCGCTCCCCCTGAACTCCTGCTCTCCGGGAATGCCCAGATACTTGGCACTTGCCCCCGTTGCAATGATCAGGCTGTCGGCCTCAACTGTTACGGAACCGTCTATGGTTACCTTGAAAGGACGGGAGGAGAGGTCACAGGAAGTGATCGTACCAGTACGGATCTGTGCCCCTACCCTTTCTGCCTGACGGCGCATGTTGTCTACCAGCACGGTACCGTCTATACCCTCCGGGAAACCCGGGAAATTCTCCACAACCGTGGTAGTTGTCAGCTGACCGCCCAGCTCCATGCCGGCGTATACCACAGGAGCCTGGTTGGCCCTTGCGGCATATATGGCGGCAGTATATCCTGCAGGTCCGCTGCCTGCTATCAGAACTCTAATCCTCTCCATTAACTCTAAAAAAACAGTTAGCCTGCAAATTTAGTAAATCTATCGCGAATATAAAACTCCAGCCTCTGGGCCCATACCAGAAAAAGCGATGCCGCCCACCTTGAAAGCAGGATGACCCACCAGATTCCGCCAATGGAAGCAAACAGTATAAGGTCTTCTATGTTGCTGTGGGATATGCTGATGTGCGTATTCAGAAGCTGGATGTCGCGGTCGCCGATGTGCCCGCTTTCCTTTTCCTGGAACATTACCGCCGCCCCGTAGGCCAGGCCAAGGGTGTTTGCCACTATCCAGAGGAAAGATGACTTCTGGCTGAGGCCGAACAGCTTCATGGGCCATTTTACCACGGAGGTCAGGACCTTCATGATTCCGAACTCGTCCAGGATCTTCTGAAGGATGGAAAGCAGCAGGATGATAACCGCGATCTTCAGGCAGAGCTTGAGCAGCGATAGCGCCCATGGAAGCAGGCTGTCCTCAAGGGTCAAGTTCTCCTGGACCACCTGTCCTATGCTGCCCTGAGCTTCAAAAGGAAGAATCTTGTTGAGGATGAAAGCCAGGCCGAGTCCGCTCAGCGTCCTCACCAGAACTATCCTGAGCACTGATGAGCCGGTCTTCTTCTGAACCGCGGTTTCAACTATCATGTTGTGCGAGCACAAGACCAGTACGGCCAATATGGTTATGCTCCTGGCACTGAGATTCAACGATGCACAGGCCGCAATTGCCGAGTAGACGTTGACGAAGTAACCGCTGACATAGGCCAGCGAGGCCTCACCGGGAAGGCCTATGAAACTCATCACGGGTGAAAGGCTGCGGCTGAGCCATGGCAAAGCCCCCGTCAGCCTCAGTACATAGATGACAACGGAAACTACGGCAGTGATCCTGACCACCCACCATATTGTCTTCAGGGCTCCCGGAAGAGCCTCATTCACACAATAGGAAAGCCGTCTGCCAAAACCTGCGGCAGATGGCTTTCCGGAAGATCCTTCTTTCAAACGGTACAGATTTAATAGTTTTCTACCTTAACCTCAAAATAGGACTGAGGATGCTGGCATGCAGGGCACTCCTTAGGAGCGTTCTTTCCCTTGAACACATATCCGCAGTTGCGGCACTTCCAGACCACTACCTCGTCCTTTGCAAACACCTTACCTCCCTTGAGGTTCTTGAGCAGGGCGCGGTATCTCTTCTCATGGGCCTTCTCTGCCACGGCGATTTCCTTGAAGCACTTGGCTATCTCAGGGAATCCCTCTTCCTTGGCAATCCTGGCAAACTCCGGATAGACCGTCTTCCATTCATCAAGTTCGCCGTCTGCGGCCGCCTTCAGGTTATCTGCGGTGGAGCCGATCACTCCTGCCGGAAAAGAAGCGGTGATTTCAACCATGCCTCCTTCCAGGAACTTGAAGAACTTCTTGGCATGCTCCTTCTCATTGTCTGCAGTTTCAGTGAAGAATGCGCTTATCTGCTCGTAACCCTCCTTCTTGGCAGCACTTGCAAAGAAAGTGTAACGGTTTCTGGCCTGGCTCTCTCCTGCAAATGCACAGAGAAGGTTCTTTTCTGTCTTGGTACCTTTCAAACTTTTCATAATTGTATCTGTTAAATAAAATAATTGTATGCAGTTCCGGGCAAATTTAAGAAAAAGGGAGGAACGAGTGCATTTTTGCACCTAAACATTCCCAACCTCTTCAGTTTTGCGGGGTCGGGAGCAGAGAATGATGATGAACACAGCCGTAAAGACCAGCAGCATTCCCACAAGTGAATTTGAGGTGAACTTTTCGCCGAAGAAAACAATTCCGTTCAACACCGCCACAAGCGGCTCCATGCAGCCAAGTATTGCCGTGATGGTGCTCCCGGCCATCTGGATGGCATAGATCAGTGCAAAATCGCTCACCAGCGTAGGGATCACAGCCAAGGCTATGGCATAACCCCACTGCGAGGCTGAGGTCAGAGGGCTGAAATGCGCTCCCTTGACAAGAACGTTTACAAGGAATATGACAGCCGAAAAGAACAGTACCAGGAAAGTCTGTTTCATTCCGTTCATCTTCATCACCACAGGAGTCCTGTTGACCCCTACTATGTAAGTTGGATAGGTTATGACCGTAACCAGCACCAGTATCAGGCCTGTAAGGGATACCTTCTCTCCGGATGCCCCGCCGCTGAGGAAGAACACTCCTGCAATGCCTGCCATTATCGCGATTACCTTCCAGAAGGAAACCTTCTCGCCAAAAAGCAGTATCATGGCAAGGGCCACCACTACCGGATAGAAGAAATGGATAGTAGTTGCGGTTCCGCTGGAGATATATCTGTAAGAGGCTGTCAGGAAGAAACTCGTAGCCGCATAGAATATGGAAAGGATGCCCATCGCAGCTATTTCCCTGCCGCTGCACCTGAGGCTTACTTTCTTGACCTTGCAGATGATCCACATGAAAAATGAAGCCAGCGCAAAACGGTAGAAGCATACGCTGTCGAGCTCCACCCCTCCCCTCAGAAGAGGTATTGAAAACAGCGGTATGAATCCGAATGTTGCACTTGCCAGCATTGCCAGCAGCAGACCCTTGAACTTCCTCATCCTTGCATTGATTTTAGGGCTGCAAATATAAGAAATAAGATTTTGAGTATATTTGTTATCTGTTAAACTGATATCTATAATGAAGACGGACAAGACACTTGGTGTACTGGGCGGCATGGGACCTGCCGCCACCGCAGACTTTCTGATGCTGCTGGCAAAAAAAGATCCCGCAAACTGCGATCAGGAACATCCGCGCATGATTGTGTATGAATATACCGAAACCCCTGACAGGACAACTTATCTCCTTGGCAAGGGTCCTGATCCCCGGCCATATCTGAGGGAAGGGCTCGAGACCCTGATCAATTGGGGGGCAGACTATCTTTGCGTAACCTGCAACACGGCACATTTCTTCATAGATGAATTCCGCAGCGAACTTTCAAAGCCTGTAATACACATCATAGACGAGACCATCCGCAAGGTGAGCAAGGTTTCTCCGTCAGGAGCCTGGCTGACAGCTACCCTGGGAACCATGAAGACGGGCCTTTACCAGAGGCACGCAAAAGACAGCGGCTACAACTTTGACATTGCCGACTATCAGACCCAGGTAGACATCCACGATGTAACCGACCTGGTCAAGGCCGGAAAGATAGAAGAGGCCGGACGCAAGTTCCGCCCTATCATAGAGGGGCTCTGGAAAATAAAAGAACAGCCGATCGTGGGAGCCTGCACCGAGATCCCTATCGCCTACGCCGCCACGGGGCTTGATCCCAAGATGCATATCAGCAGCCTGGATGCTCTTGCAGACGGCTGCGTAAGAGAACTTTACGGGGTTGAACTGTACTAATCCCATTACAAGCAAAAACTTCTTTATCGCGATGAAAAAATTCAGGATAGCTTTACCTTGGCAGATTCTCATAGGACTTCTGCTGGGTGCTGTTTTCGGAATAACACTGCCGGAGTATGCAGGATACATAGACTGGGCAGGCCAGATATTCCTCAGGGCCCTCAAGATGATTATCATACCTCTGGTATTCACCTCGCTCGTAGTGGGAGTGGCCAGCATCAATTCGTCAAAGGACCTTGGAAGGATTGCCGGAAAGACCCTTCTTTACTATCTGACCACCACGGCAATAGCCATAGCAATAGGACTTGTGCTGGTGAACCTCATAAAGCCGGGAGTGGGAGCCAACCTTCCAATGCCTGAGAACGTAGACCTTTCCAACGTGGGAAAGAGCCAGACAACCTTCGTGGACCAGATCATAAGCATTGTTCCGGACAATATCTTCAAGGAGATGAGCGCCGGCAACATACTGCCTGTGATATTCTTCGCCATCATCTTCGGATTCTTCATCACCAGAAGCGGAGAAAAGACAAAGACAGTCCTGATAGACCTTTGCAACTCCATCAACGAGGTCATCATGAAAATCACGATGTTCGTGATAAAGCTCGCTCCTTACGGAGTGTTTGCCATTGTGAGCAACATGCTCGCCAAGCAGATCAATGCCGGAAACTCCATCATAGACCTCGTAAGCTCGCTGGGAATCTATCTGCTGGTGGTATGGGCCGGAATGCTGATCCAGTTCTTTGGTGTTCTCCCGGCAGGAGTCTTCCTTCTGGGAAGGGAGCACCCTTACCGCCACATGAAGAAGATGAGTACCGCAATCCTGACGGCCTTCTCCACCTGCTCATCCGGGGCAGCCCTTCCTATCTCCATGAGAGACAGTGAAATGAAATGCGGTATATCCAACAAGATAACCAGTTTCGTACTTCCTCTGGGAGCCACCATAAACATGAACGGAACAGCCCTTTACGAGGGAGTCACCGTTCTGTTCATAGCCCAGGTCTACGGAATCGACATGAGCATTACCCAGCAGCTGATAGTGCTTGGAACCGTAATGCTCAGTGCAATAGGTACAGCCGGTATCCCGATGGCCGGATTCGTCATGCTCAGCATTGCCCTCAGCGTAGCCGGACTGCCGCTTGAGGCCATGGGACTGGTTCTTGCAATAGACCAGCTGTGTGACATGCCAAGGACAGCTACCAACTCCTATGGAGACGCCTGCGGAGCAGTTGTGATAGCCAAGAGCGAAGGTGAAAAATTAACTATTTAGACCTATGAAAAGATTTTTTGCTTCAGCGATCCTCATACTTGCGGCATCGCTGAGCATTCAGGCACAGCCCTACAAGGGAAAGCAGACCAGCCCTGTATATGCCCAGCCCGACTGGGAACAGGTGCAGGCCAATCCAAGACTTGTGCTGTCTGACTACCAGCCATATCCCATACAGGACCAGGATCCGTCATCCATTCCGGCACTGACCAAGGCGCCAAAAGGCTACAGGCCGTTCTATATCAGCCATTACGGAAGGCATGGCTCACGCTGGCTGATTGCAACCAGAACATATAAGGAACCAGTAGCCTTCCTGTCAAAGGCCAAAGAAGAAGGCATGCTGACACCTCTGGGCGAGGACGTGCTCGGAAGGCTTGAAAAGGTAGAACAGGCTGTCAGGGGAAGATACGGGGAACTCACAAAACTTGGAGCACTGCAGCAACGGGAGATTGCTGGAAGGATGTTCAGGAACTTTCCGCAGGTCTTCAAAGGAACTGCTCCGGTTGATGCCAGGTCCACAGTCATTATACGCTGCATCCTGAGCATGGAGTCTTTTTGCCAGAGGCTCGAGGAACTGAACCCTGGGCTCAACATCTCCAACGATGCCTCAGACCACGACATGTACTACCTGAACAACCAGGATCCTGACAATTTCTTTGGCAAGATAACCTCGGATCCGAGGAATACAGAAATCCTGAACGCCTATCGCAAGAAGATATTCAAGACCGACAGGCTGGTGATGAGCCTGGTCAGGGACACCTCCTGGTTTTCTGTCTACAAGGAGAAGTTTGCCTTCAAGGACAATCCTGAAAAACTCCCGAAGTATTCAGCTTCAAACCTTTTCTATGACATAACGGAACTGGCCATAAGCCTTCCGAACACAAACCTGGACATCAGCCTGATGGATGTGGTTACATTGGAAGAGATGCACCAGCTGAACCTTTACCGCAACCTCAGTTCATACAGATATGCCGGCTTCAGCGATATGGGTCAGAGGATTACACCTTACCGTCAGACCTATCTTCTGAAGAACATCATCCAGACAGCTGACAAGGCTATAGCCCTCGTGGGAACCAACGGAAGGAGGAGTGCCGGCGCAACCCTGAGGTTCGGTCACGACTCCAACCTGATGCCGCTCTGCTCACTGATGGACATTGACGGAGCCGGTGTGTACGAACCCGACAATGACAATGTTGCCAATGTGTGGAACATGGAGCATTACATTCCAAAGGCAGGAAACCTCCAGTTCGTATTCTACGGAAAGAAGGACGCTCCGGTACTTGTAAAGGTACTGCTCAACGAGCATGAAGCCACCCTTCCCGTAGAAACCGACAAGTTTCCTTACTACGAGTGGAACAAGGTCAGGGAGTTCTATCTCGATATACTCGACAATTCACCAATCAAGGAAAGGTTTCAAGACAGATAGATCCTGTAAAAAGCAACGATATGAAAACAATTCTTACCTCATTCCTGATGTCTCTCATGCTGGTGGCACTTCCCTCCGGAGTCCCGGCACAGGACACGCTTTCAAGGTCCGGGGATTCCACGGTAACCCAGAAGGACACTATGAAGCTCCGCTTCCTGGAAGTGATTGGGAAGGGAGACGTCCTGCCTTTCAACCTCGTGTACCAGCGAGCCCGGCTTAACACAAACGACAAAGGTGACATAACGGATACTGTCTTGATGTTGAGTATTCAGAAGGATTTTGCCATTGAAGTTGTGGAAAACAATCGCGAAAAAGAATATGTAATGTTTGATTACATCCAGGGAAGCTTCAAAAAATCCGGCCCTTTTTCAGATGATCCCGGCTACAGCCAGACAACAAACCTCCTCTCAGACGGCTATCCGCTCAGGCTGGGGGTTTCTTACGACGGGTATCTGTTTTCCGATGTGGAGCCTGACACCCTTAAAGCCAGGGCAGAAAAGAATCTGGCCTTCATTGCAGACACCATGTCAAAAAGTTCTGAAGATGTTTCAAGAGAGCAGATAATTGAAGACCTTTCATACATGAAAGATCCCAGCTACCTGCTTTCCCAGGCCATTTCCGGCTTGAACTCGATTTTCCAGTTCTGCGGCTATGAAATGGCCGAAGGAGAAAGATATTCTTACAAAGACAGTCTCTTCTGCGACATAGACAGTACGTGGTATTCCCACCCTGTAATCATGGGATGGACATGGGATCAGTCACAAACTGATTCTTCACGGGACGCTCCTTTCAACATCCAGTCTATATCCGCTATCTCGGGAATGCCTTTCCTGTCTTACATGGGTTGTGATCTTACAAAAGAAGAAGCCGTAGAACTCCTTGAAAAGGCCAGGGAGGAAGGGAAGGATAAAAGGTTCACCAACCTCAGACAGGTAGAATTCCTTGCCGACAACCTCTATGGCATTCCTCTGCTGATACAGACCACAATAATTAACGGATTCTATGAAAGCATCGATGACAATGCAGTTGGGCTGGACAAAATCATCATCGTACTTGATGTGGAAAAGTTCGTTCAGTCACAAGAAGACAGCGAGAACGAAGATGATGAAGACAACGAAGACGATGAACCCCGCTACGATGACTACGGTTTCATCAAGGTGAAGTAGTGTCTTTGACCTTAGGGATGATTCCTGACACCGTGAAAAAGAAAAAGAGACTCGCTCTGAGTCTCTTTTTTCTGTGGTGTCACCGGGAATCGAACCAGGGACACAAGGATTTTCAGTCCTTTGCTCTACCAACTGAGCTATGACACCATCGGTTTGGGAGTGCAAATATAGAGATTATTTTTAATTTTGCAACTATGGAAGGGCAATTTGTTTTTTATGCGTCGGTCATACTGCCGATAAAGTGGGAAGGAGAAGTGTTCTACGGAGTTACCGCAGGCCAGGAAACCCTGCGGACAGGCTCGTGGGTGAGCGTAGTGTTCGGAAAGAGAACCCTGCAGGGAGTTGTCAGGAGATGCGCCGCCTGGAATGAATTGCCTTATGAAAGCAGAAGCCTGGAGATAAAACCCCTGGCGGAAGTTTTGGAAAGACCGGCCGTCTCTGCCGGAGAAATCCGTTTCTGGGACATCATTGCCAGATACTATCTGTGTTCTGCCGGAGAGGTTTTCAAGGCCGCCTACCCCATACTTACCGTAAGGCAGCAGGAAGTTTCCTCCCACCGCAAGCCGGAGGACATCCTGGGCTCCGTTGAAGACGGACTGGATGAAGTTGCCTTGTCCGAAGCCCAGCAGAAGGCTATGGACCAGATCCTTGAACATCTGGACGAGAAGACCGTGCTTCTGGAAGGCGTTACCGGAAGCGGCAAGACCGAGATCTACATAAAACTCATGGACAAATGCCTTTCCGAGGGAAAGGACGTCCTTTATCTCGTACCAGAAATCGCGATGGGTAACCATCTGCACCAAAGGCTGAAGAAGCATTACGGCCAGAGGCTCCTCTGCTTTCACTCCTCCGTTACCCAGGCAGTGAAGAAACTCATCAGGGATGTTCTCACATTCAAGGGAACTGAACAATGTCCGCGCAGGCCTGTGGTTGTCCTGGGTACAAGGTCTTCCGTATTCCTGCCCTTGGAAAACCTGGGGCTGGTAATCGTTGACGAAGAGCATGATTCCAGCTTCAAGCAGGAGGATCCGTCTCCGAGGTATAATGGCAGGGACGCTGCCCTGTTCCTTGCCCGCATGCTTGGGGCAAAGGTCCTGCTTGGCAGCGCAACTCCGTCTTTTGAAAGCCTTTACAACTGCTATACACGGAAATTTGCCAAAGTCCGGCTGACGGAGAAGTATTTCCAGTCTCCGCCTCCTGAAGTTACCGTCATAGACACCATCTGGACCCGCAAGAGCCGTCAGATGAAAGGCAGTTTCTCGCAGCAGCTGATAAATCTTATAGAAAAAACCATCGCTGAGAAAAAGCAGGTGCTGGTTTTCAGGAATATCAGGTCTTATTCTCCTGTAGTCCAGTGCTCCAACTGCGGAGAACCGCTCAAGTGCCCTCACTGCAACGTGCCCCTGAGCTATCACAGATACGACAACACCCTCAGATGCCACTGGTGCGAATACAAGGCTCCTTATTCACCAGTATGCCCGTCCTGTCATGAACAGTCCCTGGAACTCAGGGGGGCCGGTACCGAGAAGATAGAGGAAGAACTCCGGGAACTCTTTCCGAACGCCTCCATCGCCCGCTATGACGCAGACATCGCCAAAAGCAAGAAAGAAGCCGAAAAGGTGCTCGCCGATTTTGCCGGTGGCAAGACCGACATCCTGGTAGGCACCCAGATGACTAGCAAGGGCTTTGACTTTGAAAACCTCGCCCTTGTGGCTGTCATCCAGGCTGATACCATTCTCTCCCAGCAGGACTTCAGGGCCGATGAAAAGGCCATGCAACTGTTCATCCAGCTCCTTGGGCGCAGTGGCCGCAGGAGTGAAAGAGGTTCACTTGTTATCCAGACCAACCAGAAGAACCATCCTGTCATAAAAGAGGTAGTCTCAATGTCACAAGGTGTTGCCAACCCGGACCAGAAGGCAGACGGAAGCATGATGGCGGAAAGGAGCATGTACTGCTTCCCTCCTTTTGTCAGGCTGGTGAACATCATCCTCCGCGACAAGAACTACCACAAACTTGAAACGGCTGCGAATTCCCTTGCCAACGTCCTTAAAAGTTCCAGGGCCTTCTCGGCCGTGGAGGTCAGCGGACCTTTTGCTCCAAGGATGGAAAAACTCAGGGACGAGTATCAGCTATGCTTCAGCGTAAAGTTTGCAAAAGACGCCAACCTTGCAAAGAACAAGGATGCCCTCAAGAAAGTAATCGATATCGTAAAGCTTCCGGTTCAGACAATCATAGATGTCGATCCGTCCTGAGAACTACATCTTGTAGGAAGATCCCACAACTACCCTGATGCTCTTGGGCACGAGGGAGAATTTGAACGGAGACGTTCCTACCGCCTCCCCGTCTATCTCGATCCTGGTTTCAGGCTCGGTGTGGATCTCAATCGTACGGCACTGCTTGAAAAGCACTTCCGGCAGCGAATAAATCTTTCCGGAATACAGAAGCCTGAACTTCCGCATTACCTTAAGCTTTGACATATCCGTGATTACGGTAAGGTCCAGCAGGCCGTCATCAATGGCGGCGTTAGGAGTCTGCTGCATTCCGCCGCCGTTGTACCTTCCGATTCCCACGGCTCCGGAAAAGACCTGCCCGCTGTAGAACGGCTGCCCGTCTGCGGTAATCTCAAAATGGCTGTTGCGGAACTTAAGAAGTGTGTTGAAAGTGCTTCTCAGATACAGGTTCTTGGAATACTTGCCCTCATCCTTGAGGTTGTTGTACTTGAGATTGACTATTGCGTCAAAGCCCAGACCGGCCACGTTTGCCATGTACCTGACATGGGGCACCCTGGTTTCAAGAAACTCCACCCTTCCTACGTCCTGCAGCACGGTCCTCTTCTGGACAAGAGCGTCCACGGCCTCCGAATAAGTGCTCGATATGCCATACATCCTTATCCAGTCGTTTCCGGTTCCGGCCGGTATCACGGCCAGGTAAATATCGGTGGTAGGCACTGCCTTCTGAATGAAGATTCCGTTCACAACCTCGTGGATGGTTCCGTCTCCTCCGACGGCGACTATGTGGCGGTAGCCCTTGTTGATGGCGCTTACCGTCAGTTCTATTGCATGGAACTTATGCTCGGTGAATACGCAGGTGAACTTCAGCCCGCTGTTGTACATCAGGTTGGAAATCACGGGCCAGTCCTTCAGACCGCGCCCGCTGCCCGCCTTGGGGTTTACTATCACCATCCAGCTTTCTGTAGACATATCGGCTACAAAAATAATATTTATTATCTTTGTTTGTTTTGATAGAATACCTATCGCGACAGAAAAAACAGGGAAAAAGAAAAAGATGGGAAAAGTAATATCTATAGCAAATCAAAAAGGCGGTGTGGGAAAGACCACCACAGCCATAAACCTGGCCGCATCGCTGGCCGTGCTGGAGAAGAAGACGCTGCTGATTGATGCGGACCCGCAGGCAAATGCCACTTCCGGACTGAATTTCAACCCAAACTCCACAGATAAGAAGACCGTTTACGAGGTGCTTGTCGGAATAAGGTCCATGGAAGAGATAATGCTGGAGACAGAAATCAAGAACCTCAGCGTTGCTCCATCCCACATCAACCTGGCCGGAGCGGAAATAGAGCTCGTAGAGAACATAGAATCCATTGAAGAAAGGGCCAAGCAGCTCAGGAAAGCCATAGACAGTGTCAGAAACAAGTTCGACTACATCATCATAGACTGCGCACCGTCCCTGGCAACCGTCACTATAAATGCACTGGTGGCTTCAGATTCGGTAATTATCCCTATCCAGAGCGAATTCTTTGCCCTGGAGGGCCTTGGAAAACTGCTCAACAACATCAAGCTCATCCAGGGTGAACTCAATCCGAACCTTACCATAGAAGGATTCCTGCTCACCATGTTCGACTCCAGGCTCAGGCTGGCAAATCAGGTTGCTGACGAGGTCAGAAGGCATTTCGGAAGCATGGTGTTCGAAACCATAATCAACCGTAACGTAAGGCTCAGCGAAGCTCCGAGCCACGGCAAGCCGGTCATCCTGTACGATGCCATGAGCAACGGTTCAAACAATTACCTTAACCTGGCCAAGGAGGTCATAGCAAAGAACCAGTAACATGACTGCAAAGAACCAGAACAAAGGATTGGGCAGAGGACTGGATGCCTTGCTGTCCAACGCCGGCCAGAGCATGGAAATAAAACATGAGGGCCCGGCTTCATCCCTTACGGCCACCCGGGAGATAGAACTTTCACAGATAGTTCCGAACCCTTTCCAGCCAAGAAGCGAATTCGACCGGCAGAAACTCCAGGAACTGGCGGACTCCATCACACAGATGGGTGTTATCCAGCCAATTACCGTCAAGAAGATTTCTGTTGGAAGATATCAGATAATCAGCGGAGAAAGACGTTTCAGGGCCTGCTCGCTTGCAGGTCTTAAGACCATTCCGGCTTATGTGAAGGACGTTGAAAAAGACTCCATGCTGGAGATGGCTCTGGTTGAGAACATCCAGAGGGAAGACCTGGATGCAATAGACATAGCCATCAGCTTCCAGAGGCTGATAGACGAGTGCAACCTAACCCAGGAAGCCCTCAGCCCCAGGGTGGGAAAGAACAGGGCCACCATTGCCAACTACCTGAGGCTCCTCAAGCTCCCGCCCAAGATCCAGATGGAGATCAAGAGCGGAGCCCTCAGCATGGGACACGCCAAGGCCATACTCGGTCTTGAAGGAGAGAATCTCCAGGCCAAGGTGGCAGAAAGGATAGTTCAGGAGGGTCTTTCAGTCAGGGAAACTGAAGCCCTTGTCCAGAAACTCAACGCCCCTTCCCCAAAGAAGGAGGCAAAAACCGCAGCTGCAATTTCCCCTGCCGCCAGGAACCTGGGAGAGATTTTCGGCAGGTATTTCGGAGGAAAGGTATCTGTCAAGCCAAGGAAGAAAGGCGGAGAGCTGGTTCTGGCCTATCGCGACGAAAAGCAGCTGGATGAGCTTCTGAATGTCCTTAAGGAACATAATTTGCAGTAAATCTTGCATCAGACGTGAAATCGAGATTACTCTACATATCATCTTTACTGGTTCTCCTGACAGCCCTGCTGCCTCAGAAGGTTTGTGCCCAGTTCAACGATTCACCTGCTGCCGGAACCATGCGTTCCGCCCTGAACAACATCGCCGACACAACCGAATATGAAGTTGACAGCACCTACCGCAGGTTTACCATCGGAAGGTTCTTCGACGGTCTGGCACACAAGGATAGCCTCACGCTCTCAAATGTGTTCTTTCCGGCAATGATCCTTCCGGGAACCGGACAGATATACAACGGAGACTATTGGAAACTCCCTATCGTCTACGGAACGCTTGGAGGATGCATAGGCGGTGCCGTGATGTTCAACCAGAAATGGAAGAAAGACGGCAAGTCTTCCGACAAGGACATACGCAACGCCTTCGTGTGGGGAGCCGTGGCCAGTTACTGGGGACAGCTTGCAGACCTGACCGTGAGTTTCAAGTCTAATGAAAAGCCTCTTCCGGCAAGGGCCAGTTTCTATTCGGCCCTGATCCCGGGTCTGGGGCAGGCCTACAACGGAGACTACTGGCACATCCCGATCTACTACGGAGGCTTCATGATCAGCGGCTACTGCTGGTCTTTCAACCAGAAGCAGTACAAAAGATACAGAAGGATCTACAGGGAGATAGGCGAAGGCACCTACACCGGACACATTACCGCTGAAAACGCAGTATGGTTCAGAGATTACTACAGGAGAAACAGAGACTACTCCGTGCTTGCCACCACCCTGATTTACATACTCAACATCATAGATGCCAACGTGTTTGCACATTTCTCGCACTTTGACATCTCGGATGACATAACATTCAATGTCCAGCCTGCGGTCATAGCGCCCGAAGTCCCAAAGAGCGGCTTCTACACGTATAACCCGGCGTACAATTCCGCCAAGCTCGGATTTACGATGGACATTACCTTTTAGAAACTGAAAAAGTAACGGATAATGAAAATGAGAAGACTTGCAATCCTGCTGATGACGGCCGCCCTCTGTGTCATCGCTTCCAACACTGAGTCTTATTCCCAGACCAGAAAAGAACTGCTGAAAGAGAACCAGAAACTCAGAAAGACCATAGACTCCCTCCAGAGGGTTCTGGAAGACAGTGAGATAGAAGTATTGGACACAACCGCCAGCGAAGATACCATCAACCCGGGCAACATAGGTTTCCTCAATTCAGAACTGTACGAGAACATGACCCCGGGAGAGAATCCTGACAGCCTTCTGAGCATATACTACATGCAAAGGCAGATGGCCACGGCAAACATGCCTGCACCGGAAGACGTTGAAAACGCCAACTACACTTCCAACATCCCGGACGAGGTATATATCGAGAACCTGAAGAAGATGAATTCTTTCATCTCCCTTCCATACAACAACGTAGTAAAGAATTACATCATCCTTTACACTGAAAGGATGCCTAAGAGAGCAGCCACCATGCTAGGTCTGGCATCTTACTACCTGCCTATCTTCGAGAACATCTTTGATTCATACGGCCTGCCTAAGGAGTTGGCGGCCATGGCCATCATTGAGTCCGCCCTGAATCCGTTCGCGGTTTCAAGCGCCAATGCCAAAGGCCTCTGGCAGTTCATATACTCGGCAGCAAAGCAGTATAACCTCCAGGTTGACTCCTACATAGACGAGAGGTTCGACCCTGAGAAGAGCTGCGATGCGGCAGCCCGTTTCCTCAAGGATTCCTACACCATATTCGGAGACTGGGCGCTTGCAATCTCATCCTACAACTGCGGCCCTGGAAACGTCAGCAAGGCTATCAGAAGGGCCGGAAGCAGGGACTTCTGGGCCATCTACCCGTATCTTCCAAAGGAAACCAGGGGTTACATGCCTTCATTCGTAGGTGCGCTTTACATGCTCAAGTACTACCAGAACTACAACATTGTTCCCGACAAGCCGTCCATGCCTGCCCATGTGGACACTTTCATGATCCACAAGAACCTGCACTTTGAGCAGATCTCGGAGGTCATAGGCATTCCGGTCCAGGAACTCAGGCAGCTCAACCCTCAGTACCTGCGCGACATCATCCCTGGAGACAGCAAGGGAATGATACTGCGCCTCCCTTACAACTACACTGCTCCTTTCGTGGACAATGAGAAGACCATCTACAACTACAAGGACAGCATCTTCTTCAATCCTATCGTTTACAGCCGCTACAAGGGTGGAAATGACGATGGAGGAACCTCCAGGATATACCACAAGGTGAGAAAAGGCCAGACTCTTTCATCAATTGCCAAGAGATACGGCGTAACGGTTTCACAGATAAGAGACTGGAACAACCTCTCCTCAAAGACCAAGGCGGTAAAGACCGGCCGCACTCTGATAATCTACAGGAATACCGCAGCCCCTTCTTCAGGTTCGTCAGGCAGGAGTTCCGCTTCAAAGAGTTCTTCCAGCTCTTCAAAGGGTTCCGGAACCAGGACCTATACCGTAAGGAAGGGCGACACCCTTTACGGAATTGCCAAGAAGCACAACATGAGCCTCAACGACCTCCTGAAGATGAACGGACTCACTGCAAAATCAACCATTCACGCAGGAAAGAAGCTCAAGGTTAAATAATCATCGATTTATCCTTCAAGCGATATTGTATGGCATTATGTTCAAGGTGATAGAAGTGATAATGCATATTCAAATCCAATCAATTCTTATCTTAAATCAGGTTTTTATATTGGAATAGCTCCGGATCTTGTTGATATGGCATTAATGGATACTGCAAGGGTTACAATTAGACCATCTCAAGTGTTTAACCAACCTCAGATGGAGTTAGGTTATCAAGGTGAAAAAGTTGCTACGATTTTCGTAAACCCTGAGAATACATTATTTGGCAGTAGTTTTGAGGATATTATAACTAATGGCAGTACAAAACCCCTAAATAATAATAATGCTTATGGTAATACTGCCTATGGTATAGAT
>CACZFO010000018.1 GCA_902780455.1 uncultured Bacteroidia bacterium | reverse complement strand
GGTTGGTCTTCTTGGTCTTTACGAAAAGATGGTTTTCCTTTACCAGTTCCCCCATCCTTTTCTTCAGGGCCCTCAGGTCTTCAGAAGTCATCGGAACCGTCTTGGAATAATCGTCCCTCCTGCGGAGTTCTCCGTACTGGCCGTTTGGCAGGTTGTAGTCCATGCAGAGGGTACAATTCGGGAAAAGTTCGTAGACGGCTTTCTGGCAGAGGAAATTGATGGACCTGTAGTAGCATCTCCTTCCGTCGGCATCGTCGTATGTCACAAAGGTTACGGTTGCAGCAAAATACAGGTCGAAGCCGAGTTCCTTCAAGTCGTGGTTTACATAGGCTGCAAGAGGTTTGAGACCTCCCCAGTCATAGTCCATGATATCCAGAAGCTCCTTGAGCGTAGTGCGCGGTTCAAGCTCGTAGTATTCCTTGTTGTTGGTGCAGTAGACTCTTATCTTTTCCATAATGGCATTTACTGTTCTTTTGAGGATGCTAAATTAAGACTATAAGAAAGAATATCAAAGTACCTCCTTCAGATATTTTCCGGTAACGCTTTTCTTGTCAGAGGATACTTTCTCGGGAGTTCCTTCGGAGGTTATACGTCCTCCTCCCTGCCCTCCCTCGGGTCCCATATCTATGAGATAATCAACGCATTTGAGTACATCCAGGTTATGCTCTATCACAATGATTGTATTGCCTTTGTCCACAATCTTCTGCAACACTCCCAGCAGCACCTTTATGTCTTCGAAATGCAATCCGGTTGTAGGCTCGTCCAGAAGGAATATGGAACTTCCGGTTTCCTTCCTGGAAAGTTCGGCCGCAAGTTTCACCCTCTGGCTTTCTCCGCCGCTCAGGGTGGTTGACGGCTGCCCGAGTTTCACGTACCCCAGACCTACGTCTTCCATTGCCTTGAGCTTCGGATAGATCGACGGGATGGAGGAGAAGAACTCGGCAGCCTCACTGATTGTCATCTCAAGGACGTCGTTTATGTTCTTTCCCTTGTATCTTACTTCAAGCGTTTCTGAATTGTATCTTCTTCCGCGACACTCCTTGCATGTTACGTAAACGCTTGGCAGATAGTGCATTTCTATGGTCTCCACTCCGGCTCCCTTGCACTGCTCGCATCTTCCGCCCTTGACGTTGAATGAGAACCTTCCGGCCTTGAAGCCCCTTATCTGGGCGTCGGGAGTCTTTTCGAAAAGCTTCCTTATGTCAGAGAACACATTCACGTATGTGGCAGGGTTGGACCTCGGTGTCCTGCCGATAGGGGCCTGGTCAACCACGATAACCTTGTCTATGTTCTCCAACCCTTCGATGCTCTTGTATGGCAGAGGCCTTTCTATGGAACGGTAGAAATGGTTTGTCAGGATTGGTTTCAGGGTCTGGTTGACCAATGTGGACTTGCCGCTTCCGCTTACCCCACTTATGCCCACCAGGCAGCCCAGCGGAATCTTAAGGTCCACGCCTTTGAGGTTGTTGCCGGTGGCACCCTTGAGAATCAGGAACTTGCCGTTGCCCTTCCGTCTGGACGGCGGAGTAGGGATATCCTTCAGGCCCCTGAGATAGTCTGCGGTAGGACTGCCCAGTTTCTTGATTCTGGCCAGAGGCATTTTCATCAGTTCTTTTGGAGAAAGGTTGAAAAGAAGTTCGCCTCCCTTGTTTCCGGCTCCCGGCCCCAGGTCTATCAGCCGGTCGCAGCTGAGCATGGTTTCCCTGTCGTGTTCCACAACCATTACCGAATTGCCTTCATCGCGGAGCTTCCTGAGGGAGTTGATGAGTTTTATGTTGTCTCTCTGGTGCAGGCCTATGCTGGGTTCGTCCAGTATGTAAAGGACGTTTACCAGCCGGCTTCCTATCTGGGTGGCAAGTCTTATCCTCTGGCTCTCGCCTCCGCTGAGTGTTGCGGTAGCCCTGTCGAGAGAAAGATATTCCAGACCTACGGCGCAGAGGAATCCGACCCTGTCCCTGAGTTCCTTGATGATGTCACGGGCAATTTGTTTCTGCCGGTTGTCCAGAACTTCAGGCAGCCTTTCTATCCAGTCTCTGAGAGAAGATATGTCCATGGCGGAAACCTCCGCAATGTTCTTTCCGTCTATCTTGAAAAACAGGGCCTCTTTCCTGAGCCTGGTTCCGCCGCATTCGGGGCAGAGAACCTCTTCTATGTACCTTTCCTTGAGGGATTCCTTTTTCTTGCTTTCAGGCTCTTCCTCCTCCTGGCTCTGGCGCATCTTGGCTGCAGCTCCCGGAAACGAAGCCAGCAGGGTTCCGTCCGAGAGGGATACCCGGAAAAGTTCCTGGGTTCCGTAGATGATCATGTTCATCACTTCTTCCGGAAGTTTCCTGATAGGGGTGTTGAGGGAGAAGTCGTACTTGCGGGCCATGGCCTCCAGTATCCTGAAAGTGTCTGAATCCTTGTATTTGCCAAGAGGTATTATACCTCCTGCATTTATGGATTTTGAAGGATCTGGAATGATCCTGGAAAGGTCTATGCGTGTAATGAAACCCAGTCCTTTGCACATAGGGCAAGCTCCCTGCGGAGAATTGAACGAGAAAGTGAAAGGCGCAGGTTCCGGAAGAGACTCTCCGGTGTCGGCATCCATGAGGTGCATGGAGAAGAAGCGGAGTTTCTCGTCTTCCCTGCCCATCCTTATTACGGCCAGCGTTCCCTTTCCTCTTTCAAGTGCCGTATTTACCGATGAGTAGATTCTCTTGTAGTCTTCCCGGGCAGGAATGATCCTGTCTATTACCAGTTCTATGAAGTGGACCTTGTACCTGTCCAGGGGCTTGACGTCAGCCAGCTCATGGAATACCCCGTCTATCCTGACTTGGGTGAAGCCTTTTTTCAGAAGACTCTCCAGCAGGTCCTTATAATGTCCTTTCCTGCCTATGACAAGTGGAGAGAGCAGGTAGCACTTCTGGTTTTCGTATTCGTTTATGATCAGGTCTGTAATCTGTTCTGCGGTGTACCTTGCCAGCTCCTTGCCCGTCACGGGGGAGTAGGCGTGTGAAGCCCTGGCATAGAGAAGCCTGAGGAAGTCGTAGATTTCAGTAATGGTTCCAACCGTTGAGCGTGGGTTGCTGCCGGTAGTTTTCTGTTCTATCGCGATTATGGGGCTCAACCCGGTAATGCTTTCCACCTGAGGCCTTTCCAGAATCCCGATGAACTGCCTGGCATAGGCAGAAAGGGTTTCCATGTAACGTCTCTGGCCCTCCGCAAAGATAGTGTCGAAGGCAAGGGTGGACTTGCCGCTCCCGCTAAGACCGGTTATCACTACGAACTTTCCTCTTGGGATCTCTACGTCTATTCCCTTGAGATTATGTTCCCTGGCGCCTGTTATCTGTATGCTGTCCATCAGATTCCTATGTTGTATCTCATCCAGGTTTCTGCTTTCAGGTAAGGGTTGGTGGCCAGTTCTTCCGCCATGGTGGATTCGGGTCCGTGTCCGGGATAGATTACCGTTTCCGGATCGAGGAGCTTGGCAACCTTCTTGATCAGCGAGTTGCACATGGCCTGGCTGTCTCCTTCCGGAAGGTCGGTCCTGCCGCAGCTTCCGGCAAACAAGGTATCACCGGTAATGCAGATTTTCTCCTCCGGATTGTAGAACAATACACTTCCCCAGGTATGCCCTGGTGTGGAAATGACCTCTAGCCAGGAGTTCCCGAAAGTTATCCTGTCTCCCTCGGAGATATCAGTGGTCCGGGTGTCAGGATCCTCTATTGCAATGGAGAACAGCATGCATGTGTTCTTTGCCAGCTTGAGCAGGTCCTTGTCAGCAGGATGGATGTAGGTTGGTATGTTGTAAGTCTCTGTTATGAAACGGTTTCCCATAACATGGTCAAAATGGCCGTGGGTGCAGAGCAGTTTCACCGGCCTCAGGCCGGAATCGGCGATGTACCTGACAATCCTGTCCCTTTCGCTTTTGTTGCTTATGCCGGGATCCACGATCACACATTCCTTCGTAGGGTCTGAGAGAATGAAACAACATTCCCGCAGGTCGTTGAGATAAAACCGTTTTACAGTTATCATTTCAGTTTGCTTTTTTCTATTCCCTTGAGCATGGGGACAAAGCTCATCTTTGAAACGTTCCTTGCCTTGAAATGCCCTTCGTCTGTTTTTACAATTATCTTGAGAATCTGATTCTTCTTTTTTTGTGCCTGGGTTGGTTCGTCTACGGGGATTACCAGCCGCCCTCCGGTTTTGAGCTGCCTCAGAAGGGCCGGGGGAACATCCGGCGCCCCGCATGTTACGACAATTCCGTCAAAAGGAGCCTCTTCTTCCAGGCCGGCAAAGCCGTCTCCCAGATAGAGGTGGAGCTTGCCGGACTCTATTTTTGTTGCCGCCGTGCCTGCCATCTGTTCTTCAGCAAACAGGTAGCCGGCTTCTGAAAGGTTCCGGGCGGCCTGCCAAAAAAGCTCTTCCTGACGTTCTACGGTGTAGACATCGGCTCCGAGGTAGAAAAGCACGGCGCTCTGGTAGCCGCATCCGGTTCCTATCTCAAGTATCTTGTCTCCGCTCCTGAATTCCAGCAGTTGAGTCTGGAGGGCCACCGTAGAGGGCTGGGAAATGGTCTGCCCGGCCTCTATGGCAACCGGAATGTCCTTGTAGGCCATTTCTTCCAGGCCTTGCTGTACGAAGAGATGCCTCGGAACAGCACCGATGGCCTTCAGCACTCTTTTGGAGTACAGACCGGATGATTCAAGTTCCTGAGCAAGAATCCTCCTCCTTCCCTTATACAGCAGAGTATCTTTATTCTCTTTCATCAGCGATAGCAAATTTACAAGATTATTGCTAAATTTGCTTAAACTTCAATCAAGAGCTATGCATATCGGAATCGCAGGAAACATAGGCAGCGGAAAGACTACTCTCACAGGGCTGCTGGCAAAGAATCTGGGCTGGGTCCCAAAGTATGAACCGGTTGACAACAACCCGTATCTTGAAGACTTCTACAACGATATGCCACGCTGGTCTTTCAATCTTCAGATTTATTTCTTGAACAAGAGATTCCAGGAAGTGGTGAATATCCGCAATTCCAAGGATAATGTCATTCAGGACAGGACCATCTATGAAGATTCCTGCGTTTTTGCACCAAACCTCCACAAGATGGGGCTGATGCCTACAAGGGATTGCCAGAACTACAAGGATCTGTTCTCCCTGATGATTTCTCTTGTCCAACCGCCTGATTTGATGATTTATCTCCGTTCATCAATAGAACACCTGGTGGCCAACATCCAGAAGAGAGGCAGGAAGTATGAGGAAGGAATCCGTCTGGATTACCTGAAGGGGCTCAACGACCTCTACGAGGAGTGGGCTCAGAACTACAAGGACGGAAAACTTTTGATCATCGATGTGGACAAACTTGATTTCCAGAACAATCCAAAAGACTTGAGTTCTATCATAGATGCCATCCAGGCAGAACTGGGCGGTCTGTTTACGCAATAGCGGAATTATTTCTTAAGCCAGTTTTCCGGGTTCTGCTTCTGGGTTCCTTTCCACAGCTCAAAGTGAATTTCCGGACTGTCCTGCTTGCCGTCTATGGTGCCTATCACGGTTCCCTGGGATACCTTCTGGCCGTTTCTGACGCTCACTTTCCCAAGCTTGCAGTAGAAAGTGAAGAACTTGCCGTGTTCCACCAGCACGCAGTTGCTGTAGCCAGGTATCACGATAATCTGCTTTACAACGCCCTCGAACACGCACAGCACCTGGCTGCCTTCAGGGGCTGCGATGTTGACGCCGTTGTTGAACGGCAGGGTTACGCCTTTGATCGTGGGATGAGGATGTGAGCCGAAGCCTTCTACAATCATTCCCCGTTTGACAGGCCACGGTATGTTGCCCTTGTTGCTTTCAAAAGAACCGCTCAGCCTTGCGCTTTCCGGAGTTTCGGAATATGTCTTTGAAGATGAAGGGGTTTTGTTCCCGCTCTTTTTGGCAGCATCTTCAGCCTTTTTCCTTTCAGATGCAATGGCCTGGGCGATAAGTCGTTCTATTTCCCTGTTCAGGCGGTTGGCCTGCTGCTGTTTTTTCTTGAGCTCCTGGGTGTATTTGTTCTGCTGCCTGGCCAGGGTGTTGGCGTAGGCCTTGCTCTTGTCCTGGTCCTTCTTCAGCTTGTTGTATTCTTCGGTCCTGGCCTGCTGGTCTTTTATCTTTTCGGCCTGCAGGTGGGAGAGCTTGCTTCTTTCTCCCTCTATTTTCCTGGTGTCCTCCTTGATCTGTCTTGCCAGTTCAGAAAGGGATGCTGAGTATTTTTTGAGATAGCTGTATCTGCGATAGCCTTGCTCCACGTTGTCGCTGGCGATGATGTACATGAACCATTTTCTCGTATCGCGGTTTCGGTAGGCCTTAATGAGCATTCTCTTGTAGGAAGACCTCAGGCTGTCAAGGCGTGCGGTCATTATTTCTATGGCCTTGGTCTTGCCTGAAATGGAATCGCTCTGGCGGGCAATGTCCTCTTCCGGTTTTTCTATGAGTTTCTTTCTGGTATCTACTTTCTTGTTGAGCAGCTTGAGCTCGGCAAGGGTGTTCTGCCTCTGCTTCTTGGTCTGGGATATCTGCTTGTCCAGAAACTGTATGTCTTCCTGAAGTTTGCCCGCTTCCTGCTTTTTCTTCTCGATGGTCTTGTTCTGACACATTCCGGAAGAAGCAGACAGCAGCAGGGAAACCGCCATTAAGCCCGTGGCAAGATATTTCAGGTGAAGTCTCATTTCTGTCCGGTGTCTTTGTCCTGTTTGTTGTCTTGATCCTGCAAGGCCTTCACTTTCTCAAGCCTTGCGGTTATCTTGTCCACCTCTGCCTGGTCTCCGCTTTCAGCTGCTTTAAGAAGGGCCTTGCCGTAGTACATCGCAGCCAGGTCGTACTCTCCTACCGATGTCAGGATATCCGAGTAGCGTGTAAGTATTCCGGAATCCTGGTTGCCACCGTAAGCCACGGCCTGTTGCATGTATTTCTTGGCCTGCTGGGTGTCTCCGCTAAGGAACAGGCACCAGGCGTAAGTGTCGAGATAGTGAGATTCTCCAGAAGAGTTTTCAACTGCGGTCTTGGCCATCTGGACGGCCTTTTTCAGGATTTTTGCATCCGGAAGCCTGTCTTTGCTGCCGGTAGCCAGGTACCAGGCGTAGTTGTTCAGTACGGCAGGATTCAGGGGATCTATCTTCAAGGCTTTCTCATAGTATCTGAAGGCTGTCCGGTCGTCGTTCTTGAGGTGATACATGTCTCCCACCAGCGAATAGATCTGAAGCAGGGTGGAAGTGTCCCTGAGTTTCTTTACAGCCTTTTCCTGGGAAAGGAAGGTGTTGATGGCCGCGTTGAATTTCTTGAGGTTGAACTCGGCAAAACCCTTGAACTGGAAGAGGTCCGGAGCCAGTTCGGGGAACAGTGTCATGGAAGTGTCGGCAAAACTCTCCAGACGCTCCCAGTTCTCCGTGCTGTAGAGGAAAGACATCATGTTAGTACGGATGTATTTGTCTTCCGGATAATACTCCAGTATCCTGTTGAGAACCTGCCCGGCTTTGTCGTATTGTCCGTATCGCGACAACAGTATGGCACTTGATATGGCCACTGAACTGTCGGACGGAGCTGCATTGGCATACTCCATCAGGCAGTCTGACATCTCGTTTCTGTACTGCTGGTAGAAGACGGGTTCCTTCATGACCTCTTCAAGGTGCGCCTTCTTGATTGCCGGGCTTGTCTGCCTGTTGGACAGGAAGGTTTTCAGGTAAGAAAGATACAGGGGGTAGTTCTTGTACCGCCTGAAAGCCTCCATCTTGCCGTAGACGGCCGGAATGTAGTCTGGATTGTTGTCCAGTGCCTTGCTGTAATAGACAAGGGCTGACGAATCCCTGTTAAGGCCCGCATAAAGGTCTGCGATGTAGGTTTCGTACATTTCATTCGGGGTGGCCTGGTCGGCCTTTACCAGTACGTCTATGGCCTTGTCATATTCCCGGCTGGTGGTAAACACCCTGAAGCGTGCCATGGTAGACTGCTCGTTGGGGCCTATAGCCTCCTGGAGCTTGTCCGCCACCTCGAGGGCCTTGGCCGTCTGTCCTCTTGGAATGTAAAGTTCAATGAGTTCAGAATAGGAATCCGTCTTTGACGGGAACCTGTTTATGCAGTATTCGTAAAGTTTTATTGCAGAAGGTATGTCGTTGTTGCGGACATATACGGCCCCGAGCGTTGCCAGATAGTAGTAGTTTGTGGAATCTATGTCTGCAGCGGCCTTGAGAAGACGTTCCGCCTCAAGGTAGTCGGCTTCTGTAATAGCCAGTTTTGCAAGCATGTAATAAGCTGCATCGTTGAGGGCATTGTATTCTATGGCCTTCCTGCAATTCTCCTTTACCTTTTCAGACTGGACGTAGTTGTAGGCTTTTGACGCCTCTACCATGCAGGAGTCACTTTTAGCCACGGAAACCGCCGTCTGGGCAAGGGCAGGTTTCCCGGCAATGACAAGGCTGATTGCAGCACAGAGAGTTATAGAAATCCACTTCTTCATACGGTCAAGACAAAAGTAGCAAATAATGTGCTAAGAGTCTCCAGTTATCTCCAGATTCATTAAATTTGTACTGCTTTTGCAACTTTTCCATTTAGAAATGCATCTTAATGTCGGACGAAAAAAAGACACGGGAACAGACAGACCCCTACTCCAGCCTGGTAGAGCAATGCAGAAGGCAGGACAGAAGGGCGCAGAGGGAGCTTTATGAAAAGCTTTCTGTCAGGATGTTCCCCGTTTGTCTGCGCTACATAGGAGACAGGGAGAAAGCCAAGGATGTCTTGCATGACGGCTTCATAACATTGTTTTCAAAGCTCGGAGACTATCGCGGAGACGGCATGTTCGAAGGTTGGGCCAGGAGGATTTTCGTCACGGCCTGCCTGATGCAGATCCGCAAGACCGACATTCTCAAGCAAGCGGTGCTGATAGATGGAGAAACTCCCAAGGCAGAAGCCTCCCTGGAACTTGATCCCGAGGAGACATCGCAGCTGGATGCCGACAAGCTCATGGAACTGATAGTGTCCATGCCGGACGGATTCAGGACGGTGTTCAACCTCTACGCCATTGAAGGCTATTCTCACAAGGAGATAGCCAAGATGCTGAATCTGAGTGAAGGCGGATGCCGCTCGCAGCTCAGCAGGGCAAGGGTCTGGTTGCAGGAGAAACTGAAGAAAATGAACGTGTCTAAAAAGTAAGTCAAGTGAGAAAGTTGAAGGACATATTGGACAAGGGCCTTGGCAGCAAGTGGTCTCTTACTCCGGAAGAATCATCTTCCCTGTGGGAGTCCGTTTCCGGCAGCCTGCCGTCAGCCGCACCTAAGCACGGAGGATTCCTCTACTGGGGTGTAGCCGCCGCAGTTGCCGCTGCCGTTGTTGCAGGCTTCTTCCTCCTCAAGTCACCTTCTTCTGAGCTAACCCCTTTCCAGCCGGAAATTACACCTATTGAAAAAACTACAACCCTGGCTGAGGGGAACGGGAACGCACAACCCCAGGAATCAGAGCAGGAGAAGGATAATCAGAATTCTTTGCTGGCCTTTTCAGACAGACCTTCTGCAAAGGGCCGGCAGAGTCTTTCTGAGAAAGTTTTCCAGCATGAGGAAGAAACTCTTCCGGGCACAGACGGCAACGAAGTGTCCGAGTCCAAGGTTAAGGAAGATGCTGAACCTGAAAGCATTGAAATCGCCGAGTCTGAGAACAAGGCATTAGTTGAGCCGGAGAAAAGGGCAGTTGCTGAGCCGGAAAGCAAGGATACGGCAAAACCTGAAAGCAATCATGGTAACCGTATGAAGAAGGAACGCAGGAAAGATTATTCGGACAATCCTGCATTCGGAAAGAAGGTAACCCTTTTTGCTTCATCCAATTTCTCAGGCAGGGCCAAGATGGACGGTTCCTCAAGTCCTCTCGTAAAGGCTCTGGCAGAAGAAACCATGATGGTCATGCATTCCCACGCGCCTGAAATCACCCATGTTTCCGATGCATCTTATTCCCTTCCTCTGAATTTTGCAATAGGCGTAAACTACAAGATCAACAACTATCTTGCAATCGGGTCAGGTGTAAGTTACTCTTTCCTCCACAGCAAGTACAACGGGAGGATAAACATGGTAGACTACACAATAAAGCAGAATGTCCATTACATAGGAATACCGGTCAATGTCTACGTCAACCTGGGTTCAACCGGCAACCTCGATTTCTATGCAGCTGCCGGCGGTTCAATCGAGAAGGGAATAAAGGTAGATTACCAGCTGACCTCAATAACCGGCAAGAAATCGTCTACGGATTCACATGTAAAGGGAGTCCAGTTCTCGGTTAAGGCTGCGGGAGGCATTGAGTACCATGTCGGGAAGAATGTGGGAATTTACCTGGAGCCTGCAATGGTATACTACTTTGATTCCAAGCTTCCTGCAAGCATACGCACAGACCAGCCTCTTCAGATAGAAGCCCAGGCCGGTGTCCGCTTCCATATCAAGTAAATCAGACAGAAGCGTTCTTCTTCAGCTGTCTGGCAAGATTGTTGGCAAATACGAAATCGTTGAGGGGCTGGCAGTCTGAGTCCATTATCTCCTTGTTGTTGCCTTCCCAAACCAGCTCTCCCTTGTGAATGAACCCGATGTGGTCTCCTATTTCCATTACGGAATTCATGTCGTGGGTGTTGATAACGGTGGTAATCTGATATTCCTTTGTAATTTCTTGAATCAGACGGTCTATCACGATGGAGGTTGTAGGGTCGAGGCCGGAATTCGGCTCATCGCAGAAGAGATACTTTGGGTTCAGCGCAATGGCTCTGGCTATTCCAACCCTTTTCTGCATGCCGCCTGAGATCTGCGACGGATAAAGATGGTTCACATTCTCCAGGTTCACTCTCTTCAGGCAGAAATTCACCCGTTCCAGCTTCTCTTCAAAACTCCAGTCGGTAAAGAAATCCATAGGAAACATTACGTTTTCCTGGACGGTTGCAAAGTCGAACAGGGCGCTTTCCTGGAAGAGCATGCCCATTTCCCTGCGGAACAGTTTCTTTTCTTTCAACGGCATCCTGGTGAAGTTGTGCTCTCCGTAGAGGATGTCTCCCTTCTCCGGTTCATACAGGCCTACCAGGTTTTTCAGAAGGACGGTCTTGCCGCTTCCGCTTGCACCGATGATGAGGGAACATTCTCCGGGTTTGAACTTGATGTTGATGTCCCGCAGAACCGTCTTGCCGTCGAATTCCTTGTATAAACCTTTGACTTCAATCATGATTAAAGCAGGAGTTTTGTGAGTATGAGGTCAAAGATGAGGATTAGGGTGCTGGTAACCACTATGGCCATGGTAGACGATTTTCCCACTCCCAGTGAACCTCCCTTGGCATAATATCCGAAAAACGATGCAACGGAAGTTATGAAGAAGCAGAACACCGCCATCTTGATCATGCTGTAGAATATGTACCATTCCTTGAAGGCAAACTGAAGGCCTTCAACGTATTGGGCAAGGGTTATTATTCCGGTCAGGGCTATGAGGACACCTCCTCCCAGAAGCCCTATGAAGAAACTGGTGAGCATCAGCAGGGGGCTGAAAATGGTGGCGGCGCAGATTTTCGGAAGGATGAGGTAGTTGGCGGAGTTCACTCCCATGATTTCCATGGCGTCAATCTGTTCTGTGATTCTCATGCTGCCGATCTCGGAAGAAATGCTGGAGCCCATCTTTCCGGCAAGGATCAGGGCAACCATGGTTGAACAGAATTCCAGCACGAGGGTTTCCCTTGCCATGACTCCAACATAGTACTTGGGAATGAACGGGCTTTCAAGGTTGTTGGCCGTCTGGATTGTGATAACAGCTCCGATGGAGGCTGAAACTATGAAGAGAAGAAGCAGCGAGGCCATGATAAGTTTCTGAGACTCAGTCCAGAACTGCTTCCAGAAAAGGCTCCACTTCTCCGGCTTGCGGAAGACCCTGGACATAAGCTGGCAATACTCGCCTGTCAACTGAAACAAATTGTTCATAAGCTCTTGTTCTGCTCTTGAAGGTGCAATTTACTCAAATTCGGGAAAAATCACTAATTTTGAGAATTACAACTTGAGCAATGAATTTTTTATATAGCATCGGTATCTGGATCATCCAGCCGGGAATTTGGTTTGCTTCCCTGCTGAGCAGGAAGGTAAGGCTCTTCCACCGGGGCAGAAAGCATCTGGTTAAGAAGATAGAAGAGACGTTTGCAGATGTAAAGTCGGATGTGGTATGGTTCCACTGCTCTTCAGTAGGAGAGTTTGAGCAGGCCCGTCCACTCATAGAATGGTACAAGGGCAGTCATCCCGAACTCAAGATACTGCTGACTTTCTTTTCCCCAAGCGGATACGAATTACGTAAGAACTACTCCTTGGCAGACTGGGTTTTCTACCTGCCTTTGGATACGGCGTCCAATGCCCGCAGGGTTGTTGATGCCGTAAAGCCAAGGAAACTTATCTTCACGAAATACGACCTTTGGAACAATTACATATCAAAGGCCAGGAAGTCTGGCTGTGAACTGTACCTGATATCGGCCATATTCCGTCCGGAGCAGCCTTTCTTCAAATGGTGGGGCGGCTTTTTCAGGGGGATGCTGAAGAAATTCTCAGCGATTTTCGTCCAGGACGAACAGTCCAGACAGAACCTTGAATCCATCGGGATAAAGGAGAATGTGTTCATAGCAGGAGACACTCGCTTTGACAGAGTAGAGAAAATTGCATCCCAAAGCAAGGATTTCCCTGTAATAGAAGCCTTTGCAAGAGATAACTTCACCATCGTGGCAGGCAGCAGCTGGCTTCCTGACGATGAGATCATAGCGGAGGTGATGAAGAATTTCTCAAAGGTAAAACTCATAGTTGCACCTCATGAGATCCACAAGGAAAGGATAGACCAGGTTCTGGATGTCTACCAGCCGTACGGCACCATAAGGTATTCGGAGATAGAAGAAGATGCCATGCGTGAGACGGTGAGCGAGTCGGAACCTTCTTTTGCCAGGGGCAAGAGGGTTCTGGTGATAGACTGCATAGGCATCCTGTCTTCTTTGTACCGCTATGCAGATTTTGCCTACATAGGCGGAGGCTTCGGGGTTGGCATACACAACACTCTGGAGGCTGCCGTATACGGAGTTCCTCTGGCTTTCGGCCCGAATTACAAGAAGTTCAAGGAAGCCATGGATCTCATAGATTGCAACGGGGCTACCAGCGTGCGTTCCGCATCGGAACTCTACCAGGTGCTTGACAACTGTGTAAAAGACAAGGAACTCAGAGCCTTCAGGGGCCGTAACTGCCGCTCCTACGTTGAGAAGAATCTGGGTGCTACAGACAAGATTGTTTCCGTAATTTCAGATAATCATTAACAACAAGAATATGAAGAGTATCCCAAAATTGTTCCTGCCATTGGTTGTGATGGCCTTGTTTTCCTTGTCTGCCTTCAGATGTTCTGCAGGAAAGGACAATTCCATTCATCGCGATACAGTAAAACCCGGAAATCTCTGGAGTTATGACGGAACCATACAGCCAGGTGCAGCCTCACTTGAAGAGTATCTTCCTCTGCTTGAGGGAAAAAGGGTCTGCCTGCTTTCCAACCAGACGGGGCTGGTGGTGAAGAAGGGAAAAGAGATTCCGCAGGAACTTCTGGTCAGCGACGGGCAGGATGCCATGGACAAGATGCCGCTTAACCTTTACACCCATGTTCTGGATACCCTTTTGAGCATGAACGTGAATGTAGTGTGTCTGATGAGTCCCGAGCACGGATTCCGGGGTACTGCAGATGCCGGCGAGCATGTTTCTTCAAGCGTGGACATAAGGACAGGCATTCCAATCCGGTCTTTGTACGGAACCAAGATGAGCGACAAGGAGATGATGGAAGGTTTTGATGTCATGCTCTTTGACCTTCAGGATGTTGGCGTAAGGTTCTATACATACTACGTTACCATGATACGCATGATGGGCAAGTGTGCAAAATTCAACATTCCGTTCATAGTTCTTGACAGGCCTAACCCGATAGGTTTCCTCACTGACGGGCCTATGCTGGACCGCAAGTTCAAGAGCGGAGTCGGCGGCCTTCCGATACCTGTAGCCCATGGAATGACTATGGGCGAGCTTGCCTACATGGCCAACGAAAAGGGATGGCTCAATTTCCCGTCAAAGGAAACATGGGAGCCGGACAACTCGCTCAAATGCGACCTTACCGTAATCAAGTGCCGCAACTACAGGAGGAGTTCCCATTACAGGCTTCCTGTAAAGCCTTCTCCTAACCTTCCTAACATGAGAAGCGTATATCTTTATCCTTCAACCTGTTACTTTGAGGGCACAATAATGAGTCTGGGCAGGGGAACCAGTGTTCCTTTCCAGATTTACGGATCTCCGGGCATGAGCACCACAAGCTTCCAGGGCAAGAGCCCTTACGGTTCCGACGCAAGAGTTGCGGCAGAATACAAGTTCACCCCAAGAAGTGTTGCCGGAGCAAAGAACCCTCCTCTTCTGAACAGGGACTGCCAGGGCGTGAACCTTACCGAGATACCTATCAACCGCATCAACGACGGCAAGGTGAACCTGACCTACATCATTGATGCCTACATCGGGACTGGCAGCAAGGGAAACGAGTTCTTCACCCGTATGTTTGAACTTGAGACAGGGCAGGAATATGTGAGGAAGACCATAATTGAGAAAGCCTCAAACCAAGGCTGCAATGCAGGAAAACTGGCAAAGGAACTTCAGGACTCCTGGCAGAAGGATGTGAAGGCCTTCAAGAAAGACCGCACCCCGTACCTGCTTTACAAGTAGATCCGTCAAACCGGGCACATTCTCAACGAGGCCATTGGCCAAGTTCAAGATCTGAAATCTGACGGCCTTCCACCTTGAAACGGAGGGCCGTTCTGACATTGTGGAAACCCGTCTGCCCGCAGGCACCCGGGTTCATCACGAGCATTTTCCTATCCGGTTCTTCTCTGGAGAAGTTGTGAGGGTCGTTCATCACCCTGAGTATGTGCGAGTGTCCGCAGAAGAAAACATCGGGATGAATCTGATGTATTAGCTGGAAGGCTTTGTAATCGTATCTTGCAGGATAGCCTCCGATATGAATCATCAGGCAGTCCAGATCTTCTAGTTTGAAGTGTTGGAAAAGAGGAACTTCCAGACGTACGTCTTGGTCATCGCAGTTGCCGTAGACTCCTATTACGGGTTTGAAGGAAGAAACTTCCTCAAAAGTACTGACACTGCCCCAGTCACCGCAGTGAAGGACGACATCCACGTCCTTGAGGAAATCCTTCAGGTCATTTCCAAAGTATCCGTGAGTATCCGATATCAGCCCAATCTTTTTCATGACATATCAAAGATAGTCATTTTAAGGTCATCAGCGATTATCCGGATCTGTTTAAGCCATGCACGATCCGGTAGTAAAATGTACATAAAAAAGAGGCTGACTTGAAATCAGCCTCTTCATGGTTTGTTCAGCAACCGGATTTGCCGGGGCCTGGTTCCTACCAGACGCGGGCTCTCTTTTCAGGAGCAAGGTAGAGCTTGTCGCCTTCCTTTATTCCAAAGGCCTCATACCACTCGTCTATGTGAGGAAGGGCTGCATTCACCCTGAATCTTGCATTTGAGTGAGGGTCGTTCAGAACCTGGTTGCGCAGGTACTCTTCCCTGAAGTTTGAAGCCCAGATGAAACCGAATGAGATGAAGAATCTCTGCTCAGGGGAGAAACCGTCCTTCTCTCCAAGAGGGTTCTGCTTCATTGCATTCTGGAATGCCTGATATGCTATGTGAAGTCCGCCGTTGTCGCCGATATTCTCGCCGAGGGTGAGCTTTCCGTTGATGAAGACTCCCGGAAGAACCTCCTGTGTGGAGAAGAAGTCTGAAAGCACTTTGGTCCTTTCGTCAAACTTTGCCTTGTCTTCTGCAGTCCACCAGTTGTGCATGTTGCCGTTCTTGTCAAACAGGCAGCCCTGGTCGTCAAAGCCGTGGCTCATTTCGTGGCCTATCACCACTCCGATACCTCCGTAGTTAGCGGCGTCATCTGCCTCATGGTTGAAGAACGGTGGCTGGAGGATACCTGCAGGGAAGCAGATCTCGTTGGTCGTAGGGTTGTAGTAGGCATTGATGGTCTGAGGAGTCATCAGCCACTCGGTCTTGTCTACAGGCTTTCCAACCTTGCGGTCAATCATGTCTGCAAGATAGAACTCGGAAGCGTTGCACATGTTTTCATAGTAAGACAGGCTGTCGTCTATGGTGAGCTTTGAATAGTCTCTCCAGGTATCAGGATAACCTATCTTCACAATGAAGTTGGAGAGCTTGTCATAAGCCTGCTGCTTTGTGGAGTCACTCATCCAGGTAAGCTGCTCTATTCTCTGATGGAGAGCGTCTTTCAGATTGTTTACAAGGGTGAGCATACGCTGCTTGCTGCTCTCAGGGAAATACTTTTCTACATAGAGTTTTCCTACCGGCATTCCGAGTACTCCGTTTACTGCTCCAACGGCTCTCTTCCACCTTGGCTTGTCTTCCTGGGCACCGCTCATTACCTGGCTGAACTCAAATGCAACGGCACGGAAATCATCGCTGAGCATATTGGCTCCGCCGTAGATCACGCCAAACTCTGCATAGTCTTTGAGGGCCTGGAGAGGTACTTCCTTCAAGATTTTCTCAACCTCGTGGAGCTGCTCAGGCTGGCCTACGGAGATGTAATCGATCTCAGGATAACCGAGGCCCTTGAGGATTTCATCCCACATGATTCCAGGGAAATCCTTCTTGAAATCTGCATAAGCCATCTTGTGGAAGTTGTTAGGGATGTCGCGGAGTTCGGTCATTGACTTTGAAGCCCTGGCTATGCGGTACTCTATGGAGAGGATGTTCTCCATCTTTGCATTGGCCTCCTGCTCGGAGTATCCTACCATCGTGAAGAGCTTGCAGATGAGTTTCTTGTAGGCGTCCATTATCTTCTTGGAAGCCTCGTCTTCGTTCATGTAGTAGTCTTTGTTTCCAAGGCCCAGACCTCCCTGGTATGTCTGTACAAGATTGTTCTCTGCGTCGGAAAGGTCAGCGTCACAGTAGATGCCGAACATCGCAATGTCCACGCCTTTCTTGCCCAGAACCGCATTGGCAATCTGGAAGTCTTCACGGGTAGTTATGTTGCGCACGTACTCCAGGTCTTTCTCTATAGGCTTGTAGCCGTCCTGGTTCCTCTTTACGGAGTCCATGGCCATGCGGTAGATGCTGCCTATCTTCTGGCCCAGGGTTCCCTGCTCCTGAGGGTTGTTTGCGTATTCCTCAAACATCTCCTTGAGCTGGAGTTCGGTGTTGTCTGCAAGGACATTGAACTGTCCGAAACTTGAATATTCCGGTTTAAGAGGATGTGCCTTCATCCAGCCGCCTGCACAGTACTCGTAGAAGTCCTCACCGGGGGCAATGGAATCGTTCATGTTTGCCTTGTCAAGGCCGGAGGTGAGTTTTCCACCGGTGCAGCCTGCAGCAGCAAAGCAAAGGATTGGTATGATCATCTTGAGTTTCATATAAATAAGTTTTGAAAAATTTTTCCGGCCCCAAAGATAAGTCAATTCGTACTAAATAACTTGTATTCCGCTTTGAAATTATTGCAGACAACATAATTTCAATTAATCAAATTCAGATTTTAACTTTGCAGTATGAAAAAGCATATTCTCATAATCACGTCCGTTTTGCTGGCTGCATTACCGGTAGCGGCACAGAATAACACCAAGGGCTATTACAAAGACGTGCTGCTTGACGGCGGCATAGCACTTTCCTCAAAGTCCTTCATTCCTTCAACCACTTACCTGGATCTGTCCACACAGTTTTTCCTGTCTGCAAAGGGAACCAAGGATGATCCTTACACCAGGGAGGACACCTTGCTCCAGCAAAGTATCTTTACGGGCAATGAACATGATGAAAACGGTTATCTTCTTTATCCCGACGGTGCACCCAGGTTCCGTGTCCTGTATGTGAACGGTGGAAGTTCTTTCGCCCATGGAAAGAGCGTTGGAGAAGAGGGCCGTGAAAACATACGCCGGTTCATCCTCGCCGGCGGCAGCTATGTGGGCACGTGTGCCGGCAGTGCACTTTCCAGCAAGGGTGTCCTGTGGGACAACGGCTACCGTCAGGAGGAAAGCTATTTTGCCATCTGGCCCGGAGTGATCCGCAGAAGTGAACTGAGCAGGACATACACCGGAATGAACATTCCAAGGAGGTCTCCTCTGCTCAAATACTTTGATTTCGGCAAAGACCTTCATCTGGACAGCCTCTACCACAATCTTGGAAACCATGCTTACAAAGGCCTGGATTTTCCTTCGGGAACCGAGATCCTTGCCACTTACGAAACGGACACCCTGCATATCAAGAGGGCCATAGCCGGAGAGCCTTCCATCTGGGCATACAAGCCTTACCAGAACTCCGGCCGCGAGGTAATGTGCGGCTCCCATCCTGAATCCATTGCCTATGGCGAGAGGCTTCATCTGATGAGTGCCATGCTGCTTTATGCAATGGACGGAAACGGATACCAGACCATCAAGGGAGAACTCGCAAACAAGGAAGAAAGGGTAATGGACCGCTCCACCCATGACCTTGATCCCGCTTTTACCAAGATCGGCGACAAGCAATACCATCATTTTCTCGTGAAGGTTCCGAAGAAGACAAAGACCCTTCGTATAACCCTCAAGCCTGTTTGCAACCAGGCAGACAGCACCGCCAAGGAACCGGACCTGTATCTGTTTGCCCGCAGGGGAAAGTTTGCCTATAAGGGAGAATCTGATGCACAGGACCTTTCCAAGGGTATTGGCAAGGTTATCGTGATAGACAGGCCAAAGGCCGGGAACTGGTATGTATCTGTCTTCTGCGACACCACTGTGGAAACCCAGGAGACCAGGTACGGTACAGTGTATACCGGAAATCTGGAGGTACTGAACGGAGTGCCTTACACCGTCCTGGTGGAATACTGATTCAGACCATCTCGTCTTTTTCCGGGCAGCGGAGGTTGACGGCCTCTGCCAGGTGCATTGCATTGATATCGGCTGAACCTTCCAGGTCTGCGATGGTGCGGGCTATCTTGAGTATCCGGGTGTAGCCCCTGGCGCTTATGCCCTGTCTTCTTATGTATTCTTCCAGCAGGATGTTTTCCTGATACCTCAGTTTGCAGTAAAATGCCAGCTTTGAAGGCGTTATGGCAGCATTGGTCAGGAATGTCTCGTTGTTTTTCCTGTATCTTTCCAGCTGGATGTCCCTTGCTTTTTTTACCCTCATGGCAATTGAATGGCTGGATTCTTCCTCTCTTCCTGCAGGAAAGATCAGTTCATTTGCCTTTACTCCCCTGACCTTGATGTTCAGGTCTATCCGGTCCAGGACCGGACCGGAAATCCTTGAGCGGTATTTGAGTATGGCAGAGGAGGAGCACTTGCACCGGCCGCTTCCTTCATACAGTTTGCCGCAGGGGCAGGGGTTCATTGCCGCTACCAGCATGAAGCGGGCGGGATAGAAGAACTTGCCCCTCACCCTGCTTACCTGCACTACTCCGTCTTCCAGGGGCTGTCGCAGAACCTCAATGGCGCGCCGGTCCATTTCTGCTATCTCATCAAGGAAAAGTACGCCGTTATGTGCCAGGGAAATCTCTCCCGGAAGCCCCTTGTTGCCGCCACCGATAAGTGATGGAACGGTTATGGTGTGATGGGGGCTTCTGAATGGCCGGTTTCTCAGCAGTCCGCCCTTGTGATGTTCCCTTGAGGTTTCCGAGGCCAGGAGCCCTGCTACCGAGTAGATGTTGCTTGTCTGGATTGCCTCTTCCTTGGAAAGAGGTGGAAGTATACCCCTCAGGCATTTGACAATGAAGGTCTTACCGCTGCCTGGAGATCCGGAAAGAATGATGTTGTGCCCGCCGGCTGCGGCAATCTCCATGGCCCTTTTTGCCTGCTGCTGGCCCCGCACCTGGGAGAAATCATAGTTCTGCCGTTCTTCCAGCTCTTGGTCTTCAACGATGCCTATGCTTTCCGGGGTTACGACCTTGTCGGCAGCTTCCTCAGGCGACTTTAGTATCCTGATCACATCTGTGAAACTGTCTGCTGCAAACACCGTAATTCCGTCAATTTCTGCGCCTTCAATCGCTGAGGAAGAAGGCAGTATGCAAGCTTTGAAGCCTTCTTCCATGGCGTGGATTATTATTGGCAGAGCTCCTGGAATCTCCCGGAGAGTTCCGTCAAGAGCCAGTTCGCCGAGTATGATGAACTGTTCAAGCCGGCCTGCGATGCTCTCGTCCAGCTGCCCTGACGAGCAGAGTATCCCTATGGCAAGCGGCACGTCAAAAGAAGAGCCTTCCTTCCTTATGTTTGCGGGAGCCAGGTTGATTGTAATCCTTTTTCCAGGCATCCTGAACCCGTTGACGGAAAGTGCGCTCTCTATCCTCTGCTGACTCTCCTTTACAGCACTGTCGGGCAGTCCCACAAGGTGGAACTGTATTCCGTCAGTGACCGAAACTTCTACGGTAACCGTAGTAACCTCCAGTCCATTGCAGCACGCACAATAAACCTTGCACAACATAATCTATCTCTCCAAAAGTTCCTTCAATTGTTCTTCACTTGTTTTGACTTTTTCTATAATGCGGATATGATGAGTAAATGGGATTGAAAAGAATGCTTCCGGAGAGAGGTCCGGAACTTGTAGCCAAGCTTTATTTGTTAGTAGAACGGGCTTATACTCAATATATTGAAAATCGTCAATTTTAATTGACGATTTGTCTTCAAGTTCTGCCCATGTTTCATAAAAAGTTCTCATGTTTTTCAGGCTTGTTGAGGAAAAACCCACTAAGCCGGGCATTTCTGCCTTTAGTTTACCGCTTATGATTTTTAATGCATCACTTCCCCAAAATCCTTTTCTGGAATTATTTGAGATATACTTTCCTAGACTAAAATATAAGGAGATAAGCTCCTTATTGACATTCTTTATTGCTTTGTGCTGACTTTTGATAACAGCCTGTTTGATGACTTCAACAGCTATTTTATACATTGACTCATTCTCATCTTTTTTCATAATCATATTTTGTTGATTAGCAATATGCCAAAATAAGAAGAGCTCCAACGCTTTTCCAAACCAAAACGTACAATTGACTCTGTCCGCCCCCAAAAAATATACAATTGTATTGCATGAAGTTTATGTCTTCAATGCATTGCTGTTAAACCAAAATCCTTATATTTGCTTTGTAGTCCGTATGGCAAACAATAGGACTATGACATATTGATGAAAGTGTTTCGCTTTTATCCCTGATTGAAATCTGGTAAATTTTATAGCACGGGAAAAAGTAAACAGCTTTCACTGCATATGGTTCGTCGTGCCGAAAGGTGCTTCAATCATATTCGGTGTGGAGTGTTGTTTATTGTGCTAGGGCTTACCAGAGCCTCAATCAGATAAACGAAGAGCTCCACACTTTCTTTTTGCAAACCGGCTCCGGATCTCAGCCTAAAAAACATTATGAAATGGATATACCTGTTAATCTAAAACACAAACCTGTAGTTGCTGTAGAGTATGAGACAATTGATTCAGAAGCAAATGCAGGAGATGCAATGTTTCTTTCTATAGGAAAGGCCACTTGGGACAATTCAGTGTTTTCTGTAAAAGTGTGGAGGCAATTGAAGAATGGTTCATGGTCAAGGCAGAGTGAAGATTTACCATTGTGGAGGCTTTTAGATATGACGATTCTTTTAATCTCTCAAATAAAGAACAAACAATGCAGTTTAAACCCAGAAATACTTAAACCGGATGAATTAAAAAGGCTCCACGCTTATTTAAAAGATTTAAACAAAGATGGATACATAGATAGAAGAATAGATGAAATCAAAAGTTTGTTAACGCAATAAAATATCTTTATAAATGAATAAAACGATAATTGCTCTTATTACTTCAGCAGTTGTTATTTCTTCTTGCGGGGGTGGAGGAGATAAGCCAAGTTCTGGACCATACACGCCACCGGCAAACATAGCTGTTTCTTCCGTGAGCGTTTCTCCATCAACATCGGAACTCGTAATTGGGGGTACAGTTCAGCTTTCTGCTACAGTTAACCCGTCCAATGCCACAGACAAGTTTGTTTCATGGTCCTCTTCCAACCAGACAGTAGCCACTGTAGCCCCGACAGGCCTGGTTACCGCCAAGGCTGAAGGTTCTGCGAACATCACAGCCAATGCAAGTGGCAAAACTGCCGTTTGCAAGGTGTCAGTAAAAAAACCTACTGTAGCGGTGGTTTCCTTGGAACTTGATCAGACAGATATTTCTCTGAACAAAGGTACTTCCCAAACCCTGAAGGTCACCGTCAAACCCGACAACGCCACTGACAAGAATGTGACATGGTCTTCCTCCAAGACAGATATAGTCACCGTTGACAACAGCGGCAAGGTAACAGCTGTTGCAAAAGGCATCGCCACAATCACAGCGTCATGCGGTGGAAAGACGGCCACCTGCAAGGTAACAGTCATAATTCCGGTAGAGTCTATTACCCTTAATCAAAAATCCATAACAATAACTGAGGGCGAATCACAAACCCTTGTGGCAACAGTAAAACCAGACGACGCCAGTGACAAGTCGGTAATATGGACTTCCTCAAACACATCTGTAATTACAGTGGATAGCAATGGGAAAGTAACTGCATTGGCTGAAGGTTCTGCGACAGTATCAGCATCCTGTGGAGGAAAGGAAGCATCATGTTCTATTACTGTTCAAAAGAAAATTATACCCGTTTCTTCTATAACTCTCAGTCAAACATCTGTTACGCTCGTTGTTGGAGAGAATATAACATTAACGGTGACAATTTTGCCTGATAATGCAACAGACAAGAATACCACTTGGAATTCTTCAGCACCAAACATTGTTACCGTTGATGAAAACGGTAAAATAACAGCCATTGATAGAGGTACAGCAACCATATCAGCAAATGTTTCTGGGAAAGAAGCTTCTTGTTCAGTCACAGTTGTAGCAAATTACGGACACATAAACGATAGAAGAGATGATATTTTTTAATAAACTTAAAGTTGACAAGGTTAGACATTTAGCTAAGCCTTTTGTCTTAGCAGTTATAACAATCTTCTGTTTGACCTATTGTAGCAGAGATGATATTAACGAAGAAACAAGGGATTCTTTTGTATTAAAAGCTACAATAGAATATGATAACCCTGAAACCAAAACTCAATACAATTATAGCAATAAAAGCCTAAAGACTTTTTGGAGCCAGGGGGACGAGATAGCAGTATTTTCATTAAAATCAGCCATTTATAGGTTTGAACAGAAGGGGGCGATTGGGTACGGTGGATATTACGCCTACTTTTTTTGTGATGAAGAGCCTTCTTTACAATCCGATCCAATCTTTGCGGTCTATCCATACTCATCTAATCTTTCTTATTCTTTGAAATCACAAACAGGAAAGATCGATGATTTGAGCAAGTATGATTTCCTCGCTGCTTCAACGAGTTTAGGTGAAATTAAATATAATGAAGCACAATTCTCCTTCGGCCATTTATGTGCAATCCTAAGGCTTCCTAAGGGGACGAAAATATCTGATGAATCAAATAATGGTAGCTTGAAAGTTCTTTTAAAAGGAGAGCGTGTTGCCAACGGACTTACTATCTCTTCTGAAACGGGGAAAATTACCAAGAGTATTGGAGAAATATCAGTTTCTACAATTATAAAAGATGGTGAACTCGAGGAAGATCTCTTTATAACCTTTATTCCTGTTGCTGAATCGTATGATGAAAAAATTGAATCAATTGAATCAATTGGAAGCTATATGTATGGTAAGCATTATAAATACACGATAGATACGGACAAAGGAGATCATTATGAATTTTATAGAGATATAATACACACTAGTGTTGTTTATAATGTTATGGATTTAAATGATGGTTTAGTTGTTTTTGATGACGAAAACTTTAAATCTTATTGTTTAGCTAATTTTGATTATAATAAGGATGGAGAGATTAGTTATGTCGAAGCTCGTGCTGTTGACTATATTGACATTGAGAATAAAGAGATAAAATCTCTTAAGGGAATCGAACACTTTAAATATTTGGTGTGGTTGGATTGCTCTGAAAATCAGCTAACCTCATTAGACTTGAATAATTGCCAGAAACTCAAAAAATTAGAATGTGACAATAACCAGCTAACCTCATTGGATCTGAGCAATTGCCAGAAACTCGAAGAACTAAAATGTGACAATAACCAGCTAACTTCTCTAAAAGTCCATATCTCTAATAATGGGACTTTAAAATGTAACAACAATCAACTATCGTCACTTGATTTGAGCAACTCAAGTATTGAGTGGTTAGAATGCAGAGACAATCAGTTAACAACGTTGGATCTAAATGTTAGTGAGTTACATGAAGTTGATTGCTCGAATAATCAGCTTACATCTCTAAATCTTAAAGCAGCTCGTGCTTTGACAAATTTATATTGCACGAATAATCAATTGACTTCATTGGATTTGAGTAATAATTTAAGACTCTCGAATTTAGAATGTTCTCACAATCAGTTAAAGTCTTTAGATTTAAACAGTCATACAAATCTCTTTCATTTATACTGTTGGGATAACAACTTAATTTCTTTGAATGTGAGTGGCTGCACTAGACTGTACAGCCTTTCCTGCGGAAATAATAAATTAACGTCCTTGAATGTAAATGGTTTGACAAATCTTTACGACATATCATGTAGAGGGAATGACCTTACATCTTTGACAGCAAGGGGTTGTGGTAATCTTGTATATATTTCAGATCTTTTTAGCGCATCTGCTTCGTATATTGTGTACGAGGCTAATAGTGCAGTCTTCAAAAACTTGTCGTTGTTGGATTTAAGCGATTGCAAAAAAATCAAAGAGTTGAGTATAGGGGGAATTAGGACCTTAAAAGATTTTAAGGTAAGTGGTTGTTCTAACCTTACTAAATTAGAGTGCTATAGTTTAGGTTTAACATCTTTGGATTTAAGCGGATGTACGCTTCTTAAAAACTTAAGATGTTCTGGCAATGAGTTAACGTCACTAGATATAAGCAGAAACCCTTATCTTGAAACGTTGAAATGCTACAGAAACCAACTTACTTCTTTGGAAGTCAACAACTCAAAACTCAAATCTATTGACTGCTCGAATAATAAACTTTCATCCTTGAATTTTGGAGAAAAAGCAAATTTTATAGAAACAATCGACTGCTCTGATAATCAGTTGAACGTTTTAGATATTAGTAAAGTCTCCGCTCTAAAATTATTGTACTGTATAGAGAATCAGATTACATCATTGGATGTTAGCCACAACTTAAAACTTACTGATTTATATGCGTGGCCTCAAAAAACACTGAAGACAATTCGAAAAAAGAAAGGACAATATATAAAGTATTGGAAAAGAACAAACGAAGGAATATATCAATACACCCCAAGCGGTGTTGAAGAGGTTGAATAAGAGCAGTATCATGAAAGAAAATGAAAAAGTTTGGAAAAAACTTCCGACACATTTAATCCATACTCCCATTTGTTCGGTTGATTTTCAGGACTTCAAAGCAAGGTTTCCTGATAGAGAACAAGAAACAGAAATAGATACGGATGACGTAAAGTATTACTCCATAGGTTTTGCTAGTTGGCATGCTGAGCAAAGTCAATCAGAGGGCAAGTACAGTATGAAAATATTCAGAACGTATATGGATGATGACAATTACTGGTCTCGTCAAGCAGAAGAGCTTCCTCTTTGGAGGGTTTTAAACATGACTTTAGTGTATCTTGCAGTAATCTATGAGGACCCCTCAATATTTAAGGAAGATGGTTCCGATAAGAGGAGTCATAAAGTAATTGTGCGTGATGGTTATGGGCAATATTTAAAAGAGATAAAAGAGACTTTATCGTATA
>CACZFO010000017.1 GCA_902780455.1 uncultured Bacteroidia bacterium | reverse complement strand
TGTAGACAGATACATTGTTCTGTACCTTGCAGTTGCGCCCAAGGACCACATCCGGGGAAATTACCACGTTCTGCCCTATGTTGCAGCATTCACCTATGACGGAACCGGTCATGATGTGTGAGAAATGCCATATCTTGGTACCCTCTCCTATGGTACATCCTTCATCTATCACCGCCGTAGGGTGAGCAAAATACTTTTCTTCCATAACAACACAAATATAGGCAAACTGTAGGAATTTCGACATTTTTTCACTTGAGCAGCTGGTACCAGGTGACATTCTTCAGGCCCGGATAGCCAAAGTAGCTGTCGCTGACCACACCGTGTATCACGATGGGTTTCTTGAGGTTTTCAGGATGGTCCACCAGGTTGAGTTTCTTTCTGATGTCACCGTTAGGGAGTTCCACTCCTATGGTCTTCTCCCTGAGTGCCTGCCAGTCCTGTGCCCCTATTACAATGTTCGTCTTGGAAGTGAACGGTTTTTCTTTCTTGAAAGTGGTGCTCGAGACATCACCTCCCACTATGTAACCGAACAGGTTTATGGTGTCTCCCACATGCGTCTGTGCGTACCAGACCGAATTGCAGCCGTAAGGTGCTATGCCTCCCAGGTTGAAGTACTCGTCCTTGCGGACCCTGAAGGTATCTGCATTGAAAGTAAAACCTTCACGGGCCACTTTAGTTAGGTCATAATCCAAAGATATGGTTACCAGTTCATTGGCCTTAAGCTTGCGCTTGAAAAGAACAGTATCGGCGTAGCCTGGCTTGTCAGGCGGGGTGTAGGACGGATGGCCGTCCTTGTTCCTGTAAATTACAGCCATCTCCCCCGGATAAAAATACAGGTAGTGTCTTGTTCCGTAGCCATACTTCACTTCAAGGGTATCTCTCTTCAGATAGATTCCGGTACCCTTGAACCAGCTGGTGAAGCCGTGTGTGAAACTGAACCTCAGGCCTCCCGTCAGCTGCCTGGAAACGATCTCCACCCTAAGGGTACTGTCTTTCTTGGCTTTAACGCTGAGTTCCTGGCCAAAGAGAGGATATATGTCCGGTTCTGAAAACTCCCTTGAGGTTACCCGCACCTTATATGTTCCGGCCTTCACGTAAAAGACATCCGGACGTGCAGCATAGGTGCTGTCATAGACCGCAATACCTCCTGACGTAGTTATTGTCAGACGGTAGTTGCTGGAATCCAGCGGATTGGCATAGGCATTGCTCATCTTTTCAGACTCATCTGACTCAGTGATGACAAGGCAGCTGTCATACGAGGCCTTGTCAAGGAAGAAACTCAGGGCTGCCATGCCCTTTGTTGAGTCCTCACCTGGAAGAGGCTTTTCCTCCTGGCTCTTCTCCAGAGGTTTGATGCAACAGACAACGCAAAACACCAGATAGGCGGCAAGCGCAGAAATGATGCAGGCCCTGGACAGCTCCGGAAGACAGCCGGTTGACGAAACTTTTGATTTTCCCTTCATGTCATTGTACTTTATTGGACAAGTGCAAGATAATGAGGGGAATTAGCGTTCTCCAAGCCAAAACGTACAATTGACTCTGTCCGCCCCTGAAATTTTGACGTTTACGCAATAAAAAGAAGAGTCCACCAGAACGGTGGACTCCCTTTGCAAGGCCGAAGCCTTGGCTTAACCTAAACTTAAACTATGAAAAACAGTGCAAATATTGCAAATTCCCTGCCAATTGCAAATATTTTTTACAAAAATTTTAGTTTTTTTTTATTCAACTATCCTCATCTTGGCGAATTTGAGCAGGAGGGTCTTGCGGCCAAAGTCCTTGAAATCAACCACTGCCTTCAAGTCTGAAGCATTGCCGCTCATAGTTACTATCTTTCCCATTCCAAACCTCTCATGCTCTACAGTCATTCCTGCCTTCATGCGCGTAGGAGCGTCTGCCACAAAATTTTCGTTCTTTGGCCTGAGCTGGGAGGCTGGCGTAAACTGAGGACGCTGTGGCTGTGGCTGTGACTGAGCGCTCCTGACATTTGATGCAGGTCTGGACGGATATCTTGAAGATCCTGCTGCAGCTGGTCCGGCAGGCCTTCTGAAGCCTCCGAGCGAACCGAACCCGGTTGAAGTATGCACCGGCACCTGGTCATCCAGAGGATTCTCTATGTACTGGCGGTCTATCTCCCTTATGAAACGGCTCGGCAGATTGTTCTCGTAATTTCCCCAGCGGAACCTAGAGCGTGAGAATGAGAGTCTGACGGCATTTTCAGCCCTGGTCACGGCCACATAGAAGAGCCTGCGTTCTTCCTCTATTTCCTTTTCGGGGTTTCCCAGAAGCCCGCCGCTCGGGAAAAGGTTCTCCTCCATTCCAACTATGTATACATAAGGAAATTCAAGGCCTTTGGAAGAATGGACGGTCATCAGTGAAACCCTGTCGTCTTCCTTGGGTTCCCCGCTGCCCACAGGATGGCTTGTCTCAGTGCTTTCCTGGGCAAAATCAGAATCGGCCACAAGGGCGATGTTCTGGAGGAAAAGGTCCATGGTAACTATTTCCGGGCCGTATTCCCCTTCATCTCCGTACTGCTTGAATTCCTCCACTCCCTCATCTACGAACTCCTTTATGCTGTCTATGAATTCCAGGACGTTCTCAAGAACAGTCTGCCCGTCCAGAGATGTATCCGTCTTGAGGGCTGCCGTAATGCCAAAGAGGGCATCCATTTCTGTGGCAAGCTGATACGCATCCAGGGTCTGGGCCTTGGACCTCAGGTTCTCCATCCGGGAGGCAAAGTCGCGGAGTTTGTCAAGAGCCGCCTGCCTTATCTGGAACTGGTCTGCAGTAAATGTCATGACCGCCTCGCTCAGCGATTTATGGTTTGCAGCTGCAGTTGCTATAACCCTTTCCATGGTTGTGGCTCCTATACCCCTGGAAGGGTAGTTTACCGTCCTCTTGAACGATTCGTCATCCTGAGGATTGGTTATAAGGCGGAGATAGGCCACCATCCTCTTGATTTCAGCCCTGTCGTAGAAAGAATGTCCGGCATAGATCTTATAAGGGATGTTCTTCTTGCGCAGAGCCTCTTCTATTGTCCTGCTCTGGGCATTGGTACGGTAGAGAACTGCAAAATCGCGATACTTGGCCTTGGCCTGGAATTTCTGGTTCATTATGGAAGAAGCAACCAGAAGGGCCTCTTCCTGTTCGGTGTAGGCTGACAATATCTCGATTTTCTGGCCTACATCCCTCTTGGAGTAGCACTCCTTGGTTATACGGCCCTTGTTCTTGCTGATGACTGAATTGGCCGCATTCACGATGGTCTGGGTAGACCTGTAGTTGCGCTCCAGGCGGAAAACCCTGGCATCGGGATAGTCTTTCTGGAAATTGAGGATGTTCTCAATCCTGGCACCCCTGAACGCATAGATGCTCTGGGCGTCGTCCCCCACAACTGTAATGTTGCGGTGATCCTGGGACAGTGCCCTGAGAATCACATACTGCAGGAAATTGGTGTCCTGATACTCATCTACCAATATGAATTGGAACTTTGCCCTGATCTGGGCAAATGCATCCGGAAAGCCGGCCAGAAGACGGTAGGTGTTCAGCAGGATATCGTCAAAGTCCATCACCCCCTGCTCCTTGCAGCGCTGCTGGTAAAGCCGGTAGATCTGGCTTATCTGAGGCCTGCTGGTGCGCTTGTCAGATTCGGTCAGCTCTGGATGGCGGTCGTACTCCTCAGGAGTGATGAAGTTGTTCTTGCATTCGGATATGCGGCTGGATACTTCGTTGGGCTTGTATGTCTTGTCATCCAGCTGAAGTTCCTTTATTATCCTTTTTATCAGCGATTTGCTGTCATCCTTATCATAGATGGTGAAGCCTGGAGGAAAGCCGAGCAGCTCGGAATACTGCCTGAGGAATCTGAGAAAGACGGAATGGAACGTTCCCATATAGATCATCCTTGCAGGCCTGTCGCCGACCATTGAGGCAATCCTTTCCTTCATTTCCCTGGCCGCCTTGTTGGTAAAGGTCAGGGCCAGCACGCTGTATGGCTTGTATCCGTGAGAAAGTATGTTGGCTATCTTGCATGTGAGCACCTTGGTCTTGCCGCTTCCTGCTCCCGCAACTATCAGAGAAGGCCCAGTAAGGCACATTACCGCCGCTTTCTGGGCATCGTTCAACCCTTCCAATATTGTATTCCCTTCATTTTCCATAACAGGGTGTAAAGTTAAAAATTTTGCGGCACCCGAAAAGTGTTAAGCAAAATGTTCACAACATGTTTCAAACTGGTGGAATTATAGTGCTTTTTGATTATATTTGCACGATATTGATTTTTTTGATTTCAACAATTAAAATAATATTCAATAAACAGATATGGAGACTATAAGACTTCGCAAAGGTTTGAACCTGCACCTTAAGGGTGAGGCTCAGAAGAAAGTCTTGCAGACTCTCGTGCCGGAAGTTGTATCTGTCAAGCCTTCAGACTTCAGGAACATGGTTCCAAAGCTTCTTGTTGCAGAAGGTGACGCCGTTAAGGCAGGCCAGTTCCTGTTCTCAGACAAGAAAAGGCCTCAGATAGGCTTCGCATCTCCGGTAAGCGGTACGGTAAAAGCCATTGTCAGAGGCGAAAAGAGAAAGCTTCTTGCAGTGGAGGTTGCCGCCGACAAGGAAACCAGCTACGTTCAGTTCGAACCGCTGACAGTTTCCAAGGCCAGCCGCCAGGAGATTCAGAAAGTGTTGCTCGAGAGCGGATTATGGGCAGGTATTATCCAGCGCCCATACGGGATCATAGCAAATCCTGAAGACACACCTAAAGCTATCGTGATTTCTGCATTCAATTCAGCTCCGCTGGCAGCCGACATCAACTTCACCCTGAAGAACGATGCCGATGCCATGCAGATCGCAGTTGATGCTCTTTCAAAGTTCACCAACGGAAAGATCTATGTAAACCTAGATGCTGAAACCGGAAACGGTTCACCTCTGAACCTTCTCAGAAACGTTGAGAAGACCATGTTCAAGGGCCCTCATCCTGCAGGCAACGTAGGAGTGCAGATCAATCATCTCTGCCCTATCGGAAAGGGAGAAATCGTCTGGACCATCCAGCCTCATTTCCTTGCCGCCATGGGCAAACTTATTTCAAAGGGTATTTATGACGTTTCAAGGCTGGTAGCTGTAACCGGTCCGAGAGCCGTAAATCCAGGATATGTAAAATGCGTTCCGGGAGTTCATATCAAGGATCTGAGGGCAGCAGCAGGTTCTGTAGACAGCGAGAATATCTACGGACAGCCTACGGGCATCAGATTCGTCAGCGGCAACCCTCTAAACGGAGAGAATGTGGGTGCCGACGGCAGCCTCGATTTCTACGACGACAGCGTAACATTCCTTTCTGAAGGAAACTACAGGGAACTCTTCGGCTGGGCCAAGATATTCAGGCCTAAGAAATTCTCCATGAGCAGAAGTTACTTCTCATGGCTCTGCCCTAAGAAGCAGTACAGCGCAGACACCAATGTAAACGGTGGAGAAAGAGCCTTCATCGTTTCCGGAGTTTACGACAAGGTGCTTCCTATGGACATCTATCCGGTCTATCTTCTGAAAGCCATACTTGCAGAAGATATCGAGAAGATGGAACAGTTCGGTATTTATGAAGTAATCGGCGAAGACTTTGCCCTCTGCGAGTATGTTGATCCTTCAAAGATCGAGATACAGAAAATCATAGACAAGGGCATTGATCTGATGCTCAAAGAAATGGCATAAGGTTATGAATTGGATTCTTAAGACAATGGACAAGATGAGGCCGACATTCTCCAAGGGAGGAAAGCTCGGCTGGCTCCACTCTACCTATGATGCATTCGAGACCTTTGCCGCCGTTCCTGCTACCACAACTACAGGACGCGTACATATAAAAGACGCTGTTGACATCAAGAGAGTGATGATAGTTGTAGTGATGGCCCTGATGCCTGCATTCTGCTTTGGAATGTGGAACACCGGAGACCAGCACTCACTGGCATTCGGCCTTCAGTGGGGATTCTGGATGAAGGTATGGTACGGTTTCTACCGCATACTTCCGCTCATCCTGGTTTCCTACATAGTAGGTTTGGGAATTGAGTTTGCCGTAGCCCAGGTAAGAGGGCATGAGGTAAACGAGGGTTATCTGGTTACGGGTTTCATCATCCCGCTTATCATGCCTATAGACATTCCTCTGTGGGTTCTTGCACTTGCCGTTGCATTTGCAGTAATCTTCGGAAAGGAAATCTTCGGCGGAACCGGAATGAACATCTGGAACCCTGCCCTGCTGGCAAGAGCTTTCGTGTTCTTCGCCTACCCTTCAACCATCACCGGCGATTCCGTTTGGATCGGCGGTCTTGGAAAGCATGCAGACAAAGTTGTAGACGGATTCTCCGGAGCAACTCCTCTGGCACAGGTTGCCGACGGCATTGCCGGTGCTCCTGACTTCATGCAGATGTTCATAGGCAACATCCCTGGCTCCGTTGGAGAAACTTCCACCATAGCCATCCTGCTTGGCGCCATCCTCCTTATCTGGACCGGCGTTGCAAGCTGGAAAATCATGGTTTCCTGCGTTGCCGGCGCACTGGCAGTAGGATTCCTTGCCAACGGACTTGCCGAGCCAGGCACTTTTGCCGCATACCCTGCAGTCAACCACCTTGTCATGGGCGGTTTTGCATTCGGTGCAGTTTTCATGGCTACAGACCCTGTATCCTCAGCCCAGACAGAAACCGGCAAGTGGATATACGGATTCCTTATCGGAGCCATGTGCGTTATATTAAGATTGTTCAACCCTGGATACAGAGAAGGTATGATGCTCGCTATCCTGCTGATGAACACAATGGCACCTCTGATTGACTGGTGCGTTGTAAGAAAGAACGTCAGAAGGAGAGAGAAGAGAGCTGTAGCCAAATAAATAATCGCGATATGGATACTAACAAGAATACATATACAGTTATTTACACGATAGTACTGGTTGCTGTCGTGGCTACAATCCTTGCTGTTGTATCAATAGGCCTCAAGCCTAGGCAGCAGGAGAACATCAAGGTTGAAAAGCAGATGAACATCCTCAACTGCGACAACCTTGCAACTGACGCCAAAACCGTTTCCGACAGGAACTCATACGTCCAGTCAGAATTTGACAAATACATAACCGAGGCTCTGATAGTCAATTGCAAAGGAGAAGTAACCGGTACATTCAATGAAAAGATCGGTGACTGTGAAGCCTTCAAGATTGCTACCGCAGACCAGTTTGACATAATGAGGAAGATGGACGGAACCGCAGACCAGGCAGCAAAGGAAGCCCTTGCAAAGGACATCCAGCTCCCTGTCTTCATCTGCAACAATCCTGACGGAACCAAACACTACATTCTTTCTGGTTACGGAGCAGGCCTCTGGGGACCTATCTGGACATACATTGCCGTAAAGGAAGACGGAAAGATAGCCGGAGCCCTTTTTGACCACGAAAGTGAAACCCCTGGTCTGGGAGGCGAGATCGTAACCGACAAGTTCCGCTCCCAGTTCAATGACAAGGTAGTCATGGAAAACGGCGAGATCGTTCCGATCACCGTAGTAAAAGGCGGTGCCAAGAATCCTAACGAGATCGACGCACTCAGCGGCGCTACCATCACATCCAAGGCAGTTGAGAAAATGATTGCAGACTGGATGGCTCTCTACAAACCTTATCTTCAGAAAATCTCAGGTTCCAAGGCCCAGCCTGCAGCTGAACCTGCTGATGCTGATAATAAGGAAGACAATCAAACACCTAAAACCGAATAGTTATGGCAATGGATAAGAAAATTTTCACGACACCTATCATCAAGGCCAACCCTATCACGGTGCTGGTGCTTGGTATATGTTCTGCCCTGGCGGTAACCGTAAAGCTGGAACCTGCAATCGTGATGGGTATATCCGTTACCCTTGTGACAGGACTTTCAAGCTTCCTTATCTCACTGATAAGAAAGACAATACCTAACCGAATCAGAATCATCGTGCAGCTGGTTGTGGTTGCAATGTTCGTGATCCTGATCTCCGAGTTCCTCAAGGCTTACGTTTATGACGTGAGCAAGCAGCTCTCAGTTTATGTGGGCCTTATCATAACCAACTGTATCATCATGGGAAGAATCGAGGCTTTCGGCCTTACCGAGAAACCTCTGCCTTCTCTGGTTGACGGTCTGGCCAACGGACTCGGCTACGGTCTCATACTGGTAATCATAGCTTTCTTCAGAGAGCTCATCGGAAGCGGTTCAATCTTTGGAGCGCAGATCATTCCGCAGAGCTGGTACGAGGCAGGCTACATGAACAACGGACTTTTCATAATGCCGCCAATGGCATTGATACTCATCGGATGTCTGATCTGGATACAGAGAAGCTTCCAGAAAGACGACGACAAGAAATAAACACATACCACTATGGAAGCACTGAATATTTTCGTAAAGAGCATTTTCGTAGACAACATGATCTTTGCATACTTCCTGGGAATGTGTTCTTTCCTGGCAGTATCAAAGAACGTGAAGACAGCCATCGGACTGGGAGTTGCCGTAATCTTCGTATTGGGCATCACCCTTCCTATCAACTATCTTCTTGACAAATACTTGCTCAGCGCAGGAGCCCTCAAGTGGATTTCTCCTGACCTGGCAAACGTAGACCTGAGTTTCTTGAGCTTCATCATCTTCATAGCTGTAATTGCTTCGTTCGTACAGCTGGTTGAGATGGTTGTGGAGAAGTATTCTCCTTCTCTGTACGCATCACTTGGAATCTTCCTCCCGCTGATCGCAGTGAACTGCGCCATCCTGGGTGCTTCACTGTTCATGCAGCAGAGAGCCTTCCCAAGCCTCGGTATCGCAACATGCTACGGACTTGGCAGCGGCGTGGGCTGGTTCCTTGCAATAGTTTCCATTGCAGCCATCAGAGAAAAGATTGCTTATTCGAACGTACCTAAGCCTCTTCAGGGCCTGGGTATCACATTCATCATTGCCGGCATGATGGCTATCGCCTTCATGGGCTTCATGGGCATCAACATTTAGGAGGATTGAGTATGAGTACAGTAATTTTAGTTTCTATTATCGTATTCCTGGTCATTACCCTTCTGCTTGTGGCCCTGCTCCTTTTTGCAAAGGCCAAGTTGATGCCTAGCGGTAATGTGACCATAGACATTAACAACGGAGAGAAAAAACTGGAAGTAGCAACAGGCGGCACCCTGCTCTCAACACTTGCAGAGAACAAGATCTTCCTCCCTTCCGCTTGCGGAGGAAAAGGAAACTGCGGTATGTGCAAGTGCCAGGTAATCAGCGGCGGCGGCACCATCCTTCCAACCGAAGTCGGCTTCTTCAGCCGCAAGGAGCAGCTCTCCAACTGGAGACTTGGCTGCCAGGTCAAGGTCAAGGAAGACCTCGGAATCCTGCTTCCTCAGGAAGTTCTCGGAGTAAAGAAGTGGGAATGCACCGTGGTAAGCAACCGCAACGTGGCTACATTCATCAAGGAGTTTGTCGTAAAGCTGCCTGAGGGAGAGAATGTCAACTTCCGCAGCGGCGGTTACATCCAGATAGACGTTCCTGCATGCGAGGTAGATTACAAGAACATAGAAGTTGAGCCTGAATATCGCGGAGACTGGGAGAAGATGGGAATCTTTGACCTGAAGATGGTCAACCCTACTCCTACCTTCAGGGCTTACTCAATGGCCAATCATCCTGCAGAGGGCAATATCATCATGCTCAACGTACGTATTGCAACTCCTCCGTTTGACAGGGCAAAGAAGCAGTGGGTTCCTGTGAATCCAGGTATCTGCTCTTCTTACATCTACTCTCTCAAACCGGGCGACAAGATCACCATTTCAGGCCCTTACGGCGAGTTCTTCGTAAAGGACACCGACAACGAGATCGTATTCATCGGCGGCGGTGCAGGTATGGCTCCTATGAGAAGCCACATCTTCCACCTGTTCAAGACCCTCCATACAAAGAGGAAGGTAAGCTTCTGGTACGGTGCACGTTCAAGAAGGGAAATGTTCTACGACGAAGACTTTGCAGAAATTGCAATGGAGAATCCGAACTTCTCCTATCATGTGGCCCTGTCAGACGCTCTGCCTGAGGACAACTGGACCGGCCCTACCGGCTTCATCCACCAGGTTCTGTTTGACAACTACCTGAAGAACCATCCGGCTCCTGAGGATATCGAGTACTACCTCTGCGGTCCTCCTATGATGACCAGTTCAGCGGTAAAGATGCTGGATAGCCTTGGCGTTCAGCCAGATAACATAATGTATGACAACTTTGGCGCATAGTTTCCAAAGCTTGCCACAGAACAAGGGGACGGCCATCTGACCGTCCCCTTTTCTATTTCATTTCTTAAAACCACAGGCTTATTTGCCCAGGAACTTTGAATCTATGTAAGACTGGAATTCATCGCGATAAAGATCACCTACCGGAACCACGCTCTCTTCAGAATACGGCCTGTCAAGGACATTGCTCTCGGAAGAACCATTTGTGGAATCGGGAAGAAAAGGTTATCTTTGGATATTACATAAAACACTCAACGATTCTATTTTATGAATAATGTCATAAGTATGAACCCGAACGCCATTGTTGCGTTCCTTCAGAAAAGACCGGCCGACTTTACCAAAGAAGATATTATCAAGTATATCAAGGCCAACGGGATACAGATGGTCAACTTCATGTACCCCGCCGGAGACGGAAGACTCAAGACCCTGAATTTTGTAATCAGCGATGAAGATTACCTCAACACCATCCTCTCCTGCGGAGAAAGGGTGGACGGCAGCAGCCTGTTCAAGTTCATAGAGGCCTCCAGTTCGGATCTATATGTAATCCCGAGGTTCAGGACTGCATTCCTGGACCCTTTTGCAGAGATTCCTACGGTAACCATGCTCTGCTCCTTCTTCAACAAAGACGGACAGCCGCTGGAAAGCGCACCGGAACATACACTCAGGAAGGCCTGCCAGGTATTCAAGGCCAAGACAGGATTCGAGTTCCAGGCAATGGGAGAGCTTGAGTACTACGTAATTGCAGATGACGACTATCTCTTTCCGGCAACAGACCAGAGAGGTTATCACGAAAGCGGTCCGTTTGCCAAGTTCAACCAGTTCCGCACCCAGTGCATGAGATACATCGCACAGGCCGGCGGACAGATCAAGTACGGCCATTCCGAGGTCGGAAACTTCACTCTTGACGGAAAGGTATTTGAGCAGAACGAGATAGAATTCCTGCCTACTGATGCAGAAGATGCTGCAGACCAGTTGACACTGGCAAAATGGATAATCCGCAACCTGGGCCACAAGCTTGGCTTTGACGTTACCTTTGCTCCAAAGATCACTTCCGGAAAGGCCGGAAGCGGGCTGCACATCCACATGAAGATAACCAAAGACGGCAAGAGCCAGATGATAAAGGACGGAGTCCTCTCTGAAACGGCCCGAAAGGCCATTGCAGGAATGATGGTACTGGCACCTTCTATCACGGCTTTCGGAAACAAGGTCCCTACATCTTACTTCCGTCTGGTTCCGCATCAGGAGGCCCCTACCAATGTATGCTGGGGAGACCGCAACCGCTCGGTCCTGGTGAGGGTACCTCTTGGGTGGACTGCCGGAGCAGACATGAGCTGCATTGCCAATCCGCTTGAGAAGCCTTCAGGGCTGGATACCACACAGAAGCAGACGGTGGAAATGCGTTCTCCTGACGGAAGTGCTGATGTCTATCAGCTCATTGCAGCTCTTTGCGTTGCATGCCGCATAGGAATCGAGATGCCTCAGGCCCTGCAGATTGCAGAAGAGAAATACGTGAATGTCAACATCCACGATGCTAAGAACGCAGACAGGCTGGCAAAACTTGAGCAGCTCCCGGACAGTTGCCAGGCCAGTGCCCAGTGCCTTAAGGAACAGAGAGAGTATTACGAGAGAGACGGCGTGTTCTCAGCCAACATGATAGACGGCATCATCTCACAGCTCTCATCCTACAGGGACGGATCGCTGAGGAAAGAAATTGAGAACAAACCTCAGGAAATGCTCCAGATGGTAAAGAAATACTTCCACTGCGGATAAGCATCAATTCAGATATGTCAATTCAAAATTTCAACGATATGAAGAAAACCGCTCTTTTTTTAATTGCCATGCTCCTGGGCGGCAGCCTGATGGCCCAGCAGCTCGGACAAAGTGAACTGGCTGAACTCAAGACCAGTTTCAACAACGATGCTTTTGCCAAGAGCATCCACAACATAATCATTGCCAACAAGGGCATCAAGGCCCTGGCATACGACCCTTCCGTAGTACAGGGAACAGACGACTTCTTCAAGTACAGCGTGAATGTCAGCGGCATTACAGACCAGAAGAGCAGCGGAAGATGCTGGATGTTCACCTCCATGAACCAGCTCAGACCTATCGTGATGAAGAAATACAACATCAAGGATTTTGATTTCTCACACAACTACAGCTACTTCTGGGATATATTGGAGAAAGCCAACCTGTTCCTTGAAAACGTGATTGAGACTGCAGACAAGCCATTCGGCGACAGGGCTGTGGACAACCTCTTCCAGTCTCCTGTTGGTGACGGCGGAGTGTGGAACCTCTTCTACAACATCGGCGAGAAGTACGGTGTGGTTCCTGCCGACGTCATGCCTGAGACAGAGCAGAGCAACTCCACCGGCCAGTTCCTCGGAATAGTGAACGAAAGGCTCCGCAAGGGAGGCTACGAAATCCGCCAGATTTACGAAAAGGCCAAGACAACCATGATGAGCGGAATTGCCGGAGACCTTTACACCAATGCCGAGAAGCTCAAGATGAAGACCCTCAAGGACGTTTACCGCGTACTGGCCATCTGCCTGGGAGAACCTCCTGCAGAGTTCACCTGGAAGTTCAGAGACAAGGACGGCAAGATCCAGACCGTAAAGACCACTCCTCAGGAGTTCTACAAAAGCATAGTTCCGGCAGATTACAATGCAAAGGACTACGTCATGATAATGAACGACCCTACCAGGGAGTACTATAAGATCTACGAGATAGACAACTACCGCAATACCTTTGAAGGTATCAACTGGACATACCTGAACCTCCCTAACGAGGATATCAAGAAGGCTGCGGTTGCCTCAATCAAGGACGGAGAACCGATGTACGCATCCTGCGACGTAGGAAAGCAGAGCAACACCTCCGGCGGCGTAGGCTACATGGATCCGGGAATCTACAACTACGGCCAGCTTCTTGGAATAGACCTGGAAATGGACAAGAAGGCAAGGATACTAACCCGCCAGAGCGGCTCTTCTCATGCCATGCTGATCGTGGCAGTGGATACGGACGAGAACGACAAGCCACTCAAGTGGAAGTTTGAGAACAGTTGGGGACCGCAGGCCGGAAAGGGAGGATACCTCATCTTTACCGACAAGTGGTTTGACGAATATATGTTCAGACTGGTGATCAACCGCAAGTATCTCGACAAGAAAGCAATCAAGGCTCTCGACCAGAAGCCTGTAATGCTCCCAGCCTGGGACTACATGTTCTAGCGTACGTTGAGTATACGCCTCATCAGAGGGTGAAGGTTGTTGCAACGGTTTCCAAGATTGTTGACAAAACCGAGCCCCAGAGACTGGTACTTGAGAAGGATGTAACCCCGCGGCCACTGAGGCTGTGGGGTTATGTTTTCCCTGGAGAGGAACCTGATGGCCGTATCGCGGTCTATGTCTGCGATTGAGAATTTGAAAGGAAGCCCTGCAACTCCCGAAGCAGAAAGTTCGGGATTCAGTGCCAGATCTGCATCCGGAACAAATTTGCTGCCCTTGAACTGCCCGGAGCGGCACCCTATCATCCTCACACAGTTTCCGCCTTGTTCTGAAAGGAATTCCGCCGCAGACTTCATCTGCATCCTCAGGACTGGATCTGACGGAAGGATATGAATGTCTCCTGTCTTGCAGTCCTTCAGGCAAGCCCCTTCAAGAGAGGAATATCTCCCGCCTTTGCTGCGGATTCTGTACTCCTTGTTCCCACTTGAATCTCCGTCTTTCCTCAGCACCGCAAAGAACTGGCCCTCTCCTGGAACCAGGCCGGGCACAAACTGGTATCCCCGATCCAGCTTTATCAGACCTTCTACAGCATCGGTACGTACGGGAACAACAGAAGCCCCAAGTTCCTCCGCGATGAATTTCACATTATCCTCGTTCTCAAGATGGTTGTATGTGCAGGTAGAGTAAATCAGAAGCCCTCCCGGCCTCAGGCCGGGCCAGATGTCGCGGATAATGGACCTTTGAAGGGCTGCACATTCCATGACGTTTTTCAGGCTCCAACCAGAAAGGGCGTCTTCGCTTTTCCTGAACATACCCTCCCCGGAGCACGGAACATCGGCCAGGACTACGTCAAAAAGACCCTCCAGCCTCCCTAGAATCCCAGCCGAGGTATTTGTTACCAAAACGTTTGCAGCCCCCCATTTGGCAATGTTGTCCATCAGTGGCGGAACCCGCTTCCCGACGGCCTCATTGCAGATAACCATCGGCCGTCTGTCTTTGAGCAGAGAAATGAGATGGGTTGACTTGCCGCCGGGAGAGGCGCACAGATCAAGGACGGCACCATTGGATATTGACCCGTCAATCAAATCTTCAAGCAGGGAAAGGAACATGCTGGAAGAGTCCTGTACATAGTAGGCTCCGGCGTGGAATGCAGGATCCAGGGTAAACTGCTTCCGGCCGTCAAGGAAGAAAGCCTCGCTGCACCAGGGAACCCCGGCCTGCCTGCCCTCATAAATCTCAGGGGAAGAAACCTGCTTGAAAGGGTTCATCCGCACGGAAACCCGTGCAGAAGAATCCCAGGCAGCAAAAAAAGCATCTGCTGCATAATCCGGAAGGGAATCACGCAGCAGACTCTCAAACTCCTCTGACGGATGCAAAGCCATGGTTAAACCGACTGTTGGGCTATTTTGTCCGTAATCTCATCAAGGACGCTCTGGATCTTACGGCCGAGCATCGCCTTCATGATAAAATTCATCTGGGCCTGAATGCTCACCTGGAAGTTGCTCGTAGATGCAGAAGTGTCAACAACGTCGAGAAGAAGGGTGAAATCCATCGGGAACCCCTCCATCGGCTTCATCACGATACGTGAAGTAGGTATCCTCTCTGTCACCCTCATGCCAAGGTGCATACCCTGATAGTCTCCCTCAATGGTATCCTGGGTTACCGCGACCTTTTCCCGGTACTCTTCAGGAAGCCTGTCTTTGATGAGCCTCAGGTCTGATAATGAGGCAAAGACTGCATAAGACGGAGACTTGAGCTCCACTTCCTTGCTCTTGAAAGTTTCCAGCATCGCCCTGGTTATTGCTTCTCGTCTTCAGGTTTTACTACGCCGGTCCAGGTGGAAGGATTGATCCTCCACTCTTTCAGGACCTCTACGTGCTGCTCGTCTATGTACTTCTCGGCAACAGCCTCTTCCAGAAGGGAATCGTACTGGCAGAGAGTATGCAGCTCAACGTCTTTGTACTCAAACTCCCTGCGGGAGAGCGGGAAGTTGTAGGAGAAGATTGCTACCATTCCCAGGATGATGCCGCCGGCTTTCCTGAGTGCATCGCATGAAGAAAGGCTGCTGGCTCCGGTGGAAACCAGGTCTTCTACAACCACGATCCTCTGGTTAGGCTCTATCTGACCCTCTACCTGTGACTGGGTTCCATGATCTTTTGGTTTAGGCCTTACATACACGAAAGGCTTACCAAGAGCCTCAGCCACCATCACACCCCATGCGATGGCTCCGGTGGCAACTCCTGCAATCATGTCAACGTCTTTGAAAGACTCGTTGACCACGGAAACAAGAGCATTGGTAATGAATTTCCTCTCTTCAGGATATGTAAGCAACTTGCGATTGTCGCAATAGATCGGCGATTTCCAACCGGATGCCCAGGTAAACGGGGTCTCGGTTGCCAACTTGACAGCTTTTGCTTTGAGCAGGTGCTGTGCTACTGTCTTTTCAATGTTTTCCATAAACTCCTCTATTCTTTCTATCAAACTTTCAAATATACAAATATTCTTGCTAATTTTGCACGTTTTATTAAGAAATCGAATGCAGACCATATATTTCAAAAACAGGAAACTGTCTTTGTGCAGGAAGGAGGAGATTCCTCCGGTTGCTGACGAGAGATTCCTCCTGGTTCCTTCTGCAGACTACGACTTGGCAGAGATACCGTTCATGATGGAGTCCGACTTGTCTTTCCAGCATCTGTTCGTAGAAACTCCTGAAAACATGAACGAGAGCGAGCTTTTTGACAAGGTATTTGACCGTGTAATCAAGATCGATGCGGCCGGAGGCCTGGTTGAGGATCCTTCCGGAAACTACCTGATGATTTACCGCAACGGCGTATGGGACCTTCCGAAAGGAAAGAGGGAAGAAGGAGAGGATATTACCGTAACAGCCCTGAGGGAGGTTAAGGAGGAAACCGGTGTAGATGCCCGCCTGGGAGATTATCTGACCACAACCCGCCACACCTATCGCCTGGCGGGCAACCTGGTGGTCAAGAACAATTACTGGTACAGGATGTCTGCCCCGGATGGAACGCTGACCCTGCCTCAGACCGAAGAAGGCATACAGAAGTGCGAATGGGTTACAAAAGAAGACCTGGACTACCGTCTGGCAAACACCTACCCTTCTATCCTGGATGTCTTTGATTCAGTCTCTAAGATCAACAACCTCGGCACCAGGATAGTCTGAAACCAGCAGGCGATAATCAGCCACCTTATCAGGATTGCTAGGCCCGGCCTTTACTATATCCACCACAAAAGCCTGTTTTTTCTTAAGCACTATGGTTATCCTCAGCACCTTGAGCGGAGCTGAAGTAAGATAGACATCCGCCCTCTGGTAGTATGCCTTTCCCTTGGGTGTCACCGATATCTTTGTGCATGAAACTCCCTTGACATCACCTTTCCGGGGTTCTGAAACAGAAACCCCTTTGTCTGACTTGGAAAGTATGGAGAAAGGATTTTCTGAAACCGAAGCAGAGGATGTCTTCCTCGGCTGGATGACATACTCGTTTGTCTGATAATTGTACGAAGTCACCAGCTTTTCTGAATACTGGAACTTGCTAACTCCTTCAATTTCCATGTATCCCCTGTCTGGAAGTGCTACAAAAAGCCCCCTGTTGTAATACGGATTCCCCTTCTTGTCGAGATTGGTAATCACCAGCTGGAGTTCTCTTCCTGAAAAAACATATTCGGAAGCCGCCTGGAACAGTTTCTGCCCGGCAAGTGAATCTGCCTGGGCAAAAACAGATGCAACTGTAAACAGCGCAATGACCGTAATAAGATATCTTTTCATCACCTGCCAAATTGATTCCTGATCTCTTCCAGCTTTTCGTCCAGTGAAAGCAGGTCAGGTATCAGGCTCTGACGAGGTTTGGCGCCGTCTGCAGGGCCCACTATTCCTGCCTTTTCCAACTGGTCTATAAGCTTGGAGGCCCTGTTGTATCCCACATCCATCTTCCTCTGGAGGAACGATGCGGAACCGCTTCCTGCAGAAACTATCAGACGGGCTGCGTCATCAAAGTAATCATCCCTGCGGCTCAGATCGGTTTCTCCTATAGGAACGGCCTTGTATCCCACGTCGGCAGAGCTCTCCTCTTCTTCAGGAGGTTCAGGCAAATACAATGCCGTAGAGTATCCTTGCTGCTTGCAGATGTACTCTACAACCCTGTCTATCTCCTTGGTTTCTATAAGGGCGCACTGGACCCTCGTGATGTCGCTGCCGGTTGCGTAGAGCATGTCGCCGCGGCCAATGAGCTGGTTGGCGCCGCTCTCATCCAGGATGGTACGGGAATCTACGCTGGAACGGACATAGAACGCAATCCTTGCAGGGAAATTGGCTTTTATGTTACCGGTGATGACAGATGCCGTAGGCCTCTGAGTGGCAATTACCAGATGGATGCCTATGGCACGGGCCAGCTGGGCCAGACGGGTGATAGGAATCTCCACGTCCTTGCCGGCTGTTATGATAAGGTCTGCATATTCGTCGATGATAAGTACAATGTATGGAAGGAACCTGTGCCCCTTGCCCGGATTGAGCTTGCGCTCAAGGAATTTCTCGTTGTATTCCTTTATGTTCCTGACCCTTGCAGCCTCAAGCAGCTTGTACCTCTCGTCCATTTCCACGCACAGAGACTTCAGGGTGCGGACCACCTTCTGGGTATCGGTGATCACCGGCGTCTCCTTGTCTTCAGTATCCGGAAGGCATGCCAGGAAGTGCTTGTCCAGACGTGAGTAAAGTGAAAGCTCAACCCTCTTTGGATCCACAAGCACGAACTTGACTTCTGAAGGATGCTTGGTGTACAGCAGGGATGCCATCAGGGCATTCAGTCCCACAGACTTACCCTGGCCCGTTGCTCCGGCAACCAGCAGGTGCGGAGCCTTGGCAAGGTCAAAGGTGAAGACGTCTCCGGCAATGGTCTTGCCAATGGCTACCGGAAGCGCATAACCGCTCTCCTTGCTGCCAGGCTCTTTCATCCTCGTCTGCAGGTATTCCAGACAGGACATCATGGAAACCACGCTTGGCTTCTCGTTGGCAACCTCTATTCCTACGGCATTGGTGCCAGGAAGGGTGACAACCCTCACGCCCTTTGCAGCAAGTGAAAGCTGTATGTCTTCCTCCAGACGCTTTATCTGGGAAACCCTTATTCCAGGAGCCGGGACAACCTCATACAAGGTGACGGTAGGACCCTTTACGGCAGAAACCTTAGACACCCCTATCTTGTAGTTTGCCAGGGTTGCCACGATCTTGTTCTTGTTCCGCTCCATCTCATCGCGGGAAACCTCGTACCACTTGTTGCTGTAAGAGTCCAGCAAGTCAAGAGTAGGAGCCTCGTAGTAAGGAAGTTCCAGGCGCGGATCAAATGTCTTCTGAAGTTCTTCTTCGGTATATGTACCCAGGAGGTCGTTGCTCTCGGCACCTTCAGTGTCTTTTACTTCAAGTTCAACCTCACTTGATCCTCCGGCAGGAGCAGTTTCCACATTATCTGTTTTCTCCGTATTCCCGGCCACATCGGTATTCTCAACCTTTTCGGTTCCGCCGTCTTCTCCGACGAGCGTTATCTCCATCGCCTTCCTCCTCTCGTCAATAATCCTGGCTTCCTGACTGTCGTCTGATTCTGGCCGGGCAACTTCCCCAACTGAAGCCTGGGAGTCTTCCCCAGCCTGATCCTCAGGGAAGTCTTCACCTTCCTCTACGGATTCTTCTGAATCGTCCTCGCCCTCAAGGTCACCTTCCACAAGGGAGCCCGACGAAGCCTCCAGTTTCTGCCCTACACCGGCAAAGCCGTCGCTGAGCTTCTTGATCAAACTCTTGTTTATGATGATGAGCCATCCGATTATTGCAATAATCAGCACGGCGGCGGTTCCCAGAGAGCCTATCATGCTCTTGAGGAAAGTGTTTACATAGTAACCGTATGAACCTCCGGCACTGGTTCCGAAGAGACGGTCAACTCCGGTAAAGGAGAAAATGAAAGAAAACAGCACGGAAATCAGGATACACCCGAAGACCGTAATGAAGAACAGCCTCAGGAGCCTGACTCTCTTGATCTTCAGGCAGAACAGGGCCACTCCGAAGAAGAAGAACGGAATAATGAAGGCTCCAAGACCAAAAAGTTTGGAAATCAGAAGGTTTGCCCACCAAAGGCCAATCTTTCCGCCCCCGTTTTCAACAGTAGAGAGGGAGCTGAAGATATCGTTCCCCATTATGGAACTCTGGTCCTGTGCCCAGGTGAACACATAGGATATCAGTGCAATCAGCGTGTAGATGGCTATTGCAAGAGATACCAGACCGCAAATCAGATACAGGCCGTCTTTCCTCTTGGGAGCGGCCATTTCCTGCTCGGCGATTATCTGATCGTTTTCTTTCTGTTTTTTCTTACTCCTTGCCATATCAAACTAGTTCTTCTTCCACTTCTTTTTCTGCTGCTTCTTATTGTTGTTGTGCTGAGGACGAGGCTGCTGGGGAGTCCCCGGGATATGGGGCTTGCGGGTGGAGGCATCTGCCATACCTGCTCCTATGTGCACGTCTTCCGGCACGGTAAGCTTTCCGCCCGAGAGCATCTTGATGTCTGCAAATATCGTTTCCTCAGACACTGAATCCTTGTTCCAGATAAGGTACTGCTGCTTCATGTACGAGGCAATGACCTTGATCATGTGCTTTTTCACCTGGTCGTCCGGACGGTCTGAAATGAGGTCTATCATGTTCTGGATGTTGCGTCCGTAGCATGAAGCGCGGATCTTGTCTTTCTTCAGAGGAATCGGGTCCGGCCTGGTATTCACGCTTTCCCTGGAAGGAAGGGGATATGGAGAATCTATGTCTATCTTGAAATCGGAGATTATCTGGACATGGTCCCAGAGTTTGTGGCGGAAATCCACAACATCCCTCAGCTGCGGATTCAGGGTACCCATTACGGATACGACCGCCTGAATCTGCTCGTTGCGCTTCTTGCGGTCAGGAATGCTCACCACGTACTCAATCATATCCTGAACGTGCCTGCCATACTCAGGCATCAGAAGCTTTGCTCTTGTAGTATTGTAATTGTTGTCCATAACAAGGCGAATTTACAAAAAGAAAACGGAAGTATCCTTCAGATGCTCCATGAAAAATTTTCCTCTATCCTCCTCCCTCATCGATTTCAGACCTTCAAGGCTGTGCCATGTGATTGCAAAACCTGTAAAGGCTCCTCTTGGCACCTTTCCCTTGAGGCGGCATTGGACGCTTTCCATGCCGGCAGCCATCGCGCATGAAATATCGTACAGGAATCCTTTGCTCACCGTGCATCCGGCCTTGAGCATGACCACTGCGTCTGCGTCAGAAGCGGAAAACTCCAGATTCGCGAGAATCTTTGAAGATGTAGACCGGAACGGCCTTACAACATAGTCCAGCAAGGAATTGGAAACCTCCAGCAGACTTTCGGCCCCCTTGACATCCTCTCCTGTGGAGGAATAGTAGAGATTCCTGCAAGTCTTTTCCACAAGGGCCTGGGAATAGCTGTCGGAAAGGAGAACTATGAACCTCAGACGCCTTGACGCAGGATAGAAAGACCTGCTCCTTTCGGCTTTGAGGCAGAGGGCCTTCTGTTCCCTGTCCTTTATCCCTACACTCCAGCAAGGAAGGCCCAGGAGCACAACCTTGCAATTTGGAATATCGGCACATAGAGCCTGGCACGATTCAGGCCACCGGTCCGAACTGTGGCTGAGTATAATGTTCAACGATGCACTTTCCAGATACTGACGCGGAACCTTGCACTCTGAAAGCGGCGGATGCACCATCAGCAGCATGTTTCCGGAATTCTCCTCCTTCAGACGCAAAATATCCGGAAACCTGTAGGCCGTAGAAGAAACCTCCAGGTCCTCTCCCGCTTCCATGAGATGAACCCGCCCTCCTTTGAGGATGGAAGCCAGAAGTCCGCATCTCTTTGAGAAATAAATGTCAGATTCCTTTATGCCCAGGATGTTCACCACAGCCCCTGAGGTTTCTCCAACAGCTTTTCTGACCTTGCGTGCTATATCATCTGTCTGGGACTGCCAGCGGGGCACCATGCCGTATTTCTCCCTGAAAGGTGAAACCTCTTCCACACCGCCCAGAAGCCTTGAGGCCCCTATTGCCTCGGAAGCCTGCTCGAGTTTTTTGAAACCATGAGCGGAGTATTTCTTCCTGCTCCAGAACCATGCATACAGGCACATCAGCAGCCAAAGAACAAATAAGATGACAGCGGCCGACAATCCTGTACGCCATGGAAGTGGTTCCATAAAAGGCTCCTGCCTGACCTCGCTGAGGCTGAAGCCCTTTGGAGCCATCTCCAGACAGCGTTTCCGATAAAAGCCGAATGTCCTGGCTGCAGAAACAGAATCGTAAGAAAAATAGCTGACTCTGACCTCGCCCCCTGCAGCTCTTGCACAGAGTTTTCTCATGGCAACTGTGCTGGAATCCGGACTGAAAGAGTCAAGAACCTTGTTGACACGGCCTTCCGGCTCGGCGATACTGCGGGCGAGCAACGCATCAAAATCTCCCCTCATTGCGCTTATGGCGCCTCCTTTGGCAAGGTGAGGAGATTTCAGCCTGTCAGCAATGGAAGCGGCAACAGAATCGGCCTCTGGGCTATCGGGCGACAAGAGGAACCTGGAGGAGAACCCATATTCCCCTACCGTGAGGTACAACACTCCCAGCAGCACGGCAAGGACTGCCGCACATGCCGCCAAACAGCTCAAGGAAGCCTTTCTGAATGCCCTTCCGGAATTGCTCATATAATTTCCCTGCAGGAGGGTTATTTGGACATCAGCTCAAGGACACCGCCCTTTGTGAGCTGGTCCAGTGCCTTGGCGGCTGCCGGAACCTTATCCTTTATGGAGTTGAACAGCTGGGCTGCCTTGGCATACTTTCCATTGATCGCCATGCAAACGGCCTTGGCATAAGTAAAGTAAGGAGCCTGCTTGCTTGTTCCGTTGTCAGGAAGCTTGGAGAGCAGCTGCTCCGCCCTTTCCATGTCGCCCGCGCTCATTGCTGAGTTGGCTGCATTGAGGATAGCTATCTCATTTGAAGGATACTGCGTGAGAGCCTTCTCCATGATCGAGCAGAATTCAGGACTTCCTGCCGGGCAGGAATTTGCTGCCATGAAGAACTCGTTGAGGCTCAGGTCCTTTGGATTTGAGTTTACCTTCTCCTTTATCTGGTTTACATCAACGTAAGGTACTACCTCGTAATCAACTACATATCCGGCCCTTCTGAGAGAAGGATAGCACTCGTTCTTTATCTGCTTGTACTGGACAGGGTAAGCAGAGGAGAGTTTCTTGTCCTTTGCATCCGGCTTCAGATCGCCCTTGGCTATTGCCAGGATCTCGTCTTTCTTGTCCAACGAAGAAGACTCTATCCACTTGCATACGCCGTCCCAGTCTTCTGCAACATAAGATGTGGAAACAGGGATGTTCCTGTCGCCAAGAGCCTTTGATATGACTGCCTTCAGGCTCTCAGTACGAGCCTTGGCCAATTTTTCATTAACTGCGTAACTTCCGTCAGGAGAAGCGTAGCCCTTGAGGGCAATACCCTTGACCTTGTACTCGTCCGGATTGTTCCTGAGCACTTTTACAAAGTCTGTGATCTTTGCTATCTCGGCAGCATTGTCCTTGAAACTCTCCACAACGGCACTCTTTCCAACAGCATAAGCCAGATAAGCCTCGCCCTGCTCTGCACGGTTTTTCACAGCCTCGGCAACAGGCTGAACGTACTGGAAATCCGGCTGGAACTTGAACGGAACCGGCTTGGTGTAACCGGCCAGGGTCTGGATTCCCTGTCCGAGAGACTTGTTGCAGCACTCCCTCCTGGTCTGCTGGAGCAGAAGCTGGCAGTTGTCCATCCAGCTCTCATAAGGAACCTTTGCAGAATAATGCTCGGAAGCCGGAGCGTTCTTTGCGTTCAGGAGCTTGAAGTCTTTCTTCGGATTGCCGTTCTCCCTCAGGTACTTGTAGTAACGGTTGCTTCCGTAGATTCCTATTGCAGGAAGCTTTACGGAATGAGTGCCGTCCGTGAGCACAGGATATATGTCAAGAGACTCCTTCTTTGGCACAGCGGCAGAAGCATAGTCAATGTCCATCTCCACGTTCATGAACCCTCCCTGCGGATTCAGTGTCACGTTGCTTGTCTTCACACCCTTGGTAAAGACATCAGCAGTCCGGTTTACCGGATTCTGCGCATAAGCAGCACTTGCACAGAATGCTGCAACCACAGCCAACAATATATACTTTTTCATGATCTTCATTTTTATCGCGATAAGACTAGAATACATAAACCAGGCTGAGTGCAAGCTTGGTTGGAGCAAAGAAATGACGGTCTGCGTCCTTGATGTAAGGAGTATGGGCATTGTAAGGCAGGTACTTGTCGTGCCTTGCATACATGTAGCCTGCAGCAACCTCGAATTCAAGGTTCAGATGCTTTGACAGGATCCAGTCATGACCCCAGCCGACTCCCACTCCGGCAGTCCAGCCCTCGTAGCGCTTGTTCTTCATGTTCTTGAAGTTGGCATTCAGGATCTTGAACTTCAGGAAGTCTATGTTGCCTACATCATACATTCCGCCAAGCACATGCACGGCAAAGAAGTTGCCGGCAAAACGGTCGCAGGTCCAGTATCTGAGTTCAGGCTGCACCATCCAGTGTTTCCAGCGGTGCCCGCCGTGGAAACGGAACGGATTATAATTTCCGGAGACATCCAGGGTCCATTTCTCTCCCAATCCGAACTCCACGCCCAGGTTGACGGTAGCGGTAGCGTCATAGAGCAGATTGCTCTTGACTGCCACTTTCTGCCCCTTTGCATCATTTGCAAAGAAGACAAGCAGCAAAAGTGCTGCGGCAAAAACAGTTTTAATCTTCATACCGTTTATCTAATAGTAAATAATAATCAATTTAATCGCGATAACAATCCATCAAAATCCAAATATACTAAATAATCTTTAAGCCATTAATCAGCATACTGCACCACAAGCATCAGTTTCTATGATGAACACTTTCAAGCAAATGATTATTATCATCATTATACACTTGTATCAAAGGTTCCCCAAAGAAAGCTGACAACATCGATATGGTACGGAGAGTAAAGTTATGCTGCCCACTCAACCACTTTGTAACTTCACTGGGACGCTTCCCCAAAGATTTTGCCAATTCTATTTTTGACAAGCCCCTGTTATTTAACAAAGAAAATAATCTATTGGAGATAGCAAACTCCAATTCAACTTCAAGTTTGATATCAGAAGGAATGGTATTTACAATCTGTTCAAAAGAAGTTCCAATCTTCTTCATAAATCAAAAGTATTATCTAGTTCTATTCTGTTTTCATGAATGATTACTGTGCCCTTCCGGACACCCTCCCTAATCAGTTTGTCAAACTTCTGGAGAGTCATAACAAAACCACTCAATTCCATGCTTTCCTGGTAACTCTTAGTATTCTTAACTCCTCCATTTCCCAAAACAAGTATCCGATCAGAGAGCCTCAGACAATAAAGCCGCAGCTTAGACTGAACAACAGGTAAAGCTACAACACTGTCTGTCATTTTTCCCTCTGGCCTGAAGAAGCGTTCGAGAGCTCCAATCTCAGCGATTTTATTCAAAAAGCCAACTATACGCATAAGATCCGGATTGAACTCAACGTCATCCTTGAACTTATCGAAAAACTTTTCAAACTCACTTTCATCTTCTCCCAAGAACTGTATTGTATACAGTGTACAATTCTTCGCCTGGGTAACCAATCGCAATTCAGCTTTGTTCATCTCAAATGTCAATACAAATATACCACTATTTCACTTAAAAGTAAAAAAAATAACAGTAAATGTTTTGACAAATATCTATCGGAAAAGCCTATCTGCAAAACCAAATCGTAAAATTTACCTTGTCCGCCCGGCAAGTTTTTACTTTGACCGTAAAACACAATTAGATAAATGGGCTTGATTACCCTTTAAATCATTCCAGCAGGAAATCTATCGCCGAGGAAACATCAGCATCTTTAAGAAGGACCACTCCGGAACGCTCCAGCACATATACAGAAGGGGTGTTCCTGATGCTGTAGGTCTGGTCCTGATATACCGCCCCTCCATCTGAAGCCACCATCCAGTCTCCAGGCAGCACAGATTTTACATGAGAGAGCTTTCCCTCCACACACACGGCCAGGACAGCCATCTCGCCTTCCTGGATTTGTTTTTTCAGCACCGGAGAATACTTAAGCCGGGTTATCCCATCAATGCAGGTTCCACATTCTGCAGAAAAGAAAACCAGCATAAGCGACTGCCTTTCGGTAAGCGACCCCAGCACATCATAAAGACTTGATTTCCTTCCGCCTTTCAAGGCCAGATTTTCTGCCATGGAGCCAACCATATTCCGTTTTATCAAGGCCGCCAGGTACTTTTCCCTGCTCTTTTCTACCTCGGCGATATCGGTCCGCCCAATCTTGTGCTCCAGGAAAAGCAACAACCTCTCTTCGCTGAAATAAGGTGATCCCGGAGTATAGAAATACCGCTCCGCAGCTTCCAGAAGCTTGTCATAGCCGGTAGGATACTCCCCACTCCCGCAATAGACTGCAACACTGTCAAGAAGGTTCCTAACCGATACCTGGGCCCCGCTGTCCGACGCCATCCTGAGCACCCAGAAATACCCGGCAAGCTTTCGTTCCAGCCTGTATGCTTCAGACAATGTATCAGACTGATCTGAAAGATTCTTATCCAATCCGGTAAACAAAGAATAGTCAAACCCGTCCCAGCAGTTCCTCACATAAGCATCCGCCCTGGCCTGCCCGTACATCGCCGAGCCTCCCAAAAGCAGTATCGCCGAGGCAAACAGAATAACCTTTGATTCCACCAACTTTCTCATATTGCTCACTCCATTATCCATTCTTCTATGCGTTTGGTATCAGTTGAGAAACTAACCCCAATTGTGTATATCTTCTTCCCAGATGCCCGATAAGGCTTGTCGTAGCCTTTTGCCTTGATCTGGGCAAGAGCCTCGGCCGCTGAGGCATTCCTCTTGATCTCAATTATATAGACAAAAAACTCCGTTTCAAAAACAACATCTATCCTGCCGTTGGAAGTGTGCCTTTCTGTCTGCACATACATACCCATCATCTTCAGCATCACAGCAAAAGTGTTCTGGAAATAAAGTTCATAGTCTCCCTGTACCTGATAATCTGAATCGGCGAAGAAAGCCACGAACCTGTTCATCAGGCTCTGTGCATCTCCGGCCTCTATGTCTTTTACAAAGCGGTACACGGAAAAGTCTCCCTTACTTTCCATCAAAGGGGTATAAATCAGGCTCAATGCCTGCATAAAACCGCCTCTGACTTCATCATTAGGATAATCAAGCTGGTAGGTTCTGAAACGTCTGTCATAATTCTTGATTGTCAGGTATCCGGTTTGATACAAAAGCGTTACCGGATCAGGTTCGTAATAATTAACTCCGGTTAAGACCGATTCTGAAATGTCGCCGGTCTCCAGGTCGTCAAGTTTATATCTTCCGTCCCTTAAAAAATCTACCAGAAAAGTAGGAGTCCCCGTTTCATACCAATAGCTGGCAAATCTCTTGGCGCTCAAAGCATTCAACACGCTAAACGGATTATATATTCCTTTTGCTCCACCA
>CACZFO010000016.1 GCA_902780455.1 uncultured Bacteroidia bacterium | reverse complement strand
AAACACGGCATTACCGTGGCCAACGCTCCGGGAACAATAGATGCAGATTATCGCGGAGAAATAAAAGTCATACTCGTAAACCTTTCCAAGGATACTTTTGTAATCAAGCCAGGAGAAAGGATCGCCCAGATGGTGATAGCCAGATACCAGCAGGTCCAGTGGCAGCAGGTTGACAAGCTTTCAGAAACCCTCAGGGGGGAAGGCGGCTTCGGCTCCACCGGACTGGGGGTAAAGGCCAACAACCTCTCAGTTTCAAAGATATGCAACAAAGAAGGCAAACCAGATATATACAAGCTGTACGCACTGTACCAGAACACCACCGGGCTCTGCACGGATTCCCGCAAGATACAGGAAGGATGCATGTTCCTTGCCCTCAAGGGAGAGACTTTTGACGGCAACGACTTCCTCCTCCAGGCTATTGAAGGCGGGGCCTCATACGTCATCTCTGACAACAAGCAGAAAGCAGCCGAGGCAAAGAAAAAGTATCCAAAGAAAGTTATTGTAGTGGACAGTTCTCTCAGGGCCCTGCAGCAACTGGCAAGGCACCACAGGCTGCAGTTCAAGATTCCTGTTGTAGGCCTTACCGGAACCAACGGCAAGACCACTACCAAAGAACTGATCAACGCCGTGCTTTCCACAAGATACAAGGTTACCGCAACTGAAGGCAATCTGAACAACGACATCGGAGTTCCGCTCACCCTGCTCAGGATTAACAAAGACACTGAAGTGGCCGTTGTGGAGATGGGTGCCTCCCATCCAAAGGACATAGCCACCCTTGCTTCCATAGTATGCCCTTCATTCGGCCTGATAACCAGCATAGGCAAGGCTCATCTCCAGGGCTTCGGCTCCCTTGAAGGAGTCATGGCCGCCAAGGGGGAGCTCTACGATAATCTGCAGGAGCACAAAAAGATAGCCTTTGTAAATACAGACAACCCCCTGCTCGTGCAGATGGCTTCCAAGAGGCCTGAGATGCAGATCGTGCCTTACGGAATCACCAGCAACAGCGCCCGTATCCTTCCGGATACTGACAAGGACCCTTATCTGAAGATGGAAATCGCCGATCCTTCCGGAAGCCACAGCGGCAAGATGATAAAGATCAAGACCCACCTGATAGGAAGCTACAATGCCGACAACATCCTGGCGGCCATGAGCGTTGGAACCTACTTTGCCGTTCCTACGTCCGATGCGGTCAAGGCCATCTCCGCCTACACCCCGTCGAACAACCGCTCGCAGATGACAAAGACCAGGCACAATGTATTGATAAAAGACACCTACAATGCCAACCCTACCAGCATGAAGGCCTCCCTGGAGAGTTTCAGCTCCCTCCAGCTTTCAAGCCGCAAGATGGCCAAAGTCATGCTGCTGGGCGACATGAGGGAACTGGGCAAAGACTCCCAGAAAGAGCACCGCAACATACTCGACATCGCCCTGAAATACATGCCGGCATACATTCTTCTTGTTGGAGAAGAGTTTGCCAAGGCATACAAGAGCCTCTATGACAAGAACGCAGAATGCATTAAGGCTTCTAGGGGAAAGACAGAGGTCATGCTGTTTGCAGACACTCCTGCCCTGGCTTCTTACCTGAAGGAGAATCCGTTGAAGAACAAAGCCATCTTGATCAAGGGCTCACATTCCGTAGGCCTTGAAAAACTTTTTGACCTGCTATGAGAAGATTTGCTGCACTGATCCTGGCCCTGTCCTTGTGCCTGGGCCTGAACGCCCAGAAGGGCTGGTACCGCGACAAGACCGATCCACAGCCCGTTATCAACCCGGACAGGACGGTAACTTTCAGGTACTACGCTCCGGGCGCAGACACGGTTGAAGTCAACGGAGATTTCCTGAGTGGAAAAGAAAGGCCCGCCCTCATGAAGAACAACGGCAACGGCCTCTGGGAATACACTACAGCCTCCCCCGTACAGCCTGAGATCTACACCTATTCCTACATAGTTGACAACCAGAAGGTACTGGACCCTCTGAACATGTTTGTATGGAGGAACATCTCAGACCTTTACAACGTGTTCATAATTCCAGGGGAGAGGACTGAAAACTACCAGGTCAGGGACGTTCCCCACGGTACGCTCAACACCGTATGGTACCGCAGTCCTTCCCTTCAGATGAACCGCAGGATGGTGGTATATACTCCGGCCGGATATGAAAACAGCAGAAGGAAATACCCGGTTCTATATCTCCTGCACGGCATGGGCGGAGACGAGACCGCCTGGCTCGATTTTGGACGTGCTGCCCAGATCCTGGACAACCTCATTGCCCAGGGCAAGGCCCAGCCCATGATCGTGGTGATGCCAAACGGCAACCCTTCACAGAAAGCCGCCCCGCTTGAAAATCCTGACGGGTACAATTTGCCGCTGTTCTATCTGCCAAAGACTATGGACGGCACGTTCGAAGCCAGTTTCAAAGACATAACCTCCTATGTAGAAAAGAACTACAGAACAGTCAGAAAGAAAAGCGGAAGAGCTCTCGCCGGCCTGAGCATGGGAGGATTCCACTCCCTTTATATCAGCGCAAACTATCCTGACCTCTTCGGATACGTAGGGCTTTTCTCTCCTGCCGTAACAGTTCAGGAAGAATACAAGGACAATCCCATTTATCGCGACATGGACCTTAAGTGGAAGGCTCAGTTTGGAAAGAATCCTCCACTTTACTGGATCGGCATAGGGAAAGACGACCCTCTTTATGAAGATGTGGCATCGCTGAGGAAAAAACTTGATGCCGACAGTTACAGATACACCTACCATGAAACCGAAGGCAGCCACGTATGGACCTGCTGGAGGATATACCTTGAAGAATTTTCTCAAATACTTTTCAGATAAACCAGACTATGAAAAAGATCCTTACGGCAATCTCCGCCCTTATCATCGTGACAGCGATGTACTCCTGCAAAGATCGGTCATCAGGAGCATTTTCAGGAGACGTTTCAACAAAGAAGTTCATGTACCAGTATGCAGACCAGCGGGTTGCCCCTCCGGCTCCTGCTGATTCCGAATATCAGAACGACGCTGATTCCGTATATATCTCCATTACGCTGGACCTGGATCTTCCGCAGGGCAACTCAATCATGGCCCATAGGATCAGGGAATGGGTCAGCGAGCAGGTTTCCCTCAACCACTTCCTGGATGAAATGTACTTTGACGGAAACCTGGACGACGGACAGGCCATAGCGGATTACTACGGTAACGAATTCAAGGAAGACATTGAGCAAACCCTCGAACCGCCGATTTTCAACGGCTACCGGGAGGTACTCGTGACTGCTTCCAAAACCTTTGAGAACTCCAAGTGCGTTACCTGGCTCTTTACCATTAGCGAATATACCGGAGGTGCTCACGGCTTTCAAATATGCTACGGTGCAACTTTCAGGAAATCAGACGGAAGGCTGTTTGGCAAAGATATCGTTACAAACAACTGGGAGAAGCGTCAGAGGCTGGATTCCTTGATAGTTGACGGACTGTGCGAATACTTCAGCGACGGAGTGGGAGAAAAGATAGACCCTGAAACCCTCATCCACGAGTATACGGATGGAAAAATCGGCGAAATGAACGTAGCTCTTCCAGAGCACGGCCCTTGGTTCACTTCAGGCGGATTGGATTTCCTGTACCAGCAGTACGAGATAGCTCCTTATGCCGCCGGAATGCCCGGAGCTACCATCCCTTATGAAAAGCTGGCAGGCCTTATGACCCCTGCTGCCGCCGCACTTCTCAAATAACCTGAAACAAATCATCTTGAATATGAAAAACTCTATTTCTCTTTCAGCAATCCTTCTGGTTGCAACACTCCTGACAGGTTGCAAGTACTTCTCTTCCAACGATCCTTTTGCTACCGGCGAATTCCTCACCGACAACGCCAAGTACCACTACGAAGACAAGGTAATGCTCACCCTCACAGAGCCTTATGAAGACCAGGACAGTACAGTAATCCTTGTGAATCTTGATATAGACTGGCCTAAGCAGACCGGAAAGAACATAATATCTGTAAACGCCGTAAGAGACTGGATCAACGAGCATCTTTCCTCCCTCAACCAGTATAAGAAGGTTTATGACGCAGACATGGACGCTGCAAATGACTTTGTAAAGTTTTATGGAGACTCCTACAAGGAAGATTTCACTTCTGCATCAGACTTTCCTGCGCCTGGCCTGAGTTACGAGCTAGAAATCAAGAAAATCTTTGAAAATGACAAATGCGTTACTTTCAGCTATCTTCTTGACCAGTATCTGGGAGGTGCCCATGGAGGCAGGACACATTACGGGGTGACATTCCGCAAATCTGACGGCAAGATAATAAGAGACTTCCTCACACTCAGGGATGTTGAAGACGAAAGTCTGAACAACATCATCAAGAAAGGCCTGATGAAATATTGGGAAATAGATAATGAGGAAGTGCTTTATGAATACACCTGGGAAAACAAAGTTTCAAAATATTATGTTTCCCAGCCGACCACTCCTCCTTGCTTTGTCAAAGAAGGCATACTGTTCTGCTATCAGGAATATGAAATCGCCGCCTATGCTGCCGGTGCTCCTGAGTTTGTAGTTCCTTATTCAGAAATCAGCAAGTTCTTCACTCCAACTGCTGCCGATCTCCTGAAATAACTACTTTATTTTGTAGCGGGGGCGGAAGTTGCGGGTTTCAAGCTTGCGGAGCTTGCCTCCTATGAGTTTGCGGCGTATCTGGGAAACCCTGTCTATGAACATATGACCCTCAAGATGGTCAAGTTCATGCTCAACCATGCGGCATCCGAAGCCGTCAAAGGTTTCTGTAACCTGCTCTCTTTTCTCATTGAAGTACCTCACGGTTATCTTCTTTGGGCGGATGACGCTGCAGTTGATGTCAGGAACGCTCAGGCAGCCTTCTGAATACTCGGCAGTCTCCTCGCTTTTCTCAGTGATCTCAGGATTTATCATAACTCTCTTGAAATCCTTGAGTTCAGGATAATCATCAACGAGGTCAGTGCCGTCAACGATTACTATCCGTAGGCTTTTGCCAACCTGAGGAGCTGCAATGCCCACGCCGTCTGCATTCTTCATTGTTTCATACATGTCTGCAATGAGCTGGTCAAGACCTTCCATGTCAAGGTCTACAGGTTTTGCAACTTCTCTGAGGACAGGCTGTCCGTAAACGTATATCGGGAGTATCATATTCTATTGGTTTGTTTGTTGGTCTGATTGTTGGTCCGGTCTAAATAGGACTGAAGGATTATCACTGCGCTTATCTTGTCCGCATTTCCTTTTTCCCTGCGGTCGGATTTCTTCATGCCGCCGTCTATCATGGCCCGGTGCGCAAGGGTAGTCGTGAACCTTTCATCCTCAAGCTCAACCGGAGTGTCGGGAAAGGCCTTCTTGAGATTCTTCAGGAAGGCATCCACGAACTTCAGGTTTTCACTGGGAGTGTTGTCCAGATTCTTGGGATACCCCACAACAAAGAGCCTGATGGTCTCCTTCTGGGCGTATGTTTTCAGATAATCAATTATCTTTGCACCCGATATGCAGTCCAGGGGGGAGGCAAAGATGCCCAGAGGGTCGCTGACTGCAACCCCGACCCTTTTTCTGCCGTAATCGATGCCGATAACTCTCTCCATCCTGCTGTTGCAAAGGTAATCGTTTTTTATGGAAGAAAACAAAAGAAGGATAGCCATACTAGGTTCCACAGGCTCCATAGGCACACAGGCCCTGGATGTTGTAGCACATCATCCTGACTTGTTCCAGGTTGAAATGCTCAGTGCCGGAAGCAATGCCCAGCTGCTGATCGAGCAGGCCCGCAAGTTCAATCCGGACTCGGTGGTCATCTGCAACAAGGACAAATACAGAGAGGTCAAGGACGCCCTTGACCCGCTTGACATAAAGGTTTTTGCCGGAGTGGAATCTGCCGGAGAGCTTGCCGGTGGCAGCAATGTAGACATCGTCCTGGCTTCCATGGTCGGATTCAGCGGACTGGCTCCTACAATCTCAGCCATCAAGAAAGGCAAGATCATAGCACTGGCAAACAAGGAAACACTGGTTGCAGCCGGCAGCATAATAACCCGGCTGGCAAAGGAGCACAACAGCCCCGTGCTTCCTGTTGACAGCGAGCATTCTGCCATCTTCCAGAGCCTTCAGGGAGAAAAGGCCCAAATTGAAAAACTCCTTCTGACGGCAAGCGGCGGCCCTTTCTTCAATCTTGATAAGGAGAAGTTCAACGACATTACCGTGGAGCAGGCCCTCAACCACCCTAACTGGAAAATGGGAAGCAAGGTTACCATAGATTCCGCCACGATGATGAACAAGGGTCTGGAGATCATGGAGGCGGCCTGGCTGTTCAACATACCGGCAGACAAGATAGAGGTTGTGGTGCATCCGCAGAGCATCATACACTCCATGGTACAGTTTACAGACGGAAGCGTAAAAGCCCAGCTCGGTTATCCCGACATGAGAGTCCCTATCCAGTATGCCCTCTCATACCCTTACCGCATACCGCTGGATACCAAACGCCTGAGTTTTGCACAACTTGGCCAGCTGACATTCTTTGCACCGGATCCGGACAAGTTCCCTTGCCTGAAGATAGCTTACGAGGCCTTCAAGAAGGGCGGAAACATCCCTTGTGCAATGAATGCGGCCAACGAGGTGGCTGTTGCCGCCTTCCTCAGGTCAGAGATAAAATTCACCCAGATCCCTCAAATCATAGAAAAGACAATTGAAAAGTGTATTTTTGTCGCCTCACCTGAGGTTGAAGACATCTTTGCCACAGACAAGGAGTCAAAGGCCAGGGCGGAGGAAATACTTTTTTCATCGCGATAACAAATAGAAGATTATGGCAGTTTTGATGAAGATATTGCAGGTTGTACTCGCTCTGAGCCTGCTGGTGCTGGTCCACGAGTTCGGACATTATTTCTTTGCAAGGCTCTTCAAGATAAAGGTGGAGAAATTCTACCTGTTCTTTGACGCCGGCTTTGCCCTGTTCAAGTGGAAGCCAAAGAAATCTGATACGGAATACGGAATAGGCTGGCTCCCTCTGGGAGGCTACTGCAAGATTGCCGGAATGATAGACGAATCCATGGACAAAGACCAGATCAAGGCCGAACCTCAGCCTTGGGAGTTCCGTTCACATCCGGCATGGCAGAGATTCTTCGTGCTTTTCGGAGGAGTTTTCTTCAATGTAATACTCGCGATAGTCCTCTACGCTTGCCTGATGGGTGTATGGGGGGAGCAATACATCAAGAACTCCGACGTAAATACCGGTATAGCCACCAACAGCCTGGGACAGGAAATCGGATTCCGCAATGCCGACAAGATCATTTCATTTGACGGAAAACCTGTTGAGAAATTTGACGAACTGCGCCTCCAGCTCATCCAGGAGCAGGCTAAACAGGCAACGGTGGAAAGAGACGGCAAGAGCGTAGATGTCAGCATCGATCCGGTGTACATGCCCGCAATCCTCGAGAGCGCAGACCTGTTTGACTACGGAATCCCGTTTGTGGTAAAGGAAGTTCCTGATACCTCCATCAACGCTTCAGCCGGACTGATGGAAGGAGACAGGATCCTTGCCCTGTGCATTCCGGCTAAGGACAGCACCGCCACTGACACCCTCTTTGCCGCAGAAAGCGGGAGGACTCTCATGTTTTCAGAGGTAAGGGATTTCACCTCAGCACATCCTGGAAGCGGGATAACGGCTACCATCCTCAGAGACAAGGACAGCCTTCAGACCTTGCAGATACCACTCAAGGTCAGCGATGAGGGCATGATTGGCGTTGCCATAGACGGAGACCTGTCCAAATACTATAAAATCACCGAGAAAAAGTATTCTTTCCTCGAGGCGATTCCGGCAGGTATCAAAAGAGCCGGCCAGCAGATAAGCAACTACTGGAAACAGCTCAAGCTCATATTCACCCCAAAGACAAAGGCCTACAAGTCTGTCGGAAGCTTCATTGCAATCGGCCAGATATTTCCGGGATTCTGGAACTGGCATGCCTTCTGGAGCATTACGGCCTTCTTGTCCATAATGCTGGCTGTGCTGAACATCCTCCCTATTCCGGCTCTTGACGGCGGACATATAATGTTCACCCTCTACGAGATGATTACCGGAAGGAAACCAAGCGACAAGTTCCTCATGGCTGCCCAGACCGTGGGCATGATACTTCTGATAGGCCTGATGATACTGGCCTTTGGAAACGACATTTTCCGCCTGCTCAAATAATTTGAGGTTTAATTGATATTGGGAATAAGGATGCGATGCCTTATTATGATAACTTTGTACAGGTTAATCATAATTCAAAATCTATGGTCATGAGAAAATATCTGTTTTTGCTCGCATTCCTTCTGCCCTTGCTTGCATCCTGCGACGACGACAAGTCTGCATACATGAAGACCGTTACCGGCAAAGCAGGAGAGGTGATCGTTGTGCTGGACAAAGCCAACTGGGATGGTGAGGTAGGATCTGCCGTCAGGGACGTGTTGGCCAAAGACTACCCGATGCTGCCTCAGAGAGAAGCTTCATTCACACTTATAAACATCAACAAGGCTGCTTTCTCAGACCTGTTCAAAGTTCACAGGAACCTGCTGTTCTTCAACATTCAGGACAACGTTGCCAAGCCGGGAGTCTTTGTCAATAGAGATGCCTGGGCACAGCCGCAGATCCTGATTACCGTTGAAGCCACCACTCCCGATCAGGCAAGACAGCTTGTGGAAGACAATTCCGAGGTCATCTTCAATGCCATTGACCAGATAGAGAAGGAGCGCATAGCCAAAGCCTCCCGCAGGTACGAGGAAAGTTCCATCCGCAGCATAGTTTCCGAAAGGTTCGGAGGTTCTCCGTATTTCCCGAAGGGCTACTCCATAAAGAAAGTAACGGACAATTTCTTCTGGGCCTCCATGGAAACCACCCACAACAACCTTGGAATACTCATCTACACCATTCCATTTGACGGAGTGCAGTTCCCGTCCATGGAAAAGGTCATAGAAGAACAGAACAAGGTCCTCCAGGAGAATGTTCCGGGAATGTTCCCAAACACATACATGACAACCTCCACCGCAAGGGAGCCGATAATGACCTCCTATAAGTACAAAGGAGAGTCTTTTGTAGAAATAAGGGGTCTTTGGGAGGTTGCAAACGATTTTATGGGGGGGCCTTTCGTAGAGCACGTTCTTTACACCAAAGACCCCAATAAACTCCTTGTGGTACAGGGCTTTGTCTATGCTCCAAGGTTCAAGAAGAGAAACTATGTCCGCCAGGTGGAATCAATAGTTTATTCATTTGAGTGGGCAGAAAATTTTCAGAATAAATAATTTTTTATATCTTTGCGCCCCAATCGGTCGGTTCGTCTAACGGTTAGGACACAAGATTTTCATTCTTGTAATAGGAGTTCGATTCTCCTACCGACTACCAGATTTTAAAAAACAAACAATATTTATGGCAAATCATAAGAGTGCAGATAAGCGCGTTCGCCAGACCGCAAAACGCAAGGAGCATAATCACTATTATGCTAAGACCGCCCGCAACGCCATCAAGGCTTTGAGGGAGACCACAGACAAGAAAGAGGCAGAGGAGAAACTTCCTAAGATGGCTGAGATGTTGGACAAGCTCGCTAACAAGGGCGTCATCCACAAGAACAAGGCAGCCAACCTCAAGAGCGGTCTTGCAAAGCACGTAGCTAAGCTTGAGGCAGCTCCTGCAAAGTAAAAAGTTTCGAGGTTTTTTACCTTTCCAGGATCGTACAGCGTTTTATTTACGCCTTTGCATGGCAGAGCAGCAGAACTTCCCGACCTTTCGGGAAGTTTTTTTATTTGCTACTGTCATGAAAAATAATCTCAAAACAATCCCCAGCTGGGACCAAAGCCAGAGGCCAAGGGAAAAGTTCCTTCTCAGGGGAGCACAGGCGCTTAGCACGGAAGAACTGATCGCGATCATAATAGGAAGCGGTTCAAAAGAAAAGAATGCGGTAGAACTGTCGAGGGAAATCCTTGACGCGGCAGACAACGACCTTTCTTCCCTGGCCAGGTTCACCGATGAGGATTTCATGAAATTCGGAGGTATCGGAGAATGCAAGGCCGTAACCCTGATGGCCGTATTCGAGATTTCCAGAAGATACCAGATCCAGCAAGCCCCGCCACTTCCGCAGATCTATTCTTCTGCTTCAGCCTACAAGAACATGGCACCTCTTCTGAAAGACCTTTCGCACGAGGAATGCTGGGTCATGTACCTCAACCGCCACAACCGCATTATTTCAAGGGAGAGGATATCCAGCGGAGGCGTCTTTGCCACGGTCGTGGATGCCAAGATGATCATCAAGAGGGCCATGGCAAAACTGGCTTCTTCCATAATACTCGTACACAACCATCCCAGCGGAAGCCGCAAGCCCGGCAGGGATGACATAGCACAGACAAAGAAACTGAGCCAGGCGGCCAGGATGTGCGACATATCGCTGATGGACCATATCATCATAGCCGGAAACAGCTATTTCTCCTTTGCAGATGACGGCTCTCTATAAGAATCTGCAGGGCAGGCATTCATTTTTCAGAGCAAAAACGTTACATTTGTTATTGCAATACAGAACAAACATATTATGAAAATCGTTAATCTCTGCGAAAAGAACTCCATCGTTTGCCAGTACCTGGCAGAACTCAGGGACAAGAAAATCCAGAAAGACAGCATGCGTTTCCGCCGTAACATGGAAAGGATAGGCATGTATGCCGCAATGGAAATCAGCAAGACCCTCGCCTACCAAGACACCGAGATCCAGACTCCTCTGGGCATAGCCCAGTGCAAGACCCTTTCAGACAAGATCGTCATTTCCTCCATCTTGAGGGCGGGGCTTACCCTTCACAACGGAGTCCTGGAAGTCTTTGACAAGGCGGAGAACTCCTTCATAGCCGCATACCGCAAATACGGCAACGACAACAAGTTCATCATACAGATGGAGTACATGAGCCGTCCTCCTATGGAAGGAAAAGTGCTCATCCTCACAGACTGCATGATAGCCACAGGCAGTTCCCTGATGCTGGCCTACAACAAGCTGATTGATGAAGGCGAGCCTGTCCACACCCATATCGTAGCCTCCATCTGCAGCGAGGCCGCACTGAAGTATCTTTCAAAGCAGCTTCCTCACAAGAGGGTTACCCTGTGGATAGGTGCGGTAGATGAGGAACTCACCAACAAGGCCTACATCATCCCTGGACTGGGAGATGCCGGAGACCTTGCATACGGAGAAAAAATATAGGTTTCAGAATACTCTAGAACCGTTGATCCAGGTGCCTTTGACGCGAGTCTGAGGCACTTTCTTTTCTTCGGCCGTAAAGAAATCGATGTCGGTTGTTATGAAGTCTGCAGCCTTGCCGGCTTCTATGCTTCCCTTTACGGAGTCCTCCTTTGTGGATTTTGCTGCCCAGATCGTCATTGACCGCAGGGCTTCTTCCCTGCTCAGGGCATTCTCCATCTGGAACCCGCCCTCAGGTTTGAAGTCAAGATTCTTGCGGAACACGGCGGCAAAGAAGGTGTAAATCGGATTGACGCTCTCTATAGGAAAATCCGTTCCGCTCGGAATCCAGCCAAGCTGGTTCAGAAGTTCCTTGTAGCGATAACCGGTTCTGATGCGGCTGCCAAGCCTGTCTTTTGCCCAGAACATGTCCGAAGTGCAGTGCGTAGGCTGGACGGAAGGAATGACAGAAAACTGCCTGAACTTGTCAATATCCTCATCAGCAACTATCTGCGCATGCTCTATCCTCCAGCCAAGATCGTTCTCTCCCTTGAGGATTTCTCCATACACATCCAGGGCTGATCCGTTGGCCTCATCGCCGATGCAGTGGGTGGCAACCCTGAATCCGTGGTCATAGCACCACTGGCAGTATTTCCTGAAAGTGTCAAGAGGATAGAATTCCAGACCCTTCCTGCCGGGCATGTCTGAATAATCCTCCTTGAGCAGGGATCCCCTTGATCCGAGAGCTCCGTCGCGATAAAGTTTATAAGTATCTACCTTGACATTGCCGCAGGTGAAAGGCTCGGTTACCTTTTCAAAATTTTCCTGGGTTGGAAGAGGCCAGGCGTCAACCTTCAGCTTCAGCGAATCTTTCCTGGCCAGGGACAGCAGGGCCTGAAGCGTGCCATATTCCAGCTCTGCGTCACAGACCGATGTAAGGCCGTACCTGAAACACTCCTGCTGGGCTTCCATGAGTGAAGATTCAAGATTCTCTTCGGTTACGGGAGAAAATACGGTCTTGAACCTTACGGCAGTATTTTCCATGAAGATACCGGTAAAGCGGCCGTTCTTGACTATGCACTCCGTCTTGTCAAGAGAAGGGTCGGAAGCATCCAGCCCCATGGCCTTGATAGCCGCCTGGTTTGCCAGCACGGCATGGCCGTCTATCCTTGTAAGACATACCGGAATATCCTTGAAGACATCGCTGAGAAGAGAATTGTCCGGAATCTTCTTGTCTGGCCAGAGATTCTGGTCCCATCCGGCTCCGGTTATGGATTTAAGCGCCGGATGCCTTTCCCTGAAGGCCTTTACGCTGTCTATCACCTCCTGGAAACTTGCGCATCCTTTAAGATCGGCACTCAGCAGGTTCTGGCCCAGTTCCAGAAGATGGCAGTGGGCGTCCATCAGGCCTGGATAGACCGGACCGCCTGCAAAATCGATGACTTCCTTGCTCTTATACTTTGACAGGACTTCCTCCGAAGTTCCCACGAATACGAACTTTCCGTCTTTTACGGCAAAAGCCTCAGCCTTGGAAAATGCTGAATCTACAGTATAGACTACGCCGTTGCAGCCTATCAGGTCAACTTCTTGCTTCATGTTGCACGATTGTAAAAAAGCCCCCAGCAACAGCAAGGGGGCCATGATATTCTTGAATTTCATATTTCTCTCCTCATTCGGGCTATCGGTATGGACAGCTGGCTGCGGTACTTGGCTATGGTCCTCCTGGATATCTTGTAACCCTTGGCAGTAAGCAGATCTACAAGTTCCTCGTCTGTAAGAGGTTTGCTCTTGTCTTCGTTATCAACGCTGTCTTTGAGGATCTTCTTGATTTCCCTCGTGGAAACCTCCTCGCCGGAATCGGTGACCATTCCTTCAGAAAAGAAATGCTTGAGAGGATAGATTCCGAATGGAGTCTGCACGTATTTGCTGTTGACCACTCTTGATATGGTTGATATGTCAAGACCTGTCACCTCAGCGATGTTCCTCAGGACCATTGGCTTGAGCTTGGTGTCGTCTCCATCCAGGAAATACTCGGTCTGGAACTTGACTATGGCATCCATGGTGCGCTGCATCGTGTCCTGGCGGCGGCGGATGGCCTCTATGAACCATTTTGCACTGTCTACCTTGCCCTTGACAAAACTTGTAGCCTCCTTTTCGGCCTTGGAAACACCGGGCTTTTTCTCCATGTATTTTTCATACTCCCGGCTGACCTTGATCTGGGGGATGTTGAACTTTGGAAGAGTTACCGTCAGTTTGCCGTCTTCGTTCTCGAGAATGAAATCAGGCACGATCTGAAGAGTCTGGTCTGCATAGGAATCATCCACCTGGCCTCCAGGATGGAGGTTGAGCTTGCGGATAACGTCGTAGGCCTCCTTCACATCTTCCTCTGAAATGGACAGCCTGGCCATTATCTTCTCAAAATGTTTCTTGGTAAACTCTTCGTAGTGGTTCTGGAGTATCTTCTGTGCGTTCTCCACTGCCGGAGTGCGGTTTTCCTTTGCCTTGAGCTGGAGGATCAGGCACTCCCTCGTGTTCCGTGCACCCACTCCTACAGGGTCCAGCTGCTGGATATCGTTCACAAGTATGTCTTCCAGTTCTTTCTCGTCTGTTTCTATGCCCAGCCGCAGATATACATCGTTTACCAGGCTCCCAAGAGGCCTGGTAAGATATCCGGTGGAGTCCATGCTGCCCACCATGAATGAGGAGAGGGTCCTGCGCCTTTCATCCATTTTCCTGTAGCCCAGCTGGCTGAGCAAAGACTGGTAAAGGCTTTCCTTTACAGAAAAAGTATTGTATTGGGGCTTTTCGTCTCTCCCCCGGTTATTCACATAAAGCTTGTAGGAAGGAATGGAGTCGTCCTTTACTTCAGACAATGAGACTTTCTTGCGTTCCTGCTCATTCTCCTCGCTCTCGCTCTCTACCGGATCTTCCAGGACAGGATTCTCCTCTATCTCCTTCTGTATCTTCTGCTCAAGCTCCACAAGGGGCAGTTCCAGAAGCTTTATCGTCTGAATCTGGATAGGAGTCAGAGTCTGAGTCTGGATGGTGGTCTGCCCGATTCCCAAGCCCGATTTTGTACCTTCTTTTGCCATTGATCCTAAAATAAGTTATCAAAGATAACGAATTATCTTCTTCTAAAAAAGGATAGGAATTTATAAATTTGCTTGTGCGATTGTTCTGTCGCGATTAAAGATATAGCAGAGAATAATGGAGCCCATTAACCTGAAAGAAGTTATAAAAAAGAAGAACCCGAAACTGTACAGGTGGCTTCCGGGGTTCGTGATATGGCTGTTGGGAAAGATCGTCCATCTCAAGGAGATCAACACTGTCCTTGGCCGATACGGCCACCTCAAAGGGGTGGATTTTGCCGATGCCACGCTAAATTACCTGAACGTCAAGAATAAAGTCAACATACTCCACCCTGAAAAGTTTCCCAAGGATGCAAAATACGTCTTCGTTTCCAACCATCCTCTCGGCGGCCTTGACGGTATGATAATAGTAACCGAGCTGACCAGGATTTTCGGCCCGTCAAAGTTTCTGGTAAATGACATCCTGATGAACGTCACTCCTCTGGAAGAAGTCTTTGTGCCGGTCAACAACCTTGGGAAGGCAGGCGGCAGCCAGGTACACGGGGTAATGGATCTTTACAATTCAGACTTCCACGTACTCAACTTCCCGGCAGGAGCTTGCTCCAGGCTCATAAAAGGCAAAATCCAGGACCTGCCATGGAAAAAAAGCTTTGTCCGCCAGGCTGAACGCAGCGGAAGGTACATCGTTCCGATGCATTTCAACGGCCGCAACTCCGGTCTTTTCTACTGGTCTTCCAAGATAAGGATGGCTCTGGGAATAAAGGCTTTCATAGAAATGATCCTGCTTCCTCACGAAATGTTCAGGCAAAAGAACAGGACTTTCACCCTCTCCGTAGGCGATCCGATATCTCCGGAAGAAATAAGGTCTTCCAATGAGAACATGCAGCAGTGGTGCGACAAGATTAGACAAATGGTTTACAGTTATGGAGACAGTAATTCAGGCAATAGATAGGGAACTTATCAAAAGAGAACTTACTCCCGACAAGTTCATCGGGCAGACCAGAAAGGGAAACAACCTGATCTTTGAGGTTACTGCCCAGGATTCTCCTTTCACCATGAGGGAGATAGGCCGCCTCAGGGAGATTTCCTTCAGACTCGGAGGAGGCGGAACCGGAAAGGCCTGCGACATAGACGAATTTGACACAGACCCTTACGATGCCTACAAGCAGCTGATAGTCTGGGACAAGGATGACCAAGAGATAATCGGAGGCTACAGATATATCGTTTGCAGTGCCCTTGATCCAAAGAAGATGGCCACAACGGAAATCCTCAGGTTCTCCGACAAGTTCATTTCTGACTACCTGCCTTGGACCATAGAGCTGGGAAGGTCTTTCATCCAGCCCAACTACCAGAGCGCCAATCTCAGGAGAAAGAGCATCTTTGCCCTGGACAACCTTTGGGACGGACTGGGTGCCCTTGTGGCAAAGTATGAGAACATCCGGTATTTCTTTGGAAAGGTTACCATGTATACGGGGTACAACAGCCGGGCCAGGAACATACTGCTGAACTTCCTGCACCTGTATTTCCCTGATCCGGAACATCTTGTAACGGCAGCCCATCCCCTGGACTTCAACCTCAACGACCCCTACATAAGGTCTCTTTTCCAGGGATTGGAATACAAGGAAGCCCTGAAGGTTCTCCAGAAGGAACTCAAGGCCCTTGGAGAGAACATACCTCCTCTGATTCACTCTTACATGAACCTCTCCCCTTCCATGAAGGTATTTGATACTGCCATCAACGATTTCTTCGGAGGAGTGGAGGAAACAGGAATGCTCATCAAGATATCAGATATCTATCCCGAAAAGATAGACCGCCATGTAATGCCTATCCGCAGATGGGCCCTGGACAAGAAGAACAAATGGTGGAAGAGGTTTAAAAAGCATACCAGCCGATAGTGGACTTGATCACCTTGGCCTGCCGGTAGGTTGACTGAAGCTCGTAAAGAACCTTCATGGCATCTGCTTTTGTTCGGAAATCTCCCACATGAACCATGAAGAACGGCGTCTTGAAAGACCTGTATACATTCAGTTTTGGATACTTGCTCTTCAGCGATCCGGCTATGCCGGAAGAAGCCCCTCTGGCCTCCTTGGAATTTGAAGAATAAACCAGAATCTTGTATCCGTAGCTTTTCTTGCCCCTTCTGGACGAAATATATCTTTCGAATGAACTTCTGACAGCATCTGACTGGTCTATCACCGCACTCCCACCCGCGCTTGAAGAAAGCAGGGAGAATACAGAAGTGTTTACCAGGGATGAATCCACGGCCCCCTGATATGGTATATCAACCTTAGATGTGTCCTGAGCCTTTAGGGAAACGGCAGAGGCAAGGATAATGGACACTATGCAAAGTAACTTGTTCATGGCTGCTGTCTGCTAAAAATCTTTAAACGGGTCGTCCTTGAGCATCGAATCAACTTTCATACCTTTCTTGGAATAAGGAAACTTGAGGATGCCGCTGGTTATATCAACCTGGATATCAACGGTAAAATCAGCAAGATCCACCTTTTTCCTGTCTGCAAGGTATGAGAGAACGGCTGATGGGTTCTCCAGGAGCAGGCGGACCTTTATCCTGTTCTCAGACACTGACTTGGGCTCAAGCTGGATGGCATCGGCGGAACTGAAAGAGGCAACCTTCACCCCCTTCTGATAGACAGTGCCGGTGAGGTTTTCAGCCCTGAACCTCTGCACGGCAGGATTGTCTACAGCAACGGCAAGAGTTGCATCCAGGCTTCGCAGGGAAGACACTTTAAGCTTCTCAACCTTTACATCCTTGAGCTCTATGTCCTTATAGGTCTTGGAACACGAGACCAGCAACACAGAAACCGCCAGAAGCGTACAAAGCAGAAACTTATGTGACAATATCCGAAAACGCATAAAAACATGCCGGGCCCAAGCCGGCAGATGCAAAGTTAAGAATCTATCGATAAACATCAAATCCCAAATTATTATCTTTGTTGCCAGAGAAACAAAAAAGTCAGCAGACTGGAAAATGAACCTCAGGATCTATATAGAAACATACGGTTGCCAGATGAATGTCAACGACTCCCAGGTTGCAGCAGCAATACTGGAAAAAGCCGGTTGTACCATCACGGAAGACATAAGCATCGCCGATGTAATACTCGTAAATACCTGCTCGGTAAGAGACAATGCAGAAAAAAGGGTGCTCGGCAGGCTGGAAGTCTTCCGCCTGGAAAAAAAGAAGAGAAGCGGAGTCATAGTAGGCGTGCTGGGATGCATGGCCCAGAGGCTCAAGGAAGAACTGCTTGAGAACGGCAACGTAGACTTTTCTGTTGGCCCTGATTCATACAGGAGCCTTCCTGCCATCATATCCTACATAAGGGAAAACGGCGGAAAGATGACCGAAACCAATCTTTCCAAATCCGAGACATATTCTGACATAGACCCCGTACGCAAAGACTCCAACGGAGTATCCGCCTTCATATCCATAATGAGAGGATGCAACAACATGTGCTCCTACTGCATTGTGCCGTTCACCAGAGGACGGGAGCGCAGCAGGGATCCCCAGAGTATCGTAGATGAGGCCGAGAAGCTTGTAGAAGAAGGCTACAAGGAAGTTACCCTGCTTGGTCAGAACGTAGATTCCTACCTCTGGAAAGATCCCGAGAATCCTACCCGCTCAGTCAATTTTGCACAGTTGCTTGAACTAGTTGCACTTGTAAGCCCGGATCTGAGAGTCAGGTTCCAGACCTCCCATCCAAAGGACATCCGCCGCGGCGTTCTTTACACCATGGCCATGTACCCTAACATCTGCCCGCACATCCACCTTCCGGTACAGAGCGGAAGCAACCGCATGCTCCAGAAGATGAACCGCAAATACACCAGGGAAGAATACCTTGAAAAGATAAGCGCCATAAGGGAAATCATCCCGGACTGCGCCATAACCACAGACATAATTGCCGGCTTCTGCTCGGAGACAGAAGAAGACCACCAGCAGACCCTCAGCCTCATGGAAGAAGTTGGATATGACAGCGCTTTCATGTTCCAGTACTCCCAGCGCCCAGGAACCCTTGCAGCACGCAAGTATCCAGATGATGTTCCTGAAAATGTAAAGACAGAGCGTCTCAACCAGATAATAGCCCTTCAGAACGAGTTCAGCCTCAAGTCCAACCAGAAGTGCATAGGCCAGACCTATCAGGTCCTCGTTGAAGGCCCTTCAAAACGCTCTGAACTCCAGATGACCGGCCGCACTCCCCAGAACAAGTTCTGCGTCTTTGACGGCCAGGGCTGCAAGCCCGGAGACACAGTCTGGGTAAAGATCCTCACCTGCTCCAGCGCCACCCTTCTCGGAGAAATCGTCGAGCACAAGAAAACCATACTTGAGAAAATCGAGGAGGCCGATGAAAACCTTCAGGAAAGCATCGGGAAAGGCCTCGCCGAGCTCAAAGACAAGATTATCCGCAGAAAACACAAGAACACCAAAGACGCTGAATAATAAGATTGAATACAATAAAAACATATCTCTTATGACTAAGATGCTAACCATTTATAAGGGCAACCTCCGCAACGAGGTCACCCACCTCCAGAGCGGAACAAAAATCCTCACCGATGCCCCTCTGGACAACCACGGCAAAGGAGAAAGCTTCTCCCCTACTGACCTTCTGGCCAGCTCGCTTGGCTGCTGCATGCTCACGATAATGGGTATATCCGCCCAGAGCTACGGCTTCACCCTTGAAGGAACAAAGGTAGAGACTGAAAAGATAATGGGTACTGATCCAAGAAGGGTTGTCGAGATAAAGATTGACTTCCATTTTCCTGAAGGCAGCAACTTCACTCCTCAGCAGAAGCGTATCATAGAATCTGCTGCAAAGACCTGCCCTGTTGCCAACAGCCTTCATCCGGATCTGAAGAAGACCATCAACTTCAACTGGTAGTTAGATTTTTTTACATATCTTTGCAGTCCTTTACAATCAGTAAAGATTGAGGCCCGGATGGCGGAATTGGTAGACGCGCTGGTCTCAAACACCAGTGGGGTAAAACCTGTGCCGGTTCGATCCCGGCTCCGGGTACTGAACTGAAGTCCTCTGAATTATCAGGGGACTTCTCTTTTTTACACCCTTGCAACTGCTTGGTATCTTGAAATTGTTCCCTCCCCGTTCTTTGTACCCTCCCCCATTTATGACATAACCCCAAAAAGTTGGACGCAATAAAAAGGGGGGGCACAAATGTCCCACATTAGAATAAGTGGAACAAAGTGTCATTTCTGGGTTTAGGGGGCAGTTTGCACTGGATTCGCCAGTAACGCTCGAAGACATAGATACTATCTGATGCTTTTGGAGAAGTCCTGAAATACAAGTATATTTGATATTCAAACTTCGGTTATTCTGAAAATCTTAATTATTTAATTCATGAACTATTTCATACATTGGGGTTTGATGATGCTGTTAATACGGGTAGGAAAAATGGGGTAATGGATTATCCTCCTCAGAAACCAAATGATGAAGACTCTCAAGAAATAGCTAATTCTAATTATCTAAAAACTATAGAAAAATGATTTCATCTCACTATTCTTTTTTTAGTAATAATATAGGGAAGAATTACTTCAGTACATTAGATAGGTTTTTTAAGAAATTAATACTATTTCTTCTATTTATTATTGTAAAAGGTGTCTGTTATGCAAATGACTATAATTATAAAATTACATATAAATCAGGCATATATGCTGAGTTCGATACTGAAACCAGGATTTTTTCGGCTCTAATAGATAATCCTATTTATGTCAACACCTCTGATTTAGAATGTTTTATTCATAGTTTATATCAAAATAATATTTACATATATACACGTTTGTATAGTTATTATTTCAAAATGTATGGAATAAAGAGAAATGTAGGAGAGGCTGCGGAGAAAGAAATGAGTTTATTTGAAGAGCAAAAAAAAAAGAAACAAAGACATCGAACTATTATTTTAAAGAATGGAAAGAGAATAAAAGTGGAGTATCTATATATTTCTGGTTTTTTCATGTCTTTTTCAGCAAAAGAGAATAAAGATAGTTACTCTACAAATGGCATAGCTTATCCTTATTATCACGAGATAACAACCGTATATATCCCGATACATATTATCTATTACAAAAAATCCAATAAACTAAGAATTAAAAAACGTATTTAATACTACAGCCATAAGTTGTGCCCTCCCCCATTTATCGTGCTGATAAATGAGGGAGGGCACATAAATTTTCGGAGGACTTATTTACTTGCACATGTTTTTTTCATAACTTGTGCTCAGTTATGAACGATCTTTATATTAGCCTCTCTAGTCGCATTGCAAGAAGAATGTTCTTTTTGCTGATCTTTATCGCGACAGTTACCTTTTCTTCAGCGCAGGGAAAGTGGGTCTTTAAGGAAAGAACCCTGGAAAGCAACAACAAATACTGGAAAGCAGACAAAAACAAGTTCTACTGGCATAACGGAAGTGTTTATTTTCTCTTCGACGATCCCCCTGCAACAATATTATTTGGACAGGAGAATGACATCGTCATCCCTTACAAGATGGTTTTTGACAACATGAAAAACCGAAGAGGAGATGACAGGGCGCCAAGCGGAGTCTGTGAAATGTATGTCAAGATCCACAGGACAGACGGAACAACGGCCATCTTCAAAAGTGAAGTTGTGGAGAGCGCTCATTATGAAGGCAATGACAATGTATACAAAGGCAAAAAGGTGCTTAACGGAGTTTACCCGATAGAGGAAGATGACTATTATGCTAAACAATGTGAACTGTTCATCACCATATACGCCTATTGGAACAGGACAAGGAGAGACAACAGATATGTGGCATACAAATACCGGTATGTCTACCAGAGGGATGGTCAGGCTTCAAAAACCAGCGCAGACGAAGATGATGTGGAGGAAAGCAGAACCGGACAGATCATAGAAAAAACCACAGATGCCTCTGATACCTGGGGAGAAGATGAGGGTACTGAGATTCCTTGGAAATGGATTGGAGTGGGAGTAGCCGTTATTGGTGGCGGTATCGCAATCGGAGCAGGTTCCAAGCGCAAGAAAAAGAAGAATCCAGTTCCTCCTGCAAAAAAGCAAAAAAACAAAAAAGACAGTCAGGAAACTAAAACTAAAGAGGAAGAGAAAGAGAAAGAACATAGCCGCTACAGGATGGTTCTGTACAAGGATTTCGGAGACACCCTAGTTGCGGGAGATCCGCCAAGGATAATAGGAGCAAGGATCGAAGAAATAAATGTATATGGAGAAAAGATAGACAGGCCGGACCTTACTGAAAGGATTACCATCAAGGCGGAAGAGAATTGCGCTGTAAGCAAAGCCACAACCAACGGCAGGTACAAGCTTTGCCACATTGCAGCATCCGAAGCCCCGGCTGAAGGAGAACTTGGGCAGGCAAAAGTCAAGTTTGTTTTCAGCTCGGAAACCGGAACTCTCATCAACCACGTTGTGTTCAAGGTTGCGCCAGCCACTGAAATCGTCGTAGACGAAGGTATCACGTTCGAGGCCGGAGGAGGAAAGACCCAGTTCATGGAGTTCGGTATCAATAATCTGGCATCTGAAGTGCTTGGAATCGACATCTCTCTGGATGGAGGCGGAGACAAGTATTTCAAGACAGAACTCCTCAAAGACAAGGAAATACCGGCAAAGTTCAGGATAAACATCACCGAATGCGGAGTCCTCACCGAAGATGAAAAGAAGAATGCGGTTCCTGGTGATGCGGACCGCTTCAGATGCAACATATCTGTAAAAGTTGACGGAAAGGAAAAACCTCTCGAGGCAGAATTCTATATCTACCGAATGCATCTGGGAGTGATGCTCAATGTCAAAGCCCTCAAGGCATATCTGGTGGATTACAAAAGCACACTTGAGGATGAAATCCTGGTCAGCGACCCGAAGGCAAGGAAGAAATGGGGAGAGAGCAAGACTACATTCAAGCTAATCGCCGAGGACAAGAAAACCGGGGATATCAGAGCCGTACTGCCTGACGCAGAGCCTGTTTTCACATTCGAAGACATTCCGGAAGAAAACGTGCTCTTCAGAGACAAGTTCGGAAATGCCATTCCGTCACCTTGCGCCCTGATGAACTTCAAGTTTGAGCTTCAGGACGTATATACAGACAATACCGTAATGGGTGTCATACATTCCGGTGGCGGCGGATTTCTCCCTCCGAACAGGGCCAAGGCGAAGGTTACCCTGAAAGTATCCTACAACGGAAAGACCTATGAGAACACCACCAATGTTCTGATAATCTCTCAGCCGTTCAGGGAGATAGCAGACAATCAGGAATTTGCGCGTGCGCTCAGGGAAGATGAGAAAAAGCTCGACCAGCTCATAAACCTTCGTTCAAAGATTGCCTTTGACCCGAGATTCGCCTATCTGATGCCGTTCTACTACAAGGTGGACGCGATGATTGAAGGATATGACAACAGGTTCGGGTTCTATGAGCCTGACTACAAGAAGATGATGGACATCTTCGACAAGTACTGCTCGGGACAGATCGGATATTACTTCGTCAACGACGCGGCCTGGACGCCGGAGTGGACGGAGGCGGATGAAAACTTCAACGCATTCGTGGCTACATTCGCTTCGATGGAGAAATCCGTTCCGGTAATAGGCCTGAGAATCGCCCTGGCATACTTCACCGCAGGGGCTTCAGAACTTGTGCTGATGCCGTACAGCGGACTTGTGGCCATGAAAAAGTATGTGGACAAGGGTGGAGACAGCGCATTCAAGGGATTCGTGGTGGCAAACGTCGAAGTGTTCTTCTGGGAAGGAGTTTTCTATGTAGGAGGAAAGGCCTTCAAGTGGGCAAGGGGAACCCAGGTAGGACAGCAGGTTGAAAAGAAATTGGTGGAAAAGGCCAAGGCGGGATGGGGAAAACTCAAGGATGGATACAAAAAACTCAAGGAATATGTTTCCAAGACTAAGGAAGGAAAGGATGCATCCAAGAAGTTTGCAGACGGAAATGGATTTAGCACCAACAAGATAGCTGACAAGGTAAAGGAGGCGGGAAAGAAGGTGACAAGGACAAAGAAGACTTCAGTAAAGAACGCCAACGACGCCATCCGAAAGACAAGGATGAAAGGCGATGCCGTATTTACAAAGGATTCCAAGTTCGCCGAGGAGTGTTCAAAGAGAGCACGGAAGGACGCACAGGAGATCTACGACAACTTCAAGGAAGTGATGAACAACCCGAACGCCACGCCGGAGGAAGTAAGACGCGCAACACTGGCGCTACAGGGAAACAAGAACGCCCAGAACCTTCTGCGAAACAGCCCGTCAGACCTGCTCAGGGCAAACTACAACGCACAGATGCAGAAGATTTACTCCGAAGTGGATCCGCCTACGATTAAGAAGTTGGCTGAGAGGCTGGGAGTTCCGGAAAAAGACATAAAGGTATGGAACGGGGCGACCGGAAACGCAGGGGACGACCTGTTCAAGGGAAGGAAGATCGGAGCAGACAGGGATGTCACTTTCCAGGTAAAGGGAAAGGACGGCAAGTGGGTGGACATTGACGAGAACCTGATGGAAGAGTGCTATGCAGAAGCTTTCAACGAGTACCACTACGGATTTTTGCCGGCAAACAAGCAGCATGCTCTCAAGACTTTGAAGAAGTTCGACCAGGCTACAGTCCACGGAGAGCTCGGAAAAGAGTCATACGGAAAGGATCTTGAGAACATCATCAAGAAAGAGCTCCAGACAGCCAAGCTCAATGACCCTGAGAGGGTCGCTAAAACCTTCGAGTACAAGTGCAAGGAATGGATAGGACAGGGAAAGGCATGCCAGGACCAGGCAAAGCAGCTCTACGATATGGGACTGATAGACGAGGCAATGCACGTAAGGGGTTACGGAGAGGCTCTCATAGAAGAGGGAATAAGGCAGAACGTAAAGCAGTTCAAACGTATTCTCGACCCGAGGATCACGGCTCTCAACGCAAAGGGAGTTGGAAAGGACTACGGCGTCCTGTACGAAAAGATCAGGATACTGGAAGCCATCGGGAACCCGCCGCCAAAAGATGTCATTCCTATAACCCTGGAAGAAGCGAGGCTTGTCCTTAAGGAGCAGTACGGCACTACATTAGAAAAAGTTGTGGAAGAATGTGCCGGAGCGATAAAGGAAGTGAACGAATACCTGTAAAAGACCCCGCCACATTGTGCTGCATTTGGCAGTAAATGGCTTTTTTTCGTAATTTGTGCTTTGTAACCTCAATTGTTACCTGTCATGAAAACGATTCTTGCTCTCAGCCAAGCCTACAACTGGATTGCAGTTGCTGTTTTGGTCTTGGCCTTGGTATTCATAGCCAGAATATTATCGCGGAGGAAAGACAGAAAGAACTGGCTTCTGATGCTCATTACATTTGTCCTTTCCGCAGCCCTGCTGATTTTTGTCCTGCTCGGCCTTCGGGGATGCGGAATAGACATTTCCTAGAAGTTTGAATAATCTTTAAAAAAACAATAACCGTATGAAATACTGCACAAACTGCGGAGCTCAGTTGCCAGATGATGCAAAGTTCTGCACCTCCTGCGGTTCTCCTCAGGAAGTATCAGCCAGCGAAAACACCCCTGTTGAAAAACAGGATGTCACTCAAGAGCAAGATCCTGACAAGAACTATCAGGGTTCCGAGATAAAACTCTGCAACGACGGAGTTTACCGCTGGGTTTACAAGCTCAATATGATAACCAACCCTGTTATCATGCTGACAGTCATGAAGATATTTTTCTTTATCCTGGTGGGAATGATGCTGGTGTTTGGAGTGATTCCCGCTGCCATACACGGAGACTGGAACGATATACTGGGTATGGGCAAAGTTCTTCTGATTGCTCTGGCCATAATGTTTGGCCTGATCATAATCAGCGTTATCATTCTAAACTTCATTCACGGAGGCAGCTACTGCGTCCTGTTTGAAATGGATGAAAACCAGATCCGCCACATCCAGATGCCAAAGCAGTACAAGAAAGCCCAGATCCTGGGTATGATAACAGCCATGACAGGTGCAGCAAGGGGAAGTATCACAACCACCGGTATCGGATTGCTTTCCGCCGGCAAGCAGGCCTCGATATCCACCTATAAGGTAGTACGCAGGGTTAAGCCTCTAAGATGGCTCCACTGCATCAAGGTACACGAGCCTTTCGAGCACAACCAGATATATGTGCCTGAGAAAGACTTTGACTTTGTGTACAACTATATCAAATCCCGCTGCCCTAAAGTCAAGAAGTAGAACGAATATTTTCAAGCAATGAAATATTGTACAAACTGTGGAGTTCAACTCAGCGATGACGCCAGATTCTGCCCCGCATGCGGAACAAAGCAGGAAGCTGCAAAGGCACCTGTTGCAGAACCCGTTCCACCAAAGCCGAAAAGCCCCACTGCCTCAAAAAAGCAGACAACACAGGCAAAAGTTCCGCAAAGCCAGGCAAATTATCCAGAAGGCTATCAGGAAGAGTTCTTCATTGCTTCAGATTCCTCTGGAGAAGAAGTGATTTCATCATGGGACGAGCAGAGGACGGCACCACCTGCTCAGAGGACGGCAACAGCAGCACAGAGAACTGCAACATCTGAGCCGACGACAGTACCACCTGCTCAGAGGACTGCAACTCCAGCCCAAAGGACAGTACCACCTGCTCAGAGGACTGCAACTCCAGCCCAAAGGACAGTACCACCTGCTCAGAGGACTGTTGCACCTGTCCAGAAGAAGAAAAAGAGAGGTTTTTTAAGCTGGGTGATTATCATCCTGCTGATTCTGATAACCCTGTACTTCCTGGGTTCCTTACTGGAAGGCTGCAGGAATGCAAACCTGCCACCTGATCCTGGAACTCCAGAACCGGAACCTCTTTCCGGAATATTTGTATGCAATGCAGACTCTATGTTTTTCAACGGAGACGGCAAATCCGTCCGCTGGCATTTTGCAGACACATCTGAAGAATTCAATTCAGAAAAGGATATCGACGAAAAAAGTAATTCAATAAAGAATCCTGCGGATAAAAGTAATTCTGAAAAAGATTCTGAAAAAGAATGCTCCGCAGGAAAACCCGCATCTCCGGAATGTCTGAATGCAGCAAAGGTTATTGGCTATGAGGGAGAAGGTCTGTACACATTCTTATTCTCCAAGGGGAAAGCACGATATGATGTAGCCGAAAGGCTTCTGATCTCAGATACAGTCAATCACATTTCCTACACATTTGTGCTGCCAATGCCAGCATCCGACACCCTGATCCACATAACAGGAGCCTGTTCACTTATCAAAATAAAGAATTAAGCTCCACTGCCCTAAAGAAAGCCTGCCGCTTAACTACCTGCTTATCAATAAATTACGCAAAGTACTTCGTCGCTTTTTGCCCGAAGCACTTTGCGTAAAAAACTGTTATTCAATCATTTAAGAGGCAGCCTCTATAATCTTGGGCTAGCGGCAATAAAATCGGTGAGTGGCTATAAACAATAGGATGCCGACAATAAGGCCTGCCACAAGTTAGTCCTAACCCTTCATTGTTTCCTCAACTTCCTTCACAGTAATCGGAAGCCTCTTTGATCCGAGAAGACGGTTGCCGGTCTTGGTTATCAGCACGTCGTCCTCAAGACGGATTCCGCCAAAATCGTAGTAGTCTTTCAGCTTGGCAAAGTTGATGAACTGGGTGTTGATCTTCTCCTTCTTCCATTTCTCTATCAGAGCAGGTATGAAGTAAATGCCCGGTTCGTCTGTAATCACATTACCTTCAACCAGTTTGCGGGCCATGCGGAGACTTCCGTAGCCGAACTTCTTGCTGCGCTTTGCCGCGCTTCCGTATCCCACGTAGTCTTCTCCGTAGTTCTCCATGTCATGAACGTCAAGGCCCATGTTGTGTCCAAGCCCGTGAGGCATGAACAGAGCAGGAGCTCCGGCTTCAACAGCCTCGTCAACGTCTCCCTTCATAAGCCCGAGAGCCTTAAGCCTCTCGGCAAAGAGCCTGTAAACAGCAACGTGAACGTCGAAGTAAGCCACACCAGGCTTTGCCAGCTGGAGAGCCAGGTTATTGGCGTCACAGACTATCTGGTAGATTTCCTTCTGTTTGGTTGTGAACTTGCCGCTGCAAGGCATCGTACGGGTGAAGTCGGAGCAGTAATTGTTGTTGTTCTCGGCTCCGGCATCAACTGTAAGGAGTTTCCCGGCTGTTATGATTCCGCTGTGGTCGTGATTGTGGAGGGTTTCACCGTGCTGCGAAAGGATCGTGGCAAATGAAACACCAGCACCGTTGCTCATGGCTATGCCGTCCATCATTCCGGCCAGGGTCTGCTCGGAAATTCCAGGCTTGCAGTTCTGCATCACAAAATAATGCATCGCATAACCGATGTCACAAGCATGGTCTATCTCCGCGATTTCATATTTGTCCTTCACAATCCTCTGCGATACGATAGCCTTTATAAGCTTCACTGACTGAAGCTTCTCGAGAGCAGCAGCAGGAACGCCAAGCATATCGCTGAGCCAAAGCTTCACCTGATACCTGTACGGATTTATGAAGTGGATCTTCCTTCCGGCCTTGACGGCAGCCTTGATGTATTTAGGAAGGTCTGAAAGAGGCTTGGTCTTCTTGATCCCTGCTTCAGCGGCCTTGTCTGCAACGCTTTTCTGCGGTCCCATCCAGATGATATCATCTATTGAGACATCGTTGCCGAAGATAATCTCATCGTTCTTGTCAATGTCTATGACTCCGGCAAAATCCGGATCGTTGATGCCGAAGAAATAAAGGAAAGTACTGTCCTGACGGAACTTGTAGCAGTTATCCTTGTAGTTTGCAGGAGCCTCGCTGTTGCCTGGCAGGAGAATCACTCCACTTTCTACATCCTTTGCAAGAAGCTGTCTTCTTGTCTGATAAACTTTCTTTGGAAACATATTATACAATTTTTAAGATTTATCTCTTCCTAAACGAATTGATGCATAAAGGTAATAAATTAGAGCCAACAAAAAAAAAGGATGACCCTAAGGCCATCCCTTTAGCTTTTATACAAGCCTGATATTATTCCGGGTTAGACTTCTTGTAGAAACCTGCAACCTTTGAAGGCACTACAGGACCCTGGAACTTGCGTGCAGATCCGCTGGAAGGCTGGAATATCACGTCCACAACGTTTCCGCTGTCAACCTTAGGCAGGCTGAGCTGGTACTTGCCCTGGATGTGTCTTCCCTGTACCATGATTACAACCTTTTTAGGATTGCCTTTCTTGTCCTTGATTATCTCATATTCCTTTACCTCTGCGATGTTGGTG
>CACZFO010000015.1 GCA_902780455.1 uncultured Bacteroidia bacterium | reverse complement strand
AGGGAAAGAGCTCCTTTCTATGAGATTGGCGAGGTAACCTCAGACCACAGGTTTGTCCTCCGCGACGAGAAGAAGCAGGAAAGCGCCATAGACCTGGAAATGAAAGACATGTTCGGCAGCGCTCCAAAGACAGTCATGAAGGGTGAAACTTCTGAATATAAGTTCAATCCTCTGAAGTTCAGTGCAGAAAAGTTTACGGAGTACCTTGAGAAGGTCCTCCGTCTGGAAAGCGTTGCCTGCAAGGACTGGCTCACAGACAAGGTAGACCGCTCGGTTACCGGACTGATAGCCCTCCAGCAGTGCTGCGGAGAAATACAGCTTCCTCTCAACAACCTGGCAGTTACCGCCATAGGTTATGACAACAAGGAGGGAATTGCAACATCCATAGGTCACGCCCCTATTGCCGGACTGATAGATTCAGCCGCAGGAAGCCGCCTGGCCATAGCCGAAGCCCTGACCAACATTGTATGGACACCTATCAGGAACGGAATAAAGGGAGTTTCACTGTCGGCCAACTGGATGTGGCCAAGCCGCAACCAGGGAGAGGACGCCAGACTCTACAAGGCGGTAAAAGCCGTAAGCGACTTTGCCGTAGAACTTGGAATCAACGTTCCTACCGGTAAAGACTCCATGAGCATGACACAGTCTTATCCTGATGGAGAGAAGGTGCTGGCTCCCGGTACGGTCATAATTTCAGCGGCTGCTCCAGTAGAGGATGTAAACAATACGGTTTCTCCTGCGCTGCAGCCTGTTGAAAAGAGTTCCATCGTATTCATTCCGTTTACGCAGAGCGCCCCTGAGCTTGGCGGAAGCGCTTTTGCACAGGTACTCGGGCAGATCGGAAACAAGGCTCCTGACGTAGAGGATGCCGCATACTTCAAATCCTGCTTTGAGGCTATACAGCATTTGGTCAAGGAAAAGCTCGTACTCGCCGGACACGACATATCTGCCGGAGGTATGATAACTTCACTCCTGGAGATGTGCTTTGCCAACAGGCGAGGCGGGATTGACATCTCAGCCTCAGGACTTCCTGTCACCGAGTTCTTCTTCAGCGAAAGACCGGGTGTTCTCATCCAGGTTGCAGACAGCAAGCTCAAGGCTGTTGACAGGATACTGGCCTCATACACCGATGAAAAACATCCGGAGGGAGTTGGCATGATGGTGCTCGGACACTACAATCCTGGCAAGGCCGCTTCGGCAAAGCCTTCCAAGAGGTACATCAACATCTTGGGAACCATCAAGATAGACATAGACAAGGCCAGGGATATCTGGTACTCAACTTCCTACCTGATGGAACTCAGGCAGACAAACCGCGCCTGCGCCCGTGAAAGAGCTGCCAATTTCAAGAAGCAGCCTCTGGAGTTCAAGTTCCCTAAGGGGTTCACCGGAGAGGCTCCTGCATCGCTGAGCATGACTGATGCTGAAAGGAAGAAAGCTCCTGTTGCCGCAATCATCCGCGAAAAGGGCAGCAACGGAGACCGCGAGATGGCCTGGTGCCTGCACATGGCAGGTTTCAGGGTAAAGGATGTACACATGACAGACCTTACCAGCGGCCGGGAGGATTTGAAAGATGTCCAAATGATAGTGTTCGTAGGAGGATTCTCAAATGCAGACACCCTCGGCAGTGCAAAGGGATGGGCCGGAGCCTTCCTCTACAATGAAAAGGCTACGAAGGCCCTCAACGATTTCTATGCAAGGAAAGACACCCTCAGTCTCGGAATCTGCAACGGATGCCAGCTGATGGCAGAACTTGGCCTCATAACCCCTGATGACAGGGAGAAGTCTCCGAAACTCGTCCACAACGTCTCCCATAAATTTGAGAGCGGATTCGTTGGCGTTGAAGTTCCTCGCAGCAGTTCCATACTCCTCAAAGGCCTGCAAGGCAGCAAGTTGGGAATATGGGTGGCACATGGAGAAGGCCGATTCAGCTTCCCGGCAGGCAACCTGGGTAAGAACGGAAAGGTAAAGGACATGGAAGTTGCACTCAGATATTCCTACAACGAGTATCCGGCCAATCCGAACGGCTCACCTTTCGGTATTGCCGGAGTCTGCTCGCCTGACGGAAGGCATCTTGCAATGATGCCTCATCCGGAGAGATGTATCAGGCCTTGGAACTGGGCTTATTACCCTGCCGGAAGAAAGGGCAAGGACCAGACCACACCGTGGATAGAAATGTTTACCGCTGGCCGTATCTGGTGCCAGAACAATAAATCGCAGAGAAAATAATACTAATCGGATAATACTATGGTGGAAAGAAGAAAGACCACGTCTACCAAGACAAAGACCACAAGGACAAGACAGAAGTCCAAGACCATTTCCGGCCTGGAAAGGGTCATTAAGGTCAAGACCCGCAAACCAAAGATTTTCGTACTGGACACCAATGTCCTCCTCCATGACTGGAAATGTATTTTCAAGTTCCAGGAAAACGACCTGGTAATTCCTCTGGCTGTGATTGAGGAACTTGACAAGTTCAAGAAAGGAGACGGAACCATAAACTACAATGCCCGTGAGTTCGTGCGCAAGGCTGATGAGATTTTTGAACTCAGGCTTTACGATCCGGAAAAGGGCTACCCTCTGGGGCCTGGCCTGGGAACCATCAAGATTTCAGTCAACCGCCCATTCCCGGAAGAGCTGGCAGACTGCTTTACAAGCGATGTTCCTGACCACAGGATTCTTGCAACAGCTATCTGGTACAAGAACCAGTACCCAGACCGTACCGTATGCCTTGTAACAAAGGACGTGAACCTCAGGCTCAAGGCAAAGGCTTTGGGAATGTTTACTCAGGATTACCTCAACGACCATATCAAGGAAGAGAAATTCACCCAGGACTATGACCGTGTAATCCAGTTGGCAAACGTTCCGGAGGAAACCATCAACGCTCTGATGGACGGCGAAGGTGTAGACTACAAAGACCTGTACATCAAGGCAAAACCAGCCTTCAACCAGCTTTACAGGATTCCTACCAGGCATATAGACATAGACACCAACGAAGGCGAATACGAATACCTGAACATGGGTGGTGAAGACCGCGATCCTATACGCGACAACATCATCCTCGGCCGTTTTGACGCCCGCACAGGAAAGGTCGTAAGGGTACTCCCTCTGACCCAGTACGGAATATCTCCAAGGAACGAAGAGCAGGTCTTCGCCATGGATGCCGTAATGAACAAGGACGTTGAACTGGTATCCCTCACCGGAACAGCCGGAACCGGAAAAACCCTTCTGGCCGTGGCCGGAGCCCTGGCACAGGCAGACTACTACGAGCAGATCCTGGTGGCAAGGCCTGTAATCACCCTCCAGAACGAGGAGATGGGCTTCCTGCCGGGTGACGTTCAGGAGAAACTGGCTCCGTTCATGCAGCCTCTTTATGACAACATTGCAGTCATAAAGAAGAACTTCGGCCCTTCAGCCAAGGAGAACATCAAGATAGAAGAAATGCTCCGCACCAAGAAGCTTGAAATTGCACCTCTGGCATATATCAGGGGGCGTTCTCTTCAGAAGACATTCTTCATCATCGATGAGGCCCAGAACCTTACTCCTCACGAGGTAAAGACCATCATCACCCGTGCCGGCGAAGGCACCAAGATAGTCTTCACCGGAGATGTGCAGCAGATTGACCAGCCATATCTGGACAAGTACTCCAACGGCCTCACCCATATCAGCGACAAGCTCTACGGAGAAAAACTCTTTGAGCACGTGAACCTGATCATGGGAGAAAGAAGCGCCCTCAGTGAACTTGCCGGCAAGAAACTCTAGCAATCTGGTTTTTAAAATACATACAGTCAATAAAAAGGCCCGGGTTTTCCCGGGCCTTTTTAATCATATCGCTGAGCAATTCCTATTTGTAGCTCTTGATAGCTGCCTGCGCGGCTGCAAGGCGGGCGATAGGAACGCGGAACGGTGAGCAGGATACGTAGTTCATGCCGAACTTGTGGAAGAGTTCTACGGAAGCAGGGTCTCCGCCGTGCTCGCCGCAGACGCCGCACTTGAGGTTAGGATTAGTGGTCCTACCCTTCTGTACGCCCATCTCTACAAGCTTTCCAACTGAATGAGGGTCAATGCTCTGGAATGGGTCTGAAGCGATGATCTTCTTGTTGATGTAGTCCTGCATGAATGCACCTACGTCGTCTCTTGAGAATCCGAATGTCATCTGGGTCAGGTCATTGGTTCCGAATGAGAAGAACTGTGCCGTCCTAGCCATGCGGTCTGCCATGATGGCTGCCCTAGGGATCTCGATCATTGTTCCGAACAGATACTTGATCTCAATGCCGTACTTGTCGAATACCTGCTTGTAAGCTACCTCGCAGATGGCCTTCTGGTCGTTGAGCTCCTTGTAGGAGATAGTAACCGGAATCATGATCTCAGGCTGCGGATGATATCCTTCCTTGATCAGCTGGGCGGTTGCAGTGAAGATAGCCCTGAACTGCATCTCTGAAATCTCAGGATAAGAGATACCAAGACGTACTCCGCGATGACCCATCATAGGGTTAACCTCGTGGAGAGCCTCGCCTCTCTTCTCAACATCCCTCAGAGATATCTTGAGGTCATTTGCAAGTTCCTGACGCTTTTCAGCAGACTGAGGAACGAACTCATGCAATGGTGGGTCGAGAAGACGGAATGTAACCGGCTTGCCGTCCATAACCTTCATTGTTTCTCTTACAGAAGCAGTTACGTATGGCTCAAGTTCATCAAGAGCAAGTTTTCTCTCGGCTGGAGTGTTGGAAAGGATCATCTTGCGGAGTTTTGCAAGAGGCTCTTCTGAATTCTTGCCGTAGAACATGTGCTCGATACGGAACAGTCCGATTCCCTCAGCACCAAAGTTGAGAGCCATCTGAGCGTCGTCTGGGTTGTCGGCATTGGTCCTTACACCAAGGACACGGTACTTGTCAACTATCTTCATGTAGTCTACAAAGCTCTTGTTCTCAGATGCGTTCACGGTTGGAACTGCTACATCGTAAACAAGTCCGCGGCTTCCGTTGAGTGAGAATACGTCACCTTCCTGATAAGCCTTGTCACCGATTGTCATGGTCTTGGTAAGCATGTTGATGTGAACGGCGTCGCATCCTACGATGCAGCACTTGCCCCATCCTCTTGCTACCAGGGCAGCGTGTGAGGTCATACCTCCTCTTGCTGTCAGAAGGCCGTCTGCAGCCCTCATACCCTCTACGTCTTCAGGGTTGGTTTCCTCACGGACGAGGATGACCTTCTCCTTTCTCTTTGCAGCCTCAACTGCAGCCTCAGGAGTGAAGACGATCTTTCCTACTGATCCGCCAGGTCCTGCAGGAAGTCCCTGAGCTATCGGCTTGAACTTCTTTTCTGCTGTAGAATCGAGAACCGGGTGAAGGATCTCGTCAAGCTGCTTAGGAGCAACTCTCATGACTGCGGTCTTCTCATCAATCAGACCCTCTGCAAGCATGTCCATGGCCATGTTCAGGGCTGCCAGGCCGGTTCTCTTACCTACACGGCACTGGAGCATCCAGAGTTTGCCGTCCTGGATGGTGAACTCGAGGTCCTGCATATCATGGAAGTGATGCTCCAGATTCTGCTGGATCTTGTTAAGCTGCTCGTATACGTCAGGCATAGCCTTCTCGAGAGAAAGCAGATGCTGGTTATGCTCGTTCTTGGTGGCGTCGTTCAGAGGGTTAGGTGTGCGGATACCAGCCACAACGTCCTCTCCCTGAGCATTGATCAGCCACTCGCCGTAGAACTTGTTCTCACCGGTAGCAGGGTTACGTGAGAAAGCAACTCCGGTTGCAGAATTATCGCCCATGTTTCCGAATACCATGCTCTGTACTGAAACTGCTGTTCCCCAAGTATCAGGAATTCCTTCGATCTTCCTGTAAGCCACAGCCCTCTTTCCGTTCCATGATTTGAAGACGGCTGCGATACCGCCCCAGAGCTGGTCCATTGCATTGTCCGGGAATGGTTTTCCAAGTTCCTGCTTTACTCTGATCTTGAAGTCTTCGCAGAGAGCCTTCAGGTCTTCCTCAGTAAGGTCAGTATCAGAAGCATAGCCCTTCTCTGCCTTTACCTTTGCAAGCATGCGGTCAAGCTGCTGGCGGATTCCTGCTCCGTCCTCAGGCTCAATACCCTCGGCCTTCTCCATTACAACGTCAGAGTACATCATGATCAGACGTCTGTAGGCATCATATACAAATCTAGGGTTCTTTGTTGCCTCAATAAGTCCAGGTATGGTCTCTGAGCAAAGACCGATGTTCAGAACGGTCTCCATCATACCAGGCATTGAACTTCTGGCACCGCTTCGGCAAGAAACCAGGAGAGGATTCTTAGGGTCGCCGAATTTGCGTCCCATGATTTCCTCAGTAGCCTTAAGAGCTGCGTTTACCTCAGCCTCAAGACCTTCTGGGAATTTGCATCCAAGATCGTAATATTCGTTGCAAGTGTCTGTGGTGATAGTGAAACCAGCCGGTACAGGAATTCCAAGCTTGCACATTTCTGCAAGGTTAGCACCCTTTCCGCCGAGAAGGTTACGCATAGAGCCGTCACCATCGGCATTTACACCGCCAAAGCGGTAAACTCTTTTAACGTCTGCCATAGTTTTATTATAATTGATAATTAAGAATCCTATGTAACCAATTTGGCCCCGTTTTGCTAGGGCCAATACAAAAATATAGAAAAATTCCTGAATTTTCCTATTATTCAGCCACTAAATTGAGAAATGCCCTGAAATTGGCATCGTTGAACAGGTGTTTCATGTAGGCAATGGCAAGGCCGTAATTTGTAACCGGGATGCCTTTCTCTGCGATTAAGCTGACCCTGGAAACTATCTGACGTGAGGTTGCCATGCAGCCTCCGCACTGCAGGGCCAGGGCAAAATTCCCTTCGGGAACAGGATCCAGACCTGATACAAAACTGAACTCTAGTTTCTTCCCGGTGTAAGCCTGTATCATGCCCGGAATCTTCACACGGCCTATATCATCACACGAAGCATGATGGGTACAGGATTCAAGTATCAGCACCCGGTCTCCGTCTTCAAGACTGTCTATTTTCTTCACCGATTCCAGGAAGAATCCGAAAGGTCCTTTCAAACGTGCCATGAGCATACTGAAACTGCCAACCGGAATACCTTCCGGAACCACTGCCGAAACTTCTGCAAAAACCTGGCTGTCTGTAATTACTGCCTTGAAGTTGCGGCTCTGGGCAAAAACATCCTTCAGTTGTGACGGCTGCACTATCGTAACCACGGCCTTGTTGTCCAGAAGGGCCCTGATAGTCTTCACCTGGGGCAGTATGAGCCTGCCTTCGGGAGCTCCCCGGTCTATCGGGCAGACAAGTATCACCCGATCCCCCTCCCCTGCCAGGGAATCCGGCACCAAAGCCATTTCCTCACCTCCGGCAATGGAATCTGAAATAAGCCTGAGGAGCTCTCCCCTGCCTTCACCTGAAATGCCGGAAAGGCTGAAGACCTTGCATCCGAACTCATCCTCCAGTTTTTTTCTCAGCGATTCGTCCAACCTGACCTCATCCTCCTTGTTATGAATCAAAATGAAAGGTATCTTCTTGGATTTCAAGCGTCTGACAAGGTCTCTCTCATAAGGTGAAAAATCATTCCCCGTAAACAGGACAAGGGCCAGGTCGGCCATGGATGCCTCCTTGAAGCTCCTTTCAGAACGCATCACACCTATGTCTCCGACATCATCGATGCCGGCTGTATCTATAAGATTGCACGGCCCGTATCCGGGAACCTCCATACGCTTGCGTACCGGATCAGTGGTGGTTCCTGCCACCTCGGAAACTATCGCAACCTGCTGGCCTGCAAGAAGATTTACAAGAGTACTCTTCCCAGCATTCCTGCGGCCAAGCAAAACAATGTTCTTTATGTCATTCATATGATACTATTCCGGAAAAAACAATTTCTACAAATGTAACTCTATTTATTTACGTTTTGGCATCCGCACCCGGGAAGACTGCCGGTAAATTGCATCAAAACTTCTTAAAAACAAACCGACATGAAAACTCAAGACATTGTATCCGGAGTAAAGGAATTTGCTAAAGAAAACAAGAAACAGATTATCTGGCTTCTGATTACAGCAATTGCGGCATGGTTCATAATTGAACTGATATCCAACTGGGCGGCATTTGCCAGCGGCTTCCAGGAAGGACTCAACCAATAATGTAATAAAAAAACAAAAGCCGCTGGTTCTCAGCGGCTTTTTGTAGTCCCACCGGGAATCGAACCCAGATTTGAAGTTTAGGAAACTTCCGTTCTATCCGTTGAACTATAGGACCAAACCTTCTTTTAGTACGCCCACCTGTAGAATATGCTTCCCCAGGTAAATCCGGCACCGAACGCACTCAGGATCAGGTTGTCACCTTTCTTGAACCTCTGCTTGAAGTCCCACAAGGTGAGAGGGATGGACGTTCCGGCAGTGTTTCCGAAGCGGTCTATGTTTATCAGGACCTTGTCCTTGCTCAACCCCATCCTCCTGGCAGTTGCATCTATGATCCTCAGGTTTGCCTGATGAGGAACCAGGTATGCAATGTCTTCTGCCTTGAGGTTGTGACGGTTCATCATCTCCTCTGACACGTCAGCCATGCTTACCACTGCATGCTTGAACACTCCCTGACCTTCCTGGTGTATGAAGTGCATGTGCCTGTCCACGTTCTTGTGGCTTGCAGGATAGAGGCTTCCTCCAGCTGTCTGGTACAGATACCTCCTTCCTACTCCGTCCACATGGAGGATTGAGTCCTGGAATCCCAGGCTTTCATCTTCGCTAGGCTCTATCATCAACGCCACTGCGGCATCTCCGAAGAGCGGACACGTGGTACGGTCTGAATAGTCAACGATGCTGGACATTCTCTCGCCAGTAACAATGACTATCTTCTTGTATTCCCCTGTCTCAATGAAACGGCGTACGGTTTCAAAGGTAAAGAGGAATCCGCTGCAGCCGGCATTAGTATCATAACCCCAGGCGTTCTTGATTCCGCACTTGTCGCAGATGATGTTTGAAGTGGCGGTGAACACCATGTCCGGCGTTACGGTATGGCAGACCAGCATCTGAACCTCAGAAGGGTCTGTCTTTGTGGCCTCGAGCAACCTCTGCACGGCTATGGAGCCCATGAAAGAAGTTCCCAGACCGTCTTCCTTGAGTATGTGCCTCTCCCTGATGCCAACCCTGGACATTATCCATTCGTCCGAGGTGTCCACCATTGTGGAGAGCTCATCGTTCGTGAGAACGAACTCAGGAATGTAAGCCTCTATTCCGGTTATTATCGCCCTTGGCTTACTGAGCATTTTCCTTTGCAATAACGAGACGTCCACGATAGTAGCCGCACTCAGGGCATACATGATGGTACATTACGGTAGCACCGCAATTAGAACAAGTAGCCAGTGTAGGCAGCTCTGCCTTGTCGTGAGTTCTCCTCTTGTCTCTCCTCTGCTTGGAGATCTTGTGTTTAGGATGTGCCATTTCTTATACTTTTAAATATTTATTCCTTTATTTTACTTCTTCTTCAGCAGGTCTTTCAAACCGCTGAAAGGAGAATAAATGTCATTGTCTTCCTGCCCCTTTCCATCAGCCGAGCGCAAAGAATCCAGTTTTGCGAGCATCTGGGGATTGCACTTGCCTTCAGGATGGACGCTCACCAGCGGCATGTTCACGCAGATGTAGTCGTAAATGAACTGCTTTAGGTCAACTTCAGCCTCAGACGGATCAACGATTATGAATTCATCAGAGGTCTCAGTTTCTTCTCCGAGCCTGGCTGAACGGATGGCCAGACTTTCATTGAATGAAACCGGCACTTCCAAATCGTCCAGACATCTGTCGCACTCCACGGTGGCTGTTCCCTGTCCTTCTATGACTGCATTCATCCATCCGCTGCCCTTCTCAAGGGTTACCGTTACATTGATATCAGCACCTTTAATCTGCTGGTTATCAAACTCTTGAAATAAGTCTCCCTTAACCGGGAACTCATACACATAACTTCCTTGAGCCAGACCGCTGATGTGAATCTTGTAGTCCATAGGGGGCGCAAATATACAAACTTTTTTACAATTTGCAAGAATTAGCCCTGCATCTTGTGTCTCTTCCTCTCATTCTCGTCCAGATAAATCTTGCGGATGCGCAGATGCTTTGGCGTAACTTCCACAAGTTCGTCGTCCTGGATGTATTCCAGCATCTCCTCCAGAGTAAACTGCATAGGAGGTGGAAGCACTGCCTTTTCATCTGAACCGGAGGCTCTTACGTTGGTCAGTTTCTTCTTGATGCAGACATTCACGTTCAGGTCCATGGCCCTGGTGTACTCACCTACAACCTGTCCTGCGTATACTTCCTCACCCGGATTGATTATCCACTTGCCCCTGTCCAGAAGCTTCCACATCGAGTAGGCTACCGCCTGACCTGTCTCCAGCGCAACCAGAGAACCGTTGGTCCTTTTCTCAATCTCACCCTTGTAAGGCTCGTAATCCTTGAACCTGTGGGCCATTATGGCCTCTCCGCTGGTTGCGGTGATAAGGTTGCTCCTGAGTCCGATTATACCTCTTGAAGGTATGTCAAAATCAAGGTGTACCCTGTCTCCGCGATGGTCCATGTGCAGAAGGGCTCCCTTCCTCCTGGTTGTCATCTCGATGGCCTTGCCGACAAATTCCTCCGGCACGTCTATTATAAGGTGTTCCACAGGCTCGCACCTGACACCGTTTATGTTCTTGTCTATGACCTTAGGCTGGCCTATCTGAAGTTCGAAGCCTTCTCTTCTCATGGTCTCGATGAGGATTGAAAGATGAAGCACTCCCCTGCCGTAGACTATGAATGAATCTGATGTCTTGCCCGGCTTCACCCTCAGTGCCAGATTCTTTTCGAGTTCTTTCTCGAGCCTCTCTTTCAGATGCCTGGAAGTAACGTACTTTCCGTCCCTGCCGAAGAAAGGGGAATCGTTGATGCAGAAGAGCATGCTCATCGTAGGCTCGTCTATGGTGATTGGAGGCAGCGGCTCCGGGTTCTCGTGGTCTGCAATGGTGTCGCCGATCTCAAACCCCTCTATTCCAACTACGGCGCAGATATCGCCGCTCTCAACGGCCTCGGCCTTGGTCTTCTCGATTCCGGTGAAAACCATAAGGTCCTTGATCCTCTGCTTTACCTGCGTTCCGTCGCGGTGGCACAGGGTTATTTCCTGGCCGGCCTTGAGGATTCCCCTCTTTACCCTTCCTATGGCTATACGGCCTACGTAAGGCGAGTATTCCAGAGAAGAAATCAGCATCTGCGGGGTACCTTCCACGTCTTGTTCAGGGCCTGGTATTTCGCTGATGATCAGATCCATCAGAGGCGTAAGGTCCGTAGTCGGCTTTCTCCAGTCGAGGCTCATCCAGCCCTGCTTTGCACAGCCGTAGACGGTCTTGAAGTTAAGCTGGTCGTCGTTGGCGTTGAGGTTGAACATAAGTTCGAAAACCTGGTCGTTCACCTCCTCAGGACGGCAGTTGAGCTTGTCTACCTTGTTGATGACAACCAGCGGCTTCTTGCCCAGTTCGAGGGCTTTCTGAAGCACGAACCTGGTCTGTGGCATGCAGCCCTCAAAGGCATCCACGAGCAGGAGTACGCCGTCCGCCATGTTGAGCACCCTCTCAACCTCTCCGCCGAAATCGGCATGGCCCGGAGTATCTATGATGTTGATCTTGTATCCCTTGTAAGGCACGCTCACGTTCTTGGAAAGGATGGTTATACCCCTCTCCCTTTCAAGGTCGTTGTTGTCGAGGATGAGCTGACCGGGATTCTTTTCACTCTCCCTTGTAACTTTGGCCTGAGAAATCATCTTGTCCACGAGGGTGGTCTTTCCATGGTCTACGTGGGCTACTATCGCTATATTCCTTATATTTTGCATATCGGGGGCCAAAGGTAGTAAAAAATGGCCTATATTTGTGATATGGAAAAGATAATCATTCTTGATTTCGGCTCGCAGGTGACACAGGTCATCGGAAGAAGAGTCAGAGAACTCGACGTATACTGCGAAATCTATCCTTTTGACAAATTTCCTTTTCTGGATCCGGAAAAGAAAACCATTCCTGAAGACATCAAGGGCCTGATCCTTTCAGGAAGCCCCTTCTCCGTCAGGGATGAAAGGAGCCCGAAGATCTGCCTCGGCGATTTTGAAGGCAAACTTCCTGTACTTGGAATCTGCTACGGAGCCCAGTACATAGCCTACACCGGAGGCGGTATGGTAGAGGCTTCACAGACAAGGGAATACGGAAGGGCGGAGCTTACCGTCGCTGATGAAAACGAGGTGATATTCAAAGATGTTCCAAAGACTTCCCAGGTCTGGATGAGCCACGGCGATTCCATAACCAGGCTGCCGGAAGGAGCGGAACTCATAGCCTCCACGCCTTCAGTGAAAAATGCCGCGTACAAGATTCCTTCCAAGAACATCTACGCCTTCCAGTACCACCCGGAGGTATTCCATACTGCATTCGGCGGCATAATGCTCCGGAATTTCGTAAAGACAGTATGCGGCTGCAAGGGAGACTGGACCACGGAGTCCTTCATAGAAACCACGGTCAGTGACCTAAGGAACAAACTCGGTGAAGATGAGGTGATCCTGGGCCTGAGCGGAGGAGTGGATTCTTCAGTTGCGGCTGTCCTGCTCAACAAGGCAATAGGAAACCGCCTGCACTGCATATTCGTAGACAACGGCCTGCTGAGGAAAAACGAATTCGAGGATGTACTGGAACAGTACAAGGGCATGGGACTGAACGTAATTGGCGTAAGGGCCGCAGACAGGTTCCTTGAAGCCCTCAAAGGCATCTCAGACCCTGAAGGCAAGCGAAAGGCCATCGGGAAAACCTTCATAGATGTCTTTGATTCAGAGGCCCAGAAGATTACCAACGCCAAATGGCTGGCACAGGGAACTATCTATCCCGATGTCATAGAATCCAGCAGCGTAAAAGGCCCTTCTGCAACCATAAAATCCCATCATAACGTGGGCGGCCTGCCTGAAAAGATGAACCTGAAGATAGTAGAGCCTCTGCGTTCGCTTTTCAAAGACGAAGTAAGAAGGACCGGCAGGGCCCTGGGAATCAAGCGTGAACTCATCTCCAGACATCCGTTCCCCGGTCCTGGCCTGGGAATCAGGGTACTGGGAGAGGTCACCAAGGAGAAGCTGGACATACTCAAGGAGGCAGACCATATATTCATATCCAACCTCAGGACCTATATGACCGAGCTTCCTCCTGCATCCAACGGATTTGCAGCGGAAGAGGCTGAAACCCTCGTGAACGGCAAGAAGATGCGCCCTCTGTATGACGCAATCTGGCAGGCTGGAACCATCCTGCTACCGGTAAGAAGCGTAGGAGTGATGGGCGACGAAAGGACTTACGAATACACCGTAGCCCTCAGGGCAGTGGTTTCAAACGACGGAATGACTGCAGACTGGGTACACATACCGTACGAATTCCTTGCAAAAGTCTCCAACGAGATCATCAACAAGGTAAAGGGCGTAAACAGGGTTTGCTACGACATATCCTCCAAACCGCCTGCAACAATCGAATGGGAATGATGGACACACACAGCCAAGATTTACTCCCGCTGAGGTTATTTCAAATAAAACCTATTAAATCAGTTAATTAAAGCATTTACCCCCTAGAAACTCATAGGGTAGTAGGTTTGTTAGGTTTGGGAATTGGTAATTCCAATAATTATACCCCAATTTTTCAACTTTTTGGGAAGAACCTACTATTTATAGTAAAACTACTATACTATGGAAAAGAACTATAAAAGGACTACGAGGAAGATGTCTACGGCCACAAAAGAAAAGATTAGCCAATCGCTGAGGCTCTATAATCAGGCATATCCACGTGATGATGAGTACAGAAACAAGATTAGTGATGGCTGTAAGCGTTATTGGGCTCAAATTAGCAAAGATGGCACCGAGGTAGAGGATTTAGTTTAGTGTCTATACAGTTTTTGCTAACTTTGTAAAACACAATATAGATAACAATGAAAGCATTACTATCAACATTTGTATTTATCCTTATTTCTATCTTCGCCTATCCTCAAAGTGTGATTGTAGATAAAACAACAGCAGATATGAGGCAAATATTAACCAATGAAGTTGATTGGTATGGTTCAGGGCGGGACGATATGGCTTCTTTATGTTTCTATTCTACATTTGGGGAAGAGCCCACATCTTTCTATGTATTGGATATGAATTGGGATGAAGACCAAACATTTAGAGAGGGATTTAAAGCCTTGTTCAAGCACGCATCGGGGGATTTTACCGAAATAACTTGTTTTGATGGAAAGGGAAAATCAAAACTTCAACTTATTCCTTTCCCTATTGTTAATATTAACATACACGCTCTATATTATATTACAGAAGAGCAGATTGCCAAAATAATGACTGACCCCGTTGTTAAAATCCGCATAGAGTATGATAAAGGTTATTTAGACATTGACTGCGGGCGTAAAGATGGCTCATCCCGTTTCTCTGATTATGTCAAGAAAGCAGTTGATGTTATAGAAACGGCAAAAAAGAATAAGACGGGTTTATACGACAACTTTTAAAGAAAGCGGCTCCTTTTCAGGGAGCCGTTTTCTCATTCATTATCTTCTCTTCTTTTCTTTCTCTGCTTTCTCAATTTGTTTTTTTATGAAAAAGCCTATGAAAGTTCCTGTATGCTCCGCCCCATCTTTCATAAGGTTGAGTTTGCTTCCAAACTTACCTCCCTTACAGAAAATCCCCTCTGCCTTTGCGATATCTCCGTTGTCATGAGAAAGGATTAAGTCGCAGGAATAATCACCTTTTGCAGAAACAGAATGTACTATCACATTAAGAGTGTACTCTGTTTCTTGCTTATAGTTCCCTACTAACAACTTTCCCCGTAGGGCCTCATTAGCATAGGAATAAAAGTTCGCAACTATTTCAACCTTATATCGAACATAGTTTTCCTCATAAGCTGCAAAATCATCTTCCTCCATACCCATAATGTCCGCCTCAGAAAAGTCAATGTACATCTTAACCCTTTGCTGACCCTCCAAAGCCCCAAAAGAACCTGTGGTTATGATTTTCTGTGAAAAGGCATAAGTTATGAATGTGGATAAAACAACCAATAGAGTAATGAGTTTTTTCATTTTGTTATCCTCCTGTTTTGTATCAGTTTAATTAATGGGAATAGGTTGATATATGTATTACTTTCAGTCTTTTAGATTATTTTGCCTCCTCAACAAGTTTAATCAACCTGATTAAGTAATCCTGACTCTTTGCCTTTAAGTCTGCATCAAAGTGTTTATCTTTGGCTATGATACGAACGGACAGCACTTTGTGTTCTCGTAATACATGTAATAGTTCAGGGGTCAAGTCAAAGACTGTCTTGAAGCAATACCCGTCAATCCCGGATAAGTCTCCACCGCCTTTCTCTGCTATACCTCCTTCGGGAACATTAAGAGTTATTGTCTCATCGTTATCCAACAAAAGAACTAAACCACTATCCTCATCAAAGTAATACATAACAGGAACATATATCTCTGCGTTCAAGAACAACTCATCATCTATTGCTTTCAAACAGCAACGCACACCCATATTATATGTAAGTGAAACAGAATGCGTTTTCCTAAACCATCTATCCCAAGAAGTTGTTATAATCTTTGATTTTGTAAACTTATCCACTTCTTTTGTCTTAATCTTCTGTGCAGATAATGCTGAAACACAGAACAATAAAGAAAGTATAAAGAGTATTTTTTTCATAAAATGAGGTTTATAAATCTTCTTATAAGATTGTGAGTATCTTTAACCATTGAAAAACGCCATTATAGCATCATATTCTGCATGATAGATATATTTTTCAACTTCAATCATATTTTCAAAGTCCTTGTTCTTAACTTCTTTCTTTATGCTGTTAATCCTTTGCCAATGGAGAAGGTTAGCCCCCCCTTTGGTCTTTTTCTTTCTAATTGTTCCCAAAGTTAAGTATTAATGACAAATGAACAACAATTGAAGCATTAACTTTCTAATAAAAGTTATCATATAGCTTGATAGGGAGCCGATAAGAATTGCAAAGAAGAATGTTATTAACAAATATAAATGCTGTCGCAAAAATTGCTACTTTCGTGTTAGAAATATCAATTGGATATGAAAACCATTTTCAACATAGATAAGGTAAGAGTTTGCTTGCTCCAACATGAGAATTTCTACGACAATCTATACAAGCAATCACAATAGCCCTTACAAAAGAATTCAGTATGATGGCTACTATCTTGATTTCAATAAGGACGATGATGTAAATGACAAGGATATAACGGCTTAATTGTTTCTCATAGATGATACCCCTATTGAATTGGGTTCATTTGTCTTCAATCAATCTAAAAAATATGGAAGCAAGTGTTTCTTTTCGTTTTCCACAAAGTCCTTATATCGGATAGCCGGTTATGCACCATCAAGAAAGAAATCATTCAACAAATACAACTATTTCTCCTACCCATTTATCGTTTTCAGCAGTTTAGGATTAACATTCAACAATATAACATATCTTGAAATTGCCTGCGATACTGATATAAGCGTTATTCGGAAAATCCAATACGCTATCTCTCATCCTCATGTCTTTGATATGATTTTACTTTGGAAGAAGGTTAGCAATCCCACGGACATTCTTGAAGGATACTACGAGTTTTATCAGCGTAGCAGATTAAGGAAAGCCCCTCGCCCAACGCTTTATATACATTCGTTAAAGGCAAGTGCAGGAAATAGGAATGAACTTAAATGCTATGATAAAGCAAGAGAGCTTGCTCAATCAAGAGCAGACAAGGACATTCTGACCTGACAAGGGCGTGGAATGACATGGGAGATAATATTCAACGATTGGAAATTTCAATTGAAAACAAACAGATTAAGCGTTTTTTTGCTGAGGTTTGCAAAACTCATCCGGACAAATGGATATATACCTCAGCAGACGATTATAATAAAGCATTGGAACATTTCTTTATGGATTTAGGAATTGATGAAAGTCTTAGAACTGAAATGTTTCTCTATTTCTGTAATCACATCCTACATTTCAAATTGAGAAACAACAAGAAGACACAATTATCAGTATTAGATTTAGCCATTAACCCAATGTCTCTATTCAAGAGTATCTCAGAAAAAAAGAAAAACGTGAGAAAAGGCAGTAATTAACTATCTTTGTTAGCATGGAAGCAACTATTGAGAGCAGATTATCACAGGTTCCCATTTTTGGGAGAATGGGAAAAATTTTACATTTTGCACCCAATTTTCGCACCCTTAACAAAGCTCCAAAAATTAGTTTGCTGATTTTGAGCAATATAAAACGAATAGCAACAATTGAGTGGGAACGATGGACACCATCCGGCTTTTCATTGTTTCACCTGAGCCATACCTCTGAAAATGAAGAAACTGTTTTCTTTACTGCTGGTTCTGACAATAACCGTAACCGGCCTCTGCCAGACACCCGAGCAGATTGTATCCAGAATGAGCAGGCAGATAGACTCCCTTTCAAAAAGTGGAGTAGCCATGACCGTTGAACTGAAAGTCCCTATCCTGGGAACCCAGACTACAAGATGCTATCTGCTGGACAAGAAAGGCTGTTTTGAGATAAAGATAAAAGATGCCCAGGTCATCACATGGGCAGACAGCCTGGATGTATGGGTATACAACTCCAAGGAAAACACGGTTGGAATATCAAGACACAAAGAATCAAAGTCTTCAAAGGCCGGAAGAGATGAAATGTTTCCGGAATTTGACAAGGGTTATGACATGTCGATAAAGGCTGAAAACAGCAAAAACTGGCAGCTGGAATGCAGGAAAGCCAAAACCAATACCGACGAGGACGCCCCAAAGACCATTGACCTGATTGTAGCCAAAGGGACATATCTTCCTGTAATCATGCGCACCAAGACTTCAGGCATAACCATAACCATGAAGGACATTTCCTATGGTGTATCCGAAAAGAAAGTCACCTTTGACATGAACGACTATCCGGGAGTCAAAGTAGTTGACAAAAGATAAGACCTTATAAAACCATGAGCGTACTCAGACAATTCGTCCTGAACTCCTTTGCAGAAGATGGCTTCTCAGGAAATCCCGCAGCCGTATGCATTGTAGACAGCTGGCCTTCCAAGGCAGGGATGCAGGAGATAGCAAAGCAGAACAACCTTTCCGAAACGGCATTCTGCCTCTGCCTTGACAGCAACCCCGCAGAGCCACGTTTCCATATCCGCTGGTTTACCCCCGGCTGCGAGGTGGACCTTTGCGGTCATGCAACCCTTGCAACGTCCTACACACTGTTCAGATACTACTTCAAGGAAGCCGTCACCCTGCACTTTACTTCACTGAGCGGAGACCTGCACGTGACAAGGAAAGGTTCCGGCGATAATCTTGTGGTTGTAATGGATTTTCCGGCCTACGGGCTTGAAGAAGTGAAGGACATCGCAGAAATCAAAGCAGTCAGGGAAGTATTGGCGCCTCTGCATCCTAAAGAGGTCTATCGCGGAATAGACTATGTGGCAGTCATGGAAAAGGCTGAAGACGTAAAAAGGTTCAGTCCTGACTCCGGAAAGATATCTTCACTGCCTGGCAGCCATAACCTGCTGATTACAGCAGAAGATGACAAATATGATTTTGTATCGCGATGCTTCTTTCCTAAGGAAGCCATCGATGAAGACCATGTAACAGGAAGCGCCCACTGCACTCTGGGACCGCTGTGGGCCAAGAAGCTAGGTAAGGCTGAACTGACTGCATACCAGGCCTCAGAAAGAGGAGGGATACTTCATCTTGGCGTATCAGCAGACAGGGTGCTTATTGGAGGAAAGGTTACAGAGGTAGGATAGAAGCACTCATCGCTGAGGATGATGGTCAAGGATGTTCTTCATCCACTGCTTGGAACTTACATGGGTGTAGATTTCGGTTGTAAGTATGCTCTCGTGCCCGAGCATGTCCTGCACGGCCCTCAGGTCAGCTCCGTTTTCTACAAGGTGGGTGGCAAATGAATGGCGGAAGGTGTGCGGATGCACATCTTTCTTTATTCCAGCAAGTTGCGCCTGATTCTTGACTATAGTGAATACCATCACCCTGGTAAGTTTGCCACCTCTGCGGTTGAGGAAAAGGGTATCTTCCGATTCTGAAAGTTTGGTGAGGTTACGGCTCTTGCCAAGATGTGCCGAGGAGGCTCCCCTTGACCTGGCAGCCTGAAGACAGTCCCAGCGCTGTGGAAGATAGTTTTTTACCGCACTGATTGCATACTCGCCTATTGGCACCAGCCTCTGCTTGTTGCCCTTGCCCACAATCCGCACAAACTGCTCATTGAAAAATACATCTGAAATCCTGAGGTTTATCAGTTCACTGACCCTCAGCCCGCAGCTGTAGAGCATCTCCAGCATGGCACGGTTCCTAAGTCCTTCATAAGTAGACAGATCGCAGGTGGAAAGAATCCTGTCTACCTCATCTACGGAGAGAACATCAGGAAGCCGGCGGGTAATCTTGGGAGTATCTATGCTCTCAAGTGGATTTCCCTGAAAACCGTACTCCACTTTGAGGAACCTGTAGAAAGCCTTGAGGGTGCTGAGCATGCGGCTCTGGCTTCTTGGAGAAGAACTGCCTGAATACTTTTCTGAAATGAACCCTTCCACATCCTTGCCACAGACCTCAAAAAATGACATGACACCATTGACCTTGAGGAAGTCTGCAAACTGGTTCAGGTCAGAGCAGTAGGAAGCGATGGTATTCCTGCTCAGGCTCCTTTCCAGCCTGAGATAGTCTGCAAAATCCCTTATATGTGACTCAAAAGACGGATTCATCTTGCAGACAACTTACTGCCTTCCATAAGTTTGGGGCAGAGATGGCTGACTCCGCATCCCTGGCAGTCCGGCTTCTGGGCCTTGCATACGTACCTTCCGTGCAGGATCAGCCAGTGATGGGCCCTGGCCCGGTCATCTTCATCTATCTGGGCTTCCAGGTCCTGTTCCACTTCATACGGGGTATTTCCCTTGGAGAGTCCGAGCCTGTGGGCAACCCTGAACACGTGGGTGTCTACTGCTATGACAGGTTCGTTGAAACATATGGAAGCCACAACGTTAGCTGTCTTGCGCCCTACTCCTGGGAGCTTCATCAGGTCTTCTATGTTGGAAGGCACCTCTCCTGAAAAATCGCTGAGAAGCATCCGGCTCATCTTCAGAAGATGGTCGGCCTTGCTGTTGGGATAGGATACGGACTTTATGTACTTCAAGATGTCTTCTCGTGAAGCCTTGCTCATCGAATCTGCATCCGGATACGCTGAAAGCAGCCCCGGCGTAACCATGTTGACCCTCTTGTCAGTGCACTGGGCGCTGAGGATCACGGCAACTATGAGTTCAAAGGGGTTGGTGAAATGAAGCTCGCTTGTCTCAGCGATTGCATTTTCCTTGAACCACTCTATTATCTTCCTGTTCCTTAGGGGGTAGCGTCTCATACTATAAAGGCATGTCTTCTTTCAGTTCTGCCGAATGGGCAATATTTACCTCATCCGTAACCTCACGGCATGAACCGTCCTTGCACAGAAGCACCCTGCCTGGATAACGGTCTATTATGGTACGGTTATGAGTGACTATGATGATGGCCGGTTTGTACTCATGATGGATTTTCATCATCAGCGCCATTATGCCATCGGCAGTTTCCGAGTCAAGGTTTCCGGTAGGCTCATCGGCCAGGATCACGTCCGGATTGTTAAGCAGGGCCCTGGCTATGGCAATCCTCTGCTGCTCGCCGCCTGAGAGCTGGTGCGGCATCTTGTGTGACTTGTTCTCCATCCCTACCATCCTGAGAACCTGGGAGCAACGTTCATGCATCTTTGCGTCATCACTCCAGCCTGTAGCCTTGAGAACGAACATCAGGTTGTCTTCCACACTCCTGTCTGTAAGCAGCTGGAAATCCTGGAAAACCACTCCCAGATTCCTCCTCAGGTATGGTATCTGGCGGTCCTTTATCCTGGACAGGTCAAAATCCCCCACCCTCACCTTTCCTTTCGTTACAGGAAGCTCGGCATCCAGGGTCTTAAGGATGGAACTCTTTCCGCTTCCAACCTTTCCTACCAGGTAGACAAGTTCCCCCCGGCTTACCTCAAAACTCACGTCCGAGAGCACCAGGTTGCCGTCGTTGACTATATCTGCCCCCTCCAGTTTTACCAATGGAAGGGCCTGGGCCGTAATAAATCCTTTAGAAAGCGTTTGTGGCATAATTTTCTCAGCGAATAAACTGTTTACAACATACAAATTTAAGAAGTTGTTTTGATTTATCTATTTTTGGAAGACTAATTGAATTGACATTATGTCCAGATACAGCATATTTTTCTCGGCGATAGCAGCCATTTGCATGACCGTTGCTCCCGTCACCCTGCAAGCGCAGAACTGGCAGGAGAATCTGAAGGAAGGCAAACAACTCTACATCAACAAGATGTACCAGAATGCAGCAGTCCTGTTCCAGAAAGCCTCAAGACAGCTGTCATCACGGGGCGCAAGCAACGCCCAGGGTCTGGAGGAAGCTGATGGCTACAAGCTTCTGTGCGAACTCAAACTAGGGTACGAGAGGGCCCCTTTGCAGGCCTTCGGATACATCAGGAAATACCCCACGTCGGTCCTGAATTCTCAGATAAGGTTTGAGGCGGCATCTGCTTTCTTCGACAGCGGTCAGTTCAGCAGGGCCCTGAGCCTTCTGGAGGCCATGAAACCAGCCGACATCGACAAGGGTGAAAGAGACCGCTACCTGCTTGTCAAGGGAATATGCCTGATGAAGGAAAACAGGATGATAGAAGCCGAGAACCACCTGATGGAAATCGGTGAGAAAAGCAGACTGCATGACCAGGCCCAGTTCCAGCTGGGATATCTCAACTATCAGCAGCGCCGCTTTGAGGAGGCTGCCGAATATTTTGCAGAATCCTCTGATCCTCAAGCTTCTCTTTATCTGTCAGAATGTCATTTCATGCTCAAGGACTACATGTGGGTGTGCGAACATGCAGCAGAAGTCAACAAGTATGAAGGAGCGGAGAAAGCCAGGTATGCAAGGATAGTTTCCGAATCGGCATACGCCCTTGGCCTCAACGACGATGCTGAGCATTACTTCAGTATCTATTCAGACCAGAAGGAACTTTCCAAGACTGACAACTTCTACTCCGGCATGCTCGCCTATTCAAAGAACAGATGGAGGGAGGCTGCATCCTTGTTCGATAAATGCATCATGTTCGGCGATGCAGATTCACTCACCCAGAACGCCCTCTACCGCCTGGGACGGTGCCAGATAGAAGAAAAGGACAAGGTTTCCGCCGCTGAGTCTTTCCGCAAGGCTTCCATGATGGATTTCAACCCCCAGGTCAAGGAAGATGCTTTCTTCAACTTTGCCAAACTCAGTTTTGACCTGAGCGGCAATACCGACGGCCTATACCGCTATCTTGAGGACTACAACCCATCCGTACGGAAAAAAGACGAGACATACGGCTACATAGCCACAAAATGCCTTGAAGAGAAGAATTACCTGGATGCCATGGAAGCCCTTGAAAAGATATCGTCACCTACCGCCACTGACCTTTCAAACCTCCAGAAGGCAAACTTCTTCCAGGGAGCGGACTTGCTGGAAGAAAGCCGTTTCATTCCGGCTCAGGCATATCTGGAGAAAGCCGCAGGCATGTCCCAGGTGAATCCGGTTGTAGGAAACCTTGCAAGATTCTGGCTGGCTGAAAGCCTTTTCCGCCAGGAGAGATTCGACCAGTCGCTCCAAATACTGACCAAACTGAGGGAGAACAGCCTTTTCAGGAATTCAGCCGAATACCCGGCCTCGTTCTTCAACAGCGGCTACAGCAGGCTAAGGCTCAAAGATATAGACGGAGCTTACAATGACTTTGCAAAGTATGTCAACATGGCCGGTGAGAGCGGAGCCTACACCCAGGAGGCCAAACTTAGGATGGCAGACTGCAAGTTCATGCAGAGAGACTTCAAGACCGCATCTTCACTTTATGGATCAGTTTCCGACGCCTCTCTCTATGCTCCGCTGCAGGAGGCTTTGGCACAGGGCCTTATGGGCAATGTCAAAAAGAAGGTGGAGATTCTGGGAAAATACGCTTCTGAATCATACAGCCACTCTGACAGATACCATGAAGTCTTGTACGAACTGGGAAGGGCCCAGGTGCAGCTACCTGACATCAAGTCTGCTGAAAAGACTTTCCTCAGACTGGTGGACAATCCTTCAGACAGCACATTCTACGTCAAGGCCCTGATGGAGCTTGGAATGCTTTATGCCAACGCATCAGACAATTCCAAGGCTAAGGAATGCTACCGTAAGGCAGCAGCCAGCGCTTCTTCCCAGGAAGAGTCCCAGGCTGCAATGAACGCCTACCAGAACATCTGCAACCAGGAAGGCAACCCGGACGAGTTCCACAGATGGATATCATCCCTTCCTTCATCAAACAAGGCACTACCCGGAAGCCAGGAGGAAAAAGTGCAGCTTCTGTTCAACTCGGCAGAGCAGGTTTTCCTGGCCGGAAAGTATGATGCAGCAGAGTCGGCCTTCAAGGATTTCATCGCCGAATATCCTGATTTCAACCCTCTTAAAACATGGCTGTATCTGGCAGATTCTCGCAACATGATTTCTGATTACAGCGGTGCGGCCCAAGCCTATTACCACCTTGATTCTCTATATCTTGCAGCCTCAGATGCAAAAAATCGGAGACACTTCAGCATGTTGGGTGTTGAAATGCTTTACAAAGCCAAGGAATACAACAAAATCATCGATAAAACGTCATATTATCTGGAGGGAGACTTCACACCTGAGCAGATCAGGGAAGTTTCATATTACCTGGCAAAATCCCATCTCGCAACAGGAGATCCGGACAAAGCCGTGGACCTGCTGCTGGATGTCGCCGAGAACATAGAAGACGAAATCGGGGCGGAGTCTGCCTATCTGCTTGTCAAAGACGCATTTGACAGAGGAAAGTTTGAAAAGGTGGAAAGGCTTGTATTTGAGATTGCTGAGAGAAAGACGCCTCAGATGTATTATCTGGCAAAATGCTATCTGCTGCTCGGCGATTCCTATTACCACACCGCCCTTTGCGCTGCCGTCCAGCTTAGTGACTGCCAGAGAGGTTATCTGGGTGGCCCTGGAGAATTCCTTTGCCTGGATCATGGCATTCTGGCCGGTGGAACCGTCGAGAACCAGCATGACATCGTGAGGAGCATCCGGAACCACTTTCTTCATCACGTTCTTTATCTTGGTCAGCTCGTTCATCAGTCCTATCTTGTTATGGAGCCTTCCGGCAGTATCTATGATTACAACGTCAACACCCTTTGCCACTGCAGAATTGACGGTGTCGTACGCTACGGCCGCAGGGTCAGCTCCCATCTTTTGCTTGACTATCTCCACTCCCGCTCTTTGGGCCCATATATCCAGCTGCTCCACTGCGGCAGCCCTGAAAGTATCAGCCGCACCTATCATCACCCTCTTTCCATTTTCCTTGAGCTGGGAAGCTATCTTGCCGATGGTAGTGGTTTTGCCCACGCCGTTCACCCCCACGATCATCATCACATAAGGCTTCTTGGAAAAATCGAAGACCTTGCTGCTGTCCTTGAAGGCATTTTCTACATATTCGTCATCCGGAATTCCGTTGGTTGAGGAACATGTCAGCATGTCTTCTATCTCTTCCTTGAGCAAGTCCATTACCTTGTCGGTTGAGATGCCTTTTTCCTTGCGCACCCTCTCCTGAAGCCTGTCCATGATCTGGGAAGTCGTATCTATACCCACATCAGATCCGATGAGAGCCTCCTCAATACTCTCCAGAACCTCATCATCTACAACGGTTTTACCCATTATTGCATCTGCTATCCTGGAGAACAGCCCACGCCTGGTCTTGTGAAGACCAAGATCCAATGACGAATCCGATTTTTTCTTTCTTGAGAAAAGTCCCATATCTTCCTAGAATTGTGAATACTTGTCTGCTTGTTTATAAACGACAAATATACATAAAAAAAAGACTTCCGGAGCAATCCGGAAGCCTCACTCTTGCTATGGTCTGAAACTAGTTCTTCTTGCCTGCGAGGAACTCCTTCTCCTGTCCTACAGGAACAACGGCCTCTTCAAAATAGTAAGAACCGGTCTTCTTGCTTCTGACCATGCGGATACATTTAACAACATTCTTATTCTGAGACTTGTCGCCAGCGAACGTTGCAACCGCTTTCTTTGCCATATTCTAAAACTTTTTAATTATTTAACTTCCCTGTGCAGCGTAACTCTCTTAAGGTAAGGATTGTACTTCTTACGCTCCAGACGCTGGTTAGTATTCTTCTTGTTCTTGGTAGTGATGTAACGGCTCATGCCTGGAACACCGCTCTCTCTCTGCTCTGTGCACTCGAGGATAACCTGAACTCTGTTTTCTTTCTTTGCCATAGCCTAACCTCCTTAAACGATGTCTATATAACCATTTTCCATAGCCTTCTTGAGCTCAGCCTCGAGGCCATTCTTGTTGATGTTGCGCATTCCGGCTGCGCTTACCTTAAGGGTAACAAATCTCTTCTCGCTCTCCAGCCAGAACTTCTTCTCCCTCAGGTTAACGGCGAACTCACGCTTTGTGCGCCTCTTTGAGTGAGAAACGTTGTTACCAATCATTCTCTTTTTACCTGTAATTTGACAAACCCTTGCCATAACTGTATCTTTTATATTTTATAATTTTCTTAAAATCGGGGTGCAAATATGAGAAATATTTTTCTAATTCCCAAATTAAATGTGCCTTACAAACTTAAAAATCCGGTTCCACCTGATCCCTAGCGGTCCGCCACCTTCTCCCCTGGAGAACCAGATGAGATATGGAGTACCCACCACATGGTCTTCCGGCACAAAGCCCCAATACCTGGAATCCAATGAGTTATGTCTGTTATCACCCATCATCCAGTAATAATCCTGACGGAAAGTATAAGACGTGGTCTCCTGATTGTTGATGAAAATCTTGCCATCCCTCTCTTCAAGGACATTGTCTTCATATGAAGTTATTATTCTGCGATAGAGAGGCAGCGTAACTTCATTGAGTTCTACCGTGGCACCCTTCTGAGGAATCCAAATAGGACCGTAGTTGTCCCTGGTCCAGCGTCTGAGAGTGTCAAACGGGAAGAGCATCAGAGGAGAGTCGGGATAGTCGGGAGGATAGACATCGATGTTCTCCTCAACCTTGAGCACCACCGGAAGCTTGGAAATCTTTCCAGCCTCTTCCGAAGTAAGTGCCAGGTCCGGATATCCTGGGAGTGAAGGATCGAAAGAAGCGTCTTCCCTGCTGACACCCATATCGCCCAGGATGATCTGGTTTATAGGATCTCCTTTGGTAAGCACCTTGTATGAACTCTGTAAGGTGCTTCTGGACACTTCCTTCTTCCTGTTGACGTAAACTGCCCCGTCTATAATCTGAAGGGTGTCTCCGGCAACAGCCACACATCTTTTTACATAGTTGTCTTTCTTGTCCTTCGGACGTACGACCATCGGACCGTACATGTCTATGACAGAGCGCCTGTCACCTCCGTTGAGGCGGACCAGCTGATAGTAATCTGCCTGCGGAATCTGCTTGAGCACAGTATCGCCGTGAGGAAAAGAGAAAACTACGATATCGTCCCTTTTGACCTTTCCGAATCCCTTGAGCCTCCTGTATTTGTTCTGTATGACGGTAGAATAAGATTCCTTGCCAAAAATGGAGTTGTGAACCAAAGGCACAGACACCGGTGTCTGGGGAATCTTAGGTCCGTAAGCCAGTTTGGATACGAAAAGATAATCTCCTGTCAGGAGAGTCTTTTCCATGGACGGAGACGGAATGGTAAAGGCCTCAAACCAGAATATCTTGATGACCATTGCTGCAACTACGGCAAAAATACCTGCGTCCAGCCAGTCCAAAAGAGTATCGGTGAAGTTCCCCTTCTTCTCCTTCCTCCTCCAGAAAGCCCACTTGACCTTCTTGGTCACGTATAAATCGAAAATTACCGGCAGACCCAAAAGCCACCAGTAATTTCCGAGCCATATGACCCACAAAAGGTAGAGAGAGCCGTAGAGGGCAAACTTAAACCATTTGTTCCGCCAGAATCTCATCTACGGTCATATTAATCCAGAGACTTTACAACTTTCTCGAAAGCCTGTGGGTTGTTCATCGCCAGGTCAGCAAGTACCTTGCGGTTGAGGCTGACGTTGCTCTTTGCGAGCTTGCCGATGAACTGTGAGTAGTTGAGGCCGTAAGCCCTGACTGCTGCATTGATTCTCTGGATCCAGAGAACCCTGTAGTTCTTCTTCTTGTCCTTACGGTCGTTGTAAGCATGAGTCCATCCCTTCTCAAGGGTGTTCTTGGCAACTGTGTACACATTAGCCCTTGCGTGGAAGTTGCCTTTGGTCTGCTTTAAAATTTTCTTGCGGCGTGCTCTTGACGCTACAGAATTTACACTTCTTGGCATAATCTAAATGTTTTGGAAGCCAGCGCTCTTCTCCATAAGAGACTTGTTCTGCTGGTCATCCGGTTAATAATAATGTTAACTACGAGAGTATAAGCTGTTTAACTCTCTTCTCGTCACTGCCTGCAATAACACCTGAGTAAGCAAGGTTTCTCTTGCGCTTGGTGGTCTTCTTAGTCAGAATATGACTGTGGTAGGCATGACGCCTTTTAATCTTACCCGAGCCAGTAAGCTCGAAACGCTTTTTGGCACTGGACTTGGTCTTTAATTTTGGCATATCTTTACTTTTTTTTAATAGGTGCAATTATCATGCTCATCCTCTTGCCTTCAAGAAGAGGCATCTTTTCTGCCTTACCGAACTCCTCAAGTTCCAGGGCAAATCTCAGAAGAAGCTTTTCGCCCTGCTCTGAGAACAGGATTGAGCGTCCTTTGAAAAACACGAACGCCTTCACCTTGCAGCCGTCCTTGAGGAAATTCTTGGCGTGGTTCAACTTAAACTGGAAGTCGTGCTCGTCTGTCTGAGGGCCGAAACGCAGTTCCTTGATCTCTGTCTTGGCTGCGTTGGCCTTCATTTCCTTGGCCTTCTTCTTCTGCTGATAGAGATACTTCTGGTAATCTACTATCCTGCATACAGGAGGTGTAGCGTTAGGCACAATCTCAACCAAATCAAGCTCAAGGTCCTGAGCCATTTTCAATGCCTGAGCCGTAGGATAAATCTTCTGCTCCGGCACATTGTCTCCGACTACCCTTACCTCGGGTACTCTGATCTGCTCGTTGAAACGCGGGCCTTCATCTTCCTTGCGGAATCTGTTCTGCCCCTTCAAGCCTGGCTTTACATTCTGGTTGGCAGGCTTGTTGAATTGGTTGCTTCCCTGAGGTCTGTAACCCGAAGGACGCGGTTTGAATGGTACGATATACTATCCTCCTATTTTAAGTTAAACATATTGTTAGGCAGGTTTGACCGGTTCTCCCAGCTCCTCCCTTATTTTTTCATTAATCATGGAAGCAAAATCCTCCACCTTCATAACTCCAAGGTTTTCACCACCTTGCTTCCTTACTGCAACACAACCGCTCTCCATTTCCTTCTCTCCTACAACCAGCAGATACGGCATCTTCTTGAGCTCGTTTTCCCTGATTCTCTTGCCGATGGTTTCGTTGCGGTCGTCTATGGAGGCGCGAATTTCGCAATTTTTTAATGAATTGCAAACTTTTTTTGCAAAATCCACATATTTTTCACCTACCGGAAGAACCACGCACTGGTCAGGTGTGAGCCACAGAGGAAGGTTTCCGGCGGTATGCTCGAGCAGCACTGCCACAAAACGCTCCATTGATCCGAACGGTGCCCTGTGGATCATGATTGGACGGTGCTTGAGGTTGTCCGCACCCGTGTATTCCA
>CACZFO010000014.1 GCA_902780455.1 uncultured Bacteroidia bacterium | reverse complement strand
CTATGCTGTACATGCTGCTGGTCTGCGCCCTTGTGGGAGCGAGACTGGGCCATGTTTTTTTCTACGAATGGGATTATTACAAAGAAAACCTTGGCGAAATCCTGAAAGTATGGCACGGCGGACTTGCCAGCCATGGAGGAGCCTTTGCCATCCTGCTCGGAATATGGTGGTATGCACATAAATACGGCAAGAAATACAACATAGACTATGTATGGATCTGCGACAGGCTTGCCATTGCAATTCCTTTTGCCGGAATGGCCATAAGGCTGGGCAACCTGATGAACTCTGAAATCTACGGATTTGAGACATCCCTTCCGTGGGGCTTCATCTTTGTCCGCGACAACCAGACGCTGCCGCATCATCCGACACAGCTCTACGAGGCCCTGTCTTATCTTCTGATAGGCCTTGTCCTGCTGTGGATCTATCGCAGACACAAGGACAACAAAAAAGCCCCTTACAGAGGCTTTTTGTTCGGACTTTTCCTGGTCTTGCTTTTTGGCGCAAGATTCCTGATAGAGTTCTGCAAACTTCCTCAGGAAGGTTCTGACGCAGTAGCGGCTGCGGGTGGAAGGATTCTCAACAACGGCCAGCTTCTGAGCATTCCGTTCGTTGTGGCCGGGCTGCTGTTTATAGTCTTCAGCTACAGGGTCAAAAAGCCTATGCTCCGCCAGGAGTAGTTTATTTCAGATGCTTGAGCAGGCGGCGTGAGAAGTTGCTGGTGCCCAGGTCGGTCATGTGGTTTCCGTCCACGGTATCTTCGTTGCCTATTCCCTTTTCCTTGGACACGTCTATGAACCTGAGGTTCTTCAGGGGGCCGGTCTTTATCTGCTCACCGGTAACAGGATCCTTGAGGGTGGTGCCGTGTTTTCTGAGCCTCTTGTAGATATCGCGGATGAGAATGTTCTCCTTGACCATGTCGTCGTTGTTGCCCGGCAGGATGAACTGCTGAGGGTACTCAAAGTTGTTGACCAGATATACCGGAGTGTTCGGATTGGAGTAGGCTATCCAGCCTATGAAATAGTCTGAACTGTCTCTGGTAGTGTTGTATGTGCAGTTTGGAAGGCAGTCCAGAACATAGGCTGATGCCGGGATGCCCTTTATCCAGTCTGCCATGTTGCCGTCCATCCTTCCGTTGCCTGAAAATCCGAGGTTGATCACCTGTTTGTCCAGTTTTCTGGAAATGATGGAAGGGTATGCCATGCCCGGCCTTGAAACGCAGCCGCCCTGGGTGATGCTGGTTCCGTAGAAGAGGATTGGAAGGCCGCCCTGGGCAAGGCTTCCGGTTGGCGCATAAATGGTAGCCGTTGAGTCTATTCCTATCTCCATGTGGTCAACACCGTCGTAAAGAGGCAGGTATATCATGTACTCCTTCTTGCCTCCGTACATCTTCCTGACAAATACGTTGTTTGATTTCTTGCCGTTCGGGAAGGCGGTTCCGGCAAATTTCCAGTCTTTGCCTTTGTCCAGGACATACAGGTCCATTCCCTTGATGCCGGTATAGGCCATATGGCTCATCCCAAAGTTATATGTCAAAGTCCACTTGGCTCCAATGCACTGGGCATCAGTTGAAAAGCGGATGGCTATCCCGGCTCCGTCGCATCCAAGTTCCCAGAGTTCCTTTCTTACAATTCCCTTCAATCTGTTCGGTATGCGGTAGAAATAGCAGCTGTCTGCCGTGGGCTGTTCAGCCTGGCCTATCATAACAGCCTGACCGTCTGCTATAAGTTGTTTTACATCGTAATACTTCAGTTCTGAAGCTTTCTGTGCAAATGAAAACTGCAGTGTGGCTGCAACAAGCAGCATCGCTGAAAATAATCTTTTCATATTATCATTCTGTTTTAATCCATTCTATCTTGATTCCGCGCCTTTCCATTCCGCGCAGCCATGTCATCTGCCTCTTTGCAAACTGGTGGATTGCAATGGCCAGATGCTCCTTCATGTAATCATAGGAGATTTCTCCTGTCAGGTACTGCGTAAGGAACTTGTATTCAAGGCCGTAGTAAATCAGGTCCTCAGGCTTTATCCCTTTGTCGAGCAGGGCTTTTACTTCATCAACCATTCCGCCTTGCAGCCTTTCCTCCAACCGTTTGTCAATCCTTTGGTTGCGCCTTTCGCGGTCTGGATTGAGGGCAAGGTAATGTACCTTTTGGGGACCCTCGTAAGAATCTTCCCGCTCAGGAATCCTGTCGTATGCGAGTTCGATTTCTATGGCCCGGACAACTCTTTTCTTTGTGTCAAAATCGGTATTGTTGTGGGGCTGGGATCCGTGAGCGGCCTTCAATCTTGAAAGCATGGAGATCAGTTCTTCCATGCTCTTTGTTTCCAGCTCTTTACGCAGCTTGGGATCGGGTGCTACTTCTTTCAGGTCATAGTTTCTGCAGACGGCTTCTATGTAAAGTCCGCTGCCGCCGCAGAGTATCGGAAACACATTATCCTCTTTCAGCGAGAGGTAAACCTTCTGGAAGTCTTTCTTGTAGCGGAAAAGGTCGTATTTCTCACCTGCCTCGGCGATGTCTATAAGATGGTACGGAATCTCGCCGTACTCTGCGATGTCCTTTCCGGTACCTATATCCATTCCGCGGTAAACCTGGCGGGAGTCGGCGCTGATGATGTGGCATCCGTCAAAAGGCAGCCTGCCGATTCTGCACAAAGAGTTTATCCACCTTGCGACCTTTACGGCAAAAGCAGTTTTTCCGGAGGCTGTAGGCCCCATGATGACAAGCATGTCGCATGCCGTCCATTCGGGATTGAAACTGATGTCGCCGGTCTTTTCCATTTATGCAAAAATAAGGATTAATGTGCTACATTTGCACCCGTGAAAGAGAAGAAAGCAAAAATAGATATCCGTAACCGCAGGGCTGGATTTGACTATGAGTTCCTGGAGAACTATACTGCGGGAGTGGTGCTGTACGGGACTGAGATTAAATCCATCCGTGCCGGAAAAGCGTCGCTTGCAGATACCTATTGTGTCTTCAACGGCGGAGAGCTGTATGTGAAGAACATGCACATCGCCGAGTATTTCTGGGCAAGCTATAACCGCAAGGATCCCAAGAGAGACCGCAAGTTGCTCCTAAACCGCAAGGAACTCAACAAGCTGGAGCGCTCTGTAAAAGAAAAGGGTCTCACGATAGTTCCTACCAGGCTTTTCATATCTGAAAACGGCTATGCCAAACTGAACATCGCCCTTGCAAAGGGAAAGAAGGAATACGACAAGCGGGAGTCCATAAAGGACAAGGACCGCCGTCGTGCCGAACAGAGGGGAGACGACTATTGATTATTCAAATCGTTCAGGACGACAAGCTTGTTGATTATCGCATAAACCGTAAGGCCGGAAATGGAATTGATACCGGTCTTTTCTGCAGACATGTTCACAAGCCTGGATATGGCCGGAAGAAGCAGCTTGTCTTCTATTTCGGTATGTTTTTTCAGGTCTTCCTCAATTGCATAGATGTCTTTCAGGATCCTGGCATTGTTCCGGTCTCCTTCCTGCAGCAAGTCATGGATCTTTTCATGCAGGGAAGGAAAACGTTTTGACGAATAATATCTGTGGGAAGTCTGTTTTGGGATAGATTTCCCGCATTTGATGCCGCCCTTTGACGGGCGGCATTATGCGGTAAAACAACTAACGTAAATACACTTATGAATCTATGACGATGCAAAGGTATTGACGTCGTGCCGGTTTATCAATACCAAAATTTTGGTATTTCACTGGCAGGTGCATACCAGGTTGCGGTCTCCGTAACCGTCGTCAACCCTTGAAACGGCCGGCCAGAATTTATTCTCGCGGATCCAGTCAAGAGGATATGCGGCGAGTTCTCTCGGATAAGGATGGCTCCAGGAGTCTGAGCAACATTCTTCTGCCGGATGAGGTGCGTTTGCAACAGGATTGTCCTTAGGGTCAAACTCTCCGCTTGCAATCTTCTCACATTCGGCCTTGATTGTCTTCATGGCTTCTATGAAGCGGTCCATCTCCTCCTTTGGCTCACTTTCGGTTGGCTCTACCATGAGGGTTTCATGAACAGGGAAAGAGAGTGTAGGAGCGTGGAATCCAAAGTCCATGAGTCTCTTGGCAATGTCTGTAGACCCTACTCCGTATTTCTTCATGAAGTCCCTGCAGTCCAGCAGACACTCGTGTGCAACCCTTCCTGTAGCTCCGGAGTAAACGGTAGGATACTCATTCTTGAGAGACTCGGCGATGTAGTTGGCATTGAGGATGGCAACCTCGCTGGATTGCTTAAGACCTTCCGCACCCAGCAGCTTGATGTATGCATGGGTGATAGGGAGTAGCAGAGGATTGCCGTAGAGGGCAGCTGAAACGGCCTCTTCTCCCTTGCAACCCTTAGCCTTCTTGCAGAGTCTTGGAATGCAGTTTTCTTCCGGATGGCCCGGGAGGTAAGGAGCCAGTTCTGCAGTGCAGCAGATAGGGCCTACTCCAGGACCGCCGCCTCCGTGAGGCATCGCAAACGACTTGTGGAGGTTGAGGTGGCAGATGTCCGCTCCGATTGTTCCAGGGTTGGTAAGACCGATCTGGGCGTTCATGTTTGCTCCGTCCATGTAAACCTTTCCTCCGAACTTGTGGATTGCATCCACGATTTCCCTGATCTTGACCTCGAATACTCCGTGGGTAGAAGGATAGGTAATCATCAGTCCGGCCAGGTTCTCTCCTGCGGCCTCGGCCTTCTGCTGGAGTTCCTCAACGTTGATGTTGCCGTTCTCGTCACATCCTACCAGCACGATGTCAAAACCGGCCATGGCTGCAGAAGCCGGATTGGTTCCGTGGGCTGATGTCGGGATGATCATGACCTTGCGGTTCTCCTGTCCGTTGGCCTTGAAGAAGCGGCGGATGGTGGTAAGCCCGGCATACTCTCCTGCTGCGCCTGAGTTAGGCTGGAGCGAGCAGGCTGCAAAGCCGGTGATGGTGTTCAGATCATGCATCAGTTCGCCGATGAGCTGCATGTAGCCTTCTACCTGGTCTTTAGGGGCAAGCGGGTGAACGTTGGTGAGTTCGCTCCAGCTCAGAGGCATCATCTCAACGGCGGCGTTGAGCTTCATTGTGCAGCTTCCCAGCGGAATCATGGAATGAGCCAGCGAGATGTCTTTTCTTTCAAGCTTCTTTATGAAGCGCATCATTGCGGTTTCGCTGTGATATGAGTTGAAAACCTCCTGGGTCAGGATTGGAGTTTCCCTCTTCATGAATGTCCTTTCAGCAGGGCAGTTATGATGTCCTCCCTGACCGTGGCAGCAGCAAGGCTCCACTCCGAATATCCTGAGTATCTTGTGGGCCTCCTCCTTGCAGCTGAGTTCGTCAAAGCTGATACGGATCTTGCCGCAGGCTGCATAGAAGAAATTGATTCCTTCCTCTTCTGCCTTTTTCCTGATGGCCTCAGTATCCAGAAGCTGGAGCTTTCCGCTTTCATCATTCTTTCCAATTATCTCGATGGTGTCAAAGAATTCCTCATTGGTGAGGACATATCCGGCTTCCTTGAGATGCCTTGCAACGCGGTGTGCGAAAAGTTCTGCATTGCGGGCAATGGACTTCAGACCTTCAGGCCCGTGATAAACTGCATACATTCCGCTCATTGTAGCCATCAGAGCCGTTGCGGTGCAGACATTTGAAGTTGCCTTCTCTCTCTTGATGTGCTGTTCGCGGGTCTGGAGAGCCAGTCTAACGGCCTTGTTTCCAAGACGGTCAACGGTAACTCCGATGATTCTTCCAGGAACGCTTCTCTTGTATTCTTCCCTGGTTGCAAGATAGCCGGCGACAGGACCGCCGAATCCCATCGGGAGTCCGAACCTCTGGGCACTGCCGACAGCGATGTCTGCTCCCCATGCCGCAGGTTCCTTCAGGACTGCAAGGGAAAGGAGGTCGCAATATGCGGTAACCATCGCTCCGGCCTGGTGCATCTTTTCGCAGAATGCGGAATAATCCCTGACCTGGCCGTCACAAGCAGGATACTGGACCAGTGCTCCAAAACACATAGGATCCACCTCCCACTCTTCCCAGTTGCCCAGGACAACCTTTATTCCGAGGCCCTCGGCCCTGGTCCTGATGACTGATGTAACCTGTGAGAACACTTCGTCATCCACGAAGAGTACGTTCTTTCCTGCCTTCTGGGCTTCACGGCTGCGCAGGTTGAACATTACCCTCATTGCCTCTCCGGCAGCCTGGGCGTCATCCAGCATGGAGCAGTTTGAAAGAGGGAAGCCGGTGAGGGAACTGATGACAGTCTGATAAATCAGAAGGGCCTCGAGTCTTCCCTGTGAAATCTCAGCCTGGTAAGGAGTGTATGAAGTGTACCAGCATGGATTCTCAAAAATGTTCCTGATGATGACAGGAAGAACACCTGTTCCGTAGTATCCCTGCCCTATCAGGGAGCGGAAGTTCTTGTTCTTTGAAACCATTTCCTTCAGGTGGGCCAGATAGGCGTTCTCCGTCATCGGAGCGTCCATCTTGAGGTCTTCCTTGAGCAGGATATTTTCAGGAACGGTCTGCCTTACGAGTTCTTCCATTGAGTTTACACCGAGGACCGCAAGCATCTTTGTGATGTCTTCTGCGCGTGGCCCGATGTGCCTTTGAGCAAATGTGTATGACATATGAATTCTTTTAGTTTTTAGTTGCAAATGGTATTGTGGCTGAGGAAACAAAACCCCGACACAGTCTACAAATATAAAACTTTAATGGATTACATCATAGGATTGCCGGAGCTAAATTCTCACCGGGGGGGTATGATTATTAATTTTTGTATCTTTGACCCGATTTACCAAAAACCTACAGATATGAGTTTACTCAGTAAAAAAATTACCGAATTGCAGGAGAGAACCCAGCATGCGCTGCAGGGTGGAGGGGACAAGGCGATTGCAAAGCAGATTGCAATGGGAAAACTTCCTGCAAGAGAACGTATCAGAAAGCTCCTCGATGAGGGAACATTCTATGAGTACGACTTGTTCATCCAGCACGATGCCCGTGAGTTTGGCATGGAGAAGAAAGACCTTGCCGGAGACGGAGTGGTTATCGGAACAGGAAAGATCAACGGACAGCCGGTAGCCGTTTATGCACAGGACTTTACCGTTGCTGGAGGATCTCTCGGAAGCATGCACGCCCGCAAGATTACAAAGATCATGGACTATGCCCTCAAGCTGAGGATTCCGCTTATCGGCATCAACGATTCCGGAGGAGCCAGGATACAGGAGGGCGTGAACTCCCTTGCAGGATACGGAGAGATTTTCTTCCGCAACACTCTCAACAGCGGTGTGATACCACAGATCTCAGTGATTCTCGGCCCTTGCGCCGGCGGAGCAGTCTATTCTCCGGCCCTTACAGACTATGTTTTTGTGGTTGACAAGATTTCCAAGATGTTCATCACCGGTCCTGAGGTCATCAAGTCTGTGCTCGGCGAGGAAATAGACATGGAGAGCCTTGGCGGTGCAAGAGTCCACTGCGAGACAACGGGAAACGCCCACTTCTTTGCAGAAAGCGAGGAAGAGTGCTTCTCACAGATCAAGACCCTGCTTTCATACCTGCCGGCCAACAATCAGGTACAGCCTCAGGAAAAGAAGCCGGGCCAGCCTCTCAAGAAATACAACATAGTAAAGACCGTTCCTGCAGACCCGACGGAACCTTACGATGTAAGGAATGTCATCAAGGCTCTTGTGGACAACTCCGAATTCTTTGAAGTTCAGGAACTCTGGGCCAAGAACATAGTCATAGGCTACGGAAGGATAGAAGGCCGCACGGTCGGTTTCATAGCAAACCAGCCCCTCTACCTTGCAGGCGTGCTTGACTGCGATTCTTCAGACAAGGCTGCAAGGTTCATCCGCTTCTGCGATGCCTTCAACATTCCTATCGTGACCCTGGAGGACATGCCGGGCTATCTTCCTGGAGTAGACCAGGAGCATGCCGGAGTGATCCGCCATGGAGCAAAACTCCTCTATGCATATTCAGAGGCAACAGTTCCTAAGATTACCGTCATTCTCAGAAAGGCCTATGGCGGCGGCTACATAGCCATGAACTCCCGCCACCTCAGGGCAGACTTCGTATTTGCATGGCCGACTGCTGAAATAGCCGTGATGGGCCCTCAGGGAGCTGCCAACATCATCTTCCGCAAGGAGATCATGGAGGCTGAAGATCCGGAGGCTATGCGCAAGCAGAAGGTTGCCGAGTACAAGGAGAAGTTTGCCAATCCTTATGTGGCAGCTTCAAAGGGTTACATAGACTCTGTAATCAATCCGGCAGATACCCGCCAGTTCATCCTTCAGTCTCTGGATGTTTCTCAGCACAAGAACGCCGGTATGCCTAAGAAAAAGCACGGCATTCCACCGTTTTAATGGCAGGGCTGTCTTAAAAACTTTAAGTTATGGCAGAAAAAGACAAGTTACAGAATACCAAACCCCAGGAGGTTCCTCAAGAAGAACTGCAGACGCTTGGGGAGATCAGCGACGCCGTGGAGGTTTCCATTCCGGAAACCACCAAGAAGAAGCTCCGTGTTTCAGAGGAAGGTCATGAGTACAAGACCTACCTGACCAAGAAGTTTCTTGAAAGAAAGCCGTGGCACGCTCCGGATCCTTACAAGGTCCTCTCCCACATACCAGGCTCAGTGATAGAGATTTTTGTAAAACCGGGCCAGAGCGTAAAGAAAGGGGACAAGCTGATGATCTATGAGGCTATGAAGATGATGAACGTTGTACACGCTCCTATGGACGGCAAGATCAAGGAGGTGAATGCAAAAGTCGGAGAAACCCTTCCAAAGGGAGCGCTCCTTGTTACTTTCAAGAAAAACTGATTCTGATATCTTCTTGTTGCATAAAAGGGGGAGTGGCTTCACTCTCCCTTTTTTTCTTCTCCGCGATTTTTTATTATTTTCGGGCAGGAAAAGGTATAAGGAGGATTAGGATGAAGAGAGAGAACACCACACAGAAGGGGAGAATCGCCGAGGATCATGCTGCCAGTTGGCTCGAAGCCCATGGATTGAAGGTAATTGACAGGAACTGGCGTCACAATCATCTTGAACTTGACATCATAGCTTTCGGCCCCCGGCTCTCTCCGCAGGGGTGGGTCCTGGATGGGCATCAGGAGTTCATCCACATAATAGAGGTCCGTTCCAGGGCGGAAAACTCTCCCGTAAGCCCACAGCAGACAATAATGAAAAACAAGCAGAAGTTTCTTGTCAATGCGGCGGACGCCTATGTAAGGTTGAACGGGTATCATGAAGAAGTTATCTTTGATGTCATCGGAATAGAAACAAGGGAAAGCGGTTACGTACTGACTTTTACTCCCGATGCCTTCCACCCGCAGTGGTAGTTTTCTGACGAAATGTTTATATTTCAAAGAAAATGCTTAACTTGTAAAACTTTTTGAAACACTATTGAAAGAATAGAAATAAAATATCATGGTTTCCAACAAATATTGCATAATAATGGCAGGAGGAGTAGGCAGCCGTTTCTGGCCTGTTTCACGCTATGCTCATCCTAAGCAGTTTCTGGATATCCTGGGAACTGGCCGTTCTTTCCTGCAGACAACGGTAGACCGCTTCAAGAGGATAGTTCCCGTGGAGAACATCCTGATAGTGTCTGCAAAGCAGTATGAGGGTCTGATAGCACAGCAGGTTCCTGAGATTCCGAAAGATAACGTGCTGCTGGAGAACCGGAAGAGAAATACGGCTCCATGCATAGCCTACGCTACCTACAAACTGTACAAGAAAGATCCTTCCGCCACCGTGGTGGTGACTCCGGCAGACCATCTTATACTCAACGAGGATGTTTTCCTTGAAACCGTAGAGACGGTTCTCAACCATGCCTGCACCTCTGACGCGCTTTTCACCCTGGGTATCAAGCCAACCAGGCCCGAGACCCAGTACGGTTACATACAGGCCAACAAGGCCAAGGCCGAAATCGTAAGCGGCCACGCTTCCTATCAGGTTAAGACATTTACGGAAAAGCCAGACCTGGAGATGGCCAAGGTGCTGTTTTCCAGTGGCGAATTCCTTTGGAACTCAGGTATCTTCATCTGGAATCTGAAGACCATCAAGAAAGAGATGGAGACCCATATCCCGGATATTGCGGCATCTTTTGCAGATATCGCCGAGTATTACTATACGGACAGGGAGCAGGAGAAGGTGGATGAGGTTTATGATGCCTGCGCTTCAATTTCAATAGATTACGGTGTGATGGAGAAAACCTCCATGTGCCGTGTGTTTGAGGCGTCCTTCGGATGGAGCGACCTGGGCACCTGGGAAAGCCTTTACGCCCAGGGTCCAAAGAATGAAGACGGCAACATGGTCAATACGGAAAAGGTCATGCTCAACGGGGTAAAGAACAGCATAATCGTATCTGCCGAGAAAGACAAGCTGATGGTGGTCAAGGGGTTGGAGAACTTCATCGTGATAAGTACCAGCGATGTGCTTCTGGTTTGCCCAAGAGACGAGAAGCAGATAAAGGCCGTTACTGCAGACCTGGCCATCAACAATTTTGGAGAATACATGTAAAACGATAAAACACAATCATATGGATCCAGTAAAAGTAAGAGTACACAGTGAAATAGGAAGACTGAGGGGAGTGATCCTCCATACACCTGGAGAAGAAGTGGAGAACATGACTCCGCGAATTGCCCAGAGGGCACTTTACAGCGACATACTTAACCTTTCGATAGCACAGAAGGAATATGCCCAGCTCAGGGGAGTCCTGGAAAAATGGACGGACACCTACCAGGTGTCAGACCTGCTGGAAGTTGTCCTGAGCGATCCGGGAGACCGCAGCATGCTCCTCAAGAGGATATGTAACATAGAGAACGTTCCCGAGTATTACGACATGCTCATGGGTACGTCTACCAAGAAACTGGCCAGGCTTCTCATGGAAGGCCTTCCTGCCAAGATAGATACGCTGACCGCTTTCCTTGCTGATGATTACTATGCCCTGAGCCCGCTGTATAATTTCTATTTCACCAGGGACGCATCGGCTTCAATCGGTGAGGATGTGCTCATCTGCAAGATGGCAAACAAGGTCAGGGTAAGGGAGTCTCTGATAATGGAGTCCATTTTCTCCAATCCCAAGCTTTTTGACTGCACAATAATAGACGCCAACGAGTTCTCCAAGGAAAGGGCAGGAGAGGGCGGTATTGCAGGCAGCACCGTAAGGAACAACGTAAGTGTGGAGGGTGGAGACATCCTTGTGATAGACAAGAACATACTGCTTGTTGGCAACGGACTGAGAACCACCTCCCAGGGTATAGACCGCCTGGTTCAGCGTTTCTGCCGCGACACGGACGGGGAGCAGAAGCACATCATAGTGCAGCAGCTTCCTGACGACGTGGAGTCTTTCATCCACATGGACATGGTATTTACCATGCTCGACAGGGATGCCTGCCTGATTTACGAGCCTCTGATTCTTTGGGAGAACCAGTACCGTACCGTGCATATCACTATAGAGGGAGGAAGGGTGAAGAAGATCCGCGACGAGCAGAACGTTCTTTCCACCCTGCGCAAACTTGGAAAGGACCTGGAACCGGTATTGTGCGGTGGCGACGAGGACGAATGGAATGCAGACCGCGAACAGTGGCACAGCGGAGCCAACAGTTTTGCCATAGCTCCTGGAAAGGTATTGTCTTATGCCCGCAATGTGCATACACTCAACGCTCTGGACAAGGCAGGGTTTAACGTTGTCCAGGCAAATGACGTGATAGACGGAAAGGTTGACCTTGAGAAGGAAAAGAGGTGCGTCATAACCATTGAAGGAAGCGAGCTTCCTAGAGGCGGCGGCGGAGCGAGGTGCATGACCATGCCTGTCTCAAGAGACGATGTATAACAGTTTTCTTCAAGAATAAGTATATTTGCTTCCCGAAAAATAATTAGAAGATGGATCGTAAGGATATAGACAACCTGCTTGACAGGATAGAGCAATTCCACGCAGAAAAACTTCAGGATGTTGAAGAACTGAGAGTAAAGCTTTTGGGAAAGAAGGGCGAAATCACCCGCCTGTTTGACGAGTTCCGCACCGTGGCACCGGACCTCAAGAGAGAGTTCGGCAAATGCCTGAACGAACTAAAGACCAAGGCTGCAGAGAAGATAGAGTCGCTGAGGGATTCTTTTGCGGACGTACTTGATGTTGATACCAAGACAGACTTTACCAAGCCAGGGGATTTCTTTGAACTGGGTACCAGGCATCCTATATCCCTGGTAAGGGAGGAGATCCTTGACATCTTCTCAAAATTCGGATTTGCGGTTGCCGAAGGTCCGGAGATTGAAGACGACTGGCACGTTTTCTCTGCCCTGAACTTTCCTCCTGAGCACCCGGCAAGGGATATGCAGGACACTTTCTTCATCAATCCGGCCTCAGACGATCCTATCCTGCTCAGGACCCACACCTCAAGCGTTCAGGTAAGAACCATGGAGAGGCAGAAGCCGCCTATCCGCGTGGTGTGCCCTGGAAGGGTTTTCCGCAACGAAGCCATTTCTGCCAGAGCCCACTGCATATTCCATCAGGTGGAAGGCCTGTACATAGACGAAGGGGTTTCATTTGCAGACCTCAAGCAGGCTATCCTTCTCTTCGTTCAGGAGATGTTCGGTCCTCAGACCCAGATCCGCATGAGGCCTTCTTACTTCCCGTTCACCGAGCCTAGCACAGAGGTTGACATCAGCTGCAACATCTGCGGAGGCAAGGGCTGCAACATCTGCAAGGGAACCGGCTGGCTGGAAATTATGGGAGCCGGCATGGTTGATCCCAACGTTCTGGAAGCAAGCGGCATAGACAGCAAGAAATACACCGGATTCGCATTCGGAATGGGTATAGAAAGAATCGCGATGCTCAAGTGGATGGTCAACGACCTGCGTCACTACTTTGAAAATGACGTACGCTTCCTGAGGGAATTCCGCAGCGTACTTTAAACAAGTTCCTTAAAAACTATCGTACAAAGACAACATTACTCGGGGAGGATTTTTCCTTCCCGTTTATTGCTATTACCACATAGTTCTCTTCCTTTTCAGGAGCTGTGAACTCGGTATCTTCTGTCTGGCCTATCAGACCTCCCCTCCATGTGGCTGAGAATCCGTCCGGTGAGTAGCTGGAGATGTAGAGCTTGTAAACGGCATAGCTCTTTGCCGCAGGGCTTTTGTCCCACCTGATGACTCCGTCTTTTTCCGTTACGGTTACAGGAGCGGGAGCTATGTCAAGAGATGTGCCGAGTTCAGGAATCAGACTCGGGTATCTGTATATGTTGTTCTTAAGGCAGTCCAGGAAATCCGGCCTGAACAAGCTGTGGGTGGTGAACCAGATGTTGCCCTGTACAAAGTCCTCATCGCGGCATTCTGCCACCTGGAGCACAAATTCGTCCATTGTGTCAAAGCCCTTTTCCTTATATCTGTATGCGGCAAGTCCGGGGAGGCAAGGAACGCCTTTCATTATAGGCTTCCAGCTGTCCAGGACTTTCTTGAAGTCTGCGATGCGGTGCCCGTGCTGCCAGTATATCTGAGGGGCCAGGTAGTCTATGGTTCCTTCTGCTATCCAGTATTGAGGATCTGCGTAGAGTTTCTGGGTGTTGACGAGCCTTCCTCCAGGAGACACTCCGAAGATTGCATTTGGCTTTGCATCGTGAACAGCCTTGTACATTGCGGCAACAATCTTGTTCACATTCTCTTCTCTCCACCTTCCAAGCTCCATTCCCTGACCGTATTTGTTGTAGTAGGCGGCATCATCCCAAACCTTGCCGTCGTTGAGCTTGTTGATGGTTTTCTTCAGCTCTGCGATTTCATTCTTGTCGGTAAGCGTCTTGAGGCTGTCCCTGAGTTTTGGCAGCACTTCAAGTTTTTCGCGGAGACCCTCCGGATAGAAGAAGTCGTCTATATGGGCTCCGTCAAGGTCATAATTGCTCATGACCTCGTATATCACATCATACAGGTACTGGATTACTTCCGGGTGGCCGGGATTCCAGTACATGGTCTTGCCGTACTTGATGACCCTGTCCGGATGCTTGAAGCAAGGGTGCTTCTTGACTCTCTGGCTTTCCACTGAACCTACCCTCATCGGGTTGAACCATCCGTGGATCTGCATACCCAGGCTGTGTGCTGTCTCAATGGCCAGTTTCAGCGGATCATATCCAGGATCTTCTCCCTGAACCCCTGTCAGGTTATGGTCCCAAGGCAGTATCTTTGACTTGTAGTAAGCCTCGGAGTTGCAGCAAAGCTGCATGATCACTACGTTGCAACCGGTCTCCTTTATCTTGGTGATTACATCCACAAGCGCTATTTTCTGGGAATCCCTCTGCCTCTCTATCCTGAGTTTCTGCTGGTGATGGGATTCTTTAGGCAGCCTCTTGAGGTTGACCCTTATCTTTCTTGGCCAGTCAGAGCCTCTTACGGTTGTAAGCCAGGCTCCCCTGAATTCATGTTTGACTTCAACCCTGTCTGTAAGGGGGTTAAAGACCTTGTTCCTGTTATTCTGCTGAGAGAGTGCATAGCCGAAAGAAACCGTTACGGCTAAAATAGTGTACAAGAAGATTTTCAGTGATTTGCTTTTCATACCTCAAATTTAGGAAAAGTTTTTTTTGGAGAACAAACAAAGATTACTATATTTGCAGTCCCAAATGCGGAAATAGCTCAGTTGGTAGAGCACAACCTTGCCAAGGTTGGGGTCGCGGGTCCGAGTCCCGTTTTCCGCTCAGAAGTTTTCATAATTTGAAGTGTGCCTCTCGTTCTTCGGGAGGCTTTTAATGCCCAGGTGGTGGAATGGTAGACACGCTACTTTGAGGGGGTAGTGCCAGAAATGGTGTGCAGGTTCGACTCTTGTCCTGGGCACATAAGACCGACCAGATAACTGGCCGGTCTTTTTTGAAAAAGGAGCTCGGGTGGTGAAATTGGTATACACGCCGGACTTAAAATCCTGTGGACAGAAATGTCCGTACGGGTTCGATTCCCGTCCCGAGCACCCAAAAACCGCTTTACAGGTATTTGTAAGGCGGTTTTTTGTTTTGGTGTGCCTAAATGTGTGCCTAATTTAAACCATTTTCCTATTTTCTTACTTTCATTTCCTATTTTCAATAAAGAGCCGTTCTAAGTGCTTCTAAGTCCCTTTTTCTTTGGAAATCTCAAATATTTTTTATATATTTACAATAGTTGCTTGACTTTTTCTGTTAGGCACAAAAAACAGGAGTATTATACTTAACCCATGGTACAATTACTCGGGACCACTATAAATACTCATGGTTCAATTTTATGGAACCACTATACACTATAGAGAGAACAAGAATAGCAGGCACAATTAGTATGGATAATCATGTCTGTAATCCTCCCCCCATCTATACATCTGAAAATTGAATGTAGTGTCATTATATTTTTGGAAAAAAGGTGAGTTTTCAAAAAACAATGAGTCTCCAACATTCTCATTAAATGTCTTATCTCGATAAATAGAACCTGCAACTCTTCCAAACTTCTTTAGTTTACAAGAATAATCTCTCTCTACTATTTCAACAGGTGTGTTTTTATCAGTAAAACCTGTTGCCTTGAAAAGATCATCAGGATATATTTTGAAAATATCATTCTTTGATTTACGATAACCAATAATAGCTTGAGAGTCATAAAATCGTCCCAATACTCTAGCATCTTCAAATCCCTTGAGTGAAGAGAAGTGGTTCTCTATAAGAAGTATGGCAAAACAAAAACAACTGTCTTTGCTATATTCTATTCTTTCAGTACTAACTATCAGCTGTTGATCTGTCGGTATAGGAGACGGAATATACTTTTTGTTAATTGAATCAAAACGTTCTGAATATGGCTTATAAAAATTAATTTGCTCAAATACTTCTGGATTACATCTAAGATATTCGACATTCATTATAAAACTATGAGAAATATCTCTTTTGTCTTTTTGGGCTAATTGTGAATTACCCGAACTCAAATGCTTAAAAAAATAGTTGTTCGGATGTTTGGGAGTCCTAAGACACCCCCCTAAAAAAATAAGGATTAATATTACTTTAATTGATTTTGCTCCCATTTTTCATTCTTTCCATTACGATTAGACGTTGAAACTATTCTATTGATTTCCTCTTGTGAGAAGCTATTAACAGAGTGATTCTCTAGACTCCCTCCATTAGGGAATGGATTTGTAGTATACTGCTCTACTACTACTGTAGTTTTCCAAAGGTAAAAAAAAACTAATAATTAGCAAATTAGAGATCCCATGAAAATTGCACTCCTGCAGGAAGATTAGAAACCGTAATCTCCTTTCTTAAAAAATTAACCCCGTCCTTTTACATTCGGCTTTTCATGCAGTCTAATGAAAGAAAACAGTTTTCAGATAATTTTAAGTAAGGAATACAAGATATAAGATAAACAACTAGTCACAAGTGTTCATAGATTCGTTTTTTTTTTTTCGATTAGTTGTTGCGGGGGTTGCTTTTGTAACTCCCGCTTTCTATTTTTGCATAACATAGATTTTGTTGATGTTATGAAGAAGTTTCTCCTTACTGCAGTTGCTGTATTTGTCACTCTGTCTTCAGCTTTTGCACAGTTCGATGTCGGTGAACCTGTAAAATGGAAATCCCAGATAGAAGAGGTAGAACCTGGCGTGTATGAAGTTCAGGTGGTGGCAAAGATAGAAGAGGGATGGCACACTTACGGATTAGGTCCCTATGAAGGTGGCCCGAATCCTACTGTCCTTACAGTCGGTGGAGAAGGAGTGGAACTTGTAGGAGAACCCTATATCAAGAAGGGGGGCCGGAAGGTAATGGACGAAACCTTCGGGATGGAGATAGAACTGGTGGAAAACGGTGACGTGCTGGCCCGGAAGATAAAGTTGGGGCCGGGTGCGGCAGGAAAGATAAGCGTGCTGGTGGAGTACCAGGCATGTACAAACGGAAGCTGCGTGGCTCCCCAGGAATCTGAAATGAGCCTTACAATGCCTTCACAGGCAGAGGTTGCACAGGAAAAGAAGTCTTCCGGCTCCATCTGGGGATTCATCCTCGAGGCCATTGGGTGGGGGTTGCTTGCCCTTCTCACCCCTTGCGTCTTTCCTATGATTCCGATGACCGTTTCGTTCTTCCTGAAACAGAATGAAAAGAATCCGGCAAAAGGGAAGTTCTTTGCTTTCCTTTACGGAATATCCATAGTTCTGATCTATACCATACCCATAGCGGTCATAATATTGCTTACCCGCATAATCGGCGGAGAAAATATGGCAGCCGACATATTCAACTGGATAGCAACCAGTTGGATAAACGTGCTGTTCTTCCTGATATTCGTGGTATTTGCGCTGAGCTTCTTCGGGGCTTTCGAGATAACCCTTCCAAGTTCCATGGTGAACAAGGCAGACAACAAATCAAATCGCGGAGGAATGATAGGCGTGTTCTTCATGGCCCTCACGCTGGTTCTGGTTTCTTTCTCATGCACGGGGCCTATAGTTGGCTCAGCGATAATCAAGAGCATGCAGGGTGAGATAATGACACCGATTATCGTGATGCTGGTATTCTCTATAGTCTTTGCCATTCCTTTCACGATATTCGCCTTTGCTCCTTCACTTCTGAAGAAGCTCCCCAAGAGCGGAGGGTGGCTCAACAGCGTAAAGGTGGTGCTGGGCTTCATAGAACTGGCCCTGGGTCTTAAGTTCCTTTCCGTTGCAGACCAGACCTATCACTGGGGAATCCTGGACAGGGAGGTCTATCTTGCATTCTGGATTGTGATTGCCGGACTTCTTGGCATGTATCTCCTTGGCAAGCTGAGGTTCAAGTATGACTCTCCTTCAGACCACGTAGGAGTGGGAAGGCTGATACTGGCCATCATAACCTTTGCCTTCATGGTTTACATGATTCCGGGAATGTGGGGTGCTCCGCTCAAGGCCCTCAGCGGATACCTGCCTCCGATCCAGACCCAGGACTTTGTGGTTGCCCATACCAGCGGTTCGGCCGTTGGAACCTACAGTCCGTCTTCGGCCCCGGCTAATGCCGTTGTCCCCGACCGCAAATATTCCGACAAGCTGCATCTGCCGCACGGCCTGGTGGGTTACTTCACTTTTGACGAAGCCCTCAAGGCGTCCAGGGAGCAGGGCAAGCCCATATTCTTTGACTTTACGGGCCACGGATGCGTGAACTGCCGCGAGATGGAGGCAAGGGTATGGAGCGATCCTAAGGTTCTCCAGATGCTCCGCGACGACTTTGTAATCTGTTCACTTTACGGAGATGACAAGATGGATGTGATGCCTGAGGATTACCTGACCCTTGAAGACGGAACGGTTCTCAAAGGTATGGGAAAGATCAACTCCCGTTTTGTGATGGAGAAATTCAAGGCCAACGCCCAGCCGTTCTACCTGGTTCTGGATTCTGACGGAAATCCGCTGGTAGACCCTATGGGCTATAACCTGAACGTGGACAATTACGTTGCTTTCCTCAAGAAAGGCCTTGAGGCTTTCGGCAAATAATCAAAGAGTATATCAAAGAGTATTAAGATAGGCTTCGACTACTCTCGGATAGTCCGCCTGCTCTCGGATGTGGATTTTTTCTTCAAGAGATTCCAGGGTCTCTTCCGGGCTGAGGATGAAAGAAGACTGGAAGAGAATCCTTCCGTGGTCCATTTCCTCGTCTACGAGGTGGATTGTGATGCCACTGTATTTTTCCTTGTTTTCTTTCCTCCGAATTTTGGCAGAAGGGCCGGGTGGATGTTTATTATCCTGTCCGGATAAAGGGCAATAAGCTCCCTTGGCACCTGAAGGAGATAGCCGGCCAGAATGATCAGGTCTATATCATTTTCCTTGAGGACTTCAACGATGCTCGGATGAACGTTCTCATCGGTGAGGCACAACTGGCTCTTTTTCATCACGATGGAAGGTACGCCCAGATTCTTTGCGCGGGTGAGCACGTAGGCGTTCTCCTTGTTGCAAACCACAAGTTCCACCCTTGCCTTGGCACTGTCTGAAGGCTGTGAATTGAAATGTCTTATGAGGTTCTCGGCATTGGTTCCGCTGCCTGAGGCGAATACTGCAATCCTGTACATTCTGTTACCGTTTTATTGTCTGGCATCTGTTTTGCTATGCATGCCCCCATGTAAGGGCTTGCTATGGACAAATATACTCATTAAAAAAAAATGATTATATTTGCGGCATACTAAAATTATAAACTTATTGTATTAACTAAATTTTTTAATCATGGCAGACATTACTTCAAAGGTAAAAGAGATCATCGTTGAAAAGTTGGGCGTTGACGAGGCTGAAATCACTCCAGAAGCAAACTTCACTAAGGATCTTGGCGCTGATTCTCTTGACACAGTTGAATTGATCATGGAATTCGAGAAGGCTTTCGAAATCCAGATTCCAGAGGAAGAGGCACAGAAAATTGCTACTGTAGGTGATGCAGTAAAATATATTGAGGCTCAGAAGAACTAAGCTCCAATTGCCTTTTTAGGGGAAACCCTTAGTTTTTCAACGAGGGGTTTCCCTTATTTTTTGATAACAAGTTAAACATTTCATATATGGAAAAGAGGAGAGTGGTAGTAACCGGACTTGGTACATTCAATCCCTTAGGAAACAACCCGGAAGAATATTTCAAGGCATTGGATGCCGGTGTCAGCGGTGCCGGTCCTATCACAAGATTTGATGCAACGGAGTTTACTACCAGGTTTGCCTGCGAAGTGAAGGATTTTGATCCGCTCAAGTACATAGACAGGAAAGAGGCTCGCAAGATGGACCGCTACTGCCAGTTTGCCGTAGCTGCCGCAGACCAGGCCGTGTCAGACGCATCAATAGATTTGGAAAAGCTCGACAAGTCCAGGGCCGGCGTTATAATAGGTTCCGGTGTGGGTGGAATCGAGACCATGACGGAGAATGTCATGGACTACACCGTTAACGGATGCCATCCTAGATTCTCTCCTTTCCTCATTCCCAAGATGATAGCAGACATTGCAGCCGGTTTCGTTTCCATAAAGTACGGCTTCATGGGACCTAACTTTGCTACGGTTTCTGCCTGCGCCTCCTCTTCACACGCAATCCACTGCGCGTATGACCTCATCCTTCTGGACGAGGCAGACATGATCATAACCGGAGGTGCCGAGGCTGCCATTACCATACCAGGGGTAGGCGGCTTCAATTCAGCAAAAGCCCTCTCTACCAGAAATGACGATCCAAAGACAGCTTCCCGTCCGTTTGACAAGGACAGGGACGGTTTTGTTCTTGGAGAAGGTGCCGGTATCCTTGTTCTTGAGGAATACGAGCACGCAAAGGCCAGAGGAGCCAAGATCTATGCTGAACTCAAGGGCTGCGGCGTAAGTGCTGACGCTTACCATATCACTGCACCTCATCCTGACGGGCTGGGTGCAAAGGCCGCAATGAAGACAGCCCTGAAGAGAGCCGGCCTGAAACCGGAGGATGTAGATTACATCAACGTGCACGGAACCTCCACCCACCTGGGAGACATCGCTGAGCTTAAGGCTATTGCAGAGGTCTTCGGAGATTCCGTATACAACATCAACATATCCTCTACCAAGTCTATGACCGGACACCTGCTGGGAGCAGCCGGAGCAATAGAGGCCATGGCCTGCATCCATGCAATTAACAGCGGTGTGGTTCCTCCTACCATCAACCATTTTACCGATGACCCGGAGATAGATCCTAAGCTGAACCTGACGTTCAACACAGCCCAGAGGAGGGATGTGAAAGTGGCGCTGAGCAATACCTTCGGATTCGGAGGCCACAACAGCACCATGATTCTGGCCAAGGTGGAAGATTAGATGTCGGCGTCTTTGTTCTGACGCTCCATATCCAGTCTGATAAAGATGAACAGCAGTATGGTGAAACTCATCATACTGGATCCTCCGTAGCTGAGGAACGGGAGCGGTATGCCTATTACAGGCAGAAGTCCCATGGTCATTCCCATGTTGATCACTACATGCATGAGGAAAATGGAGGCCACGCAGTATCCGTATATCCTGGTAAAGGCGTCAGGGTTCTTTGAAGAGAGGTGGATTATCCTTGTGATGAGGAAGATGTAGACGCCAAGCAGAAGCAGGCTTCCCAGAAATCCCCATTCCTCCCCAACCGTACAGAATATGAAATCGGTGCTTTGCTCCGGAACAAAGTTGTACTTGGTCTGGGTTCCGTTGAGGAATCCCTTGCCGGTGAGTCCGCCGCTGCCTATGGCTATCTTGGACTGATGGACATTGTATCCGATTCCCTGAAGGTCCTCGGTTATTCCCAAGAGGTTTTCTATCCTTGCCTTCTGATGGGGCTGAAGCACCTTTTCAAAGATCAGGTCTACAGAGAAAGTGAGTACAACTGCCGCTGCAAGGCAAAGCAGCAGGTAGAGGCCTCCTTTGCCCTCTTTCCTGAACAGAAGGTCCCTGATCCAGAAGAAAAGGAAAGGAGCCATCAGTATCAGTGCCCAGACTTCCGGATTGAGATTGGCAAGGAAGGCAAAAGTTTCGGTCCCGGCCAGGGTTGGGATGTAGAACATCAATACGGTGACCGGTATTGCACACAAGGTCCAGACCAGCTTCCTGGAAATAACGAACCTTATTATGCAGCATGCTCCGAAGGCGCAAGCAAGAGCCGTTAGCGGAGATGCCGCTATGGTAATCACAAATATGGCTATAAGGCTGAGTCCAAGTACAATAACCCATCCGGCCAGGCCCTCCATGTAGAATACCAGGATCAAACCCATGTAAACCAGTGCGCTGCCGGTTTCCTTTTCCATCAGGATCAGCAGGATAGGGACAATTACCACCAGGGCTGCCTTCAGGGCGTCTTTCCTGTTGGCCAGGGAGAATCCGTACTGGCTCATTATGTAGGAAAGCAGCAGGGCTGTTGTAATCTTTGAGAACTCCGCCGGCTGGAGTCCGAAGGAGCCTATGAAGAACCAGCTCCTGGAGCCGTTCACCTCCCTGCCGAGGAAAATTACAGCGGCCAGCAGCACCAGCATGACCAGATAGAATATCGGCGACAAAGGAGGCAGATGGCTTGGATTTATCATGTACAGAAGCACTATGGCCACACCAAGCGATATGCATATCCAGATAAACTGGAGGCCGTATCTCTGGCTGAAATCCAGGATAAAGGAATGTTCCTCGGAATAAACGGCGGAATAGATGTTGAGCCATCCGAACACTACCAGGAACAGGTATGCAAGCAGAAGTCCGAAATCTACTTTCCTGGCCCTTTTAGGGCTTGAATATGAGAGACCTTCCATCATTTTTTCCTGCTTCTGACCGGTACGAACTGTTTTAGGTTTGTATTGGCAACCATCTGCTCAAGCTCTGTTCTTTTTACCTCTCCTCTTATGTATTTTTCAACGATGAGGGATGCTACGGGTGCTGCCCATGTTCCTCCCGCTCCGGAATTCTCAAGATATACGCAGACGGCGATCTTTGGATTTTCCATTGGAGCAAAGCACATGAATACGGAGTTGTCCCTTCCGTGCGGATTCTGGGCGGTGCCGGTCTTTCCACAGACCACGATATCGTCTATGTATGCCCTGCGGGAAGTTCCTCCGGCACCTGGAGGAGCGTTCACGGCAAGGTACATTCCTTCTACCACCGGATCAAAATGCTCGCGGTCTATGTCTACCCAGTGTTTTTCAGTATACTTGGCCCGGCGCACGGAGTCCGGTGCGTTCTTTATCAGATGAGGAATGATGTAATATCCCCTGTTGGCTATTATTGCGGCCAGATTTGCAATCTGCATAGGAGTAGCTCCCACCTCCCCCTGTCCTATTGCCAGCGAGAGTATGTTATAGGCATTCCACCTGCCCTTGCCGTGGATCTTGTCGTATGTCTTGGTAGACGGAAGGTTGCCCTGGAGTTCGGAAGGAAAGTCGCTACCGAGCTTCACTCCTATTCCAAACTTCATCACCTGCTCCTTCCAGTGGTCAAAAGCCTCTGAGATGGGCTGGTGGTTCGGGTCCCTCATGATGGCCCTGAACACGTTTGCATAGTATGCGTTGCAGCTCATCATTATGGACTCCTTGAGATTAAGGGGGCTTCTGTGCCCGTGGCAGCCCATCTTTCCTCCGGCATAGTAGAAACCGCGGGAACATGAGAACATGGTTTGAGGGGTAATTACCTTGTTCTGCTGTCCTATCAGGGCGTTGACCGTCTTGAATACGCTTCCGGGAGGATAGGCGCTCATGACCGCCCTGTTGAACATGGGTTTGTACGGATCCTGCAGAAGCCTGGAGTATTCCTTTCGGATGTTGGAGAGGTCGTTTACGGTAAGGCCGGGAGATGAAACGATGGCCAGTATCTCACCGGTGGAGGGTTCTATGGCCACGATGCTTCCCACCTTGTCTTTCATTAGCTTTTCGCCATATTGCTGAAGCGGGCCGTCTATGCTGGCAATCAGGTCTTTGCCCGGTTCTGCCGCAACGTCGTATTCTCCATTCTTGAAACTTTGGCGTATCCTGTTATGAACATCGCGGACCATAATGTTGTAGCCCTTCTTCCCCCTCAGGACATCCTCGTAAGACCGTTCGATTCCAGTGATTCCCACATAGTCTCCCCTCCGGTACTCCGGATTGTTTGCAAGATATGCGGAGTCTGCCTCGTTGATGTATCCGTAGAGGCTTGCTCCGGCTTCATACGGATAGATCCTGGCTGTCCTGCTTACGGCATAGAATCCCGGAAACTTGTAGGCTTTCTCTGCATAGTGGCTGTATTCGCTGCTTGAGACCTGCTTGATGAAGGTGAAGGTCTGGTATCCTATCTTTCTGCGGTTCTCCCTGTAATTCTTAAGCTTGCGCCTAACATCGTTGATGTCTACATGGAACGTCAGGCAGAAGTCTGCGGTGTCAAACTCCTGGAGGTCCATTGGGGTTACCATGATGTCGTATGTGGTCTTGTTCCCCACCAGTATGTTTCCGTTGCGGTCCCTGATTTCACCCCTTGCAGGATATTGGGTCTGGTACAGGAGGGCGTTGTTTTCTGCACTGACCTTGTAGTGCTCGTCTATGATCTGAAGATAGAAGAGCCTTGCAGCTAGGCAGAAGCCTGCGATTATGATGCCAGATATCAGAAGAACCTTCTTATCCATAGCCTTATGAGCAGATAGGCGATGATTACATTCACTACTACATTGACGGCTATTCTGGCAACGATGTACAAGATGCCCGAAACTCCGGCCCCGTCTATGAGGACATACGGAATGAAGAAGACCAGGTAGCAGATGATCAGCAGAAGTATCAGTTTACCTTTCCGGAACTCTCCGCTGTCCATATCAAACTGGTCTGTCTGAACGTCATACTTCCTCATAGGCTTGGTAATCATGTTCTTGCAGGCTCCCAAGAGAGTGCAGCAGGCAGCGTTGAGACCCAGGACCCCGTCTGACAGGGCATCAGTGAGGAGCCCCATGGCAAAACCGCAGATCATCAGGACATAGGTACTCACGCTGAACGGCAGGAGTATGATCATCAGTGGAATCACGGCGATATAGAGCATCGGCCACAAGTTGATGAACTCGCTGCAAAGAAGCTGGAGGACCAGTATCACAATGAAACCGTATATGTATTTGAGAGATTCCATCATTTCTTCGGTGACGGTGGTTTCAGCATGGACAGCGAGTCTATCTCATGCTTGTCATGGTTCTTCAGTACTATGACGTAATCAAGGTTGGAGAAATCCTGGAGCAGTTCAACCTCAACCTTCTTGTGGGCTCCGTTTTCCACGGAGAAGGAAATGGCTTTTCCTACAGGTATGTCGGAAGGGAAGAAAGACGAGTTGCCGCTGGTATAGACAGTGTCGCCTTTTGCAACTTCAGTATTCAGCGGTATTTCAGTGAGATAGGCCTTGTAAATGCTACCGCCCTCCCACTTGAGGGTTCCGGGTGATTCCGTGCTGCCGATCTTTGCGCTTATGCTCTGCCTGAGATTGAGGAAAGACAGCACATAGCTGAATTTCTCTCCCACTCCCCTTATTATCCCGACAACTCCGCTCGGGGTCACGACTCCCAGGTCTTCCGTTATTCCGTCGCGCCGTCCCTTGTCTATTACCAGGTAGTTGTGCGTGGTATTTATGGTGTTCTTGATAACTTTTGCCAGGGTGAACGAATAGCTTGTGAGAGAGGAGTCTCCGGCATTGTCCTTAAGTTGGGAAGAGAGTTCTTCCAGTTTGCTTTCTCCCTGGCTTTTGACGATGTAGTCCTTAAGGAATATGTTCTGGGCGAGGAGCCTTGCGTTCTCTTCCTCCAAATCCTTGTTGCTCTGCGAAAGGCTGGTATATTTCTTTACCGCAGTGCCCTTTTCCCAGAAAAAGGACTGGACATTGCGCACGCCCTCCATGATCCTGTATTTCTGCACGATGCTGCTCTTGATGATGAGCAACGCGCAAGCAGTTTCCAGGAGAGCGAAAACCAGGAACTTTCCTATGGAGTTATAGATGAGAGGAGGAAGCTTCATCAGCAGTCTATCTCATCAGGTAAGGGAGGAAGTGGCGCTTTGCCAGGTTCTTCAAAGCCGTATTGGTTCCTCTTGCAACGGCCCTGAGCGGATCCTCGGCAACATGGAAAGGAATCTTGAGCTTGTCGCTGAGCCTCTTGTCCAGTCCTCTGATAAGGGCTCCGCCGCCGCTGAGGTAGATGCCTTCCTTTACGATGTCGGCATACAGCTCAGGAGGGGTCTGCTCCAGCACCTTGATGATGGTAGACTCCAGTTTTGCCAGTGATTTGTCAAGGCAATGGGCTATCTCCATGGAAGTTACAGGCACTTCCACCGGATATGCGGTCATCAGGTTAGGACCTTTTGCTATGTAAGGCTCAGGAGTTGTCTCAAGTTCAGGGATGGCAGCTCCTACGGCTATCTTTATTTCCTCCGCAGTTATCTCACCAATCTTTATGTTGTACTGCTGGCGCATGTACTGCTGGATGTCTGAAGTGAAGACGTCTCCTGCAACCTTGAGGCTCTCGTTCCAGACGATTCCTCCGAGGGAGATGACGGCACATTCAGTGGTACCGCCTCCTATGTCCACCACCATGTGGCCGGAAGGTTTTTCTACGTCCAGACCTATACCGATGGCTGCTGCCATAGGTTCCAGTATGATGTAGACATCCCTTCCTCCGGAATGTTCGGCAGCGTCTCTTACGGCCCTGGTCTCAACCTCGGTACTGCCGCTAGGTATGGCAATCACTATTCTCAGGTTAGGTGTGAACAGGGAGCTTCTCTTGCTGTTTATCATTTTTATGAATCCGCGGATCATGTGTTCAGCGGCCTGGAAGTCGGCAATCACACCATCTTTCATAGGCCTGATGGTCTTGATGTTGGGATTTGTCCTCTCGTGCATCAGCCTGGCTCTTTCTCCTATGGCCATAGGCTTCTTTGTGTTCATGTCTATCGCGATGATAGAAGGTTCGTCGACCACAATCTTGTCTTTCATGAAGATTACGGTGTTGGCCGTTCCGAGGTCGATTGCAAGTTCCTGTGTTAAAAATGAAAATGCCATATTTCTAAACTGCTAATTTCAGGTTAATGTTTGAAGTGTCTGAATCCGGTCATTACCATGGCCATGCCGCTTTGGTTGCAGAAGTCTACGCTCTCGTTGTCCCTTATCGAGCCGCCCGGCTGGATGACTGTCTTGATGCCGTTGGCAAAAGCTATTTCCACGCAGTCCTTGAACGGGAAGAATGCGTCCGAAGCCATTACTGCTCCGTTGGTGTCAAATCCAAAACTGTGTGCCTTTTCAATGGCCTGCTTGAGGGCATCTACCCTGGAGGTCTGTCCCACTCCGCTGCCTATGAGCTGGCGGTCCTTGACAAGGACTATGGCGTTGGACTTGGAGTGCTTTACCAGTTTGTTGGCCATCAGCAGGTCTTCCGTCTTGTCTTTTTCAGGGGCCTTGGTGGTGCATACGGTAAGGTCTGCCTCTGTCTCCACGTGGGTATCGCGTTCCTGAGCCAGGACTCCGCCCAGCATGGAACGGAATTTCATGTCAGGCAGCTTTGACATGCTGTTTACCAGGAGGATGCGGTTCTTCTTTGTTTCAAGTATGCCGAGGGCTTCTTCGGAATATGAAGGTGCTATGCAGACTTCGAAGAAGAGTTTGTTCATCTGCTCGGCGACATCTTTTTCAACGGCCCTGTTGGATACGATGATTCCGCCGAAGGCAGAAACCGGATCTCCTGCAAGAGCCTTTTCCCAAGCCTCCAGCAACGAAGGTGCGGTTGCACATCCGCATGCATTGTTGTGCTTGATGATGGCTACGGTTGGTTCTGAGAAATCGCCGATGAGCTCTATGGCCGCCTCTACGTCCAGAAGGTTGTTATGGCTTAGTTCCTTGCCGTGAAGCTGCTGCGGGAGAGAGTCTTTGCTGCCGAAATAAAAACCTTTCTGATGCGGATTCTCACCGTATCTCAGGGTCTTTGCCTGGGTGCTGAACCGGCTGAAAACAGGTGCCTTGGTCTCCGAGTTGAAGTAGTTGAAGATGGCGCTGTCGTAGGAGGCAGAGACTCCGAAGGCCATTGTTGCCAGATACTCCCTCTGCTGGAGGGTGGTGCGGCAGCCCTGCTCCCTGAGTATGTCCAGAAGATAGCCGTACTGGTCCTTTGACGGAACTATGGCCACGTCGTTATGGTTCTTTGCGGCAGCCCTTATGAGGGAGATGCCACCGATGTCTATCTTTTCTATGATTTCCTGCCTGGAGGCTCCTTTTGCCACTGTTTCTTCAAACGGGTAGAGGTCTACCACCACCAGGTCTATCGGACCTATGTTCCAGGTTTTGAATTCTTCCATGTCGGAAGGATTGTCCCTTCTTCCAAGGATTCCGCCAAAGACGGCGGGATGGAGGGTCTTAACCCTGCCTCCAAGTATTGAAGGATAGTGGGTAAGGTCCTCAACCTTTGTAACTTCAAAGCCGTTTTCCTGGAGGAAGGCGGCAGTTCCGCCGGTAGACAGTATTTCCGCTCCTCCCTGTCTGAGGAGCGTTGCTATATCAAGGATTCCGTCCTTGTCGAAGACGGATATGAGTGCTTTTGTTATCTGTTTCACGATACCAGTCTTTTGGATACCTACAAAATTAAGAAATTAGGTCAAATTTTTAATACTTTTGCACAGTTAAAAATGAACAAATGAAATATTATGTGGTCATAACCGCAGGAGGCGTGGGCAGAAGGATGAAGGCCGGAATCCCTAAGCAGTTCCTGGACCTCGACGGCAAACCCATACTGTTGAGGACGATAGAGCTTTTTACTTCTCTTGACCTTCCCCTGGAGATAGTCCTGGTGCTTCCTCCTTCACATATCGAGATGTGGAAAGAGTATTACAACAGCCACAACCTGATGTTCCCCCATACCATCGTTCCGGGTGGGATAACCAGGTTCCATTCTGTAAGGTCCGCCCTGGAGGTGATCCCGGACGGGGCTGTCGTAGCGGTTCATGACGGAGTGCGTCCCATAGTTCCTCAGGAACTTCTGATGGAACTGCTGACCTATCCGATAGATGAAAAGTGTGCAGGGGTGATTCCCGTCGTTACCGTTGTGGAATCGATGAGGGAAAAGATCGTGGATAAAGATGGGCGCCAGATCGGCACCCATCCTGTGACGAGGGAAAACTACATGCTGGTCCAGACACCTCAGGTCTTTGATTCCACCAGGCTCAAGCTGGCATATAAAAAACCCTACTCCCCAGCGTTTACAGATGATGCAACCGTGATGGAGAGTAGCGGCTATTGTTTTGATACTGTGGAAGGCAGCAAGTTCAACCTGAAGATCACCACCCAGGATGACCTGAGGTTTGCCCGGCTCCTTCTTCCGGAGGATTAGTATTTCTTCTTGGTACTTCTCCTATCCTTCCTGTGATAACCCTTTTCTTCCGGGTGGTCCTTTACCCAAACCTGGCGCTCGATTGCCTGGTCAAGAGATACCAGGGTCTCGGTGTCCTGTACGCTAGGGATGTTCTGGATAGTGTTGATGAGGATATCCAGCAGGTGGTCGTGATTGAAGCAGTACATCTTCAGCAGCAGAGTGTGCCTGCCTGTTACAAAATGACACTCTACAACTTCAGGAATTTTCCTCAGTGCCTCTATCACTTCAGGGTATTTGTTAACAGGAGAAAGGTTAACTTCTACAAAAGCACATACATCCAGTCCGAGGGTGGAAGGCTTTACGAGAAGACGCGAACCGGTGATAATGCCTAGAGATTCCATTTTCTTGAACCTCTGATGGATAGCAGCTCCAGAAACGCCACATTCACGGGCTATCTCCAAAAACGGAGTTCTGGCGTTCTTGACCAGAGCAGAAAGGATTTTCTGGTCGGTTTCGTCAATTTGATACTTTGCCATATTTTTATATGTTTGCTTTTCAAATACTCTATTGCAAAAATAGAAAATTTCAAGCAAACAGGCAAAAAAGATTAAAAAATGTTACAATGAATTCAGGCGGTTGTAATAATACAGCCATCGCATCGGAACCTGACCGTCGCAGGCAGTCTGGTAATCGGCTGCCGTGCATGCCAGAAGTTCTGTTGTATTTTTCTTGATGACAGGCACTTCCATCCACCATCTTCCGGTTGCGGCACTCATTATGAAAGTAAGGGTGTCTCCGTGTGAACAGAAATCAACGATTTTATGTTCGAACTGAGAAGGCAGCTTTCCCTTCAGCCTTTCAGCCTGAGGATCCTCCTTTATGTTGTTTGCCACCGCATCGGCGATGTGCCAGGCTGTCTGGGCCACCAGGTTTGCGCATACCTGAGGGCATCTGCTCTCCGGTATTCCGTAAATGAAGACGGTCTTGAGGGAGCAGGAGAAGCCTATGTATCTTGCCACCTGGCATATTTCATTGGAGAAAAAGCCGTTGGGATTGTTGTTGCTGTCCCACGGATAGTCTGCATGCTTGACGCTCTTCATGTCCAGGAACACGTACCTTACATTCCTGAGCAGTGGTTCACATACGGACATGTCATCTCTGAAGGCTCCGAGGTTCAGCGTTTCAAAGCCGCAACTGTCAAGTGCGGTTTCCATCTGCGGAAAGAACAGGTACTTCTGAACTCCTATCACGGAGAAAGTCTTCTGTTTCTTTATCTTGTCTATGAGCTGTATGGGGATTTCCTCCCCGGAGCAGACAAGGGCGGACGGAAAGTTCCTTCCAAGCCTGAGGATTTCAACATCCGGAATACTTTCTCCGCAGATAACTACGTCAACACTTCCTTCCTGGGACCTGGTGTTCCTGGGTTTCTTTTTGGAGACATACTCCTCAAGGGTGCAGACATTTACCTTCTCCATCCCCTTTGAGAGGCTGTAAAGTTTTGAATATGCTTTTTTTACCGGATGGTTTTCCATATGCTATTTTCTGGCTCTGGTTGTTTTAGACGATTTAGAGGAGTTTGTGGCCGGGGTGTTTTCTATGATGGCCTTGCAGTCTTCCAATGTCAGGGCATCTGCGGCCTTGGCTCCCTTGCCCTTAGGAATCTTGTAGTTTCCGCCGGCGTGCTTTATGTACGGACCGTATCTGCCGTTGAGTATCTGGATGTCCTCGGCTTCAAATACTTTGATTACGCTCTTTTCAGCAGCCTCTTCCTTTGCCTTGACAAGTTCCAGAGCCTCTTCCAGGTTGATGGTATATGGATCCTGTCCTTTTGCAAGGGAATAGAACTTGCCGTCATATTTTATGTAGGCTCCGAACCTTCCGATGGCACTTGTAACCTCCTTGCCATCATGGGATCCCACAACCCTTGGCAATTCGAACAGCTTTACAGCTTCCTCAAGGGTGATGGTCTCTATGGACTGGTCTTTCCTGAGAGATGCAAACTGTTTATGAGGGTCATCTGAGGCTCCCTTCTGGGCAAGCGGTCCAAATTTTCCGAGCCTTACGTATATCATCTTTCCGTCCTTTGGATCCGCTCCCAGCTCTCTTTCGGAATTGACATGTGTCTTTTCCATGTTCTGCTGTTCCACTGTCTTGTGGAACGGGGAGTAGAACAAAGACATCAGGTTGGTCCAAGGGAGCTTGCCTTCTGCAATCCTGTCAAAATCCTCCTCTATCCTGGCGGTGAATCCGTAATCCATTATCTCGCCGAAATTATCTTCAAGATAGTGGGTTACCACAGTTCCCATGTCCTGAGGGAAGAGTTTGTTCTTCTCTGCTCCTAAAGATTCCGTGATGGTTGTCCTGGATATCTTTCCCTGCATCGGAGCAGTACCAGGATTATCCAGCGACAGCTTTACGGCCTCTCTCTTGATGCCCGGCCTGGAGTCCTTTACAACATAGCCTCTCTTGCTGGTTATCGTAGTGATGGTAGGGGCATAGGTACTAGGCCTTCCTATTCCAAGTTCCTCCATCTTCTTTACCAGGGTCGCCTCGGAGTAACGCGGAGGTTTAGGAGTGAATTTCTGGAGGGCTTCTATCTGGACAGCCTCCATGGCCTCACCATTCTCAAGATTTGGAATCAGTTGGTTGAGGTTCTCTTCTTCAGGCTCGTCGTCCTTTCCTTCTATGTAAAGGCGGAGGAATCCGTCAAACAGGATCTGTTCGCCTTCGCAGATGAACTTTTCTGAGAACTTGTCGGAAGATATGGTGATGGTGGTCCTTTCTATGCTGGCATCGGCCATCTGAGAGGCTACCGCTCTTTTCCAGATGAGTTCGTAGAGTTTCTTTTCTGCAGGGGTTCCGTCTATGGTCTTGTTGGAAGCATAGGTAGGGCGGATGGCCTCGTGAGCTTCCTGGGCTCCCTTGCTGTGGATGTGGAACTGGCGCACCTTGGAATACCGTTCTCCGTAATTTTCAGTGATAGCCTGCTTTATGGTGTTGATTGCCAGGGAAGACAAGTTTGTGGAGTCTGTTCTCATGTAGGTGATCAGTCCGCTCTCGTAGAGCTTCTGGGCAATCCTCATTGTCTGGGATACGGAGAAGCCTAGCTTGCGGCTGGCTTCCTGCTGAAGTGCGGAAGTGGTGAACGGTGGAGCCGGAAAACGAAGCGCCTGTTTCTTTTCTATGGAAGATATGCTGAAGCGGCATCCGCTGTTGCATTTCTCAAGGAAAGCAGCTGCCTGGTTTTCATCGGAGAACCTTGTGTCAAGAGAGGCGTGGAGCTTCACTTTCTCTGCGGCGGAGTGAGGGTGGAACAGTCCCTTTACGCTGAAGAATGGAGCCGGCTGGAACTGTTGGATTTCCTTTTCCCTGTCTACGATGAGACGTACCGCCACTGACTGCACCCTGCCGGCTGAAAGGCCTTTGCCAACCTTTCTCCACAGAACGGGTGAGAGTTCAAAACCCACGATCCTGTCCAGGACCCTTCTGGCCTGCTGGGCGTTCACCAGATTCTCATCCACCTTTCTCGGATGCTGCACGGCATTGAGTATGGCGTCTTTTGTAATCTCGTGGAAAACTATTCTCTGTGTGTTTTCAGGCTTCAGCTTAAGTTCCTGCTGGAGGTGCCATGCAATGGCCTCACCTTCGCGGTCCTCATCGGAAGCCAGATAGACCTGGTCTGCCTTGGAAGCCAGCGCCTTCAGTTCTGCCACAACCTTTTTCTTGTCGGCCGGAACCTGGTATTTAGGTTTGAATCCGTTTTCGATGTCTATGCCCAGAGATGTCTTGGGCAGATCGCATATATGTCCGAAGCTTGATCTTACTGTGTATCCCTCTCCAAGGAATCTTTCAATTGTCTTGGCCTTGGCCGGAGACTCTACGATAACTAATTTCTCTCCCATAAATCCCCACGTTTGTTCTGTTGGAGGTGCAAAGTAAATCATTAACTCCCATTTATTCCAAATTTTTATTTGTATTTTTGTTTTCACAACAGAAGTAAACCATGAAAATCAATAACAGGAAACGTTTTGTCAAGTGGCTGTGGATCATAGTTTTCAGCCCGATAATACTGATTCTTGCCGCCTTGCTGTTCGTGTGGATGTTTGCAGATATCCCGTCTTTTGAGGAACTGGAAGACCCGCAGAGCAACCTTGCTACGCAGATCATAGCGGAGGACGGCACCCTTCTCAATACATACCATATAGAGAACAGGTCCTATTCAAATTATGAAGACCTGTCGCAGAACCTCAAGGATGCCCTTGTTGCAACCGAGGATGTCAGGTTCTACGACCACAGCGGCATAGACGGAAAGAGCCTTGTCAGGGTGGCGGTCAAGAGCATAGCCCTGGGCAACAGGGCCAGCGGCGGCGGTGGAAGTACCCTCAGCCAGCAGCTTGCCAAGAGTCTTTTCCCAAGAGAACCAGGAGCCGGAAAACTCAAACTCATAACCACCAAGTTCAAGGAGTGGATAACTGCCATAAAGCTTGAAAGAAGCTACACCAAGGAGGAGATCATGAGCATGTATCTTGACGCCGTCTTCTTCGGAAGGAACGCTTACGGAATCAAGAGCGCATCTTCAACTTTCTTCGGCAAACTTCCGAAGGACCTCAACGTGGAGGAATCAGCCTTGCTGGTCGGCATGGTCAACAAGCCCACCAAGTACAATCCAATACGCAATCCTGAACTTTCCCTGCAGAGGCGCAACCACGTGCTCAGGCAGATGAACAAGTACGGATACCTGACAGACGCACAGTACGACTCCATAGTGAAGATTCCTATCGTCCTGGCCTCCAAGGGAGATATAGACGTATCCAACGGGCAGGCTCCTTACTTCAGGGACATGCTCAAGAGGATAATGAGCGCAAAAAAACCTGTGCGCTCTTCATACACCGACATGAACCAGTACAGCCAGGATTCCGCATCCTGGAAGGAGAATCCCCTGTACGGCTGGCTTAACAAGAATTTCAAGCCGGACGGAAGCAAGTACGAACTGGAGAAAGACGGACTCAAGATATACACCCCGCTCAACGGAAAGATGCAGAGATATGCAGAGCAGGCTGCAGTTGAGCATCTGAAGTATCTTCAGCCGCAGTTCAACGAGGATCTCAAGTACCGCAAGCATTATCCGTTTGCAGACAACACTCCGGAGAACGTGATAGAATCCATCATGAAGCGTGCCCGCCGCTGGTCGGACCGGTACAAGAACATGAAGGAGGCCGGAGCCACTGATCAGGAGATAGAGAAGAGCTTTGACCAGAAGACCAAGATGCGCGTATTTGCCTGGAATCAGAAGGGATACAAAGACACCGTCATGACTCCGAACGATTCCATCAAGTACTTCAAGTCTTTCCTCAGGACCGGGCTCATGGCAATTGAGCCGGAGACCGGATACGTGAGGGCGTATGTGGGCGGAGCCAATTACAATTACTTCAAGTACGACCAGGTGATGCAGGGCCAGAGGCAGGTGGGTTCCACTTTCAAGCCGTTCCTTTATACGCTGGCCATGCAGGAAGGATTCACACCTTGTGACGTTACCGTCAACCAGCCGCAGTCTTTTGTAATCGGCAACAACGTGTGGACTCCTAAGGGCGGAGGAAACGGAGCTACAGTAACCCTCAGGTGGGGACTTATGGCATCCAACAACAATGTGGCCGCCTATCTTATGAAGCAGTTCGGACCCGAGGCTCTTGTAAGGATGGCCCACAACATGGGCATCAAGTGCTATCTCGAACCCGTTCATTCTCTTTGTGTGGGAAGTGCCGATGTGCCTGTGTATCAGATGGTAAGTGCGTTCAACACCTTCCCGAGCAAGGGCGTCTTCGTAGAACCTGTTTTCGTGACGAGGATCGAGGACAAGAACGGCAGGGTGCTCGCAAACTTTGCTTCACGCAAGAGGGAGGCCATAGGCGAGAACACCGCCTATACCATGGTACAGATGATGAGGGGGGTGGTAGACGGCGGAACAGGATCAAGGGTAAGGCGTTACATAACCGGAGGCGAGATTGCCGGCAAGACCGGAACCACCAACGAGAACTCCGATGGATGGTTCATAGGCTATGTCCCGAAGCTTACAGTGGGAGTCTGGGTTGGAGCTGAAGACCGTCAGGTACACTTCCGCTGGACCGGACAGGGCCAGGGTGCTTCCGTTGCCCTTCCTATCTGGGCCATATTCATGAAGAAAGTGCTGGATGATCCTTCGATTCCTATTTCCATCAACGACCAGTTTACCAAACCGTCTGGATACAGCATGGACTGCGTCAGCTCCGCAGTCACTGAAGAATATCCTGAAGACGGAGATAACTTTATTGAAGAGAATTAGCTTTATATGAAGAACATAGCTGTTATTTGCGGCGGTGATTCTTCCGAAAGGGAGGTCAGCGTAAATTCGACCCTCAACGTCATCAAATATGTGGACCGCCTCAAGTACTGTCCCTACATAGTTTTTATCCAGGGAACGGATTGGTTTGTGATGCCTGCTGAAAACCAGGACGCCCGGACTGTCATGGAACATCAGGGAGCTCCAACTGTTGACAAGAACACATTCTCCTTCGGCAGCGGCAACGGCCTCACGGCTTTTGACGCAGCCTTGATAATGATCCACGGAACACCAGGTGAAAACGGTCTTCTCCAGGGCTACCTTGAGATGCAGAAAGTGCCGTTCACCTCATGTTCTTCTTTTGTCTCGGCGATTACCTTTGACAAGCATTCCTGCAAGAGATTCCTTGACTTTGCCGGAGTGAAGATGGCAGACGACATATTCATCAGCAAGAACAGGCCTTATTCCCTGCGCGAGATCATACGCCAGGTAGGTCTTCCAATGTTTGTCAAGCCGACGGTTGGAGGAAGCAGTTTCGGAGTTACCAAGGTAAAGGAGGAGAAAGACCTCCAGGCAGCAATTGACAAGGCCTTTTCAGAGTGCGGGACAATTCTCGCCGAGGAAGCCGTAAGCGGCCGCGAGATGACCTGCGGAGTGTTCATGTCCCATGGCAAGATTACGGCCCTTCCTGTAACCGAGATAGTTACGGACAGGGAATTCTTTGACTACGAAGCCAAGTACCTTGGAGAAAGCCAGGAAATTTGCCCTGCAAGGATTTCTCCGGCCCTGAGCGCCCGGATACAGAACCTGACTGAACAGATCTATTCTTACATGGGTTGCCGCGGCATAGTCAGGATGGACTATATCGTAACCCCTGAAGAAGAGATATACTTCCTTGAAACCAACACCGTTCCGGGAATGACCGAAATGAGCCTCGTGCCAAAGATGCTCAGGGTTGCCGGGATAGATACCAAGGAGTTTGTAACCAGCATGATAGAAGAAGCATTCAACCCCAGATAACACACTATAAACGAATCATTATATGGAACTACCTTTTGCAGAATCGTGGAAAATCAAAATGGTGGAGCCGATGCGCCGTTCCACTCTTGAAGAGAGAAAGAAATGGCTGGCCGAGGCTCATTACAACGTATTTCAATTAAAGGCTGAACAGGTTTACATAGACCTTCTCACAGACAGCGGCACCGGTGCCATGAGCGACCGCCAGTGGGCTGAATTGATGCTCGGCGACGAGAGTTATGCCGGAGCAACCTCGTTCTACAAGTTTGAGGCTATGGTAAAGAAGATCTTCGGAATGAACTACGTGATTCCGACTCACCAGGGAAGGGCTGCCGAAAACGTTCTCTTCTCCTATCTGGTGAAGGAAGGCAACGTGGTTCCGGGCAACGCTCACTTCGATACCACCAAGGGTCATATAGAGAGCCGACATGCCAAGGCTATAGACGTAACCTGCGACGATGCCAAGGACACTCAGAAAGAGGTGCCTTTCAAGGGCAACGTTTCTCTTGAAAAGCTGGAGAAGGTTCTGGTTGAAAACAAGGGCAACGTTCCTTTCATGGTACTTACCGTAACCAACAATACCGTTGGCGGACAGCCGGTTTCCATGAAGAACATCAAGGATACATGCGCCCTTTGCCACAAGTACGGAGTTCCTGTTGTAGTGGACAGCGCCCGCTTTGCGGAGAACGCCTACTTTATCAAGACAAGGGAAGAGGGATATTCAGACAAGACAATCAAGGAGATAGCCCTTGAGATGTACACCGATGCCGATGCCATGACCATGTCTGCAAAGAAAGACGGCATTGTGAACATGGGAGGTTTCATTGCCACCCGCCGCAAGGAATGGTATGAGGGAGCAAAGCTCTTCTGCATTCCTTTTGAAGGGTATGTGACATACGGCGGCATGAACGGAAGGGACCTCAATGCCCTGGCCCAGGGTCTTGACGAGAACACTGAATTTGACATGCTCCAGACCAGGATCCACCAGGTCCAGTATCTTGCAAGCCTGCTGGATGAGTACGGCATACCTTATCAGAGGCCGGCCGGCGGACATGCCATCTTCGTAGATGCAGACAGGGTGCTCACCGATGTGCCAAAGGAAGAATTCCCTGCCCAGACTCTTACCTGCGAGCTTTACCTTGAGGCCGGAATCCGTGCATGCGAGATAGGCTATATGCTGGCCGACAGAGACCCCGTTACCCGGGAGAACCGCTTCGGAGGCCTTGACCTTCTGAGACTTGCCATTCCTAGAAGAGTTTACACTGACAACCACATGAAGGTCATAGCCGCAGCCCTGAAGAACGTATACGACAGGCGCAAGAGCATAACCCGCGGAGTTGCAATTGAATGGGAGGCTCCTTTGATGCGCCATTTCACCGTTCAGCTCAAGAGACTTGGATGACGGTAAGAGAGTTCATAGAAGACTGCAGGAAAAGGCTGCTTCCGCTCTATGGCAAGGAGGAAGCGGCCTCTCTTGCATCCAGGGCTCTCGAAGACATCTTCAACATTTCCCGTACAAGGCAGATTACTTATCCCGATACTGAAATCGGCGATGCGGGAAAATACATATCCCGCCTGGAAAACGGAGAACCTGTACAGTACATTTCCGGCTTTGAGTACTTCTGCGGCAGCAAGTTCAAGGTAGGGCCCGGGGTCTTGATTCCCAGGCCTGAGACAGAAGAACTCGTTGCCCTTGCAATAAGTGAAATTGCACGGTCTGTCTCTCCAGGATCTTCTCCGGAGGCGCAGCGGGCTTTCAAGATTTTTGATGTATGCACAGGAAGCGGATGCATAGCCTGGAGCCTGCACAAGGCTCTTGCCAAGTCCTTTGCAGAAAAAGGCAAGGTCTTGGAAACCTACGGATGCGATATCTCAGAAATCGCCCTTCAATATGCTAAAGGACAGAGGATAACACTTGACCGCCGATGGCCGATGTTCTTCCTTTACGATGTTCTGTGTGGAGATTTCCCGGCCCTCAAATCTTTCATAGGTAAGGTAGATGTGATGATATCCAATCCTCCTTACATCGCTGAGAAAGAAAAAGAAAACATGCACAGGAATGTGCTTGGCTTTGAGCCTGAGCAGGCTTTGTTTGTCCCAGATGCACATCCGATTCTTTTCTATGAAAAGATTGCCGGCATGGCTGCTGAACTTCTTTACTCCGGCGGACGCCTTTACTTTGAAATAAATCCGCTGTTTGCCAAGGATGTTGAAATTATGCTCAAAGAAAAGGGCTTCAGCAGTATCCGTATCCTCAGCGATATGTTCGGACGCCAGCGTTTTGCCTGTGCTTCTGTTTGAATGTATTATTCCTGAAAAATATCCCGGACAATCTGGGGAATTGAAGCGGCACGGATAACCTTGATCTTCCTGTGCTGCTTTTCTTCTTTCTGGCTGTAGGAGGAGATGTAGATTCTCTCGAAACCCAGTTTTTCCGCCTCGGCGATTCTCCTTTCTACCTGTGAGACAGGACGTATTTCTCCGTTCAGGCCAACTTCTGCAGCAAAGGTGTATTTCTGGTTTACGGCAACGTCAAAACTTGAGGAAAGGATGCTCATGATGATTGCAAGGTCACATGCGGGATCTGATACCTTTATTCCTCCGGCGATGTTCAGGAAAACATCCTTTGCTCCTATCTTGAAGCCAACCCTTTTTTCCAGAACTGCCAGGAGCATGTTGAGCCTTCTGACATCGAAGCCGGTTGCTGATCGCTGAGGAGTGCCGTAAGCTGCGGTAGATACAAGAGCCTGCACCTCTATAAGGAACGGGCGGGTTCCGTCGAGCATCGCGGCAACCGCGCTTCCGCTCAAGGACTCCTCGTGGGTGGAGATGAACATCTCGCTAGGATTGAGGACCTCTCTCAGACCTGTTCCCGTCATCTCATACACAGCCAGTTCTGCTGAGGCTCCAAATCTGTTCTTGATGCTTCTGAGGATGCGGAAAGAATGCCTGGTGTCACCTTCAAACTGGAGTACCACATCTACGATATGCTCCAAAACCTTTGGGCCGGCAATGGTCCCGTCTTTTGTTATATGGCCTATGATTATTACAGGAGTGTTGGTTTCTTTTGCAAACCTCAGCAGCGAGACGGCGCACTCCTTGACCTGTGAAACGCTTCCGGCTGAAGACTCCACGGCCGTTGAGAAGATGGTCTGGATGGAGTCTATTATCATCAGGTCCGGTTTTATGCTGCGGGCCTGGTCGGTTATGTTGTCAAGGGATGTTTCTGGAAGGATGTAGCAGTTGTCATGAATGCCTCCAAGCCTTTCCGCCCTCATCTTTATCTGGCGTGCACTCTCCTCTCCGGATACATAGAGAGTCCTTATTGCGGGATTTGAAAGTGGAATCTGAAGGCTGAGAGTGGATTTTCCTATTCCGGGCTCTCCGCCTATGAGCACCAGCGAGCCTTTTACCATGCCCCCTCCCAGGATGCGGTCAAGTTCGCTTCCGGAAGCCAGGGTTATCCTTTCTTCGTTTCCGCTGGATTCAATCTCGGACAGTTTCTGAGGCTTGGCATTTACCCCGGGGGCCGCATAGCTTTTGGCAGCAGGACCCTCGCCACGGCTTATAACTTCCTCTACCATAGTGTTCCATTGTCCGCAGGACGGGCACTGTCCCATCCATTTTGGGCTCTCATAACCGCAGTTGGAGCAGAAAAACGCTTTCTTGACCTTTGCCATAACAATTATCTTCTTAAGACAAATATAGCGCAAAATGGTTATATTTGTGAAAAGCAAAAATGCAATCTTTATGAAACGATTATTTCTATTTTCAGCCATGGTGCTGGGCTTTCTTGCACCACTTTGCGCGCAGGACCCTGATTTTACAAAGAAGGTTGACGATTACGTAAAGCAGGTAATGAAAACCTGGCAGCTGCCTGGAGTGGCGGTTGCTGTTTCTGTAGACAATAATGTTGTCTTCAAGAAGGCTTACGGAGTAAAGGAACTCCGTCCTGCAGACGGTGTGGGGTTTGCCGGCGTAAAGTACAATGAGTGCAAGTTCACCCAGGCCGGCGTGAAGCCTGTAGTGAACAAGCCAGGAGATCCAGTCAATACAACCACCCTCTTCCAGATAGCTTCTGTTTCAAAGTCTTTTACGGCTACCGTAATGGCGCAGCTTGTGAATGAGGGCAAGTTCAAGTGGACAGACACCGTAAAGAAGCTGTTGCCGGACTTTGAGATGTTCAAGGACAATCCTTATGTGAGCAACAACATGCTTGTCAGGGATGCCCTCCTTCATTCAACAGGTCTTGTAGATGAAGCCGGAACATACTTTGGAAACCTGGGATATGACAGGGAAGATACTTACAAGCTTCTTGGATTCCTGAAACCGGGATTCAGCTTCCGCTCCGGTTATGACTACAACAACATAACCTTTGTGGTATGCTCAAAGCTCATTGAGAAATACACCGGCAAGAGCTGGGAGGAAAATGTACGTGAGAGGGTGTTCAAGCCTCTGGGAATGAAGTCGTCTACAATGAATGCAGAAGGTTTTGCCTCTGCAAAGGATGTGGTTACTCCTCACGACTATACATACGCCAAGGACGGAAAGGTTGCTGTCCTTCCTCTTTACGGCGACGAGCAGGCTCTCAACTGGCTGACCGTTATCGGTCCTGCCGGAAGCCTCTGCTCAACTGTAGAGGACCTTATAAAGTATGCACAGTTCCATTGCAACAACGGATATATCGTTAATCGCGATAAAGATGGCAACGTCAAGGACACCACATTCGTCATGCCTAGGAAGGCCATGCTTCCGCTGCACCGTGGGTATACGGTTGTAAGTCAGGACTCATCAATGATGAGGCTTTACGGAATGTGCTGGTTCATCGAGCAGAACCACGACTACAAGCTTTACTTCCATACAGGAACTTCATGGGGAGTTACAGCCATCTGCTACTTTGTTCCTGAACTCAAGCTGGCAGGCTGCGTGCTTCTGAACTGTGAAGTTGGAGCAAGTCCGAGATATGCCATCATGAGAAGGGTTATCGACCTTGTCAGGGGTGCTGAAGAACCTTTGAGAGATTACAGTGAGGAGTACTGGAAAGATTATGTTTCTTCAAGGGAGAAGGCAATCGCCGAGCAGAATGCCAAGCCTAAACCGGAGGTAAAGCCTGAGGTTGCTGACAAGAGCATCTTTGCCGGAACCTATACCAAGGAAGCTCCTTTCGGAGATGTGATCATAACCTTTGAGAAGGGCAAGCTGTACAGGGTTCCTGCAAAGTTTGCTGACAAGAAGGAGTGGAAGAAGGAACTCAGGCACAAGAGCGGTACAACCTATTCTTTCCGCAGCGACGGACATGCATTTGAAGTTACCTTCAACATGGAAGACGGTAAGGTGACTGGCTTTGACCAGGAGTTTGGAGAAAGAGAGGAGAAAGCATTCGGCGGATGGACTAAGAAATAAACAGCAAGACGGATATGAAAAAATTGATTTTTGCAGCGGCAGTGTTGATGCTGCTCATTCCTCTGGGGCTGAGTGCCCAGAAGAAACCGGTTATCGGTATTTCCTGCTCGATTGACGGGTCTACCGTAGAAGTAGGTATGACCTACGTTGTAAGCGTAAGGAAGGCCGGTGGTGTTCCGTTCGTAATTCCGCTGACAACATCCGAAAAGGAAATAGACGAATATCTTGACCGCATAGACGGTCTGCTGATGACCGGCGGTGAAGATGTAAGTTCGCTTCTTTTCAACCAGGAGCCGAGCCTTTACCAGGGAGAGGTGGTTCCAAACAGAGACAAATACGACCTGACAATTATACGCAGGGCAATCAAGAGAGGTATCCCTGTTTTTGGAATCTGCAGGGGTGAGCAGTGCCTCAACATAGCGATGGGAGGAGACCTCATCCAGGATATACCGTCAACCGTACCGGATGCTATCCAGCACCGTCAGAATGCTCCGCGCGGTCATGCAAGCCATACCATTTCAATTGAGAAAGGTTCTCTTCTTGCAAAACTTCTCGGGACAGATTCAGCTGCCGTCAATTCCTTCCACCATCAGGCCGTCGGCAAGGTGGCGCCCGGCTACAAGGTTACCGCAAGGGCAAAGGACGGAGTGGTCGAGGCTATAGAAAGTGCAGACGGCAAATCCTTTGGCGTACAGTTCCATCCTGAAGGATTCGTCTATTCCGGAAGCTATGAATTCCTTCCTCTGTTTGAGCACCTTGTAAAACTTGCTTCAGAATACTCAAGCCGCAAGTAAGGTTAATCTGCCCGGCTGGTTTCTGATATCAGCTTGGATATGATGTTATTGAGAGAGTCTGCCTCGAGCAGGCTCTCCAAGTTTATGTGCATGCGGTATTTCCAGACCTGCTCTTTTTCCTGAGGATCGTTGATCCTCTCGGAATAAGGGAAGCGGCTCCTGAGTTTTGAGTCGAGGCTCATCCAGTCCTGGAGGGAAACCATCGCGAACATGCTGTCTTTTTTGAGGATGTCTTCAATCTCACCCTTGCACTCATCTTTTGTGGCATCGAAGAAAGTCTGTTTCTTGTCTTCAGAGGTGAAACTGATTGTCCTGTTCTTTTCTCCCAGCCACATTCTCATTGTTCCGGACTGTGGGGTGGAGGAGTAAACGGCGCCGAGATACGGAGTTGGCAGATTATCTTCTGCCTTTGACATGGACAGGAGCCTGAGGCTTTCCCATCCGTTGCCCCAGCCCATCATGTTGGATGTTGCCACAAGCTGTGGAATCATCTTCTTGTATACCGGATTTTCTTCTGCAGTGCAGACGTCTTCCTCACGTATGCTGTATATATCGAGATACCAGCTCATTACCCTCATCCTCTTTTTCCACCACATGAAGTTTTCCTCCTCCATGGCCTTCCAGTTGAAGACAGCGTAGCCGTCTTTTTCTTCACTGGTGAAAAGGTGAGGGAACTTCCAGGTGTCCACACTGTTTTTGAGTACCCTCATCTGGAGTTCTCCTTTTATCGCGATTCCCTTGCCGTGGGCATACTTTATGACCTGGTCCAGCTGCCTGAAAAGATGGAACTGAAGCCAGATATGGAATTGTGCCTGCTGGTGGATTTTCTGTATGTCTTCCCAACCGAGTTTGCTCAAGGTACCGTGGGCCTGGGCGAATGTCTTGCTCATGGTCCTGTTTCCAAAGGCAACGGCCATGTCTTCTGAATAGGTGCTGAAAACAGTCCACATGCTGAAGTCTGCTGTATTGTAGAAATCCCGGAGGGAGCAGAACAGCGCATATCCGTAAACCCAGTCTTTGTGCTCGTTTAGGAATTTGTAGAAATCGGGATGTGCACCGTCTTTCTTTCCTCTTTGGTCAAAGAGTTCACGCAGGTATCTTTTCTTGAAATAGTAGAGGTCTTCGTAATCAACCGCAGCCCTACGTTCAAGAGATTTTATTTCCCTTCGGTACTGTTTCTCTTTTTCAGGGTCTGCAAGCTGCCCCATGTCTCCAAGAGACAGGTATAAAGGGTTGATGGCAAGAGAACTTATCGCTCTGTAAGGAGAGGAGTCACGTCCGGTAAGAGACTGTGCCGTATCGTTTACCGGAAGTATTTCAATAACTTTCTGTCCGGTTTTCTCTGCCCAGTCTATCAGGAGCATGAGGTCTTGAATTTCTCCGCATCCGCTGCTGCGGGTGCTCCTGAGGGAGAATACAGGAACGCTGCATCCGGTGAATTTCCTGAACATCGGAGGAAACTTCACTTGAGAATGTTCTTTTATCAGGGTTTCATTCTTTCCTATTTCAGGAATCAGGAATTCCCTGTCTCTGTCATCGGGAAGAGTTTCAAAAACAGACTCTCCTGTCCTGGTGTTTACCATTGCCAGACGGTATCTGAGAGTCTGTCCTGCCATTCCCTCCGTACAGAAGCTGGCAATCCATTTGAGGCCTTTGAGACGGGCCATCTTCATACCGTGTTCGGGCTTGTGGTTTCCCAGCCTTTTTCCGTCTCCGCACAGCACTATCCTGCAGTCTCTTGGTACGTTTGGAACAACGGCTCTGATGATGAGTTCATAGCTGTTGTTGTGGGTCTGGGTGTAGGGGCTGTATGTTGAACCGTAGAACACATGGGCAAAAGGATCGGTGAGGAATGGGGCTTCTTCTGTATATTCCTGCCAGTGGTCGATGCTTTCAATCTTTGACGTCAGGGAGTTAAGGGCGAGCCTTCTTCCTCCTCCGACCTCGTAGGTGAGGGTTCCGTCTGCACTCTTTACAAAGTACTTGTAAAAAAGGAATCTTTCCTTGAGCGAATCAAACTGGAGCCTGGCTTCCCACAGGGTTTCGCCAGCCTGGTTCTTTCCGCAGTCTTCCATCCTGAAGGCCTTGTCGGGATAATAATTTCCAAGAAGGGGGGAGGAGCCGGTTATGAAAACTTCTTCGCCTTCTTTTGTGTTGACCCTTACTCTGAAGTATATGTTCATGACAGATTCTTTTTTCTTTTGAGGAAGGTGTAGATAATCAGCGACAGAACGCCGGTCAGTATCATTATGACCGCCTGGGACCCGTGGCTGACTGTTGCGAAGACCATTCCGTCGTTCCACTGGAGCGAGTATATCTGGGTGGCAGCCAGCGCTATGATGGAATGATAGGCGCCGAGGCCGCCCTGTACTGGTACTACCCAGCCAAGGCTGCCCACAACCATCAGGAACAGGGCATCTTTCCAACCAAGCGGGTCGAGCAGAGGGAATGCCCTGATAGTGCAGATGCTTGTGGCGAGGAAGGTTCCCCAGAGAAGGATTGTCAGGAGGAAGAACAACCACTTGTTCCTTATCCTAAAGACGGATTTTACACCTTTCCACAAGTTGGATACGAAACCGGAAACTTTCTTTCCCACCTTGGTCTTTGTCAATTTCTTCCTGAACAGGTAGGCCAGGGTGCACAGCAGCACGATGCCGGCTATGACGATAAGGGTTATGGTCAGGGCCGAAGCCGACTTGTCCCCGGAATTCGGGTCGATCATGTTTTTCTTGAAGAATTCACCGAATTCTCCCCAGCAAGAGGCGGCAAAGACTATCGTGATGGTTATCAGGCATATGAGGTCCCAGGCCCTTTCGGCCACTACGGTGCCCACAGCTCCTTCGAACGTAGTGCCCTTCTTCAGGGTTGAAACCACTCCGCATCTTACGATTTCGCCGATCCTGGGGAATGCGAAGTTTGCCAGGTTGCCGATTGTGACTCCATGATAAGAGGCGCCGAAAGAAGATTCGGGATCTATCTGGGAGAGTATCATCTTCCATCTGTATCCCCTGACGGCAAATTCAACCACCCCGACCAGCATTGCCATTACGATCCACTCCCAACGGCATGCGGACAGTTTTGATACGAAATCTCCCCATTCGACATTCCTGAAGCAAAAGTACAGCAACAGGATGGCTATCGACAGCATCAGGACATACTGTATGATGTTTTTTGCGGAAAACCGTTTGGTTTTTTCTCCCTGCATAACTCTTTTTTTAGCGCTAAAACAAATTTACGCAAAATAAATGATACCTTTGTAAAGGTGCAAATTTAGATGAGACTTTAATGAAATCAATCATAGGAATAGGAAACGCCCTGACAGACATTCTGGCTGTCGTTGAAGATGATTCCCTGTTGAAAAAATACAATCTTCCAAAGGGCAGCATGAACTGGGTGGACTCTGAAACCGCCTCTACCATCTGGAACGAGATCAAGGGAAAGAAGGTGCAGATAGTTCCCGGCGGAAGTGCGGCAAATACAATTTCAAGCGCTTCAATACTGGGAATGAAGAGCGCTTTCATCGGCAAGGTGGGCGATGACGAACTCGGCCGTTTGTTCAAGGAAGGGCAGCAGCAGACCGGGATTTCCTCAATCCTGCTGCTGGGAACCCAGTCCAGTGGCAGGTCCATGGTGCTGATAACCCCACCGAATGCCGAACGTACCTTTGCAAACTACATGGGCGCTACGCTGGAACTGGGACCGGAAGACCTGGATGAAAGTTTCTTTGACGGCTATGACATACTCCATCTGGAAGGTTATCTTGTCCAGAATCACGACCTTGTAAGACGTGCAGTTGAAATCGGGAAGAAAAAAGGCATGACAATTTCCATAGACCTTGCCAGCTACAACGTTGTGGAGAGCAACTATGAATTCCTCCACCAGATTGTTGAAGGCTATGTAGACATCGTATTTGCAAACGAGTCTGAATCCAGGTCCTTCACCCACAAAGCCCCTGAGGATGCGCTCGACAGTCTGGCAGAGGTCTGCAAGATAGCGGTGGTCAAGGTTGGAGCGGAGGGTTCGTTCGTCAAGAGCGGAAACCTCAAGTACAAGATAGCTCCATGCCCGGCAAAGGCTGTAGATGCGACCGGTGCTGGAGACACGTTCGCAGCAGGATTCCTGTACGGTTATTCATGCGGCCTGCCTCTTGACGTTTGCGGAAAGATAGGTTCCCTCGCATCTTCCAAGGTGGTTGAGATAATAGGAACCAAGATGGACAGCGCTACATGGGATGAAATCAGGAGTGGAATCAGGGATATAATCGATCAGGCTTGATATGAAGTGGCCCTTCAAGATATTGGCAATAGTTTCGGCCGTGGCTCTTCTGCCGCTGCAGTACTTTCTTCTTGCCAGGGTTTACAACTCCCTGGAAAAGAACTTGTACGAGACGGTTGACGAATGTTTCCGCACGGCCGTGGAAGAAGAGTCCATGATGAGGTTCTACAGGTTGACGGATACGTCGGGCTTTTCTTCTTCAAACGTGCTGATGAATATCGGAGACCTCCTGGAAAAAAGCGGAAGTGTTCCGGATCTGGACACCATCAGGTCCATCTTTGCAGCCAACCTTGCCCAGAAGGAGCTTCAGACCCTCAGCTTCAGGATTGTTCAGACGGTCAACGATACCAATGTCTTCAGAACGGCAGATGATTTCCTCTCCGATCCCGAAAAGGAGAAGAGCACTTTCTCAAGGCTGTCCACCCATGTAGTGCCGGTAACTTCAGATCTGACACGGGGCGTGGCTGCAGTGATAACCAACCCCTACAGGGCTATACTTCCTAGCCTTAAGATGCTGATTTTCTTTTCTTTCCTGATAGCCTTGTTCGTACTGTTCAGCTTGTATAAGATGATAAGGACGCTCAACAAGGTGACCTTCATCAACAACCTGAGGAAAGACCATACCTATGCCATGATACACGACATGAAGACCCCGTTGTCTTCAATCATGATAATAGCTGAGGACTTCAAGGACAATCCCGCATTCAATTCCGATCCTGATACCATGGAGCAGATAAGGATACTGGACGACGAATGCCGCCATCTGAACCAGATCTGCGAGAAGGTGATCAATGTTGCCAAGGTAGACAACAAGAAGCTCAAATTCGTGTACGAGCAGATAGACCTGGAGCAGTTCTTCAACGGCGTAAAGTCCAAGCTTGAGGCTCTTTATCCTACAGCTGCCAAAGAAGTTGCCTTCAGTGCAGACATGTCTCAGGAGAAGTGGCTGATAGCCGACCGCCTTTACCTGACCGAGATAATGGACAACCTGATAGACAATTCCATAAAGTATTCATCAAAAAGCGTTGATATAAAAGCCAGGAGCGTAAGAAAAGGAAGATATACGGAAATCCGCATCAAAGACAACGGTACGGGTTTTTCCAAGGAGGCATCAAAGCGTCTTTTCAAGAAGTTTGAAAGAGGGGAGAACACTGTCGGGATCTCCGGCCATGGGATTGGCCTGAACTATGTCTACCGGCTTATGAAATTCTTCGGGGGATATGTCAGCATAGACAGTCAGGAGGGTGTGTTCACCGAGGTCATCCTGGGCTTCCCTTCCAGGCGCCAGTATGAAATCAAGGAAGATTAGAAAAGTTCACCGATATGATAAGGCTGCTTATAGTTGAAGACGATACCAACCTCAGTTTCCTGATCAAGAAAAAGCTTGAGAGGCAGGGAGATTACTTGGTAGAGACCGCTGTAGACGGCAAGGAGGGCCTCAAGGCCATAACTTCATTCCGGCCGGACATTGTAGTTTCAGACCTTGAGATGGGAGACGGCATGGACGGCAATACCATGATAGAGAAGATCCGCCAGTCCAACAACGACATTCCTGTCATTGTCCTGACCGGCAAGATGGAGTTCCTCAAGCAGAGCGGTGCAAACATGTATCTGAACAAGCCATTCAACGTCCAGCAGCTGGACCTCAACATAAAATCCCTGCTTCAGCAGAAAGGAATCGGAACGGAATCGGACAATTCATACAAGATAGGCAGGTTCACCTTTGACACGGCCTCAAGGAGACTTGTTCTCGGCGACCAGGAAACCAGGGTCACCCCAACCGGTGCCAAGGTTCTTGAAATGCTCTGCCGAGAAATGGGCAAGTGCGTGGACCGCAAGAAGATACAGGGTACCATCTGGGGCGATTACGACAACGAGAGCATATCCCACAACCTCGATGTCCAGATAGACAAACTCAGAGGTGCGCTCAAGGCGGACCCCGATGTATCCATCGAGATTATAAAGAAAACCGGAATAATCCTCAGGGGATAAGGTCCCGGATCATTTCTCCCGTCAGTAGGTGAAGGTGCTTCCTCCTATGAACTCCCTCATGATGGATGTAGGAGGTATGGCGTTGTGGTCCTCCGGACCCAGTGCAGTTATCCTGCTCAGGAAGTTCAGCAGCCTGAGGCTTTCTGCATAAACCGGGCTCATAGGGGAGATCCTTCTCAGGAGAGGCTCTGCAAAGTATTTGAGCAGAGGAAGTTCATACAGCAGGAATGAGTTGAACATTATGTCAGCATTTTCCTGGTAAGGGAAGATGTTCTTCCTTTCTCCCTTTGCCACGCTTGTCCATCTTGAAATGGTCTGCTCAGCGCTGTAGCCGCGGAATTTGTAGTCGCGAACCATCCTCCTGAGCTTTCTGTTGTCGGATGTTGAGATGCAGTTGTTTTCGTCTATGTCAAGCGAAGTGAGTGCCGAGGCGTAAACCTTGAATTTCCTCTCGTTGGCTATCCTTTCAGTCAGTACCGGATTGAGGGCGTGTATGCCTTCCATGATGAGCACGTCGTTCTCCTTCATCTTGATGGCGGGGCCCGTAAGGGAGTTCTTTCCGGTGGTGAAGTTGAATTTAGGAAGGGTTACCTCCTTGCCCTCGAAGAGCTTGTTGAGGTGGTCGTTGAGCATGTCGAGGTTGAGGGCGTATACGCTCTCAAAATCATACTCTCCGTTTTCGTCTTTTGGCGTGAGTTCGCGGTCTACGAAGTAATCATCCATGCCGATAACCACGGGATTGAGGCCCAGGACTTTCATCTGCAGGGCTATCCTCTTTGAGGTAGTGGTCTTGCCGCTGGAGGAAGGGCCGGCAACCAGTACCAGTTTCACATCCTTGCTGCGGTGGGATATCATGTCGGCGATCATGGAATACTTCCTCTCGTGGAGGGCTTCGGAAACGGAGATCACCATGTTGCCGTGGCCCCTGTTGATGGCTTCGTTCAAGGTGGCAATGTCCCTTACTCCCACGATGTCGCACCAGTTGCTGTTTTCCTCATAAATCTCGGCGAGCTTTTTCTGGTACTTCTGTTCAGGGATGTCGTAAGGAGGGTTGATTCCCGGAGACTGGAGGCAGAAGCCTTCGCTGTACAAGGCAATCCTCCATCTGTCCAGATATCCGGTAGAGTATACCATAGGGCCGTAGAAGTAGTCTCCGTAACCGTCCATGTAGTAAAGGGTTACAAAGAAGTCTCCAACATCTTCAGCAAGCTTTGCCTTTGAGGTCTGGCC
>CACZFO010000013.1 GCA_902780455.1 uncultured Bacteroidia bacterium | reverse complement strand
GGTTCCATATATCACATCAATCTCCGTCCTGAAGAACTTGCAGATACTGTAATACTGGTAGGTGACCCCGGCAGGGTTGCCATGATTGCCAAGCACATGACCGCCATTGAATTTACCAAGCAGAGCCGTGAATTCGTCTCTACCACAGGAATGTACAAGGGCAAGAGAATAACAGTGCTTTCTACAGGAATCGGAACGGACAACATAGACATTGTGATGAACGAGCTGGATGCCGTAGCCAACATAGATTTCAACACCAGAAAAATCAAGAAGGAGAAAAGGAGCCTGACCCTGGTCAGGATAGGTACAAGCGGCGCCCTGCAGCCTGAGATTCCTCTCGGATCTTTCGTCCTCAGCCACTATTCCATAGGATGTGACGGCCTGGTGAACTGGTATGCCAACCGCGACAGCGTCACAGACAAGGAGATAGAGAATGCGCTGGTTGAACACATGGGCTGGGACCCAAATCTTCCGAGGCCGTACATCGTGAGGAATTCCGAGCGTCTTATAAAGGCCTTCCAGAGAAAGACGATCAAGGGTATGACCATATCCGCTCCTGGATTTTTCGGTCCTCAGGGCAGGGTCCTTCGTCTTGGTCTTGCAATGCCTGACATGAACGCCAAGTTCGAGAGCTTTGCCTCAAAGGGCTATAAGGTAACCAATTACGAGATGGAAGGCAGTGCCATTGCCGGCCTGGCCAAGGAGATGGGCCATGAGGCCATCACGGTATGTTGCATAATTGCCAACAGATATGCCAAGGAGGCTATTACCGATTACCATCCTTACATCGAGAAATTGATAAAGATGGTCCTGGAAACTCTGGCAAAACTATAGTAAGAAAACGAATCACATTAAGTCATAGCCGTATGGTAGATTTCAATAACCTAGAAGTGGCATTCTCTTCCAAGAGCAAGGGAGAACTCAAGAATGCCTTGTTGCTTTTCAATACCATCAAGCGTCCGGGTATGGTAAAGTTCCTCAAAGGGGCTTCCAACCTTGCCCTCAAGATAGGATTTCCTATCGGCTGGGCCGTAAAACCAACTCTCTACAAGCAGTTTGTGGGTGGAGAAACCCTTGAAGACTGTAAGAAGACCATAGACCATCTTAAGAGTTTCAACGTCAAGTCCACTCTCGATTTTTCTGCCGAGGGCAAGCAGACTCCTGAGGGTATCCAGTACACTTTTGAGGAGACCATGCGCTCCATAGATTTTGCCAAGGACAATCCTTCACTGGCCTATGCAGTTTTCAAGCCGAGTACAATCATCACCGATGAGCTTCTTTCCAAGGCTTCTGAGAAAAGAGAGCCGCTTACTCCTGAGGAGGAAAAGGAATTCAAGGCTTATCAGGAGAGGTTTGCCGCTTTCTGCAAGAGGGCCTATGACAACGATGTAAGGCTCATCATCGATGCTGAGGATTATTGCTTCCAGGATGCCATTGACGCCCAGACCGATGAGATGATGAGGCTCTACAACAAGAAGAGGGCCATCATTTTCGCCACCCTCCAGATGTACCGTCATGACCGTATGCCTTATCTCGAAAAGATTTACGAGGATGCCGTAAAGAACAACTACATCGCCGGTATCAAGTTCGTTCGTGGCGCCTACATGGAGGAAGAGCGTGCCAGGGCTGCTGCCATGGGTTATCCTGATCCTATCTGCAAGGACAAGCAGGCTACCGACGACAATTACAATGCCGGTGTCAGGTATGTCATGGACCGTCTTGACCACTTTGAGCTTTTCATGGGTACCCACAATGAGGAGAGCAACCGTCTTCTCGCTCAGCTGATAGATGAGAAGGGCCTGGCTCACAATGACCCTAGGATTCACTTTGCACAGCTTCTTGGCATGAGCGACAACATTTCCTTCAACCTTGCCCACGAAGGCTACAACGTAACCAAATACGTTCCTTACGCCAAGGTTAAGGATGTTGTTCCATATCTTGTCAGAAGGGCTGAGGAAAACACTTCTGTTGCCGGCCAGACCGGAAGGGAGCTCAACCTTCTGCGTGCCGAGAAAAAGCGCCGTAAAGAGAATAAATAAGATTAATAATTTAGTCCCTTAAAGTATAATGAAAGCTTACTCCAAGTATTCCGTCCTGTTCACTTTCCTTTTTTTGCTGCTGATATTTTGCTGCTGTTCCAAGAACGATGACAGCATTGATACTAGCACAATTTCAGTGGAGATCGGGGTTGCAAAGGTCAATTTAGCTATCAATGAATCCCAGAAGTTAGATGCAAAAGTGTACTATTCAGGATTGCAGGCTTTTGGCCAAAAAATAGACTGGTCTTCTTCCAATTCATCTGTGGCCACTGTTGATCAGGCAGGGTTTGTAACAGGGAAAGCTGCAGGTTCTGCCACTATCTATGCAAAGTACAAAGGAAAGAGTGCCAGTTGCAGTGTTTCCGTATCTCAATTGGCGATGGTTGATTTGGGGTTGTCTGTCAAGTGGGCAGACCGTAACGTAGGTGCCGATAAGCCTGAAAGCAGTGGCACTCTATATGCCTGGGGAGAGACTTCTGCTAAATCTGTTTATTTTTGGGATAATTACAAGTGGTGTACTGGCGGAGACTACAGAAGTCTCACCAAATACAACAGATATCCCGAGTGGGGGCAGGTTGACAACAAGACAGTTCTTGAACCTGCTGATGATATTGCCAGTGTCACATACGGGAACAAGTGGCGTATGCCGACTGTCGATGAACTTAATGAACTTATGGAAAAGTGTGATTGGGTGTGGGTAAAACTAAATGGGACAAGTAGCGGCTACAGAGTTATAAGCAAAACCAATGGAAACAGTATATTTTTGCCTGTTACTGGTGTAAAAGTAGAAGATATGCACCTGGATTTGGACCATGGTAGTTATTGGACATCTTCGCTCTTGGCAAAGAAGGCTGATGATGCACCTTGTTATGCCAACCTTCTTTGGTTTAATTCAAAAGAAAAGAGTTGGGGTTATGCTTTCCGTTTGTCAGGCAGAGCAATACGTCCGGTTTCTAAATAAAGTGGAGCGGAAAACGGGATTCGAACCCGCGGCCCTCAGCTTGGGAAGCTGATGCTCTACCAACTGAGCTATTTCCGCGTTGTGATTGCAAATGTAAGAATTTTATATGAAAAGAACTCTTTCTTTACTTGTTTTAATGCTTGCGGTGCTGACATCAGCAATTGGTCAGCCATCCAAGCAGTTTATAACCGTATATGCAGAACCGGACCATTCAGATTGGACTTATGCATGTGGCGAGAAGGCGGTTTTCACTCTGTATGCTGTGAAGGAAAACGTGCGTATGCCAATGACAAAGATCAGATACAGTTACGGTCCTGAAAAACTGCCGGCAGAAAAGACAGGTGTAGTAACTACCGACAAGGACGGCTTTGCCAAGATTACCGTGCCTGGGCGCAAGGTGCCTGGTTTTACTACGGTAAGCGTGAGCGTTAATTACGAAGGCAAACGCTACAGCAGCCAGACCAACATTGGCTTTGACCCATACAAGATAGAGCCTACGACATCCCTGCCGGAAGACTTCATGGGATTCTGGGAAGATGCCAAGGAAAAGGCTGCCAAGGTGCCCATGCTTACCCGTGTGCGCCATTCCCAGGAAGAGAGCAACGACAGGGTAGATGTGTATTACATCAGGATACAGTCATACGCGGCAGGCAATTATGTGTACGGTGTACTTACGGTGCCAAAGACAGAAGGCCGCAAGCCTGCCATTCTCCGTCTTCCGGGCGCAGCCGTGCGCAAGTTCAGCGGGCCCGATCCTCTGGCCTATGAAGGCTTTGTGGTTCTGAACATAGGAGTGCACGGCATTCCTGTAGACCAGGACACTGAAATTTACAGGCAGCTGGAAATAGGGGCCATGTCCGGTTATGTTCTGAAAGGACTGGAGAATCGCGATAAGTACTATTACAAGCGCAGCTATCTTGGTTGCGTGAGGGCCGTTGACTATCTGTGCAGCAGGGATGATGTAGACACTTCCCGCATAGCCTGCTACGGAGGCAGCCAGGGCGGAATGCTCTCCATAGTGACCGCCGCTTTGGACAAGCGTGTCAGCGCCCTCTTTGCATATTTTCCAGCATTCTGCGATGTGACCGGTTACTATTACGGCAGGAGCGGAGGCTGGCCTCATCTTTTCACAGACAAGTCCGATCCGCTCATTGAGCAGAAGGTTGCCGTATCAAAATACTATGACGTAGTTAACTTTGCGAGGTTCCTGTCTCAGCCGGGTTTCTATGCCTGGGGGTTCAACGACATAGTATGCTGCCCGTCCTCCACTTTCTCCGCGTACAACGTAATCAAGGCGCCAAAAACGCTGTGCCTTGCCAGAGATACCGGCCACTGGCTGTATCCATGGCAAAGCGAAGCAGCTCTCAAATGGCTCAAATCCCAGTTTGGGATGGCAAGGTAAGCAGTTTGTAAAGGTATGAGACTCAGTTGGTTTATTGCCAGAAGGATTGGAAACGGTAAGAAAGGAAGGCTGGCCTCCCTTGGCAATGTAATTGCCGTTTTCTCCGTAGCAATAAGCATAATTGTCATAATTGTCTCTATATCCGTGTCCAGGGGATTCAGGAAGGAGATTCTGGAGAAGATGTCTGCATTTACCGGAGATGTCAATGTTTCCGTGATGGCTCCTTCTGCGACTTCCGATTATGAAACCCAGGAGTATTCCCTGCCGGCACTTAAAGCCAGGGAGGACGTGCTTGGCCTTCCTTATGTTACATCGTTCCAAGCCATGAGTCTGAGGCCGGGAATGATAAAGACTGAGGACAATATCCAGGGCGTGATGATGAAAGGAGTAGACTCCACGTTCAACTGGGATTTCTATTCCCGATGCCTGGAAGAAGGTACTTTACCTCAAGAGGGGCAGGATGATTATGCCCTTATTTCCAGAAGGATGGCAGATTTGCTGGGATTCTCTGCTGGCGACAGGGCCACCTTCTACTTTGTAGGGAGCCAGGTTAAGGTCAGGAGGCTTACCATTGCAGGAATCTATTCAGCCCAGCTTGAAAACCTGGACAAGCTCTATGTCATCTGCTCAAAAAAGATGGTCAATGGACTTAACGGATGGGATGAAGACAGGGCAAGTGCCTACCAGATCACTTTCTCAGACCACTCCGAGAAGGATTATCCTCAGCGAAAACAGCAGATAGCCCAACTGATATACCAGAAATTGGATGAAGGGCAGTACATGAGGATATCGGGAGCCTATGAAGACATGTCAAACCTGGTGGACTGGCTGAGGCTTCTGGACATGAACGTGCTGATAATCCTCATACTGATGATAGCAGTAGCCGCCTTCAACATGGTTTCATGCGTACTTATCATCCTGTTTGAGAATATTTCCACGATAGGGGTGCTCAAAGCACTGGGAATGAAGAACTCCGGAATAAGGAGGGTCTTCCTGGCAAAGAGTTCAGGAATAGTTTTTACGGGATTGGTTACAGGAAATGTAATAGCCTTGGGCCTGCTCCTTGTCCAGAAGTATTTCAGGGTCCTTTCGCTGAATCCGACAAATTATTTTATCGACCATGTGCCGGTGGACATATCCTGGTGGAGCATAATTGCGGCAGATGTAATTTCCTTCATCGCGATAATGGTAATCCTGATGATCCCGAGCCATTTCATCAGCAAGATACAGCCGGCTCAGACAATAAAGGTCAAGTAGGGATTATTCCTCAACGGTTTTCTTGTATATCTCATACTGGCCCATGACCCTTTCAGGATAGTTCATGGTCTGGGCTCCGCCCCTGAACGGGCTAACCTTAACTCCGTTGTGGTTGTATCCTTCAGCCATCAGTGGAATTACAGATTTTACATCGTTCCAGTTGTTAGGGTCCTTGCCTTCTGCCCGGGCTACCTTCTGGCATTGCTGTATCCTTCCTTCACCTGCGTTGTAGGACGCAAGGGTGAACAGCAGGGCATTCTCCTGATCCATACCTGAAGACAGATACTTGTTGTATGTCTTGCCCAGAATCTTTGTACCGGCCCTGATGTTCTGCTCCGGATCGTAGATGTTCTCCACTCCCATGGAGTTGGCTACAGACTGCAGCACCTGCATCAGACCCACTGCTCCCATGCTGGAGACTATTCCCATGTTGAATCCGGATTCCTTGTACATCAGGGCGCTCAGGAGCCTCCAGTCCCAACCTATTGTGGCGGCATATTTCTTGGCAAGGTCGTCGAAAGGAGAAATGGAATACCTTGTCATAGGGAGCGCGTAAACCTGGTTGTTCTCCCTCTTGTGGAGCTTGGCGTAAAGCCTTTTGTATTCTGAAGACGGCTTGATGTGGGTAATCCAGAAATTGATGTTGTCTATTATCGCGTCATCGTCGTACCTCATGGCGCATACATAGTCTTTTTCAATGGGTGTAGACGTTACCAGGTAGTCTTTGAAGGCATCCGGAATGGAATCTGTACGGGAGTTGAAGATTATGACATCGGTGAGCTTGTCGGTAAGGTCTTCCCAGTTCCTGATGGAAGATTTCTCAACAGATACCTCAACCAGGCAATGGGTGTTTGTGGAGAACTGGCGGATGAGGTCGGTGGCAAATTTCAGGGCCGGGTTTCCTGGATTGAGCTTGTTGTCTATCAGGATTGTACAGTACAGGGTGTCTCCAACCAGAAGGTTCTTGGAGAGGTTGTCCTGATTTGCAACCGGAGTCCTGAAGAATGTCAGGAAGGCATAGGCCAATACAAGTGCCATCAGGGCGATGGCACCAACTCTCATGGTCCTTGTCTTCCAGAACTTTTTCATCTATTTGATGTAGAACGGCCACCAGATGCCCAGCTTGAAAGCTCTCTGAGGCCTGATGTACCTGTAGGTTGAATAATACTCATTGTTAGGGATTCCCTGAAGCGTATTCTCACACTTGACGAATATGCAGCATTTCTTCCACTGGAGATTGATGAAGACATCTACGTAAGGATTGTTTCCTACCTTGTATTTCTCCTGGTTGTAGAACATTCCCAAAGCAGGGTCAAATGCCTGGGCGTAGTACTTTGTGTTGTAGGTCATGTCAGCACCTATCTGGACGTTGAGGATGTCCTTGACGGCAAAGAACTCGAGGTAGTATCTGAGGTTGAGGGCCACCTTTGGCAGCGGAACTATTTCCTGCTTGCTGGAAGTCTGAAGAAGGAGCCTGTTTTCCAGATGCAGCGGACCAACCTTGATGTTCTTGGCGATATATCCGCTCAGGATACTCATGGCCTCGTTGTTCTGGGTAGGTATGCAGAGAGAATCCAGGTAGACGTTCTTGTTCAGGAGCGTGTATCCGACAGAAGCTTCAACTCCCCAGTGCGGTATGTCCAGCTTTGCCTGGATGGTTGTCCTTGATGTCTTGTCAAAGTCAAAGTTGAACAGGTGGTGGTTGGAGTTGTAGGTGTTCAGGAAATATGATGGTTTCCTCAGGCTTGAGGAGAATTTTGCCGTCAGGTGTATTCCGTCCTTGACGGCCCAGGAGGAGAACCTCATGGCAGCGTCAAGGGAGAAGTTGCCTTTGTAGTAGCCTGATATGTCCGCCTTTGCGCGTGCGTTCCAGGCAAAGTACTTCCTGAACTTGCCGCCCGCTCCAAAATATGCGTACACATTGTTGTAGGTCTTGTTCCGGTTTCCGCTCAGGAAGAATTCCGGCTGAAATCCGTAAAAGTTAAGCAGCTGGTGCCCGATTCCTCCGTCAAGGTTGGAGAGTACAGATTCCGCATCCCATGGCTGGATCTTGAGGAAGAACCTGTTCTCCAGGTTCATTACCCTGGCCGAATCGGCCGAAGTCGTAGGGTTGAGCAGGAAGATGTTCCTGTACAGGGACCTTCCTACAGAATCTGTAATGTTGTCTGTATAACTTCTTGAATAGACGCTGTATTCCCCATAATGCCCAAAATATGTTACCGTTCCCTTGTCGGTCTTGAGGGTGTCGGCAATCTTGTTGCCCAGTGAGTCCCTCTGGACTTTCCATCTGATCGGAACACCGTAGGAGTGGGTGATGAAGAAGGTGTTCCTCCTCATTATTGAATTTGCATCGCTGAGATAGACAGGAACCGTGCGCACGTCTATTGTGGTATCGCTGACCATGGTAAGGTCTTCAACTCCTCCGTTTTCCTGCCTCTTGAGTCTTGAGAAGATGTATCCTCCCTGGGCTATGTATTTCTTTCCCAGATAGTTGCCTGTAATTGCAAAAGTCCTGAAGTCTGTTTTTTCATTTTGCAGGAGACCTCCTCCTCCGTTCCTGTCGTAGAGGATGGAGAAGTTGAAGGTAGGGGTGAAGTTCTGGGTATGCAGGAAGTGTATGTTGTCTTCGCTCTTCTGGCGGTTTGCCAGCAGGGTACCGGTGTAGCCAAGCTCTGTGTACGGGGTCTTGGTGTTGTAGAAAGGCATGCTCTCAGGCATGTATGTATAGACCATGTAAGGAGAGAAGAACGGGAAGATATCATGCTCCTGTCTCCTGTGGTAGTTGAAAGGCAGAGCGGCACTTCCGCTGACTCCAAGATACTGGCCGTTTATGTCGTCGCGATGGAAAGGAAGGTCGTGGAAATGATAGTTGAAGGTGGTGTCTATCTTCAGTACTTCCTGGTTGTTGAGATAGGTGTCGTGTTTCCACGAGAAAATCCTGGTGTACTTTATGCTGTCTGCAAAGATGTAGGTGTCCAGCACCCTTGGTGTGTGCTTTATGATGCTGTCCTTTCTCCTGCGAATGGTGTCTCTGTGCATCCTCCTGAGTTCCTTGGGAGTGTAGACTTTTATGGAGGCTATGGAGTCTGCCTTTCTGAGGGAGTCTATGGAGAAAAGCACGGATTCGCTGAGGCCCATCCTCTTCAGCGAATCGGGGCTGAGGTTAAGTTCATACAGCGAGTCTATCATCTGCTGGTAGGCGGTCTTGACTATTGTGTCATTCAGACTGAAAGCGGTATGTTTCAGACCCTTGGCAGGATGGTTGCTCCATGCCGACAGCAAGACCAGCCCGCAGCATAAAACAGCTACGGCCAGTACATTGCGAAGATGTGCGGAGATCTTGGATCGTATGTTATCTTTCCTTTGCATTGGATTCCTTAAGTGCTTCAATCTCTTCTATGAGTTTGTTTATCAGTTTCATCTTAAGGTCGTAGAGCTCGTTGGAGATGTCAACCTTGTAGATGTGCGGATTGATCAGACGGCGTTCTGTTTCGTTGAAACACTTCAGATTGGAAAGGAAGTATTCCCTCTTCTTGTCAATAGGCTCATCCTGGTAGCAGATCACACCGTTTTTAATCGTCTGGTTCTGCAGTTTCCTGTATGTGTAGCTTCCCTTGGCAAATTTCTTCCTCTGGGTCTCGTCAAATTCGTTCCGGATCCTGAGTTCTTCTCCCGCCTCGATTCTCCTGGATGTTTCGTCGCCCCTGAGGCAGGTTACGTCCGCCTTGAACATTCCGTTCTGAATTATGCGGTAGGTGATCTGGAATCCTGGGTTTATGAGCTTTACCTTGTCTTCGCTTCTCTTGAGCACAGGCTCGTCTCCAACCTGGACAAGTTTGTAGACATTACCAAAACAAGGGTTGTGCTTGCTGGTTGCAATGGCATCTCCCACTCCGTAGGAATCTATGCAGGCACCCTGCTTCTCAACTTCGGCTATCAGGTACTCGTCAAGTGAGTTTGTTGCAAATATCTTGCAGTTCTTCAGGCCGGCATTGTCCAGTATTTCCCTGGCTTTTCTTGAAAGGTAGGCAAGGTCTCCGCTGTCGAGACGTATGCCGTAACCCTGTGGGTAGCTGTCATCTATGCCGCATGTCTTGTATGCTTTTATGGCGTTCACTACTCCGCAGTTAAGGGTGTCGTAAGTGTCTACCAGCAGAATCAGCGGTTCTCCCATGTGAGTCTTTATGTAATTCTCAAATGCCAGGTATTCTCCCTTGATTGAACAGCCGAAGCTGGTTACATAGCTATGGGCCATGGTGCCTGATGCCGGAGTTCCAAAAATCTCGGTGGCCAGTACATTTGAAGAATTGGCGCAACCACCGATATATGCGGCCTTTGCCCCGTAGGTTGCTGCCCATGGACCATGTGCCCTGCGGCTTCCGAACTCGCTCACCGGTTTCTTTGTAGACCTGCATACGCGGCTTGCCTTGGTGGCTATGGCCATCTGGTGGTTCATTATGCAGAGCAGAGGGGTTTCAAGCACCTGGGCCTCAATGATAGGGGCCTCTATCGTGATGACAGGCTCTCTTGGGAAGGCAACCTCTCCCTCTTTCATGGCGTAAACGTTTCCGGTGAACTTCATCTGTGATGCATATTCCCTGAACTCCCTGTAACCTTCTCCCGGCAGGAACTTCTCAAAGAACTCCGGAGACTTTCCTCCGAGGTTGGAAATCATTTCCATTGCCTCTCGTATTCCGCTGACCACAGCCCAGTTGTTGTTGTCCGGTGCCTTGCGGTAGAAAAGGTTGAAGTAGGCAATTTTGTCTTTCATTCCGCATTCCAGGAATGATTTGCCCATGGTATACTGATACTTGTCTGAGCAATATGAAACATCGCTCATCACCTTAAGCAGGTTGTCTTCTTTTTCCATATCTTGACTGTATATATTTATACACGATACTATATAAACGTCCAAAGATACGGAAATTTGGCCATAAGTCAACTTTTAATCCGTACGATAAATGGGGGAGGGCACAAGCTTGTCTCCGTCATATGAAGAAGAGAAATAAAGCATTATATACTATCACTCTTTATTTTCGATATTGTGAAGGTAGCGCTAAATAATTCTTCTCTTCTATCCAGAAAGCATGTCTATTGGGATTTTTCAAACTGACGAGAACTTCTATTGTATCACCAATATTAATTGAATCATATAGTTTTTCACTGATAGAATTAGTATGTGAGAAGAATTGTCCCTCTAATTCATAATTAAAACGAATCCTCCATGTTGGTTTGTAACGACTGCCTGTGTTGTGGTGATACATATTCGTTACAACTGCTTTTAACAATACTGAATTATCACGCATTTCTTTTTTTAAATGAAAATAATGTATTGTTAAAAATGGTAAAAAAACTACGATAAGAATAATTAATATACAATCATCTCTTTTGAAGAAGGAACGTAATCTATTTGCAAGAGTTCTCTCTGTGGACTTTTGCTGTTTGATTTTTTTTCTTTTGTTTTTCTTTCTATTCATTTTCCACGATTCTTTCGTAAAAATTATGATATTTACTTAATATTGTTCTTTGCTTCATTTTTTCTCTTTTCTTCTTCTGAAAGCACTTTGGCAGCATCTTCACTCACGGTTCTAGTTTCTTCAGGATATTGTCCGAAAGTAGAATGAATCACAGTGGCTGCAGTTTCTTTTCTCTTGTCTTTTTTCATTTTACTTTTATCGTCTTGGTACTGCTTCTTCTTTTTCTCAGAGTTAGGATGCTTTTCTGCCTTTTGTTTAGATCTTTCTGCTTTTGCAGAAGATTTTCTAGACTTGCCATGTAATTGTTCAACATTATGTTTACTTCCTTTATTTAGAAGACCTTCCGTAAGTCTATTTGTAACTATATTAATAAAAAATCTGCAGCACCGTTTTCAAGTGTTTTAAACTTAGGACCTTTGTTTATCGTTATTGTCATTTACACAAAACTCTGTACAGCGCCATGGTATATAATGCTTGCCTCATAACAACTTTAACATTTCTTTAATGGCCTCAAGTAATTTTTTTGAATCATATTTTTTTGTCCTTTCATCATTATAGATTAGAGACTTTTCGTTGCTAGAATATTCATGAAAATCAAGTGAGATATAATCTGTGTTAACACATAACTCACAATAACTAGATTTCCGATAAAGAGCATTCCAACTCTTTTCCCCAAAAAAATGAAGCAACTCTTTTCCGCAAACATTATCACCATTTTTTACAATATTTATGCAACTTGATTCTAATACTTGTTTTATACTATCTATTATAATATCTTCACTAGTATCTAACTCTATTCTGAACGCGGGTAGAGAACTATACAAAATGCCATACCTATCTATGGAAAAAGAGTGTATTTTATATTCAATTTTGGTTTTATAGATACCAACAATATGCTTTAGGTTACTCATATTTAAAGAAAGACGCTTTATTTATAAACATGTATATTAACTTTAACCCCAACTGTTTTACCATATTCTACAGCTTGTTGTATATCTTTAATCTGGTTTTGGGTTGCTCCTGGAGGAATCGCTAAATCCAATGCCCTTTCTTTAATTAGGCTCTCATTTATTGTAATCCCGTTCCAAGAACGCTTGCTACTGCCATTTTGTTAAGGTAATGTCTTTCTAAACAAGATTCCTTATTATGTATTAATTGAAATGAAGTTTTCATACATACAAGTGATTGACTTTGAATTATGTTATCTACATCTTATAACAAATCTAGCAGCATGTGGTCCATACATTAGGCCACTGAAAGTCTTCTGGAATCCAACCAGAATATAAGACCCCTCCAATCATTATAGTAACCTTCAGCCATTTCTTTGAGTAATCAGAGATACCGAGTACTTGATTTGAGTTACAATTGTATAACTCACTTATTTTTGAATTTATATCAGGTTCATCATATAAAAGTAGTGGGGAGTAATCTTTTTTTAAATATATCCCCAAATATTTTTTGTCAACCCATCCATAAGCTATGAATAGGTCTTCTTCTGAAGCATCGAAAATGGCGGCAAGGAACTTGTCCTGGCGCTTCCTTAAGAGAAACAAATTGTAATAGATACCTTCTTTCTGATTGTTTCTCAGGTTCGCAATCAGTACTCCACCATCAGGTTTGCTAAATACAGGAACCGTACCTTTGTAATCAATGTTTATGAATACCTGGGGGTATTTGCCATTATAATAATCATATTTTCCTAATTCAAATAATGGAACGCCAAGTCCTTGGCTATAGGACGTGACACATTGACCACCATTGGTGGCTAGAGTCAGAAGGAATGTTACTATCATGAGGATCTTCTTTTTCATAGCCGTTAATCTTGTTTGTCAAACATTATGTTAAGATATTTAACAAAGCCGGTGACTCCATTAAGCTCTATTACTTTTACTGTCGAGCGGGTTACCTGTACTGCAAAACTGTTTACTCCTTTCATTACCCTATTGAAGGTATCAAAATCTTTGGGCATGAGCAGTGTAGAATCCCTGGACATGCTTCACGTTCTCACCGTAATCCGGTATGCCGTTGGTTTCTATGGTGATGCAGCCTCCAAGATCCAGGTTCCAGCCGAGACAGAGGATGCCGGGTATCTGGTTGGGAGTGTTGCCGTTGGAAGAATAGGTGGCTATGATGGGTATGGTGAAATCCTTGTCTTTGTATTCATAGATGGGAACGGAGAGATTGATGGTTCCTGTGTACATTGATGGTAAAACCTCTCCCTGCCTTACGAAGTTCCAGGCATCGGTCTGGGGAAGGGAGATGTCATCATAGAACTTGAAGGAAGATTGAGCGTATGATTGCTGTGTAATTAGTATTACTTGAAACATAAGGAACAGCAGGTAATAGATACGTTTCATACGATGAATTATTTATTACATCAAATATAGATGTATTTACAGATTTTTCAAAAAGTGCTGAAAGGTTACCTGCTCAGGAGTGTCGTTGTACAGAAAAACAGAGTTTGCTCAGACGGCAACTTTGATGCTGCATTCTGCAATGACAGAGCCTTCAGATGTCTTAACGGTGGCTTCAGCAAGAAGCACTCCCATAGCTTCGGCCTTGGGAGTTATATATGTTGTGATAGTTTGTCCGACTCTGGGAAATGATTTGATTTCAAGGCCTTTGACAGCACCGATAACACCAGGTTTCACCGGGAGTTCATTGAGCCAGTCATAAAAGCCAATCCTGGCGGCGCAACTTTGGGCAATGTTTTCCATTATGCCTGCAGCCTGAAGGCATCCGCCTTGAACAAATGGGCTGTCTTCTGTAATCTGAAAAGAAGTACTGACCTGAGTAGTCTGGGGATCATAATGCACAAGCTTGTCTATCAGCAGGAAGGGTTTCCTGTGAGGAAGGATTGTCAGGATGTCAAGGGTTGTTATGTCGTCAATCGTTCTCATTTTCAGTATTCCAGAAATCATAGAAGTTAAACCACTGCAGAGGATGTTCCCTGACAACTTTCTCAAGGATGCTTACATATTTCTGACCGTATGCCCTTGCTCTTTCCTCACGTCCTTTTATATCAGAATCTATTGTAATTTGTTCCACATGTATTTTGTAGTGGAAGTTCTTCCCAGCACCCAGTACGAACAAAGCAATGACATCAGCATCGTACTTGTCTGCAATGGAATATATCCCCGTTGGGAAAACAGCTTCTTTTCCAAGGAACATGAATTTTTGATTCCTCCTGCCTGTCAGGAAGCGGTCTCCGGCCAAGGTTATTGCCTCACCGTTCCTTATGGCATCGCTGAGGCGGAATATGTGGTCCATATCTTCACTGACGCTTATCATCTCTATGTTGTTTTCTTCCATTGCAGAAGAACGGACCTTCTGCATCTGCTGGGTTTCCCCGGCAAAAGCCAGGACATTCAGCTTCTTGGGAAGTCTTCCACAGAAATAGGATGATATCTCAAAGTTTCCAACATGAGCCCCGACCATTACCAGAGGCTTGTCGGTTGAAAAGTACTTTACGACCACATCGCGTTCAAAACTATCTACAGTGAACCTTTCCTTATGCCCGGCATATACATAAAAGCGGTCCATCAGGAACTTAGCAAAAAGAAGATGGTTCCGGTAGGTTCCTATGCATGCCTTGAAAAAGGAGAAGCCCTGTCTGTGCCTCAGATAACGGTAGATTGCCCCGGCCCTCTTCCTTGCAGCTAACAGATAATAGAATACAGCAAATGGAAGGAAACAGTAAATAACCCTGATATCCACTCTCTTGAGGATACCTATCAGGCGAGACTGATTAGTTTCACCTCCTTCTGTCTTTCCTTTCCACTGCGGCATTGTCTCAGGTGTTCAGTCCGCCGTTGATTTCAACAACCTGACCTGTTATGTAAGAGGCCTTGTCTGAAGCCAGGAAAGAAACAAGGTCGGCCACTTCTTCAGCAGTTCCGAACCTTCCTGCAGGAATGGTCTCACGCAACGTATTCTGGTCTAGTTCCTTGGTCATATCGGTTTCTACAAAGCCCGGAGCTACAGCATTGACGGTAACCCTTCGCTTTGCCACCTCCAGGGCCAGAGCCTTTGTTGCTGCTATAATGCCGCCCTTGGCTGCAGAATAATTTGTCTGTCCCGGCATTCCCTTAATGCCTGAAAGAGAAGCCACGCTGATTACACGGCCCCATTTTTTCTTGGCCATAGGAGTAATGAGTTTGCGTGTAACATGGAAGAAGCCGTTGAGATGGATGTTGATGACATCATACCAGTCACTGTCTTCCATCCACATCATAAGGCCGTCCCGGCGAATTCCTGCATTGTTTACCAGAACTGCTATATAATCATCAGGATGAGATGAAATCCATCCGTCAATTACCTGATCTGCAGCCTTATGATCTGCAACATCAAACTTCAGAAGCTCAGCCTTTCCGCCCTCGGCCTCAATCTCCCGCTTGACTTCCATTGCTGCATCTTCACGACTCACGTAATTGATAATCACCGGATATCCATTCCTTGCCAGTTCTTTGCATATTGCGGCTCCTATACCTCTTGAGCCACCGGTAACTAGTGCGTATTTCATATTAATCTTTTATGTCAATTAATCATTCAAATTGTCTCTTTAAAAATTCTTCGGCCATAGGCAGGTGGCTCAGCCTTCCCACATCAAGCAGTTCTATCCCGTCTTCGTATATACCTGATATCTTGTGAGAAGAAGCGTTAGAGAGATAGAAATCCACTATCGGGAATTTTTCTCCCCATGCTTCCATCAATTCAAAAACCTTTGGAGAAACCACATGCACTCCGCCAAAGGCAAATGGCATGAGTCCCATTTGCTCCAAAACTTGTGAAGCCTCAGGTTTTCCATCTAACGAAACAATGTCTTCAAATGGAGACTTTACCTGATGCGTAACTATGTTCTCCCAGCCTTTGAGCCTCATATCCCGGTCAAAAAGAAGCCTTCTGTCAGAATACCTGCCGCTGACCAGCACGCATGAAACAACCTCTGGGTCTTCCTTCATCTTTTGGCAGCATGAGGAATAAAAGACATCAAGTTCCAGGTCTGAGAGTATATCTACGTTGTGCACCAGAAAAGGTTCGCCGTCTTCAAGGAATTCCTGGGCATGGCGGATTCCGCCTCCGGTATCGCGAAGAAGGTCAAACTCTTCTGAAAAGCTGATTTTAAGATTCTCATGAGGCTCTCTCTGCATAAAATCCTGCACTGCCTGCTCTACCATTTTGCCAAAATGGTGCACATTTATCACGATATCGGCAAAGCCATAGGAGTAGAGCTTGAGGATGTTCCACTCAAGCAGGCTGCGTCCGCATACTTCTACCAGCGCCTTTGGTCTGTCATCTGTGAGCGGCCTGAGCCTTGTACCCAGTCCGGCGGCAAATATCAGAGCTTTCATCAGACCTCTTCCTCCAGACCGAGCTCACGGTGGGTAAGCTTTACCTTAACATTGAACTTCTTTGCAATGTGGTCTGCCAGATGCCTGGCGCAGTACACGCTACGGTGCTGTCCTCCGGTACATCCGAAACAAACCTGCAGATGTGTGAACTTTCTCTCCACAAATCTTTTGACGTGCGGGTCTACTATGTCGTAAACATTGGCAAGGTATTTCTTGATTCCGCCCTCATCCTCCAGGAACTTGATTACAGGTTCGTCAAGACCGGTAAATGTCTTGTACCTCTCGAATTTGCCCGGATTCTCAAGGCCACGGCAGTCAAACACATATCCGCCACCGTTCCCGCTGTCATCCATCGGGATGCCTTTCTTGTAGGCAAAGGAGAAAATATGCACCTCAAGCGTCACGTCCTTGCGCAGGTCCTTCAGCTGGCGCATCTTGGTAAGTTCTGAAAGCACCTGTTGCAGATAAGGGTATTCGTTGAACGGTTTCTTTATCAGCTTTCTCAGATTCTCTATGGCAAACGGAATGCTCTGCAAGAAGTGAGGTTTTTTCTCAAAATATCCTCTGAAACCATATGCTCCAAGTACCTGCAATGTCCTGAACAGTACAAAAAGACGCAGATTGCGGGTAAACTCCTTATCCGTAACCATGACATACTTCTTGAGCTCTTTCTTGTAAGTTGAGATCAGGATTTCTTTCAGCTCATCTGAATAGTTTGCACGCGCCTGCCATACAAAAGAAGCTATGTCGTAATAGAAAGGTCCTTTCCTTCCGCCTTGGAAATCTATGAAATATGGTTGCTTGCCATCCTTGAGCATCACGTTCCTAGCCTGGAAATCGCGATACATGAAAGTATTCCCCCTCATTACGCCAAGAAGGTCAGCAGCCATCCTGGTCATATCTTCATGAAGGCGTATCTCACTGAAATCCAAGCCGCTGGTTTTAAGGAAGCAATACTTGAAATAGTTGAAATCGAACCAGATGTTCCTTTCGTCAAATTCTGGCTGCGGATAGCAGACAGAGTAGTCCAGGTCTCTTCCGCCCTCAAACTGGAACTTTGGCAGCAATGCCATTGTTTTCTTCAGCAAGGCAACTTCCTTCTGCGAATAAGATCCTTTCTGCCTTCCCTGAGCTATTGCATCAAAAAGCGATATAGTTCCAAGGTCTTCTTGCAGATAATAAACTTTATCCGGAGAAGATATATAGACTTCAGGCACGTTAAGCCCTACCTCCTTGAAATGATGCGCCAGGCTTATGAAGGCATTGTTCTCATCTACGCTCGTTCCCATTGCACCTATCAGCGAGACTCCTTCTGCCTTGAGTCTGAAATATCTTCGGTTGCTTCCACTCTGGGGCAGTTCTTCACATGAAACTGCCTTTTTGCCGGTATATTGCCTGAATAAATCTTCCAGTTGTTTCATAACAAAAAACAGAAATACTTCTATCCACAAATTTAACAAATTCTACCAAAACCCGGCTCTCCAAATTTACTTAATCAAAATTAATCATTATATTTGAATGAATGCTGCATAAAGACTACCCCTTAAACATAATGAAAACGATTTGTCTTGCATACTGTGCCAGAATCTCATGTCGTGGTCCCCAAAAATGACAGCATCTAAGTTTCCCATCGCGATGAAAAGAGCCTGCCTTATAAAAAGGATTTGAGACTGTGAGAGCAAACTCTGCTGCAAATTCGTAAATTTGACATCCAGACGGTGTTTTTATCGTGATGATACAGATAATAGCAGACAACATAATATCAGGATTAGGAAGGGATACGGCAGAGAATCTGAAAGCTTTGCGGGAGGGACGTTCGGCTTTGGCCTCCAGCAGGCTTTTCAGAGTGCCGGACGGAAAGGAGGTTATGGTTTCGCTGATGGGACTTCCGGTGGAAGACGTTCCGCAGGAAATGACGCGTCTGGAAAAGTTCATGGTGGAGTGTGTATCCAAGGCTGCTCACAGGCTTGATCGTGGGCTTGAGATTCTCAAGGACCGCTCAACCATATTTGTATTTTCTACCACAAAGGGAAATGTGGCCTGCCTGGGAAAGGATGATGCAAAGAGCTTTCTATGGCATTCATCAGATGCTGTTGCTGGGTATTTCTCCAACCCCAATGTTCCTATAACGGTTTCAAATGCCTGCATATCAGGAGTCTCGGCGATACTTTTGGCCAAAAGGCTGCTTGAGTGCGGATTGTACAGGACAGCCGTTGTGGTTGGGGCTGATGAGGTGACAGAATTCACTGTTTCCGGATTTGGATCGCTTATGGCACTTTCGGACCAGCCGTGCCGTCCGTTTGACATAAGGCGTCATGGCCTGAACGTAGGGGAGGCTGTGGGGACCTTAATCTTGCGCAGAGCAGATTCTGCTGATGAAATATTAAGACCCGACGGTTACCTTAAGACTCCTCAGTTTGTTACAGGAGGGGCGGTGGCAAATGATGCCTATCATGTGTCCAGTCCGTCCCGCACAGGTGAGGGATTGTACAGGGCCATTATACGGACTCTCTCTGTTCCAGCTGGCTCAAAGGCAGGACTGGCTTGCACAGATGTATTTGTATGTCCGCACGGAACGGCAACACTTTACAATGACCAGATGGAGAGCGTGGCCTTTTCAAGAAGCGGTCTGGGAAATCTGCCGATGGTTCCGTTGAAAGGATATTTTGGACATACGCTCGGAGCATCGGGGGTGATAGAGACAGTGCTTTCATGCCACTTCATGGATGAAGGGTGGCTCCCGGGTTGCATGGGATACTCTGAACCAGGGTGTTATCCGGCACCAGATGTCAGTTCAGATGTCCGTCGGACCGGTGCCCGGATGTTCATAAAAACCATTTCAGGCTTCGGAGGTGGAAATGCTGTCATCAAGGTGGAAAAACTGTCTGAAGGAATGTTCAAGGGCAATGGAAACCTTGCTGAAATAGACGTCATAGATTCATTTTCAATGTATCATGAGGGAGATGTGAAAGAATTCCTTGCTTCTGTTTATCGCGATGGAAATTATTCCTATCCGAAATTCCATAAGATGGACCTGCTGTGCAAGGGAGGGTTCATTGCTGCGGAAAAACTGTTGGATGAAGTATGTGATGACGACTCCACTGCCCTGGTGTTTGTAAATTCATGCGCTTCGGTAAGCGTGGACAAGGAGTATCAGCAAACTATCGCCGAAAATAATTTCTTTCCGTCACCTTCATTGTTTGTATATACCCTGCCAAATATAGTTATCGGGGAAATTTCCATACGCCACAAGCTTTACGGTGAAGGAGCCTTTTTTGTGCAGAGAGATTCCTCTGAAGAATCGGGAATGAAGCTTGCCGCTGACTATGTGCGCTGCCTTTTGAGTGAGGGTGCAGCAGCCAGGGCTCTGGTTTGCAGGGCTGAATGCCTGAAAGATAAATGTATCATAGAGGCCGTTCTATTGGGGCCGAAGGTAAATTAGCCGTTATTTGATAAAAAAATGGTAAATTGCACATCTTAACAGAAATGCTATTTGACATGGATATACTAAAGCTTAAAAGTCAGATAATAGACGCGCTTAACCTTGAGGAGATGAAACCGGAGGATATCAATGACGATGCTCCGCTGTTTGGTCCGGAAGGGCTGGGCCTGGACTCCATAGATGCACTGGAGCTGATTGTCCTTCTGGAAAAGAACTACGGTATCAAACTCTCTGATCCTGCTCAGGCTAAAGGCGTTTTTGAAAGCGTTAACAAGATGGCTTCATTCATTGAAGCACACAAATAATCTATGGGCGGGCAGATAGCCATAACCGGCGCAGGTATCATTTCAGCCCTGGGAACGGGACTGGAAGAAACCCGACGCAACCTGCTTTCAGGATTCTGCCCCATAGCCAGACCAAGATTCCTTCAGACATCCCATTCTGAAATCCCTTGTGCTGAGGTTCCTTATTCAGATTCGCAGTTGTATCTGCTCTGCCAAGAAGACAAGGAGAGGGTGCTTCCACGTTCTGCCCTTCTGGGCATAATTGCAGCAAGGCAGGCAGAAGAAGATGCAGGCCTTGAGCCTGGATGCAGGATTGCTTTCATAAACGGTACGACCGTAGGCGGGATGGATATAACAGAAAGGTATCTGAAGGATTATCAGGCTGGTTCCGGGTATGACCGGCTTATACCCCTGCATATGGACGGAGTCATGACAGACTCCATAGCAGATTCCCTCTCGTGCCAGGCTGCCTTTACTGATACCGTGTCAACGGCCTGTTCAGCAGCCGCGAATGCGATTGCCTTTGGAGCGGAGTTGCTTCTTTCAGGAAAGTATGACGTTGTGATGGCAGGTGGAACGGAATGTCTTACAAGGTATCATTTCAACGGATTCAATTCGCTTATGATATTGGACAGTGCTCCGTGCCGGCCGTTTGATGCCTCCAGGAAAGGCCTTAACCTGGGAGAAGGAGCGGGTTTCATAGTTATGGAATTGCCGGGGCATGCACACAGAAGAGGCGCCAGGATAAGGGCAATGCTCTCTGGATGGGGCAATTCATGCGACGCCTTCCATCAGACAGCTTCACATCCTGAAGGCCGGGGAGCTCTGAGTGCAATGCAGAAAGCCCTTGCAAAGGCCGGACTCAAACCGTCTGATATAGATTACGTGAATGCCCACGGCACCGGGACACAGAACAACGATCTGTCTGAAGGGAAGGCCCTTATGGAACTTTTTGGCAAAGACATGCCGATGGTGGGTTCTACGAAATGCTATACCGGCCATGCCACCAGTGCTGCCGCGGCTCTTGAGGCGGTGATCAGCATCATGTGTATAGAGAACGGTTTTGTCCCTGCAAACCTAAGGTTTGAAAACAGGGATGAAGGCCTTGATTTTTCTCCTCAGACCCAGACCGTTGAAGGGGTTGCCCTCAAGCATGTGCTGTCAAATTCCTTCGGCTTCGGAGGGAACGATTCTTCACTTGTTTTTTCATCAGTTTCTGCCTTATGAAAAAACAGCGGACATACATAATATCATCGGCCCAGATATCTGTGCAGGAGCCTTTCTGCGCTGCAGGCGACTTTGGTGAAATCCCTTCCGGCGGAGGGCTGTATCCTTGCAAGGAGCCGGATTACAAGCCATTTGTCTCTCCGATGGCATCGCGGAGGATGAGCCCGATTCTGAAAAGAAGCATAGCGGTTTCCAAGCGTGCCCTTTTGGATGCCGGGATTGCCTGCCCTGATGCTATAGTGGCCGGAACGGGGCTCGGATGTGTCTCCGATACGGAGTCTTTCCTGCTCAAGATGACAGAAGAGGGGGAGAGTCTTCTCAATCCGTCAAGGTTCATAAGCTCCACTCCAAATACGATAGCATCCCAGATAGCCATGGAACTGGAGTGCCAGGGTTTCAATTCAACCCATGTGCACGACGGTTTTGCCTTTGAAGGGGCGCTGCAGGAGAGCATTATGATGCTTGGCAGGGGTGAGGTCTCAAACGTGCTGCTCTGTGCAGCTGACCAGACGACTCCTCTGCTTCATTCCATGGTTGACAGGGAGTCAATATGGAAGGGTCTGCCTTGTTCCGAGGGCGCTGTATGTTTTATTCTGTCCAATGAGGTTCCGGTAGAAGGAGCCGCATCGATAGAAGACATGCTGGTCTGCCGTGACAATCCTTTGCGGGAGTTGGAACGCATGATGCGTGAGAACGAGATTTCATGGGATGACATCGACTGTGTTGTAACTTCAGGATTTCCGGGGCGGGAACTGCAGGATTTTCCTTTCATACCTGAAGACAAGACAGTACTCACATACAAGCAGTACTGCGGCCAATGGCTTACTGCCTCCGCCTTTGGAATGCTGACCTGCTGCTCAAGCCTTTCCGCAAAAGATTCGGCAAGGCGCAGGATACTGCTTTGCAACCACTCTGGCAGAACTTATTCTTTCATAATCCTTTACGGCTTATGTACAAACTGATATTGCTTTCAATACTGCAGAGCGCCTGCCTTGTTGCAGGACAGATGTTCCTCAAGTTCACGATGAACCGTCTGGACAGGCTGGCCTTTACCTGGAGGTGCATAAAGCAGCTTTTTACGGACATAAACTTCCTGCTGTGCGGAATATGCATGGGAGGCGCATCCGTCCTGTGGTTCTACATACTGAGGAACTACCCGTTCAGCAGCGCCTACCCGATGATAAGTTTCAGTTATGTGCTTGGCCTGATAGTTGCCGCAGTAGTATTCCATGAGCACATTCCTGCTGTCCGGTATGTTGGTGTGGCGCTGATTATCATCGGAGCCATCCTTGTGGTGCAGAAATGACATTCAACCTTACAGATGCCTGCCATGAAAAGACTGAGTTTCAACGCTGTTGTCATATTCCTGATCGTTGCCTTGTTCCAGGTTTCCGCCTTTTCCCAGAGCCCTGATGAGAAGGCCGCTTTCAGCAAGGTGGTTTCATCTGCCCGCCAGATGAAGAACATGACCGCCTCCTTCAGGGAAACCAAGCGCCTGAAGATGCTCAGCGATGCGGTGGAAAAGACAGGCCGGCTCTGGTATCAGTCTCCTTCAAGCCTCCGTTGGGAATACGACAGCCGCAATTACGGTGTCTACAACCAGAAGGGAGGATACATGGTCAGGGACGGCCATCGCGACGGAGCTTCTTCGAGAGGATTTTCCGCGATGGGAAAGATGGTGACATCGATGATGAGCAGCCTTTCTGAAGACATGAAGGAATTCAGCGTTTCCTATGACATGGAAAGCGGAAAACTCAAGGTTACGGCTACATCTGCCTCGGCGAGGATGAAGGCCATGGTGGACAGGGTGATAATGGTGTTTGATGTTTCAACCTGCCATATCCGCAGTTTCGAGATGGTCAACAATGCCGGTTCAACCCTGATAGTTTTTTCGTCGGTGACAACGGACACTGAAATTGACAGGCAACTTTTCAATTGAGAAAATGAATCTTGAAGGGGTTATCATAACGGAGGATTTTTCATCTGACGGACATCATGTTTCCGCCAGGTTCTCACTCGACTCTTCCCATGAACTGTTCCGAGTGCACTTTCCGGGGAAGCCCATTGTTCCCGGCGCTCTTCTGCTGGACTATGTAAAGAGACTGTGCAGCAGGGCTCTGGGGGTGGATGTCACTGTCAGATGTGTAAAGGATTCCCGTTTCAAGATTGCTTTTGAACCTGTTGCAGACCAGGTCATGGAGGTTGTGATAGACATCTCGGATCCGGAAGGAGCGTCATGGAAAGTGAAGGCCGGTTATTACATTGCCGATGGGGACCAGAGGAAGTCGGCCGCTTCTTTGTCCTTAGTTGTGGAAGAGGTGTCAGACATCTGCTTTATAGTTCCTTTCTACAATAATCCAAATACAGTTGGAAATGTTATATCTTCCCTGCAACAGGCAGGATATAAGGTAATTGCCGTTAATGACGGTTCTGATGACGGGGCGAGCCTTGAGGCTGCTTCTCAGGCAGAGCCGTTCCATCTGGTCAGTTACAGCCGGAACAGAGGCAAAGGCTATGCTATCAGGAAAGGGTTTCAAAAAGCCCGTGAACTTGGTTTCAGGTTTGCCTTGGTTTTTGATGCCGACGGGCAGCATACGTTATCCGGGGCCCAGGCCATGATAGCAAGGCTCAGGGGAATGCCGTCAGACAGAAAGGACATGTGCGTTGTGGTTGGCAGCCGGTGCACCAGGGGAGCCGATTCTGGAGGACGTTTTGCCAACAACTTCTCCAATTTCTGGCTGACCGTACAGACCGGCGGTAAAGTGGGCGACACCCAAAGCGGCATGAGGATCTATCCTTTGGAGAAAGTTTGCGGCATGAGGTTTATGGGTAGCCGCTACGAGTTTGAAACCGAGGTGCTTGTGAGGCTTGCCTGGAAGGGGCTGGAAATTGTTGAGGTCCCTGTGGACGTTCTCTATCCTCAAGACAGGGTCACTCATTTCAGGAAGGGCAAGGATTTCATGAGGATATCGCTGATGAATACATACCTTACACTTGGTGCCTTGTTCTGGGGATATCCATGCAAGCTGTTCAGGAAAGTTTTCAAGACCAGGGGAAAGTGAATGGAAAATGAGCAGTCTGATTCTCAGGATATATGATTTTTTCAAGAATGGCAGAAGGGCTCTTGCCTTTCTCATTCCGCTTGTTCTGTGTGCTTTGTTTGTTTGGAGCGCCCTGGGACTGCGTCTTGATTCAGACATTGCCGCCTTCCTTCCTTATGGCAGTTCGGAAGGGGATTCCCAGAGCCAGTTCGTATACCAGAACCTGAGGAAGCAGGATAAGGTTGTGGGGATTATCTCCCTTGAAAATCCGCCAGCAGATAAATATCAGGCCATTGACCGTCTGGCTGAGGCGGCTGATGAATTTGCATGCCGTTTCCAGGAGGCCGGCATAGACGGCGTAAAGGATCCGCTTATAAGGATTGATGCCGCATCGATGCTTTCAAAAGCCTCTTTCATAGCCAGAAACATGCCTTATTTCCTCGATTCTGCAGATTACAGGGTCATTGATTCAGTGATTGCTTCAGGAGGGCTGGAAAAGGCTCTGGAAGCATCGAGGAACTCGCTGCTTTCCACAAGCGGCCTTACGCAGGATATAGTGGCGGCGGATCCGTTCGGTTTCACTACAGGACTGATGAAGGAACTTTCTGCAATGGGGGCCGAAAGCGGTTGCAAAGTAATCGGAGATTATCTTTATACTCCTGACTCACTGGGCATAATGGTCAATTTCTCTTCAGAGTACGGAGGAAGCGAGACCGGTGGCAACGCTGTCATGCTCTCCAGGGTCTATGCGGTCAGGGATTCCACCATCAAGGCTTTTCCAGATGTGAAGATGGAGTTTACCGGTTCTCCGGTCATTGCCGTAATGAATGCCCAGAGGATGAAGAAAGATGCCCTGGTATGCGCATGTGTGTCCATGGCTCTTATCATACTGCTGCTCTCGTGGTATTTCCGCAGGGTTCGCCCTATACTTATGATATGCGTACCGGTTGTGTTCGGAATATTGGCCGGGCTTGCTTTCATGGGCGTGTTCAAGGCTTCTATTTCAGCAGTGGCCCTTTCTGCCTGCTGCGTGATATTGGGCATAGCGGTAGATTACTCTCTTCTGTATTCCACCAGGCTCGGCTTTACCGGCAATTCCAGGGCGGCGCTCTCAGACATAGCATCGCCGATGGTTATCGGGAACATTACTACTGTGGGAGCTTTCCTGTCCCTTCTTGTGATGAGCGCTTCCGGTATGAGGGATTTCGGCCTCTTCTCGGCCGTTTCCCTGGTTGGAGCAATCCTGTTCGTGGTCCTTTTCATGCCTCATTGGGTGAAAGCAGGTGACTATAAGCCAAGAGAAGGCGGCTGGATGGGAAAGTGGGCCGGTTTCCGTCCGGAGGAAAACCGCTGGGTGTTCTGGGTGGTGGCGGCCGTTACCGTTGTACTGTTTTTCTTCAGCCGCAAGGTGACTTTCAGCGGAGATTTTACAAAAATCAACTACATGGCGCCTGCCCAGCAGGAACTTCTTGATGAGCTGTCGTCCTATTCAGGAAATTCCGGGGCGCTGGCTGTCTATGCCGTAACGCAGGCCGGGACCTTGGATGAGGCCATCGAGGCTTCGGAGAAAAACAGATCATTCCTGTCTGAAATGGTGTCTGAGGGCAAGGCTTTGAGTTTCAGGGGAACCGGGCCTTTCCTTCCTTCTTCTGCGATGCAGCACAGAAGGCTTGGCATGTGGAATGATTTTGTAAGCAGGAGTGGCAGCATCCTTGAAGAGGCGGTTGCAAGGTACGGAAAGTCCCTTGGATTCAGCCCTGATGCCTTTGACAGTTTCATTTCAGGACTTGATTCCGCCCGTCAGGTCAGGGGAATGGATTTCTTTTCAGAGATGATGGGGCTGATGTCGCCTTACATGCTGGAGGATTCGTCTTCCAATATGGTCATGGACATACTCTATGTGCCTGAGGAAAAGGTAGATGACGTGTACGGTGCCTTTGCCTCACATCCCGGCAAGGCTGAGGGTTCTTTCCTCTTTGATTCATTCTCCATGACAGACAAGATGATAGACATACTCCAGGCCGATTTTGACAAAGTCCTGGCTATCTGCTCGATTCTTGTCTTCATTTTCCTGTGGATAGCCTTCCGCCGTCTGGAACTGGCCCTGACTGCCTTCCTGCCAATGGTTGTCAGTTGGATCTGGATTACCGGCATCATGGGCATATTTGGAATAAGCTTCAACATCGTAAACATCATACTTGCCACGTTCATCTTCGGCCTCGGCGACGATTACACGATCTTCATGGTGGAGGGCCTGCAGTACGAACATACTTTCAGAAAACCACTTCTCTCTTCATACAAGACCGGCGTCACCCTTTCTGCACTGACAATGTTCGTAGGGATAGGTTCGCTTGTATTTGCGGTCCATCCGGCTCTGAATTCACTGGGTGCGGTGGCCGTGATAGGCATGACATGCGTTGTAGTGCTGGCATTTGTACTCCCCCCGGTCCTTTTCCGCTTCCTGGTGTGCAAGTCGTTCTGCAAAGAGCGCCGGTACAGGGTTTTCCCGGTAAGGCTCGGCGATATCCTGGTTACACTTTACTGCGTTGCTGTCTTTGCCTTCCTGTGCTTGGTTTTCAAGCTCCGCCTTATCTTCTCGCCAAATCTCAAGGGACAGGCTCTAAGGACCAGGATAACCCGCATCATGAGGTTTTTCTGCAAGGGGATGCCTCGTGTCAAGATGGATCTCGTCAATTGGGACAAAGCGTCTTTTGAGAAGACTCCAAGGGTGCTGATAAGCAACCATCAGTCTCATCTTGACCTGATGTATTTCCTGAGTCTTTCCGACAAGATAGTGGTTGTGACCAACAAATGGGTTTTCAATTCTCCTGTTTACGGCAGCATAGTCCGAAGATGCGGCAATGTATGCGTAGAAGACGGTCTTGAGGCCAATAAGGAAAAGTTGCTGAAACTCAAGGAAGAAGGTTGCTCAGTCCTGATATTCCCGGAAGGGACCAGGAGTGCTGACTGCAGCATACTCAAGTTCCGCAGCGGAGCTTTCTCAATGGCAAAGGAACTGGATATGGAGCTTCTGCCCGTCATACTTTTCGGGCCCGGGGAGGTGCTGCCCAAGGGCGAGCATATCCTTCGCAGGGGAAAGGTCGTGATGGAATTCAAGCCGGCAGTCATGCCGGAAGATCTGGCCCGGTATGGAGTGCGTCCGCTCAAGCAGGCCCAGAACTTCTGCAGGTATTACCAGAAGGCCTTTGCCGAACTGAAGGAGAAAGTGTACTCGGAACCGGATTTCAAGTCTTGTCGCGATAAAGATTTTAAATTGTACAAAAGCGGGAATGAGATGGTTTAGGTTCATACTCTGTGTGGCATGCATCATCTTTCATGCCTCTGAGGCTCGTTCGCAGAACCTTGTAGAAGAGGTCAGGCTGTGGGACAAGGCAGAGTCTCACCAGGAGGGGAGGTTCCGCTCAAAACTGTTCGTCTATCAGAGCGTGGCCGCAACCAACAGTTCCCCCTCAATCATAATCCTGCCGGGAGGAAGTTATACGTACCTGGCTGTAAACTCGGAGGGCCATGATGTTGCAAGGTACTTTGCTTCAAAAGGTTATGTTGCCGTTGTCCTCAGGTACAGGATGGGATTCTTCGGGGCCCGCTATCCCCAGCAGCTGGAAGATTACCGCAAGGCAATGGACTATCTGAAGGCAAATTGTTCAAGGCTCGGGATAGATACTGCCAGGATAGGGGTTGCCGGTTTTTCTGCCGGCGGACATCTTGCCGGTTGTGCTGCCATGGAAAAAGAAAAGCGTTACAGGCCTGCTTTCGTGGCCATGATATATCCGGTAGTAACCATGAGAGAACCGTATTGCCACCATCCGTCCAAGAACCACCTTCTGAGAGGACGAGTTTCGCTTGAAGGGGATTTGTCACTGGAAGAGCACGTAGACAGTAGTTTACCACCTGTTTTCCTTCTTTGCTGCGAAGACGATCCGACAGTCAGGACCGAAGGTTCCCATGCTTTTGCTTCAGAACTTGAAGAAAAAGGCGTAACTTGCAAGGTGGAATTCCATCCATCCGGAGGCCATGGTTTCGGAGTCAGGGCCCCTTCAAGGTCCGGCGCCTTCAATTGGCAGGAGCGCTTTACCGAGTGGTTGGAAAATACGGTTTTTGAATAGATAATGGATTTCAGCAGCAAGACACCCGTAGACTTGTCTCCCCAGTGGGATGACATCCGCCCTTTCAGGGACGAGGAAATTCCTGACGCAATGCAGAGGATAGCCTCGGACAAGGCTTTTCCGCAGGTCATGGAATACATATACTCAGGAGAGAAGCTTGAGGAGAAAAAGCGGGAGTTTACCCGGTACAAGACAGTAAGCCAGTTCCAGATAGGCTTCATGTTCGATGCCATAAACGCCATCATATCAAAGACTACGCAGGGATTCACCTATGACGGCCTGGAGTCATTGGAACCGGGCAAAGGTTATCTTTTCCTTTCCAATCATCGCGATATCCTTCTTGATGCAGCCCTCTTGCAGATTGCTCTTTACAACAGCGGGCTTGACTGTTCAGAGATAACTTTCGGAAACAATCTGATGCAGCCTGGCATAGTGTCCGACTTCGGCAAGGCCAACCGCATGTTCAAGGTGGTAAGGAGCGGCTCTTCCAAGGATTTCTACAAGACGTCCATGCATCTTTCCAGCTACATCAGATATGTTCTCAACCAGAGGAATACGTCTGTATGGATAGCCCACAGGAACGGCCGTACCAAAGACGGCGATGACAAGACCAGCCAGACGGTTCTGAAAATGCTTTCTCTTTCTGGCGAGAGGAGGATAGGCCACAATTTCTCCGAACTCAACATCGTCCCGATGTCAGTGTCTTATGAGTGGGAGACATGCATATCGCAGAAGGTCAGGGAACTGTACCTTTCCCAGGACCATCCTTACATAAAGGAGAAGGGTGAGGATTTCAGGAGCATAATGGATGGCATACTGTCTCCAAAGGGCAGGGTGCACATACATCTGTGCCGCCCGCTGGACAAGGATGAACTGCTCACTGCAGACGACCTGGACCGCAACGAAGCCCTGGCATACCTGGCCTCGGTGATAGACTCAAGGATTTATTCAGGGTATAAGCTCTTTGCAAACAACTACATAGCATACGACATGCTGTACAACACCTACAGGTTCTCTGACAAATATACCTTGGATGAATACAAGCATTTTGCGGATACGATGCATTCTCTGCTCTCCAGGTGGAGCGATGCCATACTTCCGCTGATGAACCTGTATCTCAAAGTGTACAGCAATCCGGTTGTAAACAGGCTTTCTCTTTAGGAACTGATTTCCATCTTGCGCTTTACCTCAGCGATCATATCTTCAGAAACCAGTTCTGAAGCGCATGCGAAGGCAAACTGAAGGCTTACTCCGGCTCCTCTGCCAGTTGTGAGGTTGCCGTCCTTTTCAACTTCATTTCCGGTGTAGAAGTAGGCCGGCTGCCCATTCTCCCGTGATGCCATAAGTTCTTTTACTGAACTGTGGCAGGTTATCTTGCTGTTTCCGGCTATGCCGAAGGCTGCAAGGGCCGAAGGGGCTCCGCAGATGGCGGCTATTTTCCTTCCGCTGCTTTCCATGCCGGCAAGGATGGCTCCCACCAGGGAGTTTCTGCTGAGGTTCTCATAACCCGGATATCCGCCTGGAAGAATGACCATGTCTGCATCGCTGAGTATCCTGTCAACGTCTGCCTGCTCCTGCAGCAAGGTGTCTGCCTTGAGGAATACCGAATGGGAAGAGGGCACCAGCAGCGACTGGTGGGCTGCAACCTTTTCAACCTGTACTCCGCATCTTTCCAGGACATCGATAGGGGCGGTGGCTTCCAACAGTTCAAAGCCGGGTGCCAGTATTATGTAAGCTTTTTTCATCTGATGGTTGTTTTGCATCTTTCATGCAAAGTTAAAAAATTGTATATTCGCAATATGAAAGAAAAGATTCGTACGCTTCTGGAGGATGCTCTGCCTCTTGTCAATCTGGATTCCGATTTCCTTTTCAGCGAACTTGATTCGCTCGGTGTTGCAACTATCCTTATGAAACTTTCAGACGAATTCTCAATCAAGCTGGACAGTTCTGATGCAACTCCCCTGAACCTTAAGAATCTGGACAGCCTGGCTGCTCTGGTGGAGAATAAACTTGCTCAGAAATAGGTCATGATCCTGGAGGACTATCTCGGAAGGAACGCCGGCCTTTATCCGGGCAAGACAGCTGTTGTCATAAACGGTTGCAGCTATACTTACGGCCAGCTCAAATCCCTGGTGGATGACAGGGTCAGGAGCATCGCCGATTCAAAATACCAGAGGTTTGTCTGCCTGAAGGCGGTTCCGTCCATAGATTTCATCGTTGATTACTTTGCATACCACCTGAAGGGGATTGCCGTGGTTCCTCTTGCCAAGGATATTCCCCAGGCTCTGTCAGACGGCATCTCGGAAGAACTCTCACGCTGCGAGATTCCGGAAGGAACAGCCGACATCCTCTATACTACCGGCACTACCGGAAAATCCAAAGGCGTGATGATCAGCTATCGGACCATAATGGCAGATGCTGAGAACCTTACTCAGGGTCAGGGTTTTACCCGCGATACGGTATTTGTTATAAACGGCCCGCTGAATCATATAGGAAGTCTCTCAAAGGTTTATCCGGTAATATTGAACGGTGGTACCATGATCATAGTGGACGGCCTTAAGGATCTTGATGCATTCTTCAGGTGTTTTGAGTATCCGTCAGACAAGATGGCTACCTTCCTGGTTCCTGCCAGCATAAGGATCCTCATACAGTTTGCCTCTGACAGGATTGCCGCGCTTTCATCCAAGATGGACTTCATGGAAACCGGTGCGGCAGCCATATCCAAGTCTGATATGGAAGAGTTATGCCGTCTGCTTCCCAAGACCCGCCTTTACAACACTTACGCCTCTACGGAAACCGGAATAATAACTACTTACGATTTCAACTGCGGAAAGTGCGTCGCCGGGTGTCTGGGGCGTCCGATGGTAAACTCCGGGCTTTTCATCACTGAGGAAGGCAAGATCGCATGTGCCGGAGACACTCTGATGACCGGCTATGTCGGAGATCCGGAAAGGACGTCTGCCATACTCCGTGACGGGGTAATCTATACCTCGGACTTCGGTGAGATAGATTCAGACGGGATGCTCCACCTTAAGGGTCGCGAGGATGATGTCATAAATGTCGGAGGCTTCAAGGTTGCTCCGCTTGAGGTCGAGGATGCTGCCATGGGTTTTCCCGGTATCAGCGACTGCATCTGCATACCTGTTAAACATCCCCTTACGGGCAATGCCCTCAAGCTGCTTGCCGTAATGGCTCCGGGAGCTGGACTGGACAAGAAGGCCCTGGCCTTGTTCTTGGGGCAAAGGCTTGAGCCTCATAAGGTTCCAATGCTTTATGAACAGGTTGAATCAGTCAGGCGTACCTTCAACGGAAAGCCGGACAGGAAGTTTTACCAGAAATAGTTAACAAACTCAAACTCCAATCGTCTAAGAATAAGAACAACTCATTCCTAATCATATGAATCAAATCTTCAAAAAACTATCTTCATTTGCTGCTGCAGCTCTGATAATCATGGCTTCGGCCAGTGTTTCCCGTGCTCAGCAGGAGGTCAGATGGCTTCGCAATCCTGCCATCTCTCCAGACGGGTCCCAGATCGTTTTCGGTTACATGGGCAACCTTTACAAGGTTTCTTCTGACGGCGGTCAGGCAACGGCCATAACCAGCGGCGATAGCTACAGCGGCTATCCGGTGTGGAGCAGAGACGGTAAGATGATTGCCTACGCTTCAGATATTTACGGCAACTTTGACGTGTTCGTGATGCCGTCCGGCGGCGGAGTTCCCGTCCGTCTGACCTACAATTCAACGGCAGATTATCCTTACGATTTTACTCCAGACGGGAAATACGTGCTGTTCGGCAGCGGAAGGTTTGCTCCTGCTGAGAGCATCCGCTTCCCTTCTTCAATGTTTAAGAACCTCTACAAGATTCCGGCACAGGGCGGTCGTCCTATTCTGGTTACTGCAGCCGGTGCGGACGAGGCTAATTTCAACTCAGACGGAACCAAGATCGTCTTCCAGGACAAGAAGGGCTACGAGGATCCATGGAGGAAGCATCATACATCTTCAGTTACAAGGGATATCTGGGTATATGACCTCAAGGCAAACACTTACACCAAGGTAAGCACTTACGAGGGTGAGGACCTCAAGCCGGTTTTCAGCCCGGACGGAAACAGCGTTTACTATATTTCCGAGATGAAGCTTTCCAAGGCCAACAACGCCCTGAACCTCTTCAAGCAGGACCTCAATTCCGGGACCAAGACACAGCTGACCGATTTCAAGGACTTTCCTGTAAGGGAGATCAGCATTGCAAAGAACGGAACCATCTCCTTTGTATGGAAGGGTGACATCTACACCATCAAGGACGGCCAGAAGGCAAGGAAACTCAACATCTTCATTGCCGGCAACGCCGGTTACCAGAAGATCAGGAATATGGACATCAGGAATGCCACTGAGATGGCTGTCAGCCCTAGCGGCAAGGAGATAGCCCTTGTCAACCGCGGCGAACTCTTTGTAGTGGGCGTCAACGACGGTCGTACCAAGAGGATAACCAACACCGCATATCAGGAGAGGATGATCACCTGGGCTCCTGACGGAAAGGCAATCTATTATTCAGCTGAGGTAGACGGCAACTGGAACATCATGAAGGCCACCCTCAAGGATACCACTGAAAAGTACTTCTACGCTTCAACTCTTGTGAACATAGACAAGGTTGTCGCCGACGGAAAAGACAACTTCATGCCGGATGTTTCTCCAGACGGAAAGAGGCTTGCCTACATCAGCGAGAGGAATACCCTTATCGTAATGGACCTCAAGTCAAAGAAGAAGGTTACGGTACTCCCTAAGGGCCACAACCATTCTTATCGCGACGGAGACTGGGGATTCGAGTGGTCTCCTGACAGCAAGTGGCTGCTGGTCGATGACCAGAAGAACATGATGAGAGGCGGAGCAACCGCCCTTATCAGTGCAGACGGCGGGGAGATCCGTTATCCTGTAGAAACTCCTAACGGCTTGCGAGCTGCAAAATTCGGATTTGGAGGTCAGGCAATTACATACATCAGTGGCGGTGGAAACCGTGGCGGTGGAGTCAAGGCGGCTTTCTTTGACAGGGACTCCTATGACAAGTTCATGCTCTCTAAGGATGACTTTGAGCTTCTGGAAGAGAAGGAAAAAGCCGAGAAGAAAACAGACGGAAAGCCAGGAGACAAAAAGGATGGAAAACCAGGCGAAAAGAAAGACGGCAAGCCTGATGCCAAGAAAGAAGTGAAACCGATAGTCTTTGATGACTTTGACCTCATCGAGACCCGTATTGCAGATATCCGCACTGAAGGTTCTCCTATGGCGTACTTCCTTACCAAGGACGGCAAGAAGATGTATTACGTGAAGAATGGCGAAAAGGGAATGGAACTCTGGAGTACCGATACCAGAAGCCGTGAAAGCAAGAGAGTTGGGCAGGGGTCGCTTGGCGGATTTTTGTCGGCAGCTGAAATGAGCAACGACGAGAAGAGCCTTTTCGGTCTTCGCAACGGCTCTCCTGTCAAGATAGACCTTATGAGCGGAATGGCAAAGCC
>CACZFO010000012.1 GCA_902780455.1 uncultured Bacteroidia bacterium | reverse complement strand
GCGGTGTCATACATTCATACGACCTGTCCAAGGCGAGTGTTCACGACATCAACTATCTGAATGACATCAAGCCGCTTTACCACGATTGTAGCATATTCGGAGACAAGGGATATATCGGAGCGGAAATCCAGCTTGACCTCTTCGAGACGGCAAACATCAGGCTTGAGTGTCCCTACAGACTCAATCAAAAGAACTGGAAGCCGACCTTCATTCCTTTTGCAAAGGCAAGAAAGAGGGTTGAAACAATCTTCTCACAACTTACTGACCAGTTCCTCGTCATCAGGAACTACGCCAAGGAAACCTGCGGTCTTTTTGCCCGAATAGTGGGCAAAGTCAGTGCGATGACCGCATTACAATACATCAATTACATTAACAACAAACCCATAGGCAGGATTAAGTATGCACTGATTTAATTCCGCCAACGGGTCAAATTATTATTTGCTTTGACCTCTCTTTGGGATTTGTTTTTTATTCCTTTGGAATAATTCTTATATTTGCACGATTTGTGTTAATCGCGATTATTATTTTTATAAGCATACAAGATGATATTAGTAGCAGACAGCGGCTCAACCAAGGTGGATTGGGTAGCAATCAAGGAAGACGGAACAACCGTTTCAGTCAAGACAGCCGGCATCAATCCGGTTTTCATTACAAGGGAAAAGATAGTTGAGATACTCAGGACAAGCCTGGAATCAATATTGGGAGACAACGTTACCGAAGTTTATTTTTACGGTGCCGGTGTTGTATCCGATTCTGTAGGAAGTGATCTGGAGGGAGCTTTCCAGGAAGTTTTCCCGGGCGTAAAGTGCTTTGCCGCATCTGACATGCTGGCAGCAGCAAGAGCTCTTTGCGGAGACGGAAAAGGTATTGCATGCATAATCGGAACAGGTGCAAATTCCTGCTTCTTTGACGGAGTGAAGATGGCTGAGCATGTGAATGCCGGCGGATTCATCCTCGGCGATGAGGCCAGCGGCGGATACTTTGGAAAGAGGCTTCTGTCCGACTTCATAAAGGGTCTGTTCCCTGCAGACATAGAGAAGGCTTTCAAGGAAAAATATGACCTGGATTACCTCAAGATAGTAGACAGGGTTTACAAGCAGCCTTCTCCTAACAGGTTCCTTGCCCAGTTCTCCTATTTCATCGAGGAATATCGCGAGACGGAATACATGCAGAACCTGCTCAAGAGCGGATTCAAGGATTTCATCACAAGGAATGTTTATGGCTATAACTATCACGAATATCCGATGAATGTAGTTGGATCCATAGGTTATATATTCCGCAGGGAGCTTGAGGAAGTTGCAGCAGAATGCGGAGTCAAGGTTGGAAACATCCTCAAGAGTCCGATTGACGGACTGATTGAGTATCACAAGAAGAAATATCTGGGAAACTAGTCAAATGAGCGTAAAGAAAGTAACAGAGCAGTCATCCAACTATTCGGACCTGGACAAGATGACGACCGGAGAGCTTCTGCGCGGAATGAATGCAGAAGACAAGACAGTACCGTTGGCAGTTGAGAAGACCCTGCCTCAGGTAGAGAAGTTTGTGGATCTTCTGGTAGAGAGGATGAAGAAGGGCGGAAGGCTCTTCTACCTTGGAGCCGGAACAAGCGGAAGGCTGGGAATCCTGGACGCCAGCGAGATACCTCCTACATACGGTGCTCCTTTCGATCTGGTGATCGGACTGATTGCCGGAGGAGACGGAGCCATCAGGAAGGCCGTTGAGAATGCCGAGGATGATTATGACCAGGGATGGAAAGACCTTGAGAAATTCAACATCGGTGGATATGATTCAGTTGTAGGAATTGCAGCCAGCGGCTCAACTCCTTATGTAGTAGGTGCTTGCGCCAAGGCTCGTGAAAAGGGGCTGCTTACCGGCTGCATCACCTGCAATCCTGGGGCTAAGGTTGCAGAAGTTGTGGACATTCCCATGGTAGCGGTGGTGGGTCCTGAGTTTGTGACCGGTTCTACAAGGATGAAGAGCGGTACGGCCCAGAAGCTCATCCTCAACATGATATCCACATCTGCCATGATAAAGCTCGGCCATGTCAAGGGCAACAAGATGGTGGACATGCAGCTCTCCAACGCCAAGCTGGTAGACAGGGGAACCCGCATGATAATGGATGAGACCGGCATAAAGGATTACGAGACAGCCAAGGAGTATCTGCTCAAGTACGGTTCAGTACGTAACGGAGTGGATGCCTACAAGGCAGGAAAATAAACCTATGGCATATTCCTCAAAGCTGCTTGAAAAGGCGGTGGACCAGTTTTCCACCCTGCCCGGAATAGGGAAGAAGAGTGCCCTGAGAATGGCGCTCCACATGCTCAGGCAGCCTTGCGAGAATGTGGAACTTTTCGCTTCGTCGATAGTCAGTCTTGCGCACAACGTCAAACATTGCAAGGTGTGCAACATGGTATCCGACGAAGAGATTTGTCCGATCTGCTCCGATCCGAGGCGCAATAGGGGGCTGGTCTGCGTTGTTGAGAGTGTCAGGGATGTGCTGAGCATCGAGAACACGCAGATTTACAACGGGCTCTACCATGTGCTGGGGGGAATCATCAGCCCGATGGACGGAGTGGGGCCGTCGGACCTCCCGATCGCCGAGTTGGAAAAGCGTGTTGAAGAGGGGGGAGTGAAGGAAGTTGTGCTGGCCCTCTCCACAAGCATGGAAGGGGAGACCACTTCCTATTTCCTGTACAACAGGCTGAAGAAATACGATATAAAGATTACTACCATAGCCAGGGGAGTGGCATTCGGAGACGACCTTGAGTACACCGACGAGCTCACTCTGGCCAAGAGCATAGAAAACAGACAATTATTTAAAATCTAACAAGATGAATTCAACAATACTGCTAGTTACGTTCTTGGTTTACACGGCGATCCTTTTCCTTATCGCGTACCTGACCAGCCGCAAGGCAGACAACAGTTCTTACTTCACAGGAAACCGCAAGTCCAACTGGTTTGTGGTGGCTTACGGAATGATCGGAGCTTCGCTGAGCGGTGTAAGTTTCATGAGCGTTCCCGGAAATGTATACAATGAAAGGTTCTGGTACCTTCCTATGCTTCTGGGATTCATAGGCGGTTACCTGATAATCGCACTTGTGCTGCTGCCTCTGTACTTCAAGATGAACCTGACTTCCATCTATTCATACCTTGAGAAGAGGTTCGGAATCTGCAGCTACAAGACAGGAGCTTCATTCTTCATCATTTCAAGGTTCCTGGGTGCTACGGTAAGAACGTTCCTGGTGGTATTCGTGCTGTATAACTTTGTGCTCATCCGTCCGGACGGAAGCCACGTAATGCCTTTCTGGGTTGCAGCTGCCATCTTCGTGCTGATAGCCATCCTCTACACCCTCAAGGGCGGAGTCAAGACCATAATCTGGACCGACACCTTCCAGACCACTTTCATGATTGTGGCCGTGGTGCTTTCCCTGGTCTTCATCTGCAAGGAACTTGGCTGGGGATTCGGCGACATGCTTGCCAACGTGCATTCAGACCCTCATTCCGACATTTTTGATACTGACTGGAGCCACGGTACACACTGGCTGAAGAGGTTCATAAGCGGCCTTGTGGTTCCTGTTGCCATGACCGGTCTGGACCAGAGCATGATTCAGAAGAGTCTGAGCTGCAAGAACCTGAAAGAGAGCCAGAAGAACATGATGACATCAGTTGCCATGATGATTCCGGTAAACCTCCTCTTCCTTATCATCGGAGCGGTTTTGGCTATATTCATGACCAATCATCCTGAACTTCTCTCATCTGTTACCAAGGCTGCCGGCGGAATCGAGGCAGACAAGATTTTCCCTACCGTAGCTCTCAGCCTCAGGCCGATAGTCGGTGTGGTATTCTTCATCGGACTCATTTCAGCGGCTTATCCTTCATGCGCCAACGCCATCACTTCCCTGACCACATCAGCCAGCATAGACCTGATCGGGATGGACAAGAAAGACTGGGATGACAACAAGAAGAAGAACGTCCGTCAGAGGGTAAACATCATCATATCAATTCTGTTCGTGCTGATGATGGTGGCTTTCAACTACCTCAAGAGCGATTCAGTAATCAACATGGTATATGCCATTGCATCATACACCTACGGTCCGCTCCTGGGTCTGTTCATGTACGGCATCCTCACCAAGAAGGGCACTTCAGACAAGGCCGTTCCTTTCATCTGCGTTCTTGTTCCGGTAGTTTGTTATTGCATCCAGAACAGCGTATTCGGATGGGGGTACGATTTCGGATTTGCCCTCATAATAGTTATAGCTGCACTTACATTCCTGGGTATGCTGTTATTCTCAAGGAAAAATTCTTAAATTTGCGCACATAAGTAAATCCGCTATGTCTAACTCTATAACCATAAGAAAGGAGGCCGGAGTATGATTCAGGTGTTCTACAAATCTAAGGGGCAGATTCTCACTACCTCTGATGTTAAGGAATTGACGGAGAACTTGGGATTTGATGATGTCCTGTGGATAGATTTGTATGAACCTGACAGAGTTGAGACACAAGCGGTTGAGGAATTCCTTGAGACAACGCTCCAGAGCAGGGCTCAGGCTGAGGAGATTGAGAGTTCATCCCGCTACTCGGAAACAGACAACGCAATCTTTGCAAATACAGACTTCATTTCCCCGGGGCCTGACAGCTACTCCGAGGACAGTGTTTCTTTTGTAATATCGGAAGGTGTGCTGGTTACAACGCGCCAGGTTCCCCTGAGAACCATTACCGAATTCCAGAAGAGGATGGTCTATTCCTACAAGCTGTATCCGACCGGCTACCACATCTTTGTGGCTATCATGGAAAACAGGGTGGACCTCGATGCTGACATGATAGAGGTGATGGCCAAGGAAATTGAGAAATTCGGCCGGAATGTGAATGTGGGTGCCAAGGTTAATGAGGATTTCCTGTTGGACATCAACCAGATGCAGGAGAATACCATGATGGTAAGGGAAAATATCGTGGATAAGCAGAGGATAGTTACCGCCCTTACCCGAAGTGACAAGTTCCCAAGTGATATCCGTCCGAGGCTGGACGTTCTGGTGAACGATATAGCCTCGCTTCTGAACCACACCAACTTCAATTTTGAAAGGCTTGAATATCTGCAGAATACGGTTCTCGGTCTGATCAACCTTGAGCAGAACAAGATAATGAGGATCCTTACCTATGTCTCACTTCTGTTCATGCCTCCGACACTCATATCCGGAATCTTTGGTATGAACGTCAAACTTCCGATATTCGGCGAGGAGTTCGGGCTCAGGGATTTCTGCTGGATAGTAATGGTCATGCTTGTGAGCGTATTCCTGGCTTCTCTTCTTTTCAGGAGGAGGAAAACAAAATAGACAATGGCAGTTTTAGGTATTGATCTTGGGGCCACAAAGGTTTCTGCCGCAGTTTTCAACGATGGCGGAGAAATACTTGAAAGGCGCTACAGCCTTCTTGAAGGCCGTGCCGGCGATGATGCCGGGTATCTGATATCGGACCTGATAAAATCGTTGAAGGCAGATTATGACATTTCAGGGGCGGGAATATGCGTCCCTGGAATTGTTTATTCAAAGAAGGGAACCGTTTGGTGCCCAAATATTCCAAAGTGGGAAGACTATCCGCTCAGAAGCGTCCTGGAAAAGGCTCTGGGCTCAATACGCATTGAAATAGAGAGCGACCGTACATGTTACATACTGGGCGAGAAGTGGCGTGGAGCAGCAAGGGAAAGTGATAATGCCATTTATATTGCAGTAGGGAGCGGCATAGGTGCCGGAATCCTCATAGACGGCCGTGTTCTCCACGGAGCGGATGACATAGTTGGAGCTACCGGCTGGATGGCCCTTGAATCTGAATATGACAAGGACTGGGACCAGTGCGGATGCTTTGAGACCTTTGCCTCAGGCAACGGGATAGGGTACCAGGCAAGCAAGTTGTACGCCCGTAAGGTTTCTTCCTATGAGGTCTTTGACGCTTATGCCAAAGGAGAGGAAACTGCCGTAAAGGTCATCTCTAAGGCAGTTCAGATGTGGGGCAAGGGAGCGGCAAACCTGGTAAGCCTGTTCAATCCGGAAATCATAGTCTTTGGAGGCGGGGTGTTCTCCGGACCTGCCAGGGACCTTATTCCAGATATTTATTCTGAGGCCTTGAAATGGGCTCAGCCGATAGCCATAAGAAAGACCCGCTTCTGCGCTTCCGAGCTTGGTTCCGATGCTGCGCTCATAGGTGCTGGATATCTTGTAAGAAATTAAAAATAAGTAATATATGAAAAGATTAAGTATAATCGCGATGATAACAGCTACTGCTCTTATCTCAGGCTGCAATTCCGCAAAGGAAGAGCCTCAGGAATTCATCGGGAAACAGGAGGTTTCCCTTTCATCTGACCTCATGACCCCGGAGGCTCTCTGGGCTATGGGCAGGATAGGCGGAGTCCAGCCATCACCGGACGGACAGAAGATACTCTACAACGTTTCTTACTACAGCGTAAAGGAAAACAAGAGCCATACAGTCATCTGCCTGATGAATTCAGACGGTTCTGACAACAAGATGATAACCAAGTCTCCCAAGAGCCAGGGCGGTGCGGTATGGATAGACGGCGGCAGCAAGATTGCATATCTGAGCGGTGAAGACGGCGTCAGCTCCGTATGGGTTATGAATGCCGACGGCACTGGTGCCAGGAAGATTGTCGCCAAGGATTCAGCCGGTGTTGAACTCGAGGTTGAAGACTTCCTCTTCTCTCCTGACGGAAAGAAAGTTATCCTGGTATCCCAGATACCGTACGATGGTTCCGTAGTACTTGGAAAGGACAAGTATTCAGACCTTCCAAAGACAACCGGGCGGATTGTCACCGACGTCATGCACAAGCACTGGGACGAGTGGGTGGAGACCATTCCTCATCCTTTCATTGCAGATTTTGACGGAGGAGTCTTCAGCAACATCAAGGACATCCTCGAGGGGCAGATGTACGAGTGCCCTTCAAAGCCTTTCGGAGGAAGCGAGCAGCTTGCATTCAGCCCAGACAGCCGTAAGGTTGCCTACTCCTGCAAGAAGATGACCGGACTGGACTACGCAATCAGCACCGATTCAGACATCTTTGAATATGACATAGCGTCTGGTTTGACCAGGAACCTCTGCAAGCCTGCCGGTTACGAAAGGCCTCAGGTTAGGTATGACGAGTCTTTGCAGAACCAGGATGTAAACAAGCAGAAGGTAGACAGCAACGTAGGATATGACACCAATCCTTCATACAGCCCTGACGGGAAGAAGGTTTCATGGCTGAGCATGGAGAGAGACGGTTATGAGAGCGACCGCAACCGACTCTGTATCCTCGACATCGCAAGCGGTGCCAAGACATACGTTACCGAGAAGTTTGAAAGCGGGGTTGACGATTACATCTGGGCAGACGACAGTACGCTCTATTTCATAGGGGTATGGCATGGTACAACCCAGATATACCGAACGGACCTTAGCGGAGACGTGTGCAAGTTCACAGACGGAGTGCATGACTACGGCAGCCTGGCCTTCTCAAACGGCCGGATAATAGCCAAGAGACATTCTATGATGCTCCCGGACGATATTTACAGCGTGGATGTCCAGTCTGGAGAGGCTACCCAGATATCATTTGAGAACAAGCACATCCTTGACAAGCTGGCACTCGGAAAGGTTGAAGAGAGATGGACCAGGACTACAGACGGCAAGCAGATGCTCAGCTGGGTTGTCTATCCTCCTCACTTTGACCCTTCCAAGAAGTATCCGACCCTCCTTTTCTGCGAGGGAGGCCCTCAGTCTCCAGTAAGCCAGTTCTGGAGCTACAGGTGGAACTTCCAGATAATGGCAGCCAACGGCTACATAATCATAGCTCCTAACCGCAGGGGCCTTCCGGGCTTTGGAATGGAGTGGCTGGAGCAGATAAGCGGAGACTACGCCGGACAGTGCATGAAAGACTATCTGTCTGCCATAGATGACATTGCAAAGGAACCTTATGTAGACAAGGATCATCTTGGATGCGTCGGAGCAAGTTTCGGAGGATTCTCAGTTTACTGGCTTGCCGGAAACCACGACAAGCGTTTCAAGGCCTTCATAGCCCATGACGGAATATTCAACGAAATGCAGCAGTATGTAGAGACCGAGGAAATGTGGTTTGCCAACTGGGACCTTGGTGGCGCATTCTGGAGAAAGGACCTCAAGACGGCCCAGAACACATTTGCCCATTCTCCTCACATGTATGTTGACAAGTGGGATACTCCTATCCTCTGCATCCACGGAGAGAAGGATTACAGGATACTTGCCTCCCAGGGAGAGAGCGCTTTCAATGCTGCCAGGATGAGGGGCATAGATGCTGAGCTTCTTCTCTATCCGGATGAAAACCACTGGGTTCTCAAACCTCAGAACGGCATACTCTGGCAGAGGACGTTCTTTGAGTGGCTTGACAAATACCTGAAGGTTGAGCAAGAATAATACATCCTATACCTTATGATTATGGAAAAGACTGAAAAGGGATATCCAAGGGCTCTTGTTGCCGCGGCAGCCTTCCTGGGCTGTGCGTTCTTCGGCGTTACCATGTTCTTCTGGGGTGCCATGCTCCCTTCTCTGGCAAATACCATAGAAGGTGTGCAGAACCTGCCCTGGATACTTACGCTGGGAATTATAGCCGGCACGATGATCTGCGGTGCCGTAATGGACCGCTACGGTTACAAGCTGCTGCTTGTCTGCTCATCTTTTGCACTGGCTCTTGGCCTTTGCGGATTCATTTTCTGCAGTCAGCTCTGGCAACTGGTAATTTCTGCGTTTTTGATAGGGGCAGGAGGCGGAGTGCTTAACAGCGAGACCATTGCCATCATATCAGATATCTACGGCGATGACCTTAGAGGCACCATGCTGAGCATCCTCGGCTTTTCTTATTGCGTTGGGAGTCTTTTATGGACACTTATCTGCACGGTCTGGTCTTATGACCCGATGATTCCAATGCAGTGGTCTGCCGCGGTCATAGCGTTTCTGTCATTTGCATTCATATTCATTCCTTTCCCAAAGGCCAAGCTTACCAAGGATGACAAGTTCTCGCTTGTTGATTCTGTAAAACTTTTCAAGTACCACATACTTGCAATAGCCGGCTTACTTTTCTTCTTTCAAGGTGTATTGGAGGCTATAAGCGCAAACTATTCCACATCTTATTTTATAAATGTTGAGAACGGAATTGATTTAAGAGTAGCGCTTAAGTCGTTGATATATATGACTTTGGGTATGACTGCGGGCCGGTTTGTGCTTACGATTTGTCTTTTGTTTAGGTTGAGAAAAGTTGCCATGTTCCTTTTCATGTCGATTGCCTTTGCCGGAGCATTGCTGCAGTTCGTGATGCCTTCATCCCAGATAGGAGCCTTCGTTTCCATGACCCTGCTCGGATTCGGCATCGGGGTAACCGCACCTGTGATTTTCGACTATCTCGGCCAGGTGTTCAAGAGACATTCCGGAGCTGCGGTTTCGCTTTCAGTAGTGGTTGCGCAGGTGGGTATGCTCATAGGCAACTTCCTGGTAGGCAAGATGTTCCTGCCAGCCTCAGTTGAAGCCGGTCTTCCGCGCTTCTTTCCGCTGGTAATGTGCGTAATGGTGGTTGCAGTATGCATCATATTCCCGTTTGTGGCCAGATCTTCGGATTCTGCCAAGAATAAGGACCTTAACCTCTGACAAGAGAAATGAAAGAATATTCAACAGAAAAAGTAAACCTTGCAGCCTGTCTGGGCATTGCATTCTTCGGAGTTGCCATGCTTTCCCTGGGAGCAATAATGCCTCCGCTGGTGAAAGCAGTTCCACAGGCCATAGGTCTTCCTATGTACATGTCCATAGGCATAATCATAGGAACCGTACTCTTCGGCCCTATAATGGACCGGTACGGTTACAAATGGCTTCTGATCGTCAGCAGCCTGATAATGCTGGCAGGTCTTCTTATCCTGGCCTATTCCACGGAGATGCCTCTTCTCATTGCCGGAATCTTCTGCGTAGGCCTTGGTGGAGGAGTGCTCAACGGTGAAACCAACGCCATAGTGTCCGACATTTATGACGAAGACCGCAGGGGCCGCAAGATGAGCATACTGGGCGCCTGCTACTGCATAGGTGCAATGGTATGGACGCTTGCCTGCGTTTTCATTCCCAACTATAAGATTCCCCTGATTGCCTGTGCCGTGGTTATGCTGGCAAGCGTTGTCTATTTCATCGCGATAAGATTCCCGGGGGCTAAGATATCAGCTTCAAGCAAGCCTTCAGGCTATGAATATCGCAGGATGCTCACATCCGGAGCCCTTCTGCTCGTGGCTTTCACACTGTTTTTCCAGAGTGCCTTTGAGGGTACCAGCGGAAGCTATACGACATCATTCCTTACACAGATAGGCGGAATCGCCGAGAATGACGCAGTTCTTTCACTGACATTCTTCACGGTGGGAATGATGATCGGCAGGTTTGCTCTCGGAGCCATGATGAAAAAGGGAAAAGATCTCCTTGTACTTTTCATCTACATGGTGATCGCCCTTGCCGGTGTGGCCTTGATGGGTATTGGACGTTCCTCAACTTATATTTGCTGGATCGCGATGACTCTCATAGGTTTTGGAGTTGGAGCCACATATCCTGTGATGCTGGCCCGTCTGGGCGGAGTCTTCCGCAAGATGAGCGGTGCCGCCTTTTCGGCTGCAATCTTCATAGCCCTGTGCGGCCAGTTCCTTGGCAACTTCCTGATGGGCAAGCTGTTTGCGAGCGGTGGCGGAAGTGCTTTCGCATACCTTCTTGCTGGAATGATCATCGCGATACTGGTGATAGCTCCGTTTGCATGCTTTGCATGCAGGAGGCAGCGCATGAGTGACAGCAATCAGAAAGAAACCATACATCCATAGAAATAGTTCAATAAATATTTAAAAATACAAGAATCATGTTAGCAAATCAATGGAAAAAGAACGCTATTAGCGTAATGGACCAGATAGAGTCCACACAGATGGATCAGATCAGGAAGGTAGCTGAAGTAATGGCCGACTGTCTGCAGGCAGGCCACCTCATCCATACTTTCGGCTGCGGGCATGCAAACCTTCCTATAGAGGAGATGTATCCGAGGATCGGAGGTTTTGTAGGATTCCATCCACTGTGCGAACTTCCTTTGACTTTCTTCACTCATATCAACGGCGAGATGGGTATCAACCAGTTCCTTTGGCTCGAAAGGGCAGAAGGTTACGGAAAGGCCATAATGAGCAGCTGGAACTTCCACAAGGATGATCTTGTTTGGCTGTTCTCCCATACCGGAATCAATGCCGTGAACATAGATGTAGCCCTTGAAGCCCAGAAGAGGGGAATGAAGGTGATAGCTTACGGATCAGCAGGACAGACAGGTGCAAAGGTTCCTCGCCACAGCTGCGGAAAGAACCTCTTCCAGATTGCAGATTATGTAGTTGACTCATGCTGCCCGCTCCAGGATGCTTCAGTTGACCTCAAGAATCATTTTGACAAGATAGGTCCTCTTTCTACCATGGCTTTCGTAACTACTGTATGGATGACTATATGCACCGTAGCTGAAATACTTGCAGACCGCGGAGTCAAGCTTTACATCCATCCTTCCCACAATGTGCCAGGTGACACTACCGCCCATGAGAGGCTCGACGCTGCATTGGCAGAATATCGTAAGAGAGTTGCGGGTGTGTAATTATGTCAAAATGAAGAGTCTCTTCACATACGGGAAGACTGTCGTATTGGCTGCAGCGCTTTTCATCCTGCTTCCTTTTTCAGCCCTTTCACAGGACAAGGATTCTGTAAGGCACAAGGCGCAGGTTGAGAAGGTGCTTGCCAATATGTCCGTAAAAGAAAAGGTTGCCCAGCTGTTTGTGGTTGAGATAAGCCGCAACCCAAGTCCTAGGACCAGGGCATATCAGGATTCCCTTGTGAGAGACTACGGTCTTGGCAATGTAATCCTGATGGGCGGTTCCATCAGGGAATTCCTCAAGCGCATGGACGAGCTCCAGGCCCTGGCCGAAATACCGCTGATGGTGGCTACAGACGGCGAGTGGGGTGCTGCAATGCGTTTCCCAGAATACCTTCCGTATCCAAGGCAGGCTCAGTTGTCGCGAATAGAAAAAGGAGCGGAGAAACTGTTCTACAAGATGGGAAGGAATGTAGGCCGGGAACTTAAGGATGTCAACGTCATGGTCAATTACGCACCGGTTGCGGACGTCAGCAAATATTATATGAGGGGTGGGGCTCTCAGGACATTGAGCGATGATCCGGAGCAGGTTTCCGTGCTGACCACTGCGTATATGAAAGGAATGCAGGATGCCGGCATTTATGCCTGCGGCAAGCATTATCCCGGACATGGCGGCACCACGGCCGACTCCCATTTTGAGCTGCCTGTCATATTGAACTCCAAGGCCTATCTGGACAGTGTGGACCTTTATCCTTTCCAAAACCTGATAGACAACGGTGTTGAAATGATGATGCTGGCACACATATCAGTTCCTGCCATTGACCCGAGCGGCATTCCCATGTCCATATCCAAGACCCTTATCAACGATGTTCTCAAGGGAGAGCAGGGCTTCAAGGGAATCGTCATCACCGATGCCATCGCCATGGCAGGCCTTACCAATGAAAACCGTACTCCGGTTGAGGCCGTGATGGCAGTATACAAGTCAGGGTCAGACATGATCCTCATGCCGGATGAGCCGGCTAAATGCATCAATGCTCTTGTTGCTGCAGTTGAATCCGGCGAACTTTCAATAGAAGAACTTGACAGCAAGGTCAGGAAGGTCCTGATGCTCAAGGCCAGGGCCGGTTATCTTGAAGAGGGTTACAATCCGCATGTGAAGAATCTTGAGCACAAGATAGCCGCTGCCAGAAGGCGCGATTTCCGTCTGATCAAGAAGATGAGGCACCTGATGGAAAAATCCACCAAGCCTTACGCCGATCTCAAGCCAAGAGGCGAAGATGTCACCCTGATATTTGATAAAGCCGGCAAATAACAAATAATTGAGATGTATTCGAAATTTGATGTAACTACAGCCAGATACGGAGATGTAAAAGACAAGCATTATCATCTGGCAATCCTGCCTTGGGGCAGCACGGAACCTCATAACTATCATCTTCCATACTGCACGGACATGCTTCATGCACAGGCTGTTGCATTCGAGGCTGCAGAAAAGGCCTCAAAAAACGGTGTCAATGCCATGGTTCTTCCGGGCATTCCGCTTGGCAGCCAGAATCCCGGCCAGATAGAGCTTCCTTTCTGCATCCACGCATCGCAGAGGACCCAGATTGCAGTCCTGGAAGACATAGTGGAATCCCTCAGGAAGCAGGGTATTCACAAACTTCTGATTATGAACGGCCATGGCGGCAATAATTTCAAGGGCATGATCCGTGATGTCCAGATCAAATATCCCGATTTCCTGATTACCGTTGTAGCCTGGTTCTCCATCCTTCCCCTGAAGGATTTCTTTGAGGAGAAGATAGACGACCACGGCGGCGAGCAGGAAACCTGCGTCATGCTGCACTACTACCCTGAACTTGTAAACATTGAGCAGGCAGGCGACGGCCACCACAACGACTTCAAGATAGAAGGCCTCAACGACAAGACCGCATGGGCTCCCCGTGACTGGGCAAAGACAACAGAAGATACCGGTGTAGGGGATCCTAGGAAAGCTACAGTAGAGAAAGGGAAACGATATATAGAGGCCGTCATGGAAAAAATCGTGAAGTTCATTACCGATTTTGCCCTCAGCGATTCTCTATATTGAATTTTTTGCTATATTCGCACGCTTGAATTTCAGCCTTTGGGCTGATCTACAAATAAAGTTTAACATCTAATTTGTTTTATTATTATGAACGAAGAAATCAAAAACGTTGAGAACGAGGAAGTTGTAGATACTCCCGTTGTCAAGGAGACTGCCGAGTCCTTCAAGGAGGAAGCTCCTGAGGTTGTTGCAGTTCCTAAGAAAAGAAAAAGCAATGCATCCATCGCCCCTGAGAAGTTCGACTGGGACGCATTCGAGAACAATGTTCCTTCATCTGCAAGCAAGGAAGATCTCGAGAAGGTTTACAGCGAGTCACTTTCAAAGATTGCCGAGAATGAGGTAATCGAAGGTACCGTTACCGGACTGACCCAGAAAGAGGTTATCGTAAACGTTGGTTACAAGAGCGAGGGTGTCATCCAGAGAAATGAATTCAGGTACAATCCTGACCTTGCCATCGGTGATAAGGTGGATGTTCTCGTTGAGAATCCTGAGGACAAGAAAGGTCAGTTGATCCTTTCACATAAGAAGGCTTGCTCACTCAAGTCTTGGGACAGGGTGAACGAGGCTTACGAGAAGAACGAAATCGTAAAGGGCTTCATCAAGGCTCGTACAAAGGGCGGTATGATCGTAGACGTATTCGGAATCGAGGCCTTCCTGCCAGGTTCCCAGATTGACGTAAAGCCTATCCGCGACTACGATGTATACGTTGAGAAGACCATGGAATTCAAGGTTGTAAAGATCAACCAGGAGTTCCGCAACGTGGTTCTTTCACACAAGGCTCTCATCGAGGCAGAGCTCGAGGCTCAGAAGAGCGCTATCATCGCCAAGCTTGAGAAGGGTCAGGTTCTTGAGGGAACTGTCAAGAACATCACTTCTTACGGCGTATTCGTAGACCTGGGCGGTGTTGACGGTCTGATCCACATCACTGACCTTTCATGGGGCCGCATCGGCAATCCAGAGGAAGTTGTCAAGCTGGATGAGAAGATCAACGTTGTCATCCTTGACTTTGACGAGGAGAAGAAGAGAATCGCTCTCGGTCTGAAGCAGCTTACTCCACATCCATGGGATGCACTCAATCCTGACCTCAAGGTTGGTGACACCGTCAAGGGTAAGGTTGTTGTCATCACCGATTACGGCGCATTCGTAGAGATCCAGCCAGGTATCGAGGGTCTTATCCACGTATCTGAAATGAGCTGGTCTTCACATCTGAGAAGCGCACAGGACTTCCTCAAGCTCGGAGAAGAAGTTGAGGCTCAGGTTCTTACTCTCGACCGTGAAGAGCACAAGATGTCACTTGGCATCAAGCAGCTCAAGGCTGATCCATGGGCAACCATCAAGGAGAAATATCCTGTAGGAAGCCGTCATACTGCAATTGTTCGCAACTTCACCAACTTTGGTGTATTCGTTGAACTTGAGGAAGGCGTAGACGGACTGGTACACGTATCAGACCTGAGCTGGACCAAGAAGATCAAGCATCCTTCAGAGTTCACTTCACTCGGCGAGAAGTTCGAGGTTGTAGTTCTGGACATCGATGAGGACAACAGAAGACTTTCACTGGGCCACAAGCAGCTTGAGGAGAATCCTTGGGATACCTTCGAAAGCATGTTCACCCCGGGTTCCATCCATGAGGGTACAATAGTTTCCTTCAACGACAAGGGCGCTACAGTCGCTCTCCAGTATGGAATCGAAGGATTTGCTCCTATGAAGGGTCTTGTTAAGGAAGACGGCACCACTGCAAAGGCAGAAGAGAAACTTGATTTCAAGGTTGTCGAATTCAACAAGTCAAGCAAGAAGATCATCCTTTCACACACAAGGATAGCTGAAGACAAGAAGAGGGCTGAAGCCGGCGAGATCATCAAGGAAAAGGAAGCCGAGGCTGAAAGCACAAAGAAGGCTATCAAGAAGGTGAAGGCAAGTGTTGAGAAGACCACTCTTGGCGATATCGATGCTCTTGCAGACCTGAAGAAGGAGATGGAAAAAGGGGAGAATAAATAGTGGAATTCTCTCTGATGACATTGGGCAGTGCTTCTGCACGCCCGACATCTTCCAGATTTCCAAGCGCTCACTCACTGACCGTGGGTGGGCGTTTGTTCTTGATAGACTGCGGCGAAGGCTGCCAGATGCAGATGGCCAGGTTCAAGGTTCCGTTTTCCAGGCTTGACAACATCTTCATATCCCATCTTCACGGAGACCATGTGTTCGGGCTGTTCGGCCTGATTTCCACCCTGGATATGACAGGAAGGCTTTCTCCTCTCCATATTTATGCTCCTGACGGAATGAAGGAACTTCTGGATTCTATTTCTGAGCATTTCGGGCAGGTCAAGTATGAGATTGTGCTGCATACCGTCCGCTGCAAGGAACCGGTTACAGTGGCTGAATTCAAGAACCTTGAAATACGTGCCTTTCCGCTCCGCCACAGGATTGAGACCTACGGCTATCTGTTCAGGGAGAAGGAACCTGCCCTGAATGTAATGAAGAGTGCCGTTACTGCCCACAAGCTCTCCCTTGAGGAGATTGGTACGCTCAAAAGAGGGGAGGATGTCATCAGAACCCTATCTGACGGAACCCGGACTGTCCTCAAGTGCGAGGATCTGGCTTACAGGCCTTTTGAACCCCGCAGTTTTGCATATTGCAGCGATACCGCTCCATTCCCCAAGCTGCAGGAATGGATAAAAGGCACGGACCTCATCTATCATGAAGCCACGTATGCTTCTGACCTGAGGGCTCTTTCCAGGACCACGTCCCATTCTACCAGTGAAGATGCAGCCAAGGTTGCCCTCTCCGCCGGGGCCAAGAAACTTGTGCTTGGTCATTTCTCTTCAAGATACCGCAGCCTTGACCTTCTTCTCGATGAGGCCAGGAAAATATTCCCCGAGACTTTTCTTGCCCAGGAGGGAATGATATTTGATATACCGGAGAAGACATCTCCAAAGAAATTCTTATGATGAAACGTCTTTTAAGCCTATCGGTATTGCTGGCAGCCCTGTTCTGTCAGGCAACTGCATATTCCCAAAGTTACATGGCCCAGCCAAGGGTCAGGCAGACCATCAGTTTCAACAATGCCCGTCTGGGAATGGAATCTACCAAGTTCAGGCAGATACTTTTCCTTCTGGCCAATGCTTATGTGGATACCCTTGACGTATCCAGAATAAGCGAGGATGCCATGGTACATCTGATGCAGCAGCTTGATCCTCACTCCGTTTACATCTCCGCAAAGGATGTGAAGGAGATGGAGGAACCGCTGGTTGGAAAATTCGAGGGAATAGGAATAGAATATGCCCTGATCCGGGACACCCTTACGGTCCAGAGCGTGATTCCGGGCGGACCGAGCGAGAAAGTGGGCCTGAGGGCAGGCGACAAGATAAACTCTGTGGACGGTGAGGTGATCAGCGGAACCAAACTAACCCAGATGAGGGTTCTCAAATATCTCAGGGGAGATAAGGGAACCAAAGTCAGGGTAGGGGTAATACGTCGCGGAGAAAAAGAAAGGGAACTTGTGATTACAAGAGACAAGATTCCTTTGAACACCGTGTCTTCTGCCTATGAAATCAAGCCTGGGGTAATGTACATACGAGTCAGCAGTTTTGGCGCCCAGACTTATGACGAGTTCATGAAACCTCTTGAAGGAAAGCAGCTGAAGGGACTCATCGTAGACCTAAGGGGCAATGGCGGCGGATATCTGCACACCGCTCTCAGGCTTGTCAACGAGTTCATGCAGCAGGGGCAGCTCATCCTCTATTCTGAGGGTCGTGCCGTTCCACGCACAGATGATTTTGCCGATGGAAGCGGAAAGCTTCAGGACGTGCCGGTTGCCGTACTGATTGACGAGAATTCGGCTTCTGCCAGCGAGATCCTTTCAGGAGCTTTGCAGGATTGGGACAGGGGAACCATAATTGGCCGCCGTTCATTTGGCAAAGGTCTTGTGCAGCAGGAGTTTCCTCTGCAAGACGGCAGCCGCGTAAGGATTACCGTAGCCCGCTACCACACTCCAAGCGGGAGAGTCATACAGAGCCCGTACAAGATGGGCAAGGCGGAGGAGTACTACCGGAATTTCTATGAAAGATACCTCAGCGGTGAAACCTTCAATGCAGACAGCATAAAGATAAATGACTCCCTCAAGTTCAAGACCCTCAAACTCGGCCGCACCGTTTACGGAGGCGGAGGAATAATCCCCGATATCTATATTCCTATGGACACTTCCTATTATTCCAAGAGCTATCTGGCCGCTGTAAACAGGGGTGTCCTCAGCGATTTCGTAGGCATTTATGCAGATGCCCACCGCAAGGATTTCGAGAGGAAATACGGCACTTTTTCAGCCTCGCAGAAAGAGGAGGCCAACTCAAGGACCTTCAGTAACTTTGTATCAAAGTTCACCGTGTCTGACAAATACATGGAAGAGTTCCTTGAATATGCAAGGGAGAACAAGATAGAGTTTACACAGGAAGAACTCGAAAAATCAGGCGGTCATTTGCGCAATTATCTCAAAGGCCTGATAGTCCGCAATCTCTACGGCCTGGACTATTACATCCGTTATGACAACATGACCGATAGGGAAGTCCAGAAAGCCTTGGAGTCTTTGAAATGATCAGAGGCTTGCAATCCAAGTTGCGATATCGCTGAGCACCTGCTCGGCGATATCTTCTTTTATGAGCGCATATTCCGTAGGGAAACCTGTTGAACAGTTCTGGAACAGGTGGTTGAGCCCTTCGTAACTTTTTATCAGGTTCTTGTCTGATTGCGGGAGCTTCTTCCTTATGTTGCCCAGATTCTCCTTGCAGTCTACCTGAAAGTCCTTTGTGCCGTTGATTGCCATTACTGGGCAGCTGATCCTGCTTATTGCCTCTGAAGGATCCAGCCCGAGGAAATACTTGTACCACTTGCCGTTGGAATCGTTCCCGAGCTGCATGGCCAGAGTCTGGGCAAGTGCGGGATTCTCACTTTCAGAGGCAATCCTGCCCAGCGAAACCGAAACCGGCTCATCCTCAGGACTGGCTATCAGTTTGTCAAACACAACTTCCAGAGCATCAAGTATCTCTCCTATCTGGTCAGAGGTTACTCCCTGGGCTTTCATGGCATTGTAGTTCTGAGTGAGCACGCTTTCCTTGCCCTGCACTGCACCGCCGGCCATGCTTACGATAAAATCAACTTTTCCTTCAGCCGCTATGAGGAAGGCTATCGTTCCTCCTTCGCTGTGGCCGAGTATGCCTACCTTGGAAAACTTTCCGAGGGATCTGAGGAAATCCACGCCAGCGAGGGCATCCTGCATGAATGTGCGGGTTGTGGCTCCTTCAATGCTCCCAGTAGATTTCCCAAAGGAGCGGTCATCATATCTAAGTGTTGCTATTCCCTTGGAAGCCAGATATTCAGCTATGGTCTTGAATGGTTTGTGCCCCAGGATTTCCTCGTTTCGGTCCTGGAGTCCGCTTCCGCTTACCATCAGCAGTACGGCAGGTTTCTCAACTCCGGCAGGGTAAAGGACGGTTCCAGAAAGCACCGCACCGTCTGAAGGATTTGTAAAAGTGACTTCCTCAGAGTTATACATCGCTGAAGATTCTTGTGCTCTTGCAGAAATGTGAAGTAATAATGCCGCTGACAGGATGACGGCGGATAATGCTTTTGCTTTCATGGGCGTATTTTTATCTTGATGATGTTTCTATTCCTTGATGGGGCCGCTTCCAATCATCTCTCCGTCAGGGGAATACCATGCTGCAAACTGGCCCGGGGTAACACCTCTCTGCGGCTGGTCAAAAAGTATGTACATACCGTCGCTGCGCATCTGGAGAGTTGCCTGCTGAAGGGGTTGGCGGTAGCGTATCCTGACCAGGTAACCGCGGCTTTCTCCCACCTGCATTGCCAGGTCCTCCCTTATCCAATGCACCTCTTCCCTGTTGATCTTCAATCCTCTGCGATACAGGCCCGGATGGTCTTTGCCTTCTCCAACGTATATTGTGTTTGTAGCGGTGTCTGTTGCAATTATGAAGATGCTTCCCTGGTGTCCGCCAATGTTCAGCCCGTGCCTCTGGCCAATGGTGTAATACTGGACTCCAATATGCCTGCCTATGATTTTTCCGTCTTCGGGATTGTAGCGGACAGGTGAGAAATCGTCAAGGGATTGCCTTGACCGAATGGCCTCATAATCTTTGCTGAATATCTCCACCACGTTGCCTTCCTTGGATTTGAGCTTCTGCTGCAGGAACACCGGGAGATCCACCTTTCCTACAAAGCATATCCCCTGGCTGTCTTTCTTCTCGGCCGACGGAAGTCCGGCCTGGCGGGCTATCTCCCTGACCTGGGGCTTGGTAAGATGGCCGATAGGGAACAGCGCCTTTGAAAGCTGCTGCTGGGAGAGCTGGCACAGGAAGTAACTCTGGTCCTTGTTGGGGTCGTCACCGGCAAGTATCCGGTAAATCTCCTTTCCGCCGGCATTGACGGTTTCTTTCTTGCAGTAATGCCCCGTGGCTACATAGTCTCCGCCCAGTTCTTCAACTTTCTCAAGGAAAGAGGCGAACTTTATCTTGCTGTTGCAAAGGACATCAGGGTTAGGGGTGCGTCCGGCAGCATATTCGCTGAACATGTAGTCTACAACCTGCTTGCGGTAATCATCGCTCAGATCCACGAAATGGAAAGGGATTCCGATCTTGCGGGCAACCATTTCGGCTACAACTTTCTCCTCCTCCCACTCGCATTCTCCGTGCAGGGTTCCGGTGATGTCGTGCCAGTTCTGCATGTACATGGCCTCAACATCGCAGCCCTGCTGCTTTAGCAGGTAAGCAGCAACGCTCGAATCCACACCTCCGCTGAGTCCTACGATTATCTTCATGACTTTATACAAGAAAGGGGCAAGCGACATATATCGCACCGCTACAACCTCATACCCTTGCTGCCTTCCGACCCTGGGGGAGTTTTGAGGGAGCTGGTCGTATATGACTTACCCCGGCGCAAAAGTATGAATTTTCTTTGAAAGAAAAAAACTATTCTGCAGAAGCCTTTGCAGCGGCTGCCTTGGCACGGGTCAGGGAGTCCAGGGCCCTGCGGTATGCCTGGGCATTGGCAAAGTGTTCCCTTTCGTTACGGGCAAAGCGGTGGGTGCCGTTGAACTTGGGGCTGGCGCAGAAGAACATGTAGTCTGTCTTTTCCTCGTTGAGCACACCGTCTATGCAGTCTTTGGTAGGGGCCATGATAGGGCCTGGAGGAAGTCCGTAAACCTTGTAGGTGTTGTACGGCGAGTCTGTTTCAAGATGTCTCTTAAGTACCCTGGTGATGGTGAAATCGCCTGTGGCATAGATGACGGTAGGGTCTGCACAGAGTTTCCATCCCTTTTTCAGACGGTTGTGGTAAACGCTGGCAATCTTCGGATACTCAGGCACATGGTTGCTTTCTCCATATACTATTGAAGCAAGAATTGAAACGTCTTTCTGGCTGAGCCCTGCTCTTGCAGCTTTCTGCTTCCTTTCTTCCGTCCAGAACTTGTCGTATTCTTTCTTCATCCTTTCCAGGAATTCCTTTGGTGTTGCAGTCCAGTAGAATTCGTAGGAATCCGGAAGGACCAGGCTGAGGACATTGGCAGTGTCTGTGCCAAGGGTGGCCAGATAATCGTTGTCGGTGAAGACTTCCATGAAGGAGGCGCTGTCTGCCATCATCCTCCTGCCCAGCCTTGCGGCAAGGTTCTTGGCGTGCCTTATCCTGCCCGACAGAGGAAGCATCAGAGGAGACTGGTACCCATATTTTATATTCCTGACTACCTGTATGTTGGTAGCCATCGAATCAAGTACGTAGCGCCCCGGATGTATGTGTGACGGAAGCTGTTCGCGGTTGGCAACCTTGACAAAGGAACCGATGTCTGCCAGATTCCTTTCCAGGGAATCCATCAGAGAAGAGAAATCAGTTCCCGGCCTGATGTAAAGTACGGTCTTGTGTACAATGTTCTTCTTGTTCTGCTGAAGGAACCTGCACAGACCGATGACGGCGGGAATTGCAAGTATCACTGCAACAAGCAGAAGCCATCTGAGCACCCTGCCTTTTTTTGATTTTTTTGCCATATCGCGATTATTGTGTTACAACTGATACAAATTTATTAAATTTGCCAATAAAGCAGTTCTATATGAAGAAAAAAATAGTCATAGAATATCAGGAGTTTACTTCTGCCGGCCTTCTTGCCAAGGATGATGCGGAACTTTTGGAAGCGGCTGTTTCCGCTACGGATTTCTCCTATTCTCCTTTTTCCAAGTTCAGGGTTGGTGCTGCCGTAAGGATGGCGGACGGGCGGATTTTCAAGGCAGCCAACCAGGAGAGTGAGGCTTTCCCTTCAGGAATGTGCGCTGAGCGTTCCCTGCTTTATTATGTATTCTCAAAATGTCCTGACGTGCCAATAGAGGCGATGGCCATTGCAGCAAAGAAAGGAAGGAAACTGACGGCAACTCCTACACGTCCTTGCGGAGCCTGCATCCAGGTGATGCTGGATGCCCAGAAAAGAGGCGGCAGGCCGATCAGGGTAATTTTGGGAGCGCAGGAAAAGATAGAGGTCATCTCTTCTGTAAATGACCTCATACCGTTTTCTTTCGACAATTTTTAGAAGCTGACTTTCAAGCCGTCATAGGCTATGAATATTCCAGGGGGCATCTCTGCAGAAAGATCTGCATGGGTGCCTTTGATGTTTTTGTCATCTTCAGCCATCTGGTGAGAGAGGTGGGTTATGAAAGTTTTTCTTGCACTTATCCTGAGGCCCAGGGCAACGGCTTCTTCCAATGAGAAATGGGAGATGTGTTTGCCTCTCCTGACCGCACTCAGAACCATGACTTCCAGCCCCTGGAGTTTTTCTATCTCTTCATCAGCCAGATAGTTGGCATCTGTCAGGTAGCAGAGGTTGCCTATGCGGTATCCGAGGATGGGGAGCTTGTAGTGCATCGCCCTTATGGGGATTATCCTTTGCCCAGAAATCTCAAACGGATTCTCATCTATTATGTGGATGTCGAACTTGGGCACTCCTGGGTAGGGATGGTCGGTAAAAGCGTAGGAATACTCCATCTTGAGACCGCTCAGGACACGTTCCTCACAATAAATGGTCGTAGGCTTCTGGTTTATGTAGTTAAGGGCCCTGACATCGTCCAACCCGCCGGTGTGGTCTTTGTGCTGGTGGGTGAAAAGTATTGCGTCAAGGTCTTCTATGCCGTTGGAAAGGGCCTGGGTGCGGAAATCCGGCCCACAGTCTATCAGCAGCCTAAGGCCGTTGTAACGTATGTAGGCAGATGTCCTCATACGTTTGTCCCTTGGATCGGTGCTGCTGCATACGGAGCAGTGGCATCCTATCATGGGAACTCCCGTAGAGGTTCCGGTACCAAGAAACGTTATAGAATTTTCCATACCTCAAAAATAGGAAATATAAGTTATCTTTGTGCAGTTTATGGCAAAAGGAAAGTTATATCTTATTCCTTCTCCCCTTGGAGAGGGCTCCGTTGCGGACTGCGTTCCGCCAAGGAACATATACATCATGGAAAGCATCCGGCATTTTGTGGTGGAGGAAATAACCACGGCCAGGAGATTCCTTTCCAGGTGCGGCATGAAGGGTAAGATAGAATCGCTGAACTTCTACGAACTCAACGAGCACACTGATCCCAGGACAGGGGCCGGTTATGTTTCACTCCTGCTTGAGGGCAACGACGTGGGGCTGATTTCAGAGGCCGGTCTGCCGGCGGTTGCCGATCCCGGGAACATCCTGGTTGCTGCCGCTCACAGGGAAGATGTACAGGTAGTTCCTCTTGTGGGGCCTTCGTCGCTGATGATGGCTTTGATGAGCAGCGGCCTCCAGGGGCAGAACTTTGCCTTCAACGGCTATCTGCCGGTTAAGGAGGATGCGCGTAAAGCCAAGATACGTTTCTTTGAGGCGCACTCCCGTAAGTTCAACCAGAGCCAGATCTTCATAGAGACTCCCTACAGGAATGACTCTCTTCTGGCATCAATACTGGAGGTGTGTTCAGCTTCAACGATGCTGACGGTTGCGGCCGACATCTCCCTTCCTGCGGAGTACATAAAGACAATGCCGGTAGGGCTTTGGAGAAACTCCGGTATCAAGATTGGCAAAAGACCTTGTGTGTTTATTTTATTAGGTTGATTATGAATAGGATAGAGCTTAAGGATATGGAATTCTTCTCATCTCACGGATGTTTTGAGGAGGAGAGGATTGTTGGTAACCGATTTGTGGTTAACCTCACCGTGGAAGGGGATTTTTCAGCAGCTGCGGCCTCTGACAATCTTGAGGATGCAGTAAACTACCAGACTTTGTATGATATCGTGAAGGAGGAGATGGATGTTCCTTCCAGCCTGCTTGAAAACGTGGCATCCAGGATTACTGGCCATATAAGGAAAGATTTTCCGTCCTTGTCCAGGATATCAGTCACGATAGACAAGATAAATCCTCCTCTGGGGGGTAAACTCTATGCTTCCAGTGTAACTTTTGAATCATGAGGATAGCCATAGCCACACTTGGTTGCAAACTGAACTTTGCCGAGAGTTCGTCCATTGCCCAGCAGTTTGTTCGCAACGGCTTTACGGAGGTTTCCCCTTACTCCAAGGGAGTTGACGTATGCGTTGTGAACACCTGCACGGTTACGGAACATTCCGACAAGAAGTGCCGCAACATCATCCGCCGGATACACAAACTCAATCCCGGTGCCCTGATAGCTGTAACCGGCTGCTACGCAACTCTCAAGAAGGCTGAAATAGAGGCTCTCGACGGAGTTTCCCTTGTCCTTGAGCAGGATAAGAAGGGAAGCATCTATCCCCTGTGCATGGAAATGCTGGAGGGTTCTCCATGCTCTGATGCAATCGCTGAGCATATCTTTCCTGCCTGTTCGTACGGTGAGCGGACACGCTCCTTCCTCAAGGTTCAGGACGGGTGCAACTATTTCTGCACATACTGTGCAATCCCTTATGCCAGAGGCCGTAGCCGCAGCGTTCCGGTAGAGACCCTGGTGTCGCAGGCTCAGGAAATAGCCGGAAAGGGTGTAAAGGAGATAGTTCTTACCGGCGTCAATATCGGCGACTATGATGGAGGCCTTCTGAAAGTCCTCAAGGCTCTGGACGGGGTTTCAGGAATTGAGCGCTATCGGATTTCTTCAATAGAGCCTAATCTTCTTACGGAGGAGATGATAGACTGGATTGCTTCAGGAACAAAGTTCCAGCCTCATTTCCACATACCGCTCCAAAGTGGCTGCGACAAGACGCTGGAGAGAATGCACAGAAGATATGACACAGACCTTTTTGCCTCAAGGATAGATTATATCCGGAGCCGGATGGGGGATGTTTTCTTCGGGATAGACGTAATAGCAGGTTTCCCGGGAGAGACGGACTCCGAGTTTTCAAGCACCCTTTCATTCATCCGAAAAATCAGTCCTGCGTTCCTTCATATATTCCCGTATTCCAGAAGGAAAGGGACACTTGCCGACAAGATGGAGGGGCAGGTTCCGGAATCCGTCAAGACCCAAAGGGTCAAGGCTTTGGAACAGCTCTCCGACGAGCTGCATCAGCAGTACTGTTCCCGCTATGTGGGATCTGTCCAGAAAGTGCTGTTCGAAGGCAGGGTCAAGGGTTCCCTGATGGGCGGGTATACCGGTAATTACATAAGGGTGGAAAGACCTTATGACGCTTCCTCAATAGGTAAAATCGTAGAAGTGGTTATCTAGACTTGCTTTCTTCACGGAGCCTTCTCCTTTCCTCCCTCTTTTGCTCCCTGGCAGCCTTCCTTTCTTCCTTCTCCTTTATGCTCTGCATCTTTTCGTATTCCTTCTGGGCAGCGCTGCGTCTACGGAACAGGTCTTTGAAGGAGTTGAATTCATGCTGGTAAGCCACACCCATGCCGGTGCGCTGGCTCATGTCAAGATAGTTGGAATAGAAGTCCGTTGCATGTGAGAAGAAGGTCATTCGTACCTTGCCCCGGCGGTCGAGTTTGACCTGGATGTCGAGATTGCCTTTGACATCGTTTCCTGTGGCATAGGAGTACGGGTCGTTACCCATGCTTCCGTTGATTATCACCCTGTTGTTGAACAGCTGGGTGGATACGGCAACTTCAAAGGCATCGTTTGAATAACGGCCTCCCTGCTGGTAACTGAATCCAAGGTCAAGAGGGATTCCCAGCTGCATCAGCAGGTTGTTGACCTGCCCCACGATCATTGATGTTGCATTTGAATAAAGCGCAGAACTGCTGGACGATGAAATTCCGGAGCCTATCTCAGGGGTGAAACTACCGAAGGCAATCAATGAAGCAAACTGCTTCTGCATCTTGTCTTCAGTATTCAGGGCATTCTGCACCAGGAGCTTGGTGGTAGGGTCCAGGTCCGGGATATCTATTCCGAATTTTATCTGAGGGTTGTCCAGAAGTCCGGTTATCTTGATGGTGGCATCTACCTGCCTGTTGGAACCCAGCGAGAGAGAATCGGCGATCAACCTGTCTATTGAGGCCTTTGTGCTGTAAACGGCTTCAATGTCAAGGGCGGTATTCCCGATCTTGCCGTTGAGGGTGACACTGCTGCCCGGCTTGATCGTGAAGTCTCTTGAAGCCAGGCCCATGAGTACGAAGTGATAGCTTCCCTCTTCAATTGCATAGTTTCCTGAGAGCCTGAATACATCCTTGGAAGGATTTACCCTTATGCCTATCCTTCCGTTTCCGTTGGCTTTCATTATGTCTCCGGTAGACTTGTCTATCTCAAGCCAGATACTTGCATCAGGAGTGGCGGTGGCGTTGAGATTGACATCTATTTCCATAGGCTTGGAAACCTTTGTGCGCCTTGCAAAGAAAAGGGTGTCGTATGGGTCTATATCAACAGGTCTCTGTTCCTGTACGAACGTGAGGATATTTGAACTGCTTGCGCTGGATGCTCCGGATAGAGGAATGTGAAGCAGTGTTTTCCTGTTGGTCCTGGCATTGACATCGAGCCTGATACGGCTGAGGTCTCCCTTGATGTTGACGTTCCCGCTGGAGAAAACAGTACCGTAGAAGTCTTCGTTGTCTCTTTCCAAGGTATTAAGGCTGAGCATGTTGTTCAGGCTTATGCCAACGTCTATCTTTATGTCCTTGAGCTTGTTGTAAGTGATGCCGCCGCTGACTCTTCCGTTGCCGCCAAGGGAATCGGTGAGCATGCAGTTCTTGAGTTCTACGCCGTTGTCATCCACTGAGAAAGGACCGTCCAGGGAAAAAGGAACTTTCAGGTAATCTACCGTGAACTTGAATTTGTTGAAACGGCAGTCACGGCTCTCAAGTGAAATGTCGTCAAGAGGTCCGGATATCTTGAGATTACCGGTAAGCGTACCTCCCGTGTTGGATACTACATCGTCCAGGAGAGGTTCAAAGTAATTGAGACCCACTCCGTTGAAATCGGTGTCAAATTCCACGTAAGAATCCGATGGCCTGTAGAAACCTGTCAGATCAAGCTTCTTCTGACCATCCCTGAGAGTTTCTATGTCTATGTTGTAATGTTTCTGTTCTGCAGACCATGCGGCATTGATGTCGAGTGCTCCAACTGATGAATTGTTGACAAGGATATTGTCTCCGTGGAAAGAGGCAAACATCTGGGTATTGTCCTTGTGAAGGGAAACCAAGGCCTTTCCGGACAATTTTCCGCCAAGACCGAGAGGATCATCCAGGAACTGGTCAATCAGCGAAATGTCAAAGTTGTCCATTGCGATTCCAAGAGAGTCTGGTCTTGTCTGGGAGAGCGTTCCCCGGGCCTGGAGAATCTGGTCCTTGTTTTCCAGCCTGAAGTCGTTTACAACTATCAGTGAGTCTGAATAGATGAGTTCCGAAGGCCTCAGATACCATTTGCTTCCTCTGAGGGTGATGTCGGATTCCCTGAAATTGACGGCAATAGGGCTTGTCATATGCTCCGGTCTTCCGTCAAGGAATATCGTGCTGTCCCTTAGTATGGAAACCAGGGCCCTTAAATTGGTCTGGTTAGCAATGGTGCTGTCATTATGGAAGTTCAGGGATATGTCAGCCTTGTTGTCCTGCAGGTTGGCAAAAAGCCTGGTGCTGTCTACCGTTATTCCGGCAGCGGCAATCTGCCTTGTAAACAGAGAGGCCGCAATGCTGGAATCCCTGTCGGAGATGTTCAGTCGGAAATTCTTCAGGTGGTTGTCTTCATATGCCAGTCTTCCGCTCGATACCGTTACCCTGTAATGGTCGTCTTCTGTAACTTTTATCCTGACGGAAGAACCGTTCTGGATGTAGAGCCCCGGGAGAATGAATGAGCATATGCCCTGAGTGTTCAATGTCTTGAGGGTAAGGCTGTAATCCTGATTATACCGCTCGTTTGCATAGAACTGGTTGTAAGGCTTTAGAAGATTGCTGAAATGGCGTCTTAGAACTTGGTGGCGGAACTGGTAGATGAAGCTGTCTATCATCCTTGTTCCTTCATACCTTGCCTTGGCAAAGTCTGATACCAGGTTGATGACGTACCTGTCATTCTCATACAGCGAAGTGGCGTCGAGATTGCCGATATTGTATTTGCCGTGGGAATTGGTGTAGGTTGTGTTATCCATTTTCAGATAACCGAACATGTTGTTCTCGGAATCGGCAAACAGGTCTGCGCTTATGAAGGTGCTGATTTCGGCAATGGAATCCCTGGTATCTATCTTGAGGGCGTTAAGGTCTGCGTAAGGGATGTTTGCGTAGAAGTTGAACGTACTGCCGTCCTTGAATTCGGTTGATATGTTACCCTGGAACATAAGGTCAAGGGCAGGGTCGTGGCATATCAGTTTTCCGTCAAAGATGTTTTCTGCGTACACACCCTTTGCGAATATTCCGGTAAGGTTATATCCGTTTATTCCTATCTTCCTGACATTCAGACTGTCTATCGTTACTTCAGGAGAACCTCCCTTCATCTCCACCTTTACGCTGCCTTTGCCGCTGAAGGCTCCCAGCATGGAACTTCCCGTAAACTGGTACAGGTTGACGTCGTTTGCATCCACGCGGCAGGCAACAAGAGGAGCCGTATTGTCCCTGGCCGCATTGACTGCGGCATGGGCCGCTACCCTGGAAGAACCGTTGGAGAGCACTCCGTCCGTTACGATATGTCCGAGCGTTCCGCTTACTTTTCCTGAATAGTTCCAGACCTGCATCCTCGGCATGGATTCCAGGAAGTCTATTTTCTTTCCATCTGAAAGGCCGGCTATGGTGTTGGAAAGGTCTTTCCCGTTGGTTGAAAGCTTTTTTATTTCTCCGTTGACCGAAGTATGGAATGCGTTTGGAAGTCCTTTGAGAGTGAGGTTTGCAACAGAAACGGCGGTTTCTCCGCTTTGGGTGACAATCTCAGCCCGCTTTACCAGCATGTCCCTTACAGTACCTGCGGCTTCTCCGCTGGCCAGGAGCATCAGGTCAGATTTGAGGAAATCAGGGGCGAAGCGCCCGATGGTCCGCATGGCCAGGGTGCTGTTGTTGAACCTGGTCCTGATTTCCACCTTGTCCAGGAAGTATTTGAGATCCTTGGCAGTAGTGAATCCCAGTTTCAGGAAATCTCCCCTGAAACGGCTTCCTTCTGCCACTATATCAGGTCTGAACAGGGTGGCTCCTGACTGGTCGAGGAGGAAATTACCCTTAGTTGACTTGAGTTTGAAACCGCTCTTCTCGTCTCCCGAGATGTTGTCTATATCGGCCTTGACAGTGTTTCCTGCGATGTTGATGTCGGAAGCCTCGAATGAAATGTTGCGTACTGCAAGGTCGGCGAAATTCATCTGCCCCTGGACGGCGCCAGGATCATGGAACGGATCCACCATGTTGAATCGGAAGTTTCCTACATGTATCTTTTTCAGCGACAGGTTCAGGTTGAGGGAAGATGTGTCTGATGAAGGTGGGAATATGCGGTCTATGTTGGTGGAGGAATCTGTCTCAAAGATCAGGTTGAATACACCGTCATCTATGTCTAAAGACTTGATTGCCTTGCTCTTGTCCAGAAGGCCTCTCAGGGAGAACCTTGCGTCCACATTCCTTATGCTAATCAGGGTGTCCTTTGACACGATGGCAAAGTCCTCTATGTGAAGGCGGTTGAAGAAATGGATGTTGACATTTCCTACTGAGAATTCGGCGGGGATGTTTTGTGTGAGCTTCTTGAGGGCGTATTTGCTGATCCTGGTCTGGACAAAAGGAATCTGGATTACAAGATACAGGGTCATGACAAGACACAACAAACCCAGGAGGAACCAGCCTATGTATTTGCCAATCTTGCCCATTCGCCTTTGCTTATATTGCTCTAAACATACAAATTTAAGCAAAAACTCATTAGATTTGCACATCAGAACAAACGGACATCTTTTATGAGCGACATAATACTGGGCATAGAATCTTCCTGCGACGACACTTCCGCTGCCGTGCTGAGGGATGAATACCTGCTCTCCAGCGTAATAGCAAGCCAGAAAGTACATGAGAAATGGGGAGGCGTAGTTCCGGAACTTGCCTCAAGGGCCCATCTCATGAACATTGTTCCGGTGATTGACCAGGCCCTTCAGCAAGCCGGGGTCACCATGGAAGACGTTGATGCCATCGCCTTTACAAGAGGTCCGGGGTTGCTGGGCTCCCTGCTGGTGGGCACTTCGTTTGCCAAGGGACTGTCCATCGCCTCCGGAAAGCCGCTGGTTGAGGTAAACCACCTTCAGGGCCACATACTTTCATGTCTGGTCAGGCAGGAAGGAAAGGAGAACCGGTCTCCGGAGTTTCCCTTCCTTACCCTTCTGGTTTCCGGCGGCCATACCCAGATAGTAAAGGTCAACGGATATTTTGAATTTGAGATACTTGGCCAGACCATAGACGATGCCGTGGGGGAGGCTTTTGACAAGTGTTCAAAGATGATGGGACTGGGTTATCCCGGAGGACCTGTGGTAGACCGTCTTGCAAAGGAGGGCGATCCTGAGCGGTTCAAATTCAACCTGCCTCATATCCAGGGTCTTGACTACAGTTTTTCCGGAATCAAGACATCTCTCTTGTATTTTCTTCGCGACAGGCTTGCGGAGAATCCCGATTTCATCGAGCAGAACAAGGCCGACATCTGCGCCAGTTTCCAGAAAGCCCTGATAGACATATTGCTCAAGAAGCTCCTTCTGGCCGTGAAACAGACCGGAATAAAGCAGGTTGCCATCGGTGGCGGCGTTTCTGCTAACTCCGGGCTGAGGGATAGAATCGCTGAGGAGGGAAGTAAAAGAGGCTGGACGACTTTCATTCCGGAATTCAAGTTCACTACCGACAATGCCGCCATGATAGCCATCAGCGGCCTTTACAAGTACCGCAGGGGAGAATTCTGCAGCCTGGATGCTCCATCTGTGCCAAGGGCCTCACAAATGCATTGACCTTATGAGAGATATAGAAGTTTCCTTTTCACCTTCCGAAAAGCAGAATGACGATTCCGTTGCGCAGAAGTGCGCCAGGGCATGCGGCCTTTCCAGAGAAAAGATAGCCCATGTGCATATCCTCCGCCGTTCCATAGACGCCAGGGGAGGGAAGATAGCCATAAAATACAAGACCCAGGTTTATTTCAAGTCTGACAAGCCTTTCCAGCCTTTCAAAACCGAACCTTATCTGGATTGTTCCAAAGGAGAGAAAGTTGTGATAATAGGTGCCGGCCCGGCAGGTTTGTTTGCTGCCCTCACACTGATTCAAAGGGGCAAGTGCCCTGTGATCATCGAGAGGGGAAAGGATGTCCACGCCAGGAAAAGGGACACGGCAAACCTCATGCTCCGTCAGGTTGTAGACCCTGATTCAAACTACTGTTTTGGAGAAGGAGGGGCAGGATGTTTCTCAGATGGAAAACTGTACACCAGAAGTACCAAGAAAGGTGATATCAGGGAAGTGCTGCATCAGCTTGTGGCATTTGGAGCAGACCCTTCCATACTCATCGATGCCCATCCGCACATAGGGAGCAACCGTCTTCCTGGCGTGATAGAGGAAATCAGAAAGTGCATCATCGCCCACGGAGGTCAGGTCCATTTCAATTCCAGGGCTGTGGATTTCATACCGGCAAGCATGAACAACGGTCTGTGGAGCACCAGGTGCATGGAGAAGTCTGACGACGGAACCATGAAGGAAACCGAGTATCTTTCCAAGTCGGTCATACTTGCCTGCGGCCATTCGGCCAAGGATATCTACCAGCTTTTCTACGAAAGGGGATGGGCGCTTGAGGCCAAGGGTTTTGCCCTGGGTGTAAGGGCTGAGCACCCCCAGAGCCTGATAAACGACATACAGTATCACGGGAAGTGGGACAGGAACCTTCCTCCAGCCGAGTATTCACTTGTGGCGCAGATAGACGGCCGTGGAGTGTTCTCGTTCTGCATGTGCCCGGGCGGAATACTGCTTCCTTCTTCTACATCTCCCGGAGAGGTTGTCCTTAACGGCATGAGCAACTCCCAGCGTAATTCTCCATGGGCCAATGCCGGTATCGTAACCAGCGTAGAGCCTGAGGACGTGGAAGAATTCTCCGAATGGGGGCCACTCAAACTGCTCAAATACCAGGAAAAGGTTGAGCAGGGAATCTTTGCCCACAACGGCGGCAGTCTCAAGGCTCCGGCCCAGAGGATGGATGATTTCTGCAAGGACAGGCTTTCTGCAGACCTTCCTGCAACATCTTACAAGATAGGGGCTTACTCTGCAAAACTCAGCGAAGTCCTGCCTGCTGAAGTGTACAAGAGGCTCAAAAGGTCGTTCTTCTTCTTTGATAAAAAGATGAGAGGCTATTACACCTCTCAGTCTCTTCTTCTTGCCGTAGAAAGCAGGACTTCTTCTCCTGTAAGGATTCCAAGGGATCCTGATTCTCTGCAGCACATATCGCTGAGCAACCTGTTCCCGTGCGGAGAAGGTGCCGGCTATTCCGGCGGAATAGTTTCCTCCGCCCTTGACGGAATCAACGTTGCCCGCAAGGTCTAGTGGCAGTGGCTGCAACCGCCGCCGCAGCTTGAGCAGCCTTCCTCGGAACAGTCGTGCTGTATCTTTTCTCCGTACAGTCCGTCCTGAAGCTCCTTCTCGGTAGCCTCCCTTACGTTTTCAACTTTGCCGGTAAAATGCAGTTTCTCTCCAGCCAGCGGGTGGTTGAAGTCCATGGTCACTTTCTGCTCCAATGCCTTCACATCCTTGATTATGCCGTTCATGCGGTGGCCTTCCCTGTCCTGCATCGGGAGTATGTTTCCAACTTTGATTATCTCATAGTCTATCTTGCCGTCCATCTCGAACATCTTGAGCGGAAGGTCAACTACCATCTGAGGATTCATCTCACCGTATGCGTCTGCAGCCTCAAGTTCAAAATCAAATGAGTCTCCTACCTCCTTGTCAAGCACGTTGGCTTCGAATTTAGGCAGAAGCATCCCGCTTCCGAAAATGAATGTCAGCGGCTCTGAAGCCTCAACTTTCTCAATCTCCTTTCCGTTTACCACGAGTGAATAACTCAGGCTAACTACTTTGTTTTCAGAAATATTCATAAATCTATCTTGTTATAATAATTATCTGATTCTCTTTCCCCAGCGGACTACCTTGTAACCAACTGCGGCTACAAATATAGAAATCAATGGCGAAATATAGTTGAAAAGACAGTACGGAGCATAGACCAGGGTAGGTACACCCAGCACTCCTGACTGCATGGCACCGCATGTGTTCCAAGGAATAAGTACGGATGTTACGGTGGCCGAGTCTTCAAGTGAACGGCTCAGCAGCCTGCCTTCGTATCCCTTGTCCTTATAAACCTCCTTGAGCATGTTGCCAGGTATTATGATGGACATGTACTGGTCGCTCAGGGCAAGGTTGCAGAAAACGCATGTGGAAATCGTAGTGGCCACCAGGCTTGCCGTATTGCGTATGAGTTTCTCAACCTTCTCTGTAATTGTCTGTATGAATCCGCCTGCCTCCAGCATGCCTCCGAATATTGTTACGCTTATAATCAGCCATATCGTGTTCATCATTCCGCCGATACCGTTCGTAGAGGCCAGCTTTTCGAGCATCGGGTTGGGGGCTGCGATGTCTATGTGGGAGGACATCAGCTTTATCGGGGCATAGAAGAAAGTCTGCCATGTCATCTGCCCGAAAGGACTGATCTGATCCACGATCTGGGGCTGGAGAATGCAGGCCAGCAGAGATGCGAATACCGCGCTCAGAAGCAAAGTCAGCACAGGTGAGAGTTTCTTCACCATCAAGAATATCGTAAAGGCCGGAATCAGCAGGAGCCAGGGCGATACGTTATAGGTTGAAGATATGTCAGCTATCTGCTGCTCTACGTCCAGACTGGCCTCGGAAGCGGCTGAAGTTCCTACGATTGCGAATATGACTCCTGCAATGATTACGGAAGGGACATTGGTTATGAGCATGTACTTTACATGGTCGTAGAGTTTTACTCCCGATATGCTGGCAGCCAGGTTGGTGGTGTCTGACAGAGGTGAAATCTTGTCTCCGAAGTATGAACCGGAAATGATTGCTCCGGCCAGCCATCCGGGATGCAGGCCAAGTATGCTTCCTGCGCTCATCATCGCAACTCCGATGGTTCCAATCGTTGTCCAGGAACTTCCTATCAATAAGGAAACCAGCGCCGTAAAGACAAAGATGACTATCAGGAACACTGACGGATGAATGATTTTAAGCCCGTAATAGACAAGAGAAGGTACAACTCCGCTCTGTACCCAGGATGCAGTCAGAGCTCCAATCATCAGCAGTATAAAAATAGCGCCTCCGGCATTCTTCAGGTTGGTTGTCATTGCCTTCTCAATCTTGTCCCAAGGGACCTTCAGACAGAACATGGCAATCAGCGAACCAACAGCAGCGGCAAAGACGAGCGCTGTCTGGGCCGGTCCCGACGTAAGGTCTCCGTCAAACAGTGAAGAGCTCAATACAATCGTCCCGACCAGTATGGCAACCGGCAGAAGGGAGAGAAGAAGTCCGGGTTTCTTCATGATTACTCTGTTTTTACAAGCAGGAGCGAACCGGCTCTCTGGCCTTCGCTGAGCTGGATGGATATGTTCATTGTTCCTTCATCGTCCTGGGTATAGTTTGAAAGTTTCTCCCAGCAGTTTTCTCCCTCTGCATTGACGGTGGCTTTTGCTCCGACTTTCCAGCGATAGACTTCATATGTACCTGCAGGCAGTTTCTTGTGCTTGTAGGAAACGATGGCCCCGTCCTTTTCTGCAACATAGTAGTGGTCTCCGGTGTAAACGTGGTCAAGGTCTTCGCTCTTTGTGCAGTGTGAGGCCTTGTGAGGTTCAACGACTATCCTGCCGGCAGAGCCGATTCCCAGATACTCTGCAACTGCCCACAGTGTTTTCTTTCCCATCCATTTGAACTAATGGCTTATTTTTTATGTTCATTGTTCTTGATGCATAATTTAATGTACTTAAAGTTTCATCTGAATAAGTCAATGAAGGAGAAACGCAAGCTATCATCAAAGTT
>CACZFO010000011.1 GCA_902780455.1 uncultured Bacteroidia bacterium | reverse complement strand
TCCGAAGCGGGCTGCAAAGGTAGAAACTTTTTCATTACCTCCAAACATTTTCCAAAAATTTTTTTGAAAAATATTTTCAGCCCCCCTTTCTGCATCTCAGACCTCAGCGGTCTGGCGCGAAAGGGCTGCAAAGGTAAGCACTTTTTATTTCTTTCCAAACTTTTTTTCAAAAATTTTTGATGAAATTTCCTGTAGTTACACACAACTATCTATAACTCTGATGTTTGCAAAAATCAACCCAGCCGACAAAAAACTATAAATACCTATTATATAAATAAGCTCAGACCCTGGTTTGCCATAACGCAGACCCTTAACTGCAATAAAAACGGCCTCTCCTAAAAAAGAGAGACCGTTTTGTTCTGATACTTTTTGGGGTCCTATCCTACTTCTTTTCCTTGAGAAGATCCCTGATTTCCGTAAGAAGCTTCTCCTCAGCAGATGGCTCTGCAGGAGCGGCCGGAGCTTCTTCCTTCTTTCTCTTGAGCTTATTCAAAGCCTTAACTACAAGGAAGATAGAGAAGGCTACGATGAGGAATGTAATGATAGCGTTGATAAACTGTCCATACTTGAACAGGACAGCCTCCTTAACTGTTTCACCATTTTCAACAACCGCCTCCTTGAGGGTGATTGCAAGATTGGCAAAATCAGTTCCTCCGATCAGGACTCCTATGCAAGGCATGATCAGATCATTTACAAGAGAAGTAACAATGGCACCGAAAGCACCGCCGATAACTACGGCAACAGCCATGTCAACGGCATTGCCTTTTACAGCAAATTCCTTGAATTCATTCAGAAGTTTTCCCATAATCTTTTGTTATTTAGTTATTTAAAGAATCTTTTACATATAGCGGGTCGCGAATCATCATGGATTCAAAATTAACAACATACATCTGCTCCAGCAGATTCTGCATCTTCTCTGCAACACCTACAATAGCCTGCTGCAGAGTGTATTTCGGATTGATTTCAACGATGACCAGACCGTTTACTCCCTTGTCGCCGATGAGTTTCTGGGCCTCCTCAGAACTGTAGGCAACCATGTTGCCAATGGCACCTGACTTGAAATCGTTGAAGCTTTTTACAAATGCCTTGCGGTTGAGGGAATCTATGGCAAGGATTGGCGTTGCCCTGTTGGCATTGAAGTATTTGAAATTGCGGAAAGATATGTCATCCGTACCGTAATCTTCTACCAAGGAAGTAACTTTCGAAGCGAAGGAACCTCCTTCAGACATCTCTGAAAAGGCCATCTTGGTAACAAAAGCCTTACGGGAAATGTTGTCTCCTTCCGGAAGCACCTGGCTGCTGTTAAGATCTTCATTTTCCTTCAAAGATATAGAAATCAGACCGGTAGGAAAGCTCTTCTGGAGCTTGCGCGGAAGTGTCTTGCCGTGGAGGAACTGGATGCTTCTGATCATATCCACCCTTATGTCGCTGAAGAACTGGACGATTGAATCCCCTACCATGTAAGTTGGCATCTTGATGCTGTCGCACTCCATGATAGCTGTAATCGTAACCACCCCGTCAAGGCCGGAAACGTTGTTGTCATATTTTACACAAAGAACTCTCAGAGAATCTTTTACGTCACCTACAAACTGAGCGTGAGCCATTCCTCCTGTAAAGAGAAAGAGCAAAGCAAGAAGCAAGGCATGAATCTTATTCTTGTATGTCATATCGTACGTCAAGCAACATTGGAAGCTTGTAAAAGCAAATGTAGCAATTTTGTGCCTTTTCCTCAGCGATTTTTAGTAAATTCGCTCTAAAGTTGAAATCAACAGTTCAAGATATGTCAGACAACACCAAAAACCAGAAGAAGCCGGAATACAAACCGCTTCTAGATCCACAGAAAAAGTACAAGGAAGCTACTGCCTACAGTGTGACCATAGGTCTTGTTATGACCATAATTTTCTCTGCAGCAGCAGCTTATCTTGGCCTTAAGGTGGGCCAGGTATTTGAGGCCGCCATCCCTATCGCGATTATTGCAGTAGGACTTTCCACTGCCCTAAAGAGGAAGAATGCGTTGGGAGAAAACGTGATCATCCAGTCTATAGGAGCCTGCTCCGGAGGAATAGTAGCAGGTGCAATCTTCACGCTTCCTGCCCTTTACATCCTCCAGGCAAAATATCCTGAAATCCAGGTAGACTTCATCAAGGTATTCCTCTCAAGCCTCCTTGGAGGAGTTCTCGGAATCCTCTTCCTGATTCCTTTCAGGAAATACTTCGTAAAGGAAAAAGACGGAGACTATCCGTTCCCTGAAGCTACCGCAACCACCCAGGTAATCAAGAGCGGAGAGGGTGACAGCGGCGGAGCCAAGCTCCTGCTTATCAGCGGTTTGATTGGAGGTATCTACGACTTCATCGTATCGTCTTTCGGCTGGTGGAGCGAGACCATCTACACCACCGCCACCCATTGGGGAAGCGTAATCGCAGACAAGACCAAGCTCATGGTCAAGTACAACGTGGGAGCTGCCGTCATGGGTCTTGGGTACATCATCGGACTCAAGTATGCCTTCATAATCTGCTGCGGTTCCATGCTCGTCTGGTTCATAATCATTCCTCTGATGAGCTGGCTCTGCGGGCCTGATACGGTATCTTTCCTGGGAACTACGTTCGAGGGTGTTGCCAACATGGGTCCGGAAATGATATTCAAGACTTATGCAAGGCAGATAGGTATCGGCGGCATAGCAGTTGCCGGAATCATCGGAATCATAAAGTCTTCAGGAGTCATCAAGTCGGCATTCGGGCTTGCAACCAAGAGCTTTTCAAAGAAAGGCGGTGCCCAGACAGAAGAGATCCGCACCCAGAGAGACCTGAGCATGAAGATAATAGCATGGGGAGTCATCCTGGCTCTTGCCGCAACTTTCATATTCTTCTACTTTGGAGTGATTCCTGACGGCAACAAGCTGCTTCTGGCTGTTATCGCCCTGCTCATAGTTGCAATCATAGCCTTCCTCTTCACCACAGTTGCTGCTAACGCAATAGCAATAGTAGGCAGCAACCCGGTAAGCGGAATGACGCTCATGACCTTGATACTTGGCTCGGTGGTTCTGGTAGCCTGCGGACTCAAGGGCGTACCGGGAATGGTCGCCTCGCTGATTATCGGAGGCGTTGTCTGCACGGCTCTTTCCGTTGCAGGAAGTTTCATCACAGACCTCAAGATCGGATACTGGATCGGCAATACTCCTAAGGTTCAGGAAAGCTGGAAGTTCATCGGCACACTGGTAGCGGCGGCTACGGTAGGCGGAGTGATGATAGTGCTCAACAAGACCTACGGATTTACCGGAGAAGATGCGCTGGTTGCACCTCAGGCAAACGCCATGGCCGCTGTCATAGAACCTCTTATGAGCGGTCAGGGAGCTCCTTGGGTACTCTACGGAATAGGAGCGGTAATTGCCTTGATCCTCAACTTCTGCAAGGTACCTGCTCTTGCTTTTGCACTTGGAATGTTCATCCCGATAGACCTCAACCTCCCTCTTCTTGCCGGCGGCGCAATCGCATGGTACGTAGGTTCAAGAAGCAAGGACAAGGCTCTTAACGAAGCCCGTGTCAACAAGGGAACCCTTCTTGCCAGCGGATTCATTGCAGGCGGTGCACTGATGGGAGTTGTATCTGCCATCCTCAAATTTGCCGGCAAGGATTTCTTTGCCAAGGAATGGGCCGAAACCGGAAGTGCACAGGCAGTTGCAATAGTTGCCTACCTTGCAGTTGCAGCATTCCTGCTGTTCTCATCGCTGAGAGCCAAGAAGCCAAAGGGGCAGGATTAAGCTTACATCAACAACCGCTATTTTCATCGACGAATAAAATTTCAGCAATATGGAAAAAGTACAAGATAAATTCCTCAGATACGTGGGAGTATGGACAACTTCAGATCCTGAAGCCACACAGGCTCCTTCTACCCAAAGGCAGTTTGACCTGCTGAATATGCTCAGCGATGAGCTCAAGGCAATGGGCATCAAGGCAAAGGTTTCCGCAAAGGGAGTCCTGATGGCAACCATACCTTCAAACGTAAAGCTCAAGAAGGGAGAGAAGCCTCTTCCTGCAATAGGATTCATAGCCCATGTAGATACAGCTCCGGACGCTGAAGGCAAAAACATCAAGCCTCAGATCATTCCTAACTACAACGGCAAGGACATCGTCCTGAACAAGGCAAAGAAAGTAAAGCTGTCAACGGCCATGTTCCCTGAACTCAAGAACTTCAAGGGTCAGACACTGATAACCACAGACGGAACCACCCTGCTGGGAGCCGACGACAAAGCCGGAGTTGCCGAGATAATGTGCGCTGCGGAGTATATGATGGAACACCCTGAATTCAAGCACGGTGCCATCAAGATAGCCTTCACTCCTGACGAGGAGGTAGGAAGAGGTGTAGAGAACTTCTCCGTAAAGGATTTCGGAGCCGACTTTGCCTATACTATGGATGGCGGAGACGTGGGAGAACTGGAGTTCGAGAACTTCAACGCCGCCTCAGCCAAGATTGAAATCCAGGGCTGCAACATCCATCCGGGATACGCCAAGGGAAAGATGATAAACTCAATAGTTGTGGCCAATGAAATCCTCGCCCTGCTGCCTCCTAAGGAAAGGCCGGAACACACCTCAAAGTATCAGGGATTCTTCCACGTAGTGGGCATCAGCGGAAGCGTGGAGACGGCATCGGTGAACATAATCATCCGCGATCATGATACGGCCAAGTTCAATGCCCGCAAGAAGCTTTTTGCCACCATCCAGGGCAAGATGGACCGCAAGTGGGGCAAGGGCGTTGTAAAGATTACGGTCAAGGACCAGTACTACAACATGCGCAAGATTGTGGAGCCTAAGTACTACATAGTCCAGAGAGCGATAGATGCCATGAAGAAGGCCGGCATAAAGCCAAAGATCCAGCCTATCCGCGGCGGCACGGACGGCGCCATGCTGAGTTTCAGGGGCCTGCCTTGCCCTAACATCTTTGCCGGCGGACTCAACTTCCACGGCAAACTGGAATACGTTCCGGTAGAAAGCATGGAGAAGGCAACACAGGTGATCCTGAACATCGCCGAAGCCAGATAAAAGCCGGAGCCGGATAAAAAAAATGCTCCCAACCTCACGGATTAGCGAGATTGGGAGCATTAAGTTTACCTGTAAATTACCTGTAGTAGATTCCTACTGCGCGGAAGTACCAGCTGTTGGCGTTTGAGTATACATACTCGAATATGGAGTTGCCAACTACATAGTATACTCTTCCGTTATAGACTATTTCCTCGTAGTCGCTTGGCATGTCGTACAGGATTGCACCGTCCGGTGCGTCTACCACCTTGAGTTCATAGCTGTTGACCTGAACATAGAAGTTTGCGTATGAGTCTACGTAGTAGTCTCTTCCAAAACCCTGTGAATAGTATTCAAAGTCAACCGGATACAGTGAGGAGGCAATGTAGGATATAGGAATCCTGGTTCCTACAGGAGGCCTGTGCACGTTGTAGTATCCGTAAGCGTGCCAGTACCAGACACCTCCCCAGAAGTACATGCTCATTCCGTTGATCCTGTAGCGATAATAGTTGCGAGGACGGTCGCTGAAGCGGATGCCGTAATCGTAGTGTACAAATACCGGTGCAGGACGGTGGATCAGACGGCCGTCACGGAATGGGTTGTAGCCCAGGTGACGGTTAGGGTTTGCCCTGTCGTATCTCGGTGCAGGAGGGAGCTTGGTTGCGGCATCGCCTCCACGGCCGGCATAATAGGTAGCCCTTGGTCCGTCTGTTCCAGGACGGTTGTTTATGTTGCTGCGGTCATTGGCAGGGCGTACATCCCTGCGGTCATTGGCCGGACGAGCTTCAGGACGGTTGTTGGAAGGACGGTTTGTAATCCTCCCGTTGTTGTCAGGGCGGTTGCGGTCTGTACCGATTCCGCTTTCCGTGCAGACATTGCCCATGTGGTCGTTATAGTTCCTGCCGGTATTTACTCCAGAAGAAGAATTGCTCCTGCTCTGGGTTGCCTGACGGTCGGAGGAAGTATTCCTGTTTACCGTAGCATTGCGGTTGGAAGAAGATGACGTGTTCCTGTTCTGGGCAGAGGAAGTGTTGTTGATCCTAGGCTGTGAAACCTGAGCCGCCTTCTGCCTGGTGTCTGCGGAACGCTGGGTTGTTGCTGTTGAGCCACCGGAGGTATTCCTCCTGCTGGAAGACTGTGCTGAGGCGGTTGAAGAAACCGAAACTGTCAGCACTGTTGCCAGTATAGCAACTGAAGCAGTGAAGATGGTGTTGGTTTTCATAGCTTTTTGTTTTAAAGTGGTTAAACTTTGGAATAACATTTTGCAAACTTCTTGCCAAAAACAGAAGGTGACGGATTGCATGCTCTGTACCAGCACTTTATCCGTCACCTGAATCTGTGTTGTATCTCCATCTGTTAGTTGTAGAGGTAGTACTTGCTGCTCCTCTCCTTGAAAGGCTTCTCGTCTTTCTCAAAGAACTCCTTTATGCTCTCCCATGTATAGGTCTGGGAGAAGGTCTTGCGGATGTAGTCTGAACCGCTCACGATATCAAACATGCGGAAGCGTCCCTTATCGCAGTGCTCGAAGGTCTTCCTGTCTGGATAAAGCTTTGCAAGCTCCTGCATTACAAGGAACTGGATCTCAACAAGACGAGCTTTTGAATAGTCTGTAATGAAAACCTGCACTCCAGAACATGACTTGCCCTTGTTCTTGCCAAAGAACGGGGTTTCATAGATGGTGCGGAAGCGGATGCCCGGAAGGTTCAGGGCGTTCATCCTCTCGCAGAGTTTCTTTCCGTCTATCCACTCCGCAACAAACAGCTGGAAAGGAAGCGTGTAGCCAACGCCTTCAGAGATGTAGCCAAGCTCTCCCATTATACCGCTTACCGGATAATAGTAAGCGTTCACGATCTGAGGAACCTGAGGTGAAGGAAGGATCCAAGGAAGCTTTGTGTCTTCATAGAGCATGTTCCTTCTCCAGCCCTCCATCGGGATAACCGTAAGCTTGCACTGGACTCCGTTCTTGAGCATCTTTTCGCCGTTGAGCATGCGGGCAAGTTCTCCAAGTGTAAGTCCGTAGATGTAAGGGATCTTGAACTGGCTGACAAAAGAATAGAAGCCGTCTTCTACAAGGTTGCCCTCCACCCTTTCTCCACCAAGAGGATTAGGACGATCAAGCACTATGAACTCCTTGCCGGCCTCGGCGCAGGCTTCCATCATAAGACCCATTGAACTAACGAACGTATAGCTGCGGCATCCTATATCCTGGATGTCAAACACAACTGCATCTACGTTGCTCAGGAACTCCGGAGACGGCTTGCGGTTCTTGCCGTAAACTGAATATACTGGAATTCCGGTAGCTGAATCTTTGGCGTCCTTTACCTGTGCGCCGGCATAGATGTCTCCCCTGACGCCATGTTCCGGGGCATAAAGAGCCACAAGGTTTACATCCTTAGCATTGTGGAGGATGTCAATGGTTGAGTTAAGTTCGGAATCAACTCCGGTAGGGTTTGTCAGCAGACCTACCCTCTTGCCTTTGAGGACATCGAATCCCCTTTCGCGGAGAACTTCAACTCCGGGTTTAACCTTGACGCCTTTCTTGTGTGAGCATTTGTGCTCCTGGGCAATTATCATCGGCGATGCTATCAGCAAAGCCAGGACTATGGCAAATATCTTTTTCATCTTCAACATTATTTCAGCGATTATTTCTTACCGTAGTTTGCATCTACCTTCCTCTTGGCAAGGAATGTAACAACCATTGTTGCAATACCGCAGGCCACTACGATCCAGAAGAAGGCCTTGTAGCCTACTGCCATCTGCAGGTCACCGGCAAAGAAGCCAGGGATCATCATGCTGGCAGCCATGAATGCGGTGCAAAGTGCATAGTGTGAAGTCTTGAAATCTCCCTCTGAAAGGTACATCATGAACAGCATGTAGGCCGTGAATCCAAATCCGTATCCGAACTGCTCGATTGCAATTGCTATGATGATTGCAATGATGTTGGTCGGCTGGAAGATTGCAAGGTAGCAGAATGTAAGGCAAGGAAGAATCATGCATGCCGCCATCGGCCAGAGAGACTTCTTCAGTCCCACCTTTGAAGCATAGATTCCGCCGAGGATTCCGCCTGCAAGAAGCGCAACCACTCCGATTGTTCCGTAAGCAAGTCCGATGGTTTCGGTAGGAAGTTCCAGACCGCCTCCCTTGATTACACCGTCTGCAAATGTCTCAACCCTGGCATCCTTGAGGAACGGCATGATCATCTTTATCAGGAAGGCCTCAGGCAGTCTGTACAGAAGCATGAAAGCAATGCCGAGCCATACGAGAGGCTTCTTGAAGAATGTCACGAACGAACGGGCAAAGTCTGACCAGATGCCTTTGGCTTTTCCGTTCTCGTCATACTGGATATTAGGCTTGTCGTTCTTTGAGCGTGGAATTGAGAATGTATGGTAAAGGGTTACAATACCAAAGATTACGGCTGTAATGATCATCGTCCACATCCAGGCTGCAGGAATGTCGCCCTTTTTCTCGAGCCATCCGGCAATCGCAACCAGGACGCCCTGACCGAAAACTGAAGAAATCCTGTAGAATGTGCTCCTGATACCAACAAAGGCACTCTGCTGGTTCTGAGGAAGGGCCAGCATGTAGAAACCATCTGCTGCAATATCGTGAGTAGCTGAAGCAAAAGCAGTTACAAGGAATATTATCAGGGTGGTGTAGAACAGGCTTATGCTGGTTGATTTGTCTGCGATGGTTGCAGCGTCGGGCCTCGGCATCGTTACTGCAAGCAGGATGAATGCGGCAGACATGAGGATCTGCATCGTAAGGATCCACCATCTTTTTGTCTTGACTATGTCTACAAACGGCCCCCACAGGCACTTGAGCATCCACGGAAGATACAGAAGGCTGGTGAACCTTGCATTCTGGTCATTTGGAACGCCAAGGTTTGTGAACATCAGAACTGATATGGTGTTCACGATGAAATAAGGAATGCCCTCAGCAAAATAAAGGGTAGGAACCCAGAGCCATGGATTTCTCCTGGTCTCTTTCTGAGGGATAGAAGCATTGATCTGTTTGTCCATATTCTAGTATTTCTTAACTATTTCAGCATTAGGATAGTAATGGTAAAGGATGGAGTCATAGTCATAACCCTTGGCTCCCATGACTGCGGCACCTATCTGGCAGAGGCCGACTCCGTGTCCCCAGCCGGCTCCGTAAAGCTCGAACCTTGCCGGAACCTCATCCGAATCATCTGCGATGTACTTGCCGGCAGCGTTGAGCCTCTTGGCAACAAAAGCCGAGCTGTAAAGGTGGCTGGAAGAAAGAATCCTCCTGATTTCAAGCTCCTTGCCAATGATCATGGTCTTCTTGGTTCCAACAATCTTAAGGCGTACAAGCCTTCCGCTGGTACCTCTTTCTACAGGAACAAGTTTCACTATCTGGCCAAAGTCCTCACCGCTCTTGGTGTTCACCAGATTGGAGATTTCTTCCTGGGTATAATCTACCTTCCAGCGATAGAAGTTAGCAGTTTCCTGGTCGTAGTTGTTGAGTACCTGGGAGAGGATCTGGGCATCCTTGGTGTTGCAGAAGGCATCGGGTTCTGAAAAGATCCATGCTTCAGCCTTGCCCTCGTCAGTAAGGTCAAGTATGGTTGCAGCATCCTTTCCGTATTTCATCTTGGAAGGATCCTTCTTCTTGAGAGCCTCCGCCCTGGCTTCAACCTCTGTCTTGGCACTCTCCTGGCTGTCACGCACAACCTCAAGATAATCGTGATGAGTATCCTCCCATGCGTTCTCAAACTCCTCGAGCATGCCGCCGCAGCATTTGTAGAAGCGGGCGTCGCAGATTTCGCCTTCGTACGAGAGGATCTCTCCCCAGGTTTCGTCTATGGCCTTCTTCACGGTCTGGGTTGACGCACGGGTAAGGCCCTGGTATCTCTGGCAATGGTCATCGGCACACACGTCAAAGTTCTTATGGTCGTCCCTGTCATACCACTTGACAAGTTCCTGGCAGTTGTGCTCCGGATTGTCCTTGAGGATGCAGGAAGGCTGCTTCTCCTTTTCGGAGTGCTCTATCTGGGCCAGCAGCCAGCTCCTGGAAATAACTGCGTGAGCCTTGAGAAGCTGCTCGCTGGCGGTAGCGCTCATCTCTGAAGATATAACGCTCGTAAGATAATCCTCCACTCCCAGTATGTTTATCGGACATACCTTGCCGTTTTCAACGATGAATTTCAGGCAGCCTTCAAACATCTGGTCCTCCTTTCTCTCCCAATGGAAATTGACCCCGATCACCACATCGCGGAGCCAGAAAGTTCCGTTGTTCTGATTGTCAACAGGTTCAAACAGAAGCTCTGTATACGGCTGCCCTTCAAACATAAGCTTCCCTCCTTCCTCGGAGAGGTCCACTACGAGGTCTCCCTGGTAAACCGGGCCTTTGGAGTTGCTGATTCCGTTTTTCTCAACCAGACGGTACTGGCTGTTGAGGGTGAATCTTATTTGGTCTGCGTGCATTATACCCACGCTTACCTGCGGTTGATTTCTCATCTTTCTAATAAGTTTTTCTTCTATGTCAGATGGAATTGAAACATCGTCGAATATCTTTCTGATATCTTCCTGCTGGATTCGGAGGTAATCGTCTTCTATGGGAGCGATTATCAGTCCGCACATCTCCACGCAAGCCGGAGAGATGGTGAAATGGTCTTTGCCTTCTGCCGTGTAGCAAGACGGACGGAGTTCACCCCTGGCAAAAAGAGCAATCTTCCACAAGCCGTTCTCCCACCAGCAGATGATGTTCAGCATCGGCTCCCACATTCCGCCTTCCTGGAAGAGTTTCATGTCAGAAGATACTATGTCGTCGGGGTCAAAACGCCCGTCTCCCCTTCCGGTAAGAGAAGACAGGATGGTATATATCTTTCCTACTGCCAGAATGGCCTGCTTTATGGAGGCCACTTCAATGACGAAGGCCCCTCTGGTATAGTCGGTGAGCTTGAAAATCCTCAGATAATTGCTGTTGACAGCTTCTCCCAAGCGTCTTGAAGCGCCTTTGGCCAGAATTATCTCCTTTGAAAAGTTTGCATAAGAGGCTTCAAGCGGCAGCACTCCCTTGTCTCCGGCCTGGAAATGGAAATGGTCCGGAACTGAAGCACCGGCATTGGGACCATTGTAGAACACTACATAGTCCGGAAGCATCTTTGACAAGTTCAGCATGTCCACCATCCTGGAAGAATCCAGTTCCTGGCGGGAATGGATGACAGACTGTATGACAAGATGGTGGCGGAAAATAGGGAAAGGGTTCACCTGGACAATGTAGTCCGTGGTGACCCCTTTGAACCTTATTCCCTGCTGTTCCTTGGGACGTCCCTCCTTGCAGAAGAAGCACTGTCTGTTGCGGATGGTTTCTGCATCTATCTTGGCTGTGGAAGAAACCACCCTGGAAGGATTGTACTGGACCTTCACCTCAAGCGGTTTGTCTCCATTGGAAAAGGGTATTGACCGCATCCTCACATGATCCAGCGCAGCGTAGTTATCCCTGGCCAGAGGCCATCTTTCCATCTGGTCCTTGAAAAGCATGTCAAGGGCCGCCTGGTTGATAACTATGTTATCGAAAATGCCCATGCCTGCACAGAACCCTATTTCTTCCTGGCATTCATAGCCACGCGTGCTTCAAGCTCCCAGGTACGGATCCTGTCTTTGTAGGTATTGTTCATATTTTCCTTCTCTACGCTCAGCGATGCATCAGAGTTCTCATCGTGACGGCGGCAGAAGTAGAGAACGTCGTAGATACGGCCGATCTGGTAGTTGCGGCTGACAGCCAGTCCAACTGCGTAGTCCTCTCCGTAGTTGACGTTAGGGAACATCACCTTCCTTGCAACCGGAGTGAAGAATGCCCTTGGGGCACCGAGTCCATTGATGCGCAGGGCGTTGTTGCGTCCGTTTTCAGGAGTCCACTCGCGATGGTCTACCTTTCCTGGAGGCAGCATCTTGAGGTTGATGTCGGTGAGCATGTAGCTTCCGATAACCATGGCGCACTTCTGCTCGTAGAATGCGTCTACGACTTTCTGGAGGGTGTTCTCGTCTGAGTATACGTCGTCAGAGTCCAGCTGGACTGCAAACTTTCCGCACTTTGGATGATGCAGGGCCATATTCCAAGCTCCACCTACTCCGATATCCTTCCTGGTAGGGATCACGTGAACGAGCCTCTTGTCCTTGATAGACTCGATTACTTCCGTAGTGCCGTCCCATGAGTGGCACTTAGGTCCGTTCTCAACTACGATTACGTTGAACTTGAAGTTGGTCTTCTGCTTGAGGGCGCTCTCGATGGCATCCTTTATAGTCTTCACCCTGTTGAGTACAGGAATAACCACTGAAGCCTCATACTCAAACTTCTCCCTTCCAAAAGGAACGCTCTTGAATTCAGGCTTCAGATAACCTCCGATATCCTTCAGATGCTGGGTGCAGGCCTTCTCCATCTCTATCTGAACCTCACGGTTGCGAGGATCTACATAGTCGAACAGCTTTTCACCGGTCTTTCGGGTATCTTCCTCTATCTCGGAATACAGGTATTCGTTGATGTGAACCAGGCGGCCCTTCTGGGAAACCTTCAGCCTAAGGTCGTAAAGGGCTGCAAACTTGTAATCTACCTTCATCTTCTTTACGGCAGCCTTCAGTGCAGATGCCTTGTATACCAGCACTGAGCCAAAGTCAAAATCGTTCCTGAGGCTTCCGAACTGGTAATCGATAACCGGCTTGTTGGTTCTCTCACCGTTCATGAAAGCATAGTGGTCTGCGTAAAGCATTGCAGCACCTGTAGCCTCTGCTACCTCAACCATTCTCTCAAGAGCCAGATATCCCAGGCTGAGAGTTGTCTGCTTTGTGTAAAGCAATACATAGTCGCAGTCTGCATTGGCGGCAATCTTTCTCATAGTTGCGGTCTGGGCCATAGGCTCCTTCTTTGCGTCCAATGTTATAATCTGGTTTACCAGAGCACTTTCCTTCAGGCTCTTTACGGTCTTCTCCACCTGCTTCTTTGAGGTGAAAGGAACAAAGCAATTGATCTTAGTCATAATATCTGTAATAAAATAATTTCCAGCACAACTTGTCCAAAGGACAAACAATCGTTCAAAGATACTAAAAAAATGGCATATCATTTTTGATTTTATTGCTAAATTGCAACTTGAACAAAGTTGTTGCCAACTCTTTTATTTTCGCGATATGAAAAGACTGCTGCTGACAGGAATCATTTCTCTGCTCTTCCTATCTTCTTGGTGCCAGACACCACCGGCACTGGAAAAAGGAGTTTCACAGGAACTTGCCAAACACCGATTCAAGTATATCAGATTCATCAGGTACAATCTTGACTTTGAAATACCTGAAGACAAGGCCGTTCCAGTCAAAGGTTACGCCGACATAAACTTCTTTCTCGTGCAGGGCGGAGACTCCTCTGATCTCCAGATTGATTTCTGCGGTAATCTTACGGCAGACAGTGTCAACAATGTCATCGCCTTCATCCACAACTCCATCCTGAGCGGATATTTTCCGGTAAAATATGAGAACCAGCATATCATCATTCCAAAGAAGTTCCTGTTTGAAGGAGAGAACACCATACGCCTGGATTTTGAATGTTCGGACAAACCCCTCAACAGAAGGGATGACTATATGTACACTCTGTTTGTGCCTGCCAATGCAAGATATGCCTTCCCTTGCTTTGACCAGCCCGACCTCAAGGCTTCATTCGGGCTGAGCCTTACCGTTCCCCGGGGGTGGACCGCACTGAGCACCGGCAAGATTATCCGCCAGAAAAGCCATAAAGGAAAAGACGGAAAGGAAAAGACGGTCTTTGTCTTTGACAAGGCAGACAACATTCCAACTTATCTCTTCTCATTTACGGCTGGAGTTTTCCAGGAAAGGAAAGAGAAACACAAAGGATTTGAAATAAGAGGATTGTACAGGCAGCAGGACACCTCCAAGACAAACCAGCTGTCCCTGGTCTTCCAACAGATGTTCAACTCCGTGGACTGGATGATTAAATACACCGGCGTTCCTTTCCCGTTCCAGAAACTTGACTTTGTGGTTCTTCCAGGATATCAGTTCGGAGGGATGGAACACATCGGAGCCATACAGTTCAACGACAGAAGGATTTTCCTGAGCCCCAACCCTTCCCTTGACGAGCAGCTTTCAAGGGCCGAACTGATATCGCATGAAGTTTCACACATGTGGTTTGGAGACATGGTAACGATGAAGTGGTTCAACGATGTGTGGACAAAAGAAGTGTTTGCAAACTACATGGCATCGCTGATGATGCAGGAGCAGTTCCCTCAATACGGACACACACTTGATTTCATCCGCCGTTATAATATCCCAGCCCTGGAGGAAGACCGCACCCACGGGACTCATCCGATTGCCCAGAACCTTGAAAACCTGCAGGATGCGGGGCTGCTATACGGAAACATCATCTACAAGAAAGCCCCTGTCGTGATGAAGAAACTCCATCAGAAAATGGGTGACGGACTTTTCAGGAAAGGCCTTTCAAAATACCTGAAGAAATACGCCTACACCAACGCTACCTGGGGAGGACTTGTTGAGATAATGTCAGACCTCTGCCCTGAGGAAGAACTGGAAGAATTCAGCCTCGACTGGGTGTCCAGAAAAGGCGTCCCTGTCATCTCCTACAAGCTTGATCCTGAGGGCACCATGGATATAAAAATCGAGGAAGAAAAAGACATAGTCTGGCCTCAGAGTGTGACCTTTGCCCTTTTCAGGAACGGAGTTGAAGATCTAAGTGAGGTCAAGGTTGACATATCTTCCAAATCAACTCATTTGAAAGTGCCTTCAGCATCAGTTCACGTAATCCCGAATTTCAGCGGTGAAGGTTACGGAAGGTTCATCTGCACAGAAGAAGACCTGGCTTTCCAGATTAAGCACTGGTGCGCCTTTCCTAAGGAAGAAACTCGCCTTTCCGTACTGATGAATCTATATGAGAACGTCCTGATGCACAGAATCAGTGCAGATAAGGTCATTGATGCAATAATTCCCCAGAGTTCAGAAAGTACTGGACTATATGCCGAAAGAAACCTCATAATCGCATCTGCCGCCCTGAACTACGTGTCAACTCTTTCAGACTTGTCAAAAGACAGTCACGTACAGGAAAGACTCTGGCAGCTTTCACAGAACCACCCTGAAGAACAGGTGCGCCAGAAAGCTCTCAGGATACTGGTCAGCAAGGCTACTGATACTCAAATCGTTGAAAAACTCTATGACATCTGGAAAAATCAAAGCAGCCAGCTTTTGAACCAGTCTGATTACATAGACCTTTCTTATCAGCTGGCCGTCAGATATCCAGACAAATGGAACGGAATCATCAGCACCCAACTCGCCAGGATAGATAACGAGGACAAAAAGAAAGAATTTGAGTTTGTAAGCCGGGCTTGTACTCCTGACCTTAGAAAACAAATCGATCTTTTCAATGAGCTTCTGGAACCGGAAAACCGCAAAATAGAACCTTGGGCTCTCAAAGTGATTTCACTGTTGAACCATCCGCTCAGAGAACCGGTAAGCAACCGTTTCATACGGCCGGCGCTGGACGAACTTCCTGAAGTACAGCAAACAGGAGATATTTTCTTTCCAAAGAACTGGTGCCAGGCAATCCTTGACGGACATAAAAGCCCGGAAGCCAGGCAGATTCTTCTTGATTACCTTACTTCAAAAGCCCCTGTTCCTCAGCCATTGCTCAACAAGCTGCTTATGGCCGGTTATTTCCTCCTGAACGCAGAAGACTAGAACTTGACTGTAAGCTGCACATAGATGCAGTTCTTGTCCTGGAACCCTCCTCCCAACTGACGGTATGTGTAGTTGAGCTTGAGGTCTACGTTCTTCAACGGAGCATAGGTTATACCTGCAGTATAATCCATCTCGTTGATTTTCTTGGAATCAAGGTCTTCATCCATGTAGTCGTACCTTGCTACAAGCCTCCAGTGTTCGTCAAGGTTGGCTCCTGCAGCAAAATATCCTCCTGCGCTCTTAAGGGTCTTGGTCAGGTTATCGGTCCTTCCGCCAACGTACTCAGCCCTTGCAAATCCCCAGTTGTCAGTATAGGAGAAACCTCCGCTGTAGCGATGCATCTTCAGATACTTGTCAGTATCCTGAGGAATATATGTCTGGGTGGCGTCATCAAACGTAGGATAGGCACCCTCACCTCTTTGGAAAGAGCCAAAGATGGAAAGCTGTTTCACAGGTGACACTATCAGTCTTCCTACTATGTCCTTGCTCTTGTTGTTGTCTGTGGTGTTGAGCTTGTAACCGTTGAAGACAGCAAGTTCGTAGTTGAGTATGCTGAATCCGTCCCTGTGCAGGGCACTTCCCAGCAGTTCAAATCCAAGGTCACGGCCAGAAGTGGAAAATCCGCACACATCCCGGTCACTCATTCTTGCAAGCCTCTGTACTGCAAGGGAGTAATTAACAAACTCCAAAGATGTAGGGCTTCTCATGTTGTTTTCCCAGGTAAGAGGGCTCTTGAACTCTCCGAACCTGATTCCGGCTTCTTTCACAGGCATGTAGGTTGTATACGCATCTATCACCTTCGGTGATCCTGCAAAAGCAATCTGTATCTTGTAATCCACGGTTCCGTAATCTCCCTTGTAAAGATTTCCGGCAAGAGAAAGATTTACATTCTTGATTTTGAATGTTGAAGTTCCGGCATCGTTCCAGTCATATCCTCCAATTACATAACCGCTAGGAGAAATATACCTGCTGATCTTGTCCCATGAGGAAGTCCTTGTCTTTACCGTATTCTCAAGAGAAGCCACCCTCTCTTCCAAAGTCTTCTGCCCGTTCTCATTCTGAGCTGATGCAACTGCGCTAAAAAGCAGGGCCAATGTTGCAATGAATAATCTTTTCATATTTATTTAAATTATCTGTTTCAAAACTGACGGGGCAAATATATAAAAAAATCGTAATAATAGATATAGTATAATATTTTACTTTTATCGCGGACAAAAAAAAGAGGAAACATGAATTTCCTCTTTTGTGGAGAACAAGGGAGTCGAACCCTTGACCCCCTGCTTGCAAAGCAGGTGCTCTAGCCAACTGAGCTAGTCCCCCAATCTGTAGGCCCGCGCGGATTTGAACCGCGGACCCCCACATTATCAGTGTGGTGCTCTAACCAAACTGAGCTACGAGCCTATTTTCAATAAGTCTGTCAGATGATTTCTGACACCCACTGTCTCAATGGGGTTGCAAAGGTAAATGTTTTTTCCATTTGTGCAAAATTTTTTGCCAAAACTTTTCGGCTAGGGTTGATTTTACTATTTTTGAGCACTTTTGGAAGGTCTCTACATGGCACGGCAGAAAAGGATTGAAAGCAGCGTAGGCGGGGGTTCAAGGAAAGTATCCCTCTGGGAACTCGCCCTGACCTTTACCAAGGTGGGAATGTTCACCCTGGGAGGCGGTTATGCCATGATTCCTCTGATAGACCGTGAAGTGGTGGAAAAGAAGGGATGGCTCCAGAAAGATGAATTCTACGATATCGTGGCAATAGCCCAGAGCGCGCCGGGCCTTCTGGCAGTGAACATATCAATCTTTGCCGGATACCGGGTAAGAGGCAACAAGGGCAGCCTGGCCGCCACCATAGGCAACTGCCTGCCCTCTTTCCTGATAATCCTGGCCATTGCCATTTTCTTTGCCGGTTATCGCGACAATTATTATGTGGAAAAGATCTTCAAGGGAATCAGGCCGGTTGTAGTTGCACTGATAGCGGTACCTGTGGTAGACATGATAAAAAGGTCAAGCCTGAACATCTGGAGAGCCCTTCTGGCCGTAGGTACGGCAGTGGCCATCATATTCCTGAAAGTTTCTCCGATATACATACTGCTGGTAGTGTTCACATGCTTTTTCTGCGCCATGTATTTTGAGAAGAAGAATAAAGGAAAGGAGGGCGGCGCATGATATACCTGGAACTTTTCTGGACGTTTTTGGTCATTGGACTGTTCTCTTTTGGAGGCGGATACGCCATGCTTTCACTCATACAGAGCGAAGTTGTAACCAAGCATGCCTGGATTACGGCCGAGCAGTTCACCGATATCGTGGCCATATCCCAGGCTACCCCGGGTCCGGTTGGCATAAACACTGCAACATATGTCGGCTACACGATTACCCATAACATGGGATACAGCGACCTTGCAAGCATAGGAGGATCACTTCTGGCAACGCTGGCCATAGTGCTGCCGTCATTTTTGATAGTGCTCACGATCTGCAAGCTCTACGAAAAGGTAAAGCACAGCAGCATGTTCTCATCGCTGATGAAAACCATACGCCCGGTTGTAATCGGAATGATTGCCGCCGCTGCAGGAATACTCATAACACCTCAGAATTTCTTCCACTGGAGCAGCTGGCTGCTTCTGGCAGGAGCCTTCATAGCCTGCAAATACCTTAAGGCAAATCCAATCTGGGTAATCCTTGCAGGCGGGGTAATCGGACTGCTGATATACTGAAAAGGACCGGTTCTCACCGGTCCTTTCCACTTAAATCATACTTTCGGGATTATTCTGCAGAAGAGCTGAAATCATCTGACTCTGATTCGTCTTCGGCAGGAATATCTTCCTGAACAGTCTCCTCAATGACAGATTCAGTAGATTCAGGCTCTATAGGCTCAACCACTATATTCCGCTGATTCTGTTCCATCTGGTCTGCCTCAGCCTGCGCAGCAGCCTGAAGCCTCTTTGCAAGAGCATTGACCTTGATTGCCATCCATATCTCTGAAGCTCCGAGAAGCATCAGGCAGGCACCGAAGATAATGCACAGCATGGAGATGTTTGCCCTTGGGAAGAAACAGAACACAACTCCCGCCACGAAAATCAAACAAGGGATGAGGAAGAACCAGAACCGGTCTCTGATACCCTTTGAATTGCGCACGGCGATCACAAGCTGCAGAAGGCCGTACAGTGCAAGCAGGACTCCCAGGACAAAACCTATGAACTCCATGAAGAACCCGGTCTTGAGCAAAAGCAGAAGGCCCACCACAAGAAACAATACCGCACTGGCCAGGGAGATCAGGCTCATGCCTTTAAGATCTACGTAAGAATTTGTAGCCAGACCGTAAACTACGGTGATTACTGCAGACAGTATCAGGAAAACGCCCAGTGCCTTGAGCAGGATTTCACCGGCCTGGGTTGACCATACCACCAGGCACAGGCCAACCAGAAAAACAAAAGCTCCTCTTAAAATACTTCTAAGCATATGTCAATATCTTTAACTGTTTCTTACTGCTCAGCGACAAGCCCTGCAAAGCCTCCCCTCCTGCTGGAATTCATCAGCAAATATAACAAGAATATCCGTCAGAAAACCTGCGACGCCACCGCGCGTACGTTTTCAGCCTTGCCCATCGTGTAGAAATGTATGGCTGGCACGCCGCCCCTGATCAGTTGCGGTCATCTGCCTGGGAGCAATACCTCTGAGTGCTGAGGCAATGGCTGCTATATGCTCCGGAGTAGTTCCGCAGCAGCCGCCTGCCATGTTCAGCGCAGGATGAGAGCCGGATGTAGCCATCTCCCTGATGCAGGAAGCAGTAAAATCCGGAGTTTCTGAATACTTTCCCATCTGGTCCGGCAAGCCTGCATTAGGATAAACGCTTACGGCGCAGCTGCCTGCAAAGTCAGAAATCTCCCTTATGCAAGAAGCCATGTCCTTTGCTCCAAATGAACAGTTGAGACCAAAACTCAAAGGATTGTAACCTCGCAGGGCAACGAACAGGGAACGCACGTCCTGGCCGGTGAGAATACGGCCGAACCTGTCATTTATGGTTGCGGAAATCATTACAGGAATTTCAGGGAAACCATCTTCGCCGAGTTTCCTGTTAACCTTTCTTATCGCATACAGAGCCGCCTTTGCATTCAGTCCGTCATAAATGCTCTCCACCAGAAGGACATCAACTCCTCCCCTGACAAGTGCCTCAGCCTGTTCCATGTAAGCCTGGGCCATCTGGTCAAAGGAGATGCTACGGAACTCCGGGCGCATGACATCGGGAGACAGTGTCAGAGACTTTACGGTAGGTCCCATGCTGCCGGCTACTATTGCACGGCGAGGCCCCCATTCCTCTTTCCACGAAGAGCCGTCCTTGAAGAAACCGAGGCCTTCCTCCTCAGCAGCCTGAAGAGCAATCCGGGCTCCACGGAAATTAATTTCGGAAACTTTATCAGAGCATCCGTATTCATTCTGGGAAACGGATGTTGAACTGAAAGTGTTTGTTGCAATTATTTCAGCTCCGGCTTTGATGTAGGATTTGTGAATACGGGAAATGCCTTCAGGATCAACGATGTTAAGCATGTCAAGGTTACCCCCGACACCTCTGCCCTCTGACGGATTGTCAAGATGCAGCATCTGGATCATGGTTCCCATGGCACCGTCCATTATGACAATCCTGTCTGCAAGACGCGCGAGAATCTCTTTCCGTGTAATCCTCCTGTGTAACACCGTAAGACTTTTTGCAGATACAAAGATAGGCAAATAGCCATTAAAGATGGTCTAAAAAGTAACAGTCTGTAGCAAAAAGACTGCTTCAGACTGCCACTAAAAGACATAATCAGATACAACTACCTGTTTATATTGAACTTAGCTCCAGACTTAACCTTATGACGATTTATAAGATAGAGCCCCCATCCAAACGGCAGGGCCAGGACGGTGAGCAGTTTGCATGGCGATTCCTTCAGGAACTTTCCGTTACGGCTGCGGATGGAGTGGCTCACGTAGTGGACGTTGAGCATGAAGCGCCTCTTGAAGGTCCTGGCATGCTGCATGTCAAACTTCCGGTAGAAGGCAAAGCCCTTCGGATTGTTCCAGTACTGCTTCCACATGCTGAACGAAGAGCCTTCCGGCTGGTAGTCTACATTCACCATCACCTCGTTGCAGACCAGAAGCTTGTAATCCTCATCTATCATATTGTAAAGCAAGGCCAGTCCCACATACCTTTCACCTTCGAACAGAGGATAAGGAGGATACTTCTTAACCACATCGGTCCTGTAAACCAGTTTCTTGTCGCCGCTGCCGCCCAGAAGCTCATAGTAATCACGCAGAGTGGTTTCCTTCAGCCCCTGAGGAAACTCCTTGCCTATTATCTTCCCCGATATGTCCGCATCAAGTCCGAGGATACCGGCAATCCTGTCCTTGTCTTCATCGCGATAATTGTTCTTCCAGAAAGACACGATCTTCTCCACCGCATCATCCGGCATGAAGTCATCAGAATCTATGCAGACATTAAGTTCAGTATCTATGTTGGCATAAGCCGTGTTGTGAGCTCCGTGCATTCCCTGATTCTTCTGCCATACGTAGTGGATCGGAATCTTCCCCTCGGCAGCCCATCCCTCAACAAGTTCCCTGGTGTTGTCTGAAGATCCGTCATCAACCACCAGCCACTGAAAATCCTTGCATGTCTGCCTCAGAAGGCTCTGGTAAGTCCTCCCGATTGTATGGGCCCTGTTATATGCCGGAGTAAAAACAGTTAGCGTCTTCATATCGGACTTCTGAATAAAACTGCAGTTGAATAAAACCTTTCAAAGATTTAAACCTTCCAAAGATTAAAACCTTTCTAAAGATTAAACCCTTCAAAGATTAAATCCATCAAAGATTAAATCCATCAAAGATTAAAACCATTCAAAAGATTAAAACCTTTCAAAGATTAAACCTCCAAAGATTAAACCTTCCAAAGATTAAAATCTTTCTAAAGATTAAACCCTTCAAAGATAACAAAGAATTGCATTGGAAAAGCACCGATGGTCAAGAAACTCCAGGTTCGTCTTCAAGATGCAACTGCGCCTGAAGCCTAAAGACAAACACGTTAACCAATACTGCGCCCCAGAACCTGCCTGAACTGGCGCTTGGCACTCTTGCGGTCATACTTCTTCTTGCTTTTTGCTACACGTGTCGGCCGTGTGGAGATCAGTTTCCCAAACTTCTCTATCTCCAGCTGACGGTCAACGGCCTTGACCGCCTTGATCACCGATTTCTTCCTTATCTTCATCTGACTTGCACAAAGATAAGCAAATGCCGCCAACACCCTATCCTTTTTATTCAAGCATATCCTTAGGCAACCGTTCCTGAGATTACCGTCATACTAGAAAGGCTTGAAACTATGTTACATCAACACTATTTCAAAACCTCCAATGTCAGAAACCTGTCGGATAAACCTCCAATATGAGCAGCCTGACAAATAAATCACCAGTATCAGCGACCTGTCGGATAAACCTCCAATATGAGCAGCCTGCCGGATAAATCTCCTCATCAACTTGCCGGATAAGTTTTTGCAGATAAGTTATATCGCTGAGCAAAAATCTTTTATTACCTTTGGAACCGAGCCAGCAAGCTGAAGAAATAGATTGAGAAGTGAGAGTTTATTGAGGAGACTGTAGAGAGGGTTTGTTAAAGAGAATGCAGAGAGGGAATTTCTTAGAAGATGATAGAGATGAAGAAAGATTACTGGCTGGTAACCACCGAGCACCTGAAAGACAGGCTGTGGTTCAAGGATGAGGAAGATTTCAAGGCGGGAATGAACTATGTTGCAGTCATGGCCGCAACAATGCAGGACATCGAGATTCTTGCATTCATACTGATGTCAAACCACGTGCACTTCGTAGCTGGTGGATTCCTGAAAGACATCGCTGAGTTTACAGACCATTTCAAACTTTTATACTCCAAGTACTTTACGCACAGATACTCTAAAAAGGAACTCCTGAGAAACAACAAAGTAGATTTTCAGGAGCTTGCCTGGGGTGACGAGTCTGTTGAAAGAGCCATAGCTTATGTTCAGATGAACAGCGTTGCTGCCAACCTCTGCCTGCAACCAAGCGGATATCCATGGGGCACAGGAAACTGTTTCTTCAACAAGACTTCTTTAAAAGGTCTACCGATTGGCTCATTTGCCATGAGGCAGCAGCGAAGAATCCTGCACAGTAAAACAGCCCTGCCGCCAAACTATATTCTAGATCAACGAGGATTCATATCCCCGGAATCATATGTAAACATCAAGTTGGTAGAACACATTTTCAGATCGCCTAACAGGATGAGCTTTTTCCTTCAAAACTCCTCCAAGGTCAAGAAGTCTTCAGGAATGGCAGCACCAACTTTTTCTGACCAAATCGTTTTCTCAGCGATGCTCAACCTCTGCACCTCGGTATTCCATAAGTCCTCCTTGAAAGAACTTGAACACAAGCAGTTGGCAGAGTTGTTGAATCAACTTAGGTACAGATTCTCCGCAGATTCCAAACAATTGTCCCGAGTCACTGGTATCGAGCAAGAAACCGTGTTGATGCTCTTGGACAGCTTCTTTTCAAAGCACGTTTGAGGAAGCTAAGCGTGGCTATCGACACACGGATTGGGACGTTGGACACATTTAAGCCCTTAAACGTGGCTATCGACACACGGATTGGGACGTTGGGCACATTTAAGCCCTTAAACGTGGCTATCGACAAAAAAAAAACGCTCCGGAAATCCGAAGCGTTTGGGAGGGTGGCTGGTGGGTCTCGAACCCACGACCTCCAGAGCCACAATCTGGCGCTCTAGCCAACTGAGCTACAGCCACCATATATGTAAGAAGCCTTTCGGCTGAAGCCGACATCGCGATTACCGCTTCCGTCGGGGATGCAAAGATAAAATCTTTTTGCCAAACTGCAACAACAGTTGTTCAAATCTTTGGGCAAACTTCAGATTTATTGGAAGAAATCGTTTGTGAGTCAGCAATCTTTTCTTAAATTTACATTCCGTAAAAACCGAGGTTGCTTACGATTTCTCGTTTTTTACATACAGTGGACTACGAATCTAATTCACTTTAAAAATTATATGGCAAGAGAAATAAAATTTTCCCTTCTTTACAGGGACATGTGGCAGTCTTCCGGCAAATATGTGCCGAAAGTAGCTATGCTTAAGGAGATTGCACCGGTTATCATCGAAATGGGATGCTTTGACCGCGTTGAAACCAACGGTGGTGCGTTCGAACAGGTCAACCTCCTCTTCGGAGAGAACCCTAACAAGGCAGTAAGAGAGTGGACGGCTCCTTTCAACAAGGCCGGTATCCAGACTCACATGCTTGAAAGAGGTCTTAACGCTCTGAGAATGTTCCCTGTTCCGGATGATGTGCGCGCCCTGATGGCTAAGGTAAAGAAAGCCCAGGGAACCAATATCATGCGTTCTTTCTGCGGACTTAACGACCACCGCAACCTCAAGGGTTCCGTAATCCACGCTAAGGAAGCCGGCATGATTGCACAGGCTGCCTTGAGTATAACCTACTCACCTATCCACACCGTAGAGTACTACATGGGTGTTGTTGACAAGGTTGTAGAGTACGGAGCAGATGAGATCTGCCTTAAGGACATGGCTGGTATCGGACGCCCGGCTTTCCTCGGAAGACTGGTTAAGGCCATCAAGGACAAATATCCTCACATCAAGGTTCAGTACCACGGACACTCCGGCCCTGGATTCAGCGTAGCTTCCATGCTTGAAGTTGCCAGAGCAGGCGCCGAGTACATCGACGTTGCAATGGAACCGCTTTCTTGGGGTAAAATCCATCCTGACGTAATCACCATCCAGGCCATGCTCAAGGATGCAGGATTCCTTGTAAAGGACATCAACATGAACGCTTACATGGAGGCAAGGGCCCTCACCCAGAAGTTCATTGACGACTTCCTCGGATACTGGATCGCTCCTGGCAACCACCAGATGAGTTCACTGCTGGTAGGCTGCGGACTTCCTGGCGGAATGATGGGTTCAATGATGGCAGACCTGAAGGGCTTCCAGGGTGCAATCAACGCATCGCTGAGAAACCAGGGCAAGAAGGAACTGGACATCAACGAACTGGTGGTAATGCTCTTCCAGGAGGTAGAGTATGTATGGCCAAGACTGGGTTATCCGCCATTGGTAACTCCGTTCAGCCAGTATGTAAAGAACACCGCCCTGATGAACCTCATGCACATGCTCAAGGGCGAGCCTAGGTGGAAGACCATAGACAAGGATACAATGAACATGATCCTTGGCAAGATGGGTAAGCTTCCTGGAGAACTTGCTCCTGAGATCAAGGAGATCGTAAAGCAGAAGGGTCTTGAATTCTACACCGGCGTACCTCAGGATGCATTCCCTGATGATCTGCCTCGCTACATCAAGATGATGGAAGAGGAAGGTTGGGACAGAGGCCAGGACGATGAGGAACTCTTTGAGTTTGCAATGCACGAGACTCAGTACAGAGACTACAAGAGCGGCATAGCAAAGCAGAGGTTTGAGAAGGAACTTGAAGCCAACAAGGCTAAGGCCGGTGCGCCTATCGTAATCACACGTCCGGTTGTTGAGGTTCCTGCATTTGACGTTGAGAAGGTAATGGCCAAGTACCCTGATGCCAAGCCTGTACACGCTACCGTTAAGGGCGAGGTCGTTTGGCAGTATGACGTTGAGGACAAGTCTTCAGCACCTGCAGAAGGAACCGATGTCAAGATGGGACAGACCCTGTGCAACATCCAGGCCTTCTACGGAATGGAGGAGATTATCTCTCCAGCAGACGGAAAACTGGTTGCCATTATGGCAAAACAGGGCCAGAAGGTTGTAAAGGACGAGATCATCGCCTTTGTACAGTAACCCCTGAGCAGGCTTTGCAATTCTCAGCGATTACCGCTGCCGCTTAAAAGCCTGATAATCAACCAACTAATAAAACTTCTTCCCCTTGATTTCAGGGGAAGAAGTTTTTATATATCACTGAGTATCAATAATCTAAGCGGCAGCCCTCTCTAGCGGCAAAAAGCCCGGTGCTCAGAATCAGACCTGCTTGCCGTTTACATACAGGCAGATGCCGGTATCAAGTCTGCGGCTAAGCGACTTGGCGTCCATTTCAAAGTAATGGATCGGGAACAGATTCTTCGGCTTGATCAGATTGGCCGCCTTTATAAACTCATCGTCGCTCATGGTGTAAGGCAGGTTCTTAGGAAGGAACGCTACGTCTATCTCTCCCTGAAGGAATTTTGACCAGCTGTGGGCTCTTACTGCTCCCGGAGCCAGTTCATTCATCTCTGGAATCGGCTCTGTGTCTCCGGCAAAGTAGATGTCAAAACCCTGCATGGAAATCAGGTATCCGTTGCCTTCACCTTTGATGTGGAACGGATGGCCGTTCTCTCTCTTACGGTTGATGTTGTAGGCAGGTATTGCGGTTATTGTCAGACCAATGGATGAAACGCTGTCTCCGTTCTCCAGGGTAATGACCTTGCAGTGACGGAGCTTTGGAATATTGAGCATGTTCACCAAGTTGGTTGAAGGATCAACGTTGAGAGGATTGTTGTCAAGGTCGAGCTTTGGAAGAGGCTTGCCGTCTGCATCACGGGCTGTTCCGCTGCGCATTGCAAGCAGGTCGTTGTCCAGAACAGTTTTTACTCCCTTGCTTACGATGAAGGTGGTGTTCGGCATTGCAATCTCCTCAATGGCCTTGGTGTCGTAATGGTCCGTATGGGCATGGGTCAGCAGGATAAGGTCCGCTTTCTTGCATCCTGCATAGTCAAAGAAATCCGAGCAAGGATCCACATAGATGTGCATGCCCTCCCATTCCATATGAACCGATCCATGGGCAAGGTGCTCAAAATTGACCAGCCCCATCGGGGTGTAAAAAGAATTGTAAACTCCGGTTTTCATATTACATTTTATTACTAGTTTACTTTATTCAGCGATTATAAAGTTAATGGAAAAATACGAGAATCCCAAAAGATTATCTGCCAAACTGCTCTATGGGATAAAACATTATACATTCCGGCTTTGGAATTCTGCACCGGAATAAATAAAAGAATTCCATGCCCTATAATTCCATCTCCCCCAATCTTCCTCCATTTTCATTCCTTTTCATTCCTCTTCCTTCCTCTTCCTTCTATCTTCTTTCTCCTCCTTTATCCTTCCTACTATCTTCCTTACTCTTCTTTCTACTTCCTGCTGCTTCCTGCTGCGCTGTTAGAGGCTGAACTTGACTCCGGCCATGAACCAGAAGCCCGGCTGAGGAATCCTTCCGAAATCGTGATACTTGATGTTTGTGAGATTGTTGCCTTCCAGGTAGAACTGGAACTTGAGCCAGTCGTAACTGAGCTTTGCGTCAAATACTCCGTATGGCTTGAAACCCTTGACCTGGCCTTCAGAATCGGTGAAAGTGCCTACGCGGTCCTGGAAGCGGTAGAAAACTGAAAGTGTCAGAGACGGAACCACCTCCACATCGGCCGATGCTACGAACTTGTGCCTGAGGTACTCCAGGGCGTAGGTGCTTTGGTATTCGCCAGACTTTGCCTTGGTCTGGTCTATGTAACTGTACGAAAGGTTTATGCTCTTGAGATTCATCACATGGCTGTGAAAATCTGGGCGCAAACCTGTCTGGAGAAGCAATCCCTTTGAAATTATCTTTCCAAAGTTCACGCTCTGCCATACGGCCTCTTCACCTTCTGAAGTATCCCTTATCCAGTCTATGAGGTTTGTCATGCGGTTGCGGAAGAAACTGGCAGAAGCGGAGATAATCGCCGAGTTGTATTTAAGACCAAGTTCCCATGCCTTAACCTCTTCAGGTTTGAGGTGCTTGTCTGCCTTGAAGCCTCCAACAGAGTAATAAAGTTCTGTAACTGAAGGCATCCTCAGCGATGAATTGTAGGATGCAAAGAGCCTGAAAAGCCGGTTTTCATCTTTGTACAGGGTCGCCGCAAAGTCTGCAGACGGATACAGTTTCATGTCCATCTGCGCCCAGCTGTTCTTGATGGCAAGCACTGCCGCAGAAGCTGAGAAATACTCGGTAATGAAGTTATGTTCCAGGAAAAAGCTGGTGTTGGTACGATTGAGCCCGTGATCGTAGAAACGGTCGGTTCCTTTGATGTGCTTAGGCTTGTCAAGAGGCTCTCCGAGGTTCCCGCTCATCAGGTCTTCGTTTCGGATTTCACCTCCGAAAGCCGTTGTTCCTCCAATCCACTTGAAGTAGTTATTCAGGTTAAGTCCGTAGACATTTGTCCTGTGATAGTTGAACGGATAAGCATCGGGATTGTTCCTGAATAGTTCGAAACGGTCATCGGTATGGTTCCAGTAGATAGAAGGACTGATGGTAACCGCTCCCTTGACATTATGCCCCTTTACAGCGGCAAAAGTCTTGAATGTATGCTCAAACTGTTCGTCATACTTGGCATAGAAACGGTTGGAACCCCAGTCTTTGGAACTGAGTCCGGCAAACCAGCTCAGTTCTATGTCACTGTCTGAATACAAGCCCTCATAAAAAGCCTTGACGGCCTTGAAGTCCATGTTCAGATGGTTGTCCGCACTCCTGGAATAACCGTCGCTGCGGGTGTAGCTTGCAGAAAGAGAATTCTTGAATCTGCCTGAACCTGAACCAAGCCTGCCTCCGGAAGGATTTGAATAACCGTTCCGTGAACTAAGGGCAGAAAGACTGGCAAGGTCATACCTTAGTCCCACGCTCAAGTAGCCGTAAGAGCCCGTCTCAACGTTGGCAAACAACTTGTTCTCGTCTGAAATGCGGGTGCGGATGTTGATGGCTCCCATGAGTGAGGAACTGCCCGTTATCTTTCCGGAAGGGCCCTCCAGGATGTCGATCCCATCTATCTGCATCATGGTCAGCGGAAGGTCAAAGGAATTATGTGAAGTCTGCGGGTCTGAAATGTTGATTCCGTTAAGGAGAACTGCGGACTGCTCGCTGCTTCCGCCCCTGATGCCGACATCCGTCTGCGCACCTATAGGCCCCCTCTGCCTCACATCCACGCTGGCCGAATACTTCAGGACGTCATTGATGCTCTGGCTAGGAGTAGACTGCACGGCTTTGGAGTTGATGGTAGTAACCATGCGGGCCTGCTTGTGCCAGACAATAGGAACCCTTGAAGCAAGTACGCTGATTTCCGAGAGATATACAGTAGATGTATCATCAACCGCCAAACTGTCTTTCACCGCCATCTTTTTTGAACTTCCGGACAGGTCCCATATATATGCACTGCCTGATGAATTCAGAACCTTATTCGTTGAAAGGTGTCCGGAGTCAATTATTTCAGATACTCTATTCCAGCCATGAGAACCGGAGTTAACTCTTACTGTTGTTTCACCACTGGAAGATATGCCGGAAGTGGCATGAAGACAGACAGAAGAAAAAATTATCGCTGATGATAATATGCTGATTTTTAGTTTATTATATGTATTCATAAGTATTGGTCTGAAAAAAACAGGCTCAAAGATACTAAAAAAACCGACATGGCAGCCATGCCGGTTAAATTCTTGTCTATCAGCATATTAACAAAACATCCTCCCGCTAAGACACAGGAGGATGTTTCTATAAATGATTCTCAGATCAGCTGTTACTTGCCTGCAAGCTTCTTGTAGCCCTCATAACGCAGCTTGGCATACTTCTCTGTGAGTGAGAAGAGCTCTTCTGCTTCCTGAGGGAAGGTCTTCATCAGCGATGCATATCTTACCTCGCCCTTGATGAAGTCCTGGAACTTGCTCCAGTCTGGTTCCTTGCTGTCCAGGGTGAACGGATTTGTTCCCTCCGGAGCGTCAGGGTTGAACCTGTAAAGATGCCAGTAACCGCACTCTACGGCCTTCTTCTCTTCCAGCTGGCTGTGACCCATTCCGGCCTTCAGACCATGGTTGATACAAGGTGCGTAGGCGATGATCAGAGATGGACCGTCGTGAGCCTCTGCTTCCTTGAGGGCGTTCAGGTACTGAGCCTGGCTTGCACCTGTAGCAACCTGTGCTACGTAAACGTAACCATAGCTCATAGCCATCATTCCAAGGTCCTTCTTGCGAATCTTCTTTCCGCTGGTTGCAAACTTTGCAACTGCTCCTGCTGGAGTACTCTTGGATGACTGTCCGCCGGTGTTGGAATAAACTTCGGTATCAACGACAAGGACATTTACGTTCTCGCCGGAAGCAAGCACGTGGTCAAGTCCGCCGTATCCGATATCGTATCCCCAACCGTCACCGCCGATGATCCACTGTGAACGAGGGATTATGCAATCTATGTACTCTGCAACAGCCTTGCAGGAAGCGCACTTGCACTCCTTGAGAGCTGCAGGAAGTTTCTCAGCGATTTCCTTGCATACGGCAACGTCCCTGAGGTTCTCAAGCCACTTCTTGAGAAGATCCTTTACAGCGTCTGAGCACTTCTGGTCAGCAATGGCAGCCTTTGCCCTGTCTTCCAGGGTAGCACGCAGTCTTGCAAATCCGAGTCTCTGGCCAAGACCGAACTCGGCGTTGTCCTCAAACAGTGAGTTTGCCCATGCCGGACCTCTTCCGTTCTTATCCTTGCAGTAAGGAGATGCAGGGAACGATCCGGAGTAGATAGAAGTACATCCGGTAGCGTTGGCAACCATCATCCTGTCGCCGAAGAGCTGAGATATAAGTTTGATGTAAGGGGTCTCGCCGCAACCTGCGCAAGCGCCTGAGAATTCAAACAGAGGCTGTGAGAACTGGGATGCCTTGATGTTGGAATCCTTCTTCATAACCTCGTCCTTGTAACCTACACGGTTGTGCAGATAGTCAAAGCACTTCTGCTGGTCTGCCTGGGTTTCAGCCGGCTTCATTACGAGAGCCTTCTCCTTTGCAGGGCAGATGTCGGCGCAGTTGGCGCAACCTGTACAGTCTGCAGGGTCTACCTGCATCACAAACTTGTAGTCCTTCAGATTAGCCTTTCCGTCAGCAACCTTCAAAACGCGAGTTACACCCTTAGGAGCCTTCTGAAGTTCCTCATCGGTGAGCAGGAACGGACGGATTGCAGCATGAGGGCAGATGGTAGCGCACTGGTTGCACTGGATACAGTTGGCTGGGTTCCATTCAGGAACATGAGTTGCAATTCCTCTCTTCTCATAAGCAGCGGTTCCAGCAGGAATAGCTCCGTCAGGGAAGCTCTGGAATGCGCTTACAGGAAGATCGTTGCCGCACTGAGCGTTTACAGGATCGGCAATCTGCCTTACCCACTCAGGAGCCAGACGGTTGTAGCTGTCCGGAACAAACTTGCTTGGTGAAAGGTTCTTCCACTCGAAAGGAATCTCAACCTTAACATACTCACCTCCGCGGTCAACGGCAGCGTAGTTCATCTTTACTACGTTCTCGCCCTTCTTGCCGTAGCTCTTCTCGATCATCTTCTTCATCTCCTTTACGGCATCCTCGTAAGGAATGATGCCAGTAATCTTGAAGAATGCGCTCTGGAGGATGGAGTTGGTACGGTTGCCCAGACCTATTTCCTCAGCGATCTTGGTAGCGTTGATGATGTAGAAGTTTAGCTTCTTGCTAACGATCTGATACTTGATGAAATCAGGAAGTCTCTTCAAGGTTTCCTTAGTATCCCAGAGGCTGTTCAGAAGGAATGTACCACCCTTCTTGATACCCCTGAGCACGTCATACTTGGTAAGGTATGAAGGCACGTGGCAAGCTACGAAATCAGGAGTAGAAACAAGGTAAGGAGAATTGATAGGATTGTCTCCGAACCTCAGGTGAGAACATGTGAATCCGCCGGACTTCTTTGAATCGTAGTCAAAGTATGCCTGGCAGTATTTATTTGTTGTTCCGCCGATTATCTTGATGGTGTTCTTGTTTGCGCCTACGGTTCCGTCTGAACCAAGTCCGAAGAACTTGAGCTCATAAGTACCAGGCTTTGCAAGAGAAATCTCCTCCTTCTGTGGGAGTGAGAGGAAGGTTACGTCATCAACGATACCGATGGTGAATGAATTCTTAGGTTCCTTTGCCTTGAGGTTCTGGAACACTGCAAGTATCTGTGCAGGGGAAGTATCCTTGGAAGACAGACCGTAACGTCCGCCTACGATCTTAACCTTGCCGGCAAATTCAGTGTCTGCAAGCGCGCTCTTTACATCTACGTACAGAGGCTCGCCTACAGCGCCCGGCTCCTTGCAACGGTCGAGAACGGCAATCCTCTTTACGCTCTTAGGCAGAGCCCTGAGGAAGTACTGGGTGCTGAAAGGTCTGTAAAGTCTTACTACTACAACACCAACCTTCTCGCCCTTGCCAGTCAGGTATTCGACAACCTCCTTGCATGTGTCGGTGACAGAACCCATCGCGATGACAACTCTTTCTGCCTCAGGATCTCCATAATAGTCAAAAGGCAGATAGTGGCGGCCGCAGAGTTCGCCGAGCTCGCCCATATATCTTGCTACGATGTTAGGAACTTCTGTATAGTACTGGTTTCTGGACTCAGTCTCCTGGAAATAAACGTCTGCATTCTGGGCAGTACCCTTTGTTACAGGAGCGTTAGGATTGAGAGCCCTCTTGCGGAAAGCAGCCAGAGCCTTGGTGCTGACCATCTTCTTGAGGCCTTCTTCAGGAAGAACCTCAATCTTCTGGATTTCGTGAGATGTACGGAATCCGTCAAAGAAGTGTACAAAAGGAATTGAAGACTTGATGGCAGACAGATGTGCTACAGCTGCCATATCCATAGCTTCCTGAACGCTTGCTGAAGCCAGCATTGCAAAACCGGTCTGTCTTACAGCCATGACGTCCTGCTGGTCACCGAAGATACTCAGTGCATGGGTTGCAAGACTTCTTGCTGTTACATGGAATACTGCAGGAAGCATTTCTCCTGCAATCTTATACATGTTAGGGATCATCAGCAGCAATCCCTGGGATGCTGTAAATGTTGAAGTAAGTACACCTGCCTGAAGGGAACCGTGAACAGCTCCTGCGGCACCTGCCTCACTCTCCATCTCTATAACCTTTACGGTTTCACCAAAAAGGTTCTTACGTCCGAATGCAGACCACTCGTCTACATGCTCGGCCATAGGAGAAGAAGGGGTGATAGGATAAATAGCTGCAAGCTCACTGAAAAGATAGGATACGTGAGCGGCTGCCTGGTTTCCATCGCAGGTGAGAAACACTTTTTCTTTTGCCATGTCGTTAGTTGTTATATATAAAATTAAATATCGCTGATAAATAAAGCCTCAAGTTCAAATAGTTAAAAGTGTAAGCCTTATTAAGAGTTTCTAGTTGTCAATTCTTTGCTTTAAACAAGCACTGAAAATGCATAAGACTGGCCACGGGGCTGTTGTTTAGACACTTAGACCATCCGATGCAAAATTCGGCCGCTCAAAGGTAGCAAATTAAAAGGGCTTAAACAAAGATTAGTTCAAGAATATCAGGCCTAAGCCATGTCCGGCTACTGGAGTCCGCAAATCTTGGTTTCAGCCGGAGCAAGTTTTTTCACAAGACCCTGAAGCACGGTGCCAGGACCAAGTTCCACAAACTCGTCAGCCCCGTCGGCTACCATCTTCTCGACGATGTAAGACCATTTTACAGGGTTTGTAAGCTGGATGAGAAGGTTCTTCTTGATTTCCTCCGGGTCTGTATGAGGCATTGCATCAACGTTCTGGTATACAGGACATACCGGTTTTGTGATTACAGCCTTCTGGATAGCCTCGGCGAGTTCTACCCTGGCCGGATCCATCAGAGGTGAATGGAACGCTCCGCCTACCTGCAGAGGAAGCACCCTGCGGGCACCCTTGCCCTTGAGAATCTCCCCGGCTGCTGCTACGGCTTCAATGTCGCCGCTTATGACAACCTGTCCGTGTGAGTTGTAGTTGGCTGCTACAACCACTCCGCAATCTCCCTTGGCAGTAACTTCTGCGCAGGCATCCTCAATAACCTTGTCCTCAAGTCCAAGGACGGCGGCCATGGTTGAAGGCTTAATTTCGCATGCCTTCTGCATGGCAAACGCACGCTTTGAAACAAGTGTCAGACCCTCTTCAAAGCTCAGGGCACCGGCTGCTGTAAGAGCGGAGAACTCTCCCAGGGAGTGGCCTGCTACCATATCGGGAGCAAAGCCCTCTATTCCAGCCTCGGCGGCCTTCTTCCTGAAATCGCTCTCAGGAGCACACTCTGACAGGCACTTTGCCAAAACAACTGAATGTATGAAAATAGCGGGCTGGGTAACCTTTGTCTGCTTGAGGTCCTCTGCGCTGCCGGTGAACATCACGTCAGATATCCTCCAGCCAAGGATCCCATTGGCCTTTTCAAACAAATCATGGGCAAGAGCCTCGTTTTCATAGAGATCCTTACCCATTCCGGTAAACTGGGCACCCTGGCCCGGAAAAACAAATGCTTTCATCTCTGTCTAATCTATCTAAGGTTTTAGTATTCAAATTCCTGCAGTAAACCCCCCAAGTACCCGCACCTGAAGCGCAACATGCAAGCACCCATGCTTGAAGTGCACCCCACAGGCATCCATACTTGAAGTCCCTACTGCATTTGGGCAAAGATAATAATTTTATAACTTTGCAAACCTACATCCACGCTCCAAAAGAGCATAAACACCTCCTTTAAAGCCGTGGATGATGTCCGCCCCCGTAGTTTAACGGATAAAACGATGGATTCCGGTTCCATTGATAGGCGTTCGATTCGCCTCGGGGGTACATCTTTGGAAAAAGAAAAGCCTGCGGCCTTGAAAGCTGCAGGCTTCTTTTTACAGTCAGCGACAACTATTCAGAAGCAGGCTGCACAAAAGGCTTGAGGTCTTTGGCAGCCTCAGCTGCGGTAATCTCCTTGCCGCCGTTGTCGAGGTCTATCAGCTTGTAGCGGTTATTGCCCATTCCAAGTTCTTTCATGTAGGAAAGCTGGCGCAGGCCGTGGCGGGTCTCCATGCGCTCAACCATTGCTGCATGCTCTTCTGCAGTCATGGCGTAGATGATGTCAACGCATGCCTGGTCTATGGCAAGTATGTCCTTGGAAGAAAGGATGCCTACGTTTGGAGTAACCACAGGTTCTGCAGCCACGCCTTCGCAGTCGCAGGATACTGACATGTTGCGCATTACGTTAACGTAAGTCACGTGTTTGCCGAAGTGGTCTATGGTAGCCTTGGTGGATTCAGTCATCCTCTCCATGAACTCCTCTTCCTTGATGTCCCACATATCGTCTGAACCTGGAGTTGTGTGTATCCATGCCTTTCCAACGCGGCCGTCTGCGCATCCGATTCCGATGTTCTTGTTGCTTCCGCCGAAACCTCCCTGGGTATGTCCCTTGAAATGGGTAAGGACTACCATGGATTCATAGTTCAAAAGATGGCTTCCAACAGACATCTTCTTGAACCACTTTCCGCCGTTCACAGGAATGGTTACGGTATCTTCTTCATCCATAATGTCCACCGGACAGAAAGTCCATCCGTTCACCTCCAGTGTCTTGCGGTGCTGCTCTGTGGTGTAGCGGTCACCTTCATAGTATGTATTTGTCTCTATGATAGTTGCATCCTTGAGGTCTTTCTCGAGGAGAGCTTTCACCCATTCCCTAGGAATGATGTTCGGACCGTTCTGTTCTCCGGTGTGGAGCTTTACTCCAACTTTTCCGGTAATGCTGTCGCATACCTGCTCGTAAGCCTTGATCAAGCCTGCTGCAGACAGGTCGCGAGTAAAATACACTACGGACTCTTCTCCGGTACGCTCCTCATACGGCACATACTTGTTGCCGTCTGTTCCGGCCACCGGTTTCTGTTCAGCCTCTTCAGCTGAATTTCCGCCGCCACCGCATCCTGTTGCCACGGCAGCGCAGAGCATCATTGCTCCTAAATAATTTCTCAAATTCATATCGTCGATTTCTGTATGTTTCATATTCAACTCCTAGAAGTTCTTGAACGTGGTCCAGTTGGTATTGGCCTCTGCCGTAACTTCCAGATTAGACGGCAGGTTGACAAAGAAATTGAATCCAGTATATTCCTCTATCTTGTCTACGCTGACGGCATAAGGAGTAAAGTCATTATTTGAGTACTGCTTGTGCTCAAACCAGAATCCAATCGCTGAGGCAGATGTTATTGTGGAGCCGCTCTTCTTGACCTTCAGCAGAACCTTCCAGTAATAGTTTGGAACAGGGCACTGCTTGCTGTCATGCTGAGGTTGTATGTATTTGATAGTTTCGCTGCCGCCTACTTTGCGGAATGTAGCTCCGGTTACAACATATACAGTGTCTTTCACACTCGCCCTTACAGCTGTCTCAAGCTGGTTCCAGATATATCCGTTGAAACGGTTCTGGATCTGAGGGGTGGAGTTTGTAGCATAGTACGTCTGAGACTGCATGGTTCCGTTTGAAGATCTGTCAGAGTTCGGTATCTGATGTCCGCGGGCATAGATGTCTGAAGGATTTGCATCAGGAACGCTTACTCCATAGCTTCCGCTCCATACGTTGATCTGCTTACTCTTGTCGATCTGAGGATTGGCAGCCCAGGTCTTACCTTTAGTGTCAACCTCATTGTTAGAAACCTGAGGATAGTAAGGTCCGAGATTGGAAACCGCACCGCTGCCCATAGTGGAGTTGTATAGCGGATAAGCTGTCCAAAGAGAAGTATAGGTGCTGTACTGGTATAGATATGTGTAATTCCTTTCTTTGCCGGCAAAGAAAGTACCTGTGAAGTAATCAGAACCGGCCGTTTGGGAAGGAAGTTCCAGCCAGCCGTTGATGGCCTGGCTTCCGCCTTCACCGGCCTCCTGGCTTACTGCAAGTTCAACAGAAGAGGCTCCCGTATAGCTGAGAGTAATGGTGCCGGTCCTTGAATTAGCTCCCGATGCCTGGGCTGCAACGTTGAACGTGATGTTTGAACCGCTGACGTTCACGTTTGTAATCCAAGAAGTGTTGGATGTTGCTGTCAGAGACACTCCTGACACCGGATTCGTTATGCTGAAGGTAGCTGTCTGGGATCCGCCGGCCTTTGCCACGTTAACAGGATTGGAAGACGTAATGTTGATTACAGGACCTGTTGCAGGAGTGGTTCCGCCCTCTGCAATATATAACGCCAGTGGTTTCTGAGTGGAAGTATAGCAGCAGAATCTAGGGCTGCCTTCATTATACTGCAACTTTCTTGTTGAAGTGGCAGTTGACGCAATTGTGGCCACTCCGCCGCTTATGGAAATACTCCAGGTATAACTACCGGACTGCTCTATGCTGCTGTTTCCACTTTCCCATGCCAGATACTTGCCGTAGTTGGTATCGCCGGTCTTGTTGTTCTGGATGGTCCAGTTGCTTCCGCTCTTTGTAATCTTGACCGGCAGTACGTGACTGTTGTTGTCAAGAGTAATCTTCTTGTTGCTGTCGGTCTTTGTCACAGACTCGCTTGTATGGATGGTCCCGCTCAGACCTCCCATGGCCACATTGTATCCAGAAGCGGCTATGATATATGTTCCATCCAGCAGGCCGGACTGCGTTTCAACCAATGTGTAAGTTGTTGTAGTTGAAACAGGAGCGGCATAACCAGTCATATCCATATTGAACTTTGTCATCTTCCCAATGGCAAAAGTTATCTTTTTTGAAAATGCGCTGGCAGGTTTGGTATAGGTGTATTTGTCTGAAGAAACAACCACGCTTGCAAATCCGGCATCCTCTACCGGCATCGCGATGAAATAAACCGGGAATGTTCCGTCTGAAGAAACTGCAACATCCTCATATGACAAGATAAGTTCCTTGCCACCATTGGAATAGCCACCGGCATTATCGCCAGAAACAAGGTAATAACCTGTTACGTCCTTGTCAAAAGTTAATTCCACCTTGCTGATCTTCTCTCCGGGAACCAGCCCTATCAAGGTCATCTTGTTTACTGTAATCGCACGATGCATCATAAACTTCAACGACGTAAGTGCAGAAGCTGAAGTAATCCCATCTGTATACATCACATCAGCATCCGGATCATAGGTAGAGGTCCCTGGGAACTGCTCTGCCAGGATCTTCATGTTGCCTTTGTTGCTGAACTCCTTGGCAAGCTGCGTTGTGGAGAGCACCTGATTCGTGCTGCTTTTAAAGCAGTACCCGGCCTTTTCCTCATCACGAACAAGGAAATTCTTACACGTTTTGATTTCAACCATACATTCCCTCCTGTATCGGTTTAATCTGTTGTGAGCGCGCCGTACGGCTCCGCTCTTTACACAGACATCAATACGGAGGTCCCCATGGACACTGATATTAAAAAAATCGAAGATTTATCGCTGAACGCCTGGCCATCCCACCAGATGCAGATGTACGACGGCTGGATCC
>CACZFO010000010.1 GCA_902780455.1 uncultured Bacteroidia bacterium | reverse complement strand
CAAATCTATGCAGGTACGCTTGCCTGTCTCAAGTATCTCATCTTCAAGCTGCTTCTTTACCTTTTCAACAACTTCCTCAATCCTTGCAGGATGGATTCTGCCGTCTGCAACCAACTGGTGGAGGGCAAGCCTTGCAACCTCCCTGCGTACCGGGTCAAAGGCAGAAAGGAGGATTGCCTCAGGAGTGTCATCTACAACAATCTCAACACCAGTAGCGGCTTCAAGAGCACGGATGTTCCTGCCCTCGCGGCCGATAATCCTTCCCTTTATCTCGTCGTTGTCAATATTGAACACCGTTACCGCATTCTCTATTGCAATTTCAGGGGCAGTCCTCTGGATGGTGTTGATAACTATCCTTTTGGCCTCCTTGGAAGCACTTAGGCGGGCCTCATCCATCACATCGTTGATGTAGGACTGGGCATCAGTCCTGGCTTCTGCCTTCATGGCCTCCATGAGGTGCTTCTTGGCTTCTTCAGCCGTCATTCCCGCAATGTTTTCCATCTGGACGATCTCCTGCTGGCGGAGTTTCTCGTATTCTTCGCTCTTCTTTGCCACGATGTCCGCCTGAAGCCGGAGGTTATTGCGTATGGCGTCTATCTCCTTCTCCCTGCGGGTCAGTTCGGAGTTCTGCTGGTTAAGCTGCATCTCCCTCTGCTTGAGTTTGTTCTCAGCATCGCGAAGAGCATTGTTCTTGCTGTTGATGTACTGTTCGTGCTCGCTTTTGAGCTGGAGGAACTTCTCCTTTGCCTGGAATATTTTCTCCTTCTTGATGTCTTCTCCCTCCTTCTCAGCCTCCATAAGGATCTTTGATTTCTTGTTTTTCAGTACTATTGGACGAACTATCAAGAATCCCAATATCAGTCCGGCGATGAGTGCGGCTACCGCCAATAAAATAAATGTCAAAAAACTTACCATAATAATGCTTTAGTATAAAAAAGCCGGCAAGAGGGCTGTTTTCGAAAAATCTTATAAGATAAGATTTGGGCCCTGTTCCAGACGCTGGCTTCCAACGTCCCGCATGCGGAATCCCCCTAAAGGTAACCTAGGCCTGTCATTGTCTGTCCTTTGGGGCCCGGGATTGTTTTAGTGTTGATTTTCGCAAAGAGCCTCTTACCGGCTAAAGGTTCTACCTATTTGCTATGCTGGAGATATTCAGCAAGTTGAGAATTGATTTCCTTCAAGGATACCATAGTGTCTTCCACGTCGCTCTCTTTCCTCAAAGCTCCCATCACAAGTTTTATCATAACTGCTATCAGGGTCTTGTTGTAATCAGAGGAGATGCTGTCTCGGTTCCTCCTGAAGGCTTCGATTTCGCTGTTGATCAGGTCCTCGGCCTTGAGCAGAAGCTCGGCTTCTGCAGGTGAACAGTTGTATTTCAAGGAAATACCGTCTATCACCACAGTAACCTGTATGTTGCTTTGCTTGAGTGCCATATCATTCGTTCAACAGCGAGATGCACTTGTCTATCTCTTTTACGATCTTCCCCAGCTGCTTCCTTGCCCTCTTGTCAGACCCCTCACCGGAAAAGAACGCTTGTCTCAACTCGAAATGCTCCAGTTTTTTCTCCTGTTCCGTTATCTTGTTTTTAGCGTTAGTCAATTCAGTTTTTGTCCTGCTCAATTCGGCCTGAAGGTCAGAACGGTCCCTGACGGCAACTTCGTACCTTCTCACCAGCTCCTGAATCAAGTTCTCAAGCTGGTCCAGGGTCTTTTCCGTTTCATTCCTCATAGCCATAGCAATCGTGCAAATTTAATCAAAAATAAGCTAATGTGTTTCACCTCCAAAGTAATTGAAACCTTTTTTGATTCCTCCGCTGACGTATTCCCATCTGAGTATGATTCCTATGATGCAAATTATTCCAATGAGTATCAGTGCTTTCATGGAAGGATCCAAAGATTTCCACCAAAGTGCAATTTTTTTCATCTTACGTTTATTTTTCAATCTTTATCCTTGCGCCCACTACTACTATGTCCCGCTCGTCGCCGAAAACAGGGTTCAATTCCATCTCCACGATCTGTGGCATTAACGTGCAGAGGGCGGAAACTCTCCTTATGAGCTCGCTGAACAGCGCCTGGTTGACTCCTTCCTGCCCCCTGTAACCTTCTATGATAGGGTAGGCCTTGAGACTCTTGATCATCTTGTCTGCCTCCTGTGGAGAAACCGGAGCCATGCAGTAACTGATGTCTTCCATCGCGTCTGCAAAGATGCCCCCAAGCGAGCAGGAAATCAGAGGAGCGAAATTCGGCTGGCGGACTGAAGCAATCTGAAGTTCTGTGACATGGGAATCTATCATAGGCTGCACGACGAACCCGGTAACACCCTCGATGTTGCTCATCCTCTGGAATTCGGAGCGCAAGGTGTGCTCGTCCGTAATGTTCAGCGAAACTCCGTCTACCTCAGTCTTGTGAAGCGGACCTATAACCTTAAGTACCACCGGGTAACCTATGGAAATTGCAGCTTCCACAGCTTCTTCCTCGGTAAGGGAGACAATCTGACGGATACGGTTGATACCGCTGGCGTCAAGGACCTGCTGGACCATGAACGGCGACATCCAGCCTTCAGGACTCTCGTCCATGGCTCTTTTGACAAGGTACCTGTCTATTGCCGGAAATGAAGCCTCATCCTTGAGGGTAGGGGTGGATATGACCTTTGAGAGTGCATTTCCGAAGACCACTTCATCGGAGAATGTGACTCCTCCCTGCTTGTGGAACTCCTTTATATATTCCTGATAGGATGATTCTGAGGAGAAGAGGGGGTAGAGTGGCTTCTCAGTCTGGCGCACCTTCCTGAAAATGACGTTTGAAACTTCCGATGAATCGCTCATCTCCCTCTGGCCGAAAATGACAACCGTCCCGTCTACCTCGGGATCCTTGTCAAGCGAATCAATCAGGGAAGAAATCTGCCCGGCAGTCTTGCCAAAACTGTAGTCCTCAAAGAATATCGACGGAACAGAAACTCCGTTCTGCCTGAGAACATCGCTGAGCATTACAGCCGGTCCTCCGGCCTGGGTGAGTATGGCTATGCGGTTTCCGTCCGGACGTCCTTTGGACATTATGGAAACGATGTTTATCAGTTCGTCCCTTCCGTAGGCCCTGATGATTCCGCATTTGCGGAAGAGGGCGGCTATTACCTTGTTATGGGAAGCCAGTACTCCAACTATTCCGGCACCCTTGCTTATGAGAGAGCGGCATCGGGCCATCATCTGGACAGAATCGGAAATCCTTTCTATATAGATGGCTATTACCTTGTTAGGGGTTCCGTAAGTGTCCCAGTTGTCGTCCATCCATCCGAGAATGTCCTCAACCGTGGTAAGAGGCGAATAGCCTACGGAGAAAATACCCGAGATGTTGAGGCCGTACCGTGGAGCCGTTTCAACCATATACGATATTATGGTCCTGGACGATGATATGATGTCTACGTGCCCGCCTTTCTTTACAGAAGCATTGGTATAGACTCCGCAGTAGTTTTCAACTGCAATACCGGAGGAGTTCGGGCCTATGAGGGTCACTCCGAACTTGCGGCATATATCACCGGTCTTCTCCATTATCTGGCTGTCTGTCAGCGACGGTGCTGAAATCCTGTCGGGGAAAACTACAATTGCCTTGCAGCTCTTCTTCTGGCAGAGAGTCTCGATAAGCCCCAGGGTGTTTCCGTTATCCTCTGCGATAAAGGCCATGTCGGTGTCGGGAATATCCACCAGGTAGTGGTAAGCCTTGATGCCCTGGACAATATCAGAAGTCTTGGAAACTGCAAATATATTTCCCTGATAGTTGCTCATTATCAGGTTCTTCATAAGGCTTCCCCCCGGAGTGAGCAGGTCGTTTGAAGCTCCTATGACTGTTATGGTCTGTGGTATTATCAGTTCTTTAGATAACATTTCAAAATCTATTTGCTACAAAATTAGCAAAACAAGAGGACATCTCTGAATAATTTCGTAAATTGTGCCCAAATATGACGAGATGAGTAAGATACTTATAAGAAATATTTTTCTAAACAACCATACAACAGACATTCTGATAGAAGGAAACAGGATTTCGTTGATTTCAGACAACATACAGGCCCGTGATGCGCAGATTCTGGACGGAACCGGAATGGCTGTCATACCAGGTTTTGCAAACATGCACACCCATGCGGCCATGACCATGATGAGGGGTTCCCAGGAAGACGCCAGGCTGCACAAATGGCTCGGCGAAATCTGGAAGATGGAGACCCGGCTGGATGACGAACTGGTTTACTGGGGAACCAAGCTGGCCTGCGTGGAGATGATAAAGACCGGCACCACATTCTTCAATGACCAGTACTTCTACGTTGATTCAGCCGTGAAGGCTGCTTCCGAGATGGGCCTCAGAGGTGCCCATTCCTATGTGATGCTGGATCTCGGAGACAAGGAAAAAATGCTCAGGCAGAGGGAACTGTGCCAGAAGGCCTACGAGGAATCCATGAATTGGAATCCCCAAAACATATTTGAGGTAGGAGTCCATTCTCCTTATACCGTGAGCCAGGAGAATATACTTTGGGCATGCAGTTTTGCCAGGGATCATAACCTGAAGGTCCATATCCATGTTGCTGAAACATCCCAGGAGCTTCAGGACAGCCTCAAAGAGCACGGATGCACTCCGGTCCAGTACCTTAAAGACCTTGGGGTCTTATCTAAAGACATAGTAGCTGCACACTGCATCTGGTTGGACAATAACGATATAGACACTTTAGGCCTCAACGGCATAAACGTAGTCCACAACATCAACTCAAACCTCAAGCTTTCTTCTGGATATAAATTCAAGTTCCAGGAACTGGAAGACGCCGGAGCCAACGTCTGCCTGGGCACCGATGGAGTTGCATCATCCAACAACCTCGACATGATGGAGACCATGAAGACAACCGCCCTGGTACAGAAGGCATGGAGAAAGGATCCTACCGCCATTCCGCTTGCCCAGCTGATATCAAGTGCCACTTTCAACGGCTACAAGGCTTACGGACTGGACGGAGGCCGGATATGTGAGGGAGCCCTTGCAGACCTGTGCCTTATAGACATAGACAACTACAGTTTCACTCCTAACATAAACTTTGAAGCCAATCTTGTATATTCTGCCCATTCAGATTGCATCAAGACTGTCATCTGCGACGGAAAGATTGTCATGAAAGACAGGTACATAGAAGGTGAGGCCGAAATCCTTTCCCAGGTAAGGAAACTGTACGGAAAAATTGTCGGATAGAAACAATTCAAATTTTTAAGATATGCTAGAAAGAGAAGAAAGAATCTACAAGGCTGCCAGTTACATCAAGATGGTCATAGGCCGCCGCAAGCCGATTGCCGGAATAATCCTCGGCAGCGGTCTGGGTTCCCTTGCTGACAAGATAAAAGGTTCTGTGGTAATACCTTACGCAGATATACCTTATTTCCCAGTATCAACTGCAGTAGGCCATAAGGGCAATCTAATCTTCGGAGAACTCGGAGGAAAGTTTGTCGTCTGCATGCAGGGCAGGTTCCATTATTACGAAGGTTATACAATGGACCAGGTTACCATAGGTGTAAGGGTCATGAAGGTCCTCGGCTGCCAGTATCTGTTTGCCTCATGCGCTTGCGGAGGTCTGAATCCATCCTTCAAGGTAGGAGACATAATGGCCATTGAAGACCACATCAACCTTCTTCCCAATCCTCTCATCGGGCAGAACATGGAAACTTTCGGAACCCGTTTCCCTGACATGAGCCACCCTTACGATGAGGCCCTGATAGCAAAGGCAAAGAAACTCGCCAAGAGGATAGGGTTCGAGCTTAAGACAGGTGTCTACGTAGCCGGAACCGGACCATCCTATGAAACCAAGGCTGAGTACAGGTATCTCAGACTCATCGGTGGAGATGCAGTTGCAATGAGTACAGTGCCGGAGGTCATAGTAGCACGCCACTGCGGCATCAATGTCTTCGGGGTTTCCGTTATTACAAACGCCTCCGGAGATACAGCCAACGCAGACTTCGTCAATGGATCAGTTTCCTTTCACTATCAAGCGGAAGCAGCGGAAACTGTTATTTTTTCACAGACGGTAAGGTCTCATTCCTGATTGATGCAGGAGTGGGACCTCGCAGTTGTGCAAAGAAACTCTCTGAACACTCGCTCAGCCTGGGGCAGGTCGATTTCATCCTGGTAACCCATGACCACATAGACCACATCAAGGCCCTTGGCATCATTTCATCGCGATTATGCAAACCTGTATACACCACCGAGCGTCTCAAGGGTGCCCTCTTGCAGAATATTTGCACCCGCGGCAGGATGGGGGGCAACCTCCACACGGTCAGGGAAGGTGAAAAGGAAGTGATATGCGGGGTTGAGGTAACATGCTTTGAGGTCAGCCACGATGCAACCCAGACCATCGGCTACAGTATCAGGTTTGACGGAAAGACCATCACCCTGGTCACCGATTGCGGACGCATGACCCCTCAGATTTTTTCTTACGTCAGGGAATCTGACATCCTGATACTTGAGAGCAACTACGATGAAAAGATGCTTGCAGAGGGCGCTTATCCGCCTGTCCTTCAGGAGAGGATAAGAGGGGGCAACGGGCATCTGAGCAACACCGAGGCGGCCCGGACCCTCAAGAATATCTTCCTGGAAAACAACCGGCTGCCAAAACACATATTCCTCTGTCACCTCTCAGACAACAACAACACACCTGAACTTGCACTGAGCTGTTCACTTGAGGCACTGCTGTCTTCAGGAGCGGACAGGGAGTCATTCACGCTGGATGCCCTGCCAAGAGGAAAAGCGTCCGGGTTGTATACTTTTTAGGCCTATTTTTATTAAATTTGCATAAAACAACTACTAAAACCATACTCAAATGAAGAAGTATTTAGCAGAAATGTTCGGCACAATGGTGCTGGTTCTCATGGGCTGCGGAGTTGCTGTCAGCCTGAATTGTTCATCTGACTGTTCTACGGTGGCAAATGCAGCAACCGTAATAGGTACAGCGTTTGCTTTCGGCCTTGCCGTTGTAGCAATGGCTTACACCATCGGAGGAGTCAGCGGCTGCCACATCAATCCTGCCATTACCCTGGGCGTACTGCTCAGCGGCAGAATGAGTTTCAAGGATGCCATCATGTACATCGTTTTCCAGTGCATCGGTGCATTCATCGGATCAGCTCTGCTGTTCCTGCTTACCAACAATGTTGAAGGGCTGGTAGGCACCGGAGCAAATGACCTTCAGGCCGGAGTATCCCCACTTGGCGGATTGCTCGCAGAGATCATCTTCACATGCGTATTCGTACTCGTTGTCCTTGGTGCAACTTCCAAGACAAACGGTGCAACCAACAACTTTGCAGGACTGGCCATCGGTCTTTCACTGGTATTGGTTCACCTGGTATGCATCCGCTACACAGGAACATCAGTAAACCCTGCACGTTCTCTTGCACCGGCCGTATTCCAGGGCGGCACTGCTCTTTCCAACCTCTGGATCTTCATTGTAGGTCCTTTCGTAGGAGCCATCGCAGCAGCAGGAATCTGGGGAATTATCGGATGCAGCTGCAAGAAGGCAGAGAAATAATCTGTTCCTTAAATGGTTAAAAGAGGTTCACATCAACAGTGTGAACCTTTTTTTATTATCTTTACCCTGATTTAGAAATACTATGGACCGTTACTCCATCACGATATTCACTCCTACATACAACAGGGCGCATACCCTGCCTGAGTTGTACCAGAGTCTTTGCTTCCAGTCTTGCAAGGACTTCGAGTGGATTGTAGTGGACGACGGTTCAACAGACGGAACAAATAAACTTATAGAAGGCTGGATAGGGGAGAAAAAGATATCCATCCGTTATTTCTTTCAGGAAAATGCCGGCAAGATGGCCGCCCATAACCTGGCTGTGGACCATTCCCGGTCAGATTGGTTCATGTGCCTAGATTCCGATGACAAGCTGTTTGACCAGCATGTTGTTGATAACTGCATCCATTTCTGGCAGCAAATGTCAGCATCTCTTTCAGAGGAGGTCCTTTCCAAAGTATGCGGAATCATTTCCTACAAAAGCATAAGGGAAAACCACAACCTGTTTCCAAGAGGAATGCAAAATGTACATCTTAGCGAACTCAGACGTTCAGGATACAAGGGAGAAACGGTAATAATGGTCAAATCCGCCATACTTACCAGCCATAAGTTTCCGCATTTTGAAGGTGAGAAATTTGTCACCGACACATACCTGTATGAGCAGCTGGACAAGGACCACATATTCCTGCTCATGGATTCTCCCACCCAGATCTGCAAGTACAATCCGGACGGATACTCATTCAACTACAGGAGGCTTTTGTTCTCCAACCCATTGGGTTACAGGGCATATCACGATCAGAGAATAGCCCTGGGGCAGGACGGAAAACTCAAAAGTGCCATCTGCTACGATGCAATTTCAATCAGGATAGGGATGAAGTCTTTCCTTTCAAGTTCTTCTGCCCCTCTTCTTTGCATCCTGATGCTTCCTGCCGGATTCTGCAAGTATCTGATAGACAGTTATCACTTGAAGACTTTCAAGAGCTTATGCTGAGCGATGCCAAAAGAAGCGTTTTCTGGAGCGGTGTCCAGCAGGTTACCGTCTTCGGCTTGCAGCTGGTCACGACCCTGATCATTGCCAGGCTGATTACTCCGGAGGATTACGGCATCATCGCAATGACGATAGTTTTCTTCTCCATTGCCCAGGTCATCCTGGATTTTGGAATGGAAGGAGCCTTGATCCAGAAAAAGGAATGCAAACAGGAGGATTACGACACCGCATTCTTTTTCTCCACCGCAATGAGCCTGCTCTTCTACTGCGGATTCTACCTCGCCTCCGGATGGATAGCCGGTTTCTTTGCAATACCGCAACTGGAAAAAGTAATCAAGATCTCTGCAGCCGTGCTGGTAATCAGGGCCATCGGCATAGCTCCATACTCCAAGATGCAGAGAGAGCTCCGATTCCGCAACCTTGCAAGGATATCAGCAGCAGTGACACTTGTCTCCGGTGCCGTTGCCATATACATGGCCTACAAGGGTTTTGCCTACTGGGCTCTGATAGCGCAGACACTCTTGAGTGCTGCCGCCATGACTCTGCTGTACTTTGCCGCTTCAAAATGGTTTCCAAGATTCAGGATTTCCGGCAAGTCCTTCAGGCAGCTGGTGTCTTTCGGATTCCCGATGATGCTCACATCGCTGATAAACGCAGTCTACAACAACCTTTACACCCTCGTAATAGGCAAGAAGTTTGACAAAAAACAGCTGGGTCTATTCAACAGGGCAGCCACTTTTGCAGGATATGTGCCGACCAACCTCAGCGATTTCAGCCAGAGGGCCCTGTTTCCTATTTTCTCCAGATATCAGGACGACCTCCCTCTGCTCAGACAGCAGGCAGTCAGGACAATGCACCTGACCGCATTTTTAGCTGTTCCCCTGAACCTGTTCTTTCTTGTAAATGCATCAGACATCATTTCGCTGGTGCTCAAGGACAGATGGATCGATATCGTACCCATGATAAGGCTTCTGTGTGCAGCGCACCTTTCCTACATAGTGTGCAACATCCACATGAATCTCTTCAAGGCAATCAAGCATACAGACCGGCTGTTCATATGTGAAACTACCAAGAAGATCCTGGGAGTCATAATCCTGGTAGTTACCCTACCTATGGGCATAATGCCCATGATATGGGGGCTCCTGGCCTTCAACTTCATCAACATTGTAATAGGTGCGCTGTTCATCCATCCGCTGGTTGGGCTTGACCTGAAAGACCATCTGAAAAGCCTCGTTCCAACAACTGCTGTTGCCATTGCCAGTGTTCTGGCTGCCTATTATCCGGCCTCGCTGATAGAAAACATTTATGCCCGGGTAATAACCTCGGGCATAACAGCTGCTTTGTTGTTCCTGGGAGTATCCAAACTTATGAAAGATGAAGCAGTTCCATTCTTCCTGGGATACTTCAGGCGCAGATAGGAATTATTTTCCGCTTACTTCCATGTATCTCTTGAAATCGAAGAACACATCCTTGGTGTTGCCATCAGAATCCTTGATGGTGATCTTGTCGATGTAATCATCTGAGAATTCCTTGCTTCCGATTGCCACAGCCTTGAAATAGGTGCTGAGTATCTGGAACTCATCCATTACGCTGTTTACCCTTATTGCGTTGTCCGGGCTCAGCCCGTCTCCGCCGGCCTGCATTATGGCCTTCACCAGATTGATGTATCTGGACTGGTATACGGAACTTTCCTTCTCCTTTTCGAGATAGCTTGCAATGTTCATCAGGTCAAACAGGGTCTGGAGTGACGTAGGATTTGTCCTGTGGTCTTCTTGAAGCTGCTGATAGGCCTTCTCGTACTGCTTGAGATTGATCAGCGAGTCTGCTGCCCCTCCGTTATAGTCAGGTTTGTAGTTGTCTGTAAAGGTAAAACCGTAATACAGGAGGGTATAGTCATCCAGAGACATCTTCTTGTCTGAAAGGAAGTCCTGTGCGAGCTTGTCGTAGTCGGATATGAAAGACTTGATTTCCGAATAGAAGGCATCAGTCTGAGCATAGATGTTGCTGCAAGCCAAAACGGCCAAAGCAGCGATCAGAGTTCTTAGTTTGTTCATATAAAGCAATTAATTATCCACGTTTAACATCTCCCCTTGAAGATACTGCCCTGTAACCGATCCTTTCCAACATCTTTTCCAGTTCACTCACAGCCTGGGCACTTTCAAGGGAGGAAACAAGTTTCCGGTTGTAAAGTTCGTATTTTTTCCGAACTTTCAAAGGGGTAAGGTTAGGCATTATCACATTTGCCCCTGAAAGCAATGCCTTCTCCCTGTATTTCTCACCGATTGTAGCCAGGGATGTGGTTGCAGGGATAAGCGCGTAGGGGAACATTAGCCTCAAGACGGAGACCAGACGGACGGTCTGCTGTGCTGAACCGCTGTTGAAATTGCTGAAAGGGGTGGCATGATGCGGAATGAACGGACCTATGCCTATCATGTCAGGCGAGAGTTTCTGGAGGAATCTTAGGTCGGAAACTATGTTGTCCGCTGTCTGATAAGGGGATCCTACCATGAACCCGCTGCCAACCTGATAGCCGATTTCCTTCAGGGAGAAAAGGCATTCCTTCCGCCTGCCCAGACTCATGGAATCCGGGTGAAGCTTACGGTAGTGGGCTTCGTCGGCCGTCTCATGCCTGAGAAGATAGCGGTCTGCCCCTGATTCATAGAAAGCCTTGTAGGATGAGTATTCCTTCTCGCCCAGGGAAAGTGTAACTGCACAGTCAGGATACTTTTTCTTTATGGAGGAAACTACACTGCAGACGAAAACGTCTGTCTGGCAAGGGTCTTCGCCGCCTTGCAGGACAAAGGTCCTGAATCCCAGGTTGTATCCCTCATCGCAACATTCAAGTATTTCATCCTCAGATAATCTGTAACGCAAGCATTTTGCGTTACCGGCTCTCAGGCCGCAATAGTAGCAGTTGTTGCGGCAGTAGGAGGATATTTCAATCAGGCCCCTCAGGTACACATCCGTGCCATACATCCTGCGTCTGGCAGCATCAGCCTCGCATGCGAGCGCACCGTCTTGGCCGGATGAAGAAACAATGGCTGCAAGAGCCGGATCCGAAAGATCCTTTCCTGCAGCCAACTGTCTGATCTGTCCTGATATTTCATAAACCGGATCCATCCTATAATTGAGGTCCGGCAGCTACCAGAGCCTTGCCTTCATCATTTGTAGTGAACTTGGTGAAGTTCTTGATGAAGCGGCTTGCGAGATCCTTTGCCTTTTCGTCCCACTGTGATGCAGAAGCATAGGTGTCTCTTGGATCCAGGATGTTTGTTGCAACTCCCGGAAGTTCGGTAGGAACCTCAAAGTTGAAGTAAGGTATCTTCTTGGTAGGAGCCTTGTCTATGCTTCCGTCAAGGATGGCGTTGATGATTCCTCTGGTATCCTTGATGGAAATTCTCTTTCCTGTTCCGTTCCAGCCTGTATTGACAAGGTAAGCCTTGGCACCTACGCTTTCCATCCTCTTGACCAGTTCCTGTCCGTACTTGGTTGGGTGGAGAGAGAGGAATGCAGCACCGAAGCATGCTGAGAAAGTAGGGGTAGGCTCTGTGATTCCGCGCTCGGTTCCTGCAAGTTTTGCAGTAAATCCTGAGAGGAAGTAGTACTTGGTCTGTTCAGGAGTAAGGATTGATACAGGAGGAAGCACTCCGAATGCATCAGCTGAAAGGAAGATGACCTTCTTTGCTGCAGGAGCCTTGGAGATAGGCTTTACAATGTTGCTGATGTGATAGATAGGGTAGGATACCCTGGTGTTCTCGGTAACGCTCTTGTCGGAGAAGTCTATCATTCCCTTCTCATCTACGGTAACGTTCTCAAGAAGGGCATCTCTCTTGATGGCTCCGTAAATCTCAGGCTCGGCATTGCGGTCAAGGTTGATAACCTTTGCATAGCATCCACCCTCGAAGTTGAAAATACCGTCATCGTCCCAGCCATGCTCGTCGTCGCCGATGAGAGCCCTGTGCTCATCAGTTGAAAGAGTGGTCTTGCCTGTACCGGAAAGTCCGAAGAAAATGGCTGTCTCACCTTTCTCATTGGTATTTGCAGAGCAGTGCATTGCAGCAATGCCCTTGAGAGGAAGCAGGTAGTTCATGTATGAGAACAGACCTTTCTTCATCTCGCCGCCATACCATGTGTTGAGAATGATCTGCATCTTCTCGGTGATGTTGAACACAACTGCGGTCTCTGAGTTCAGGCCAAGTTCCTTGTAGTTCTCAACCTTTGCCTTTGAAGCGGTGAGGACAACAAAATCAGGCTCGCCGAAGTTTGCCAGTTCTTCCTCTGTAGGACGGATGAACATGTTGCGTACGAAGTGTGCCTGCCATGCAACCTCCATGATGAACCTTACCTTGATCCTGGTGTTGGCGTTTGCTCCGCAGAAGCCGTCAACTACATAGAGTTTCTTGTCAGAAAGTTCCTTGCGGGCAAGTTTCTTGAGTTCTTCCCAGGTTTCCTGGCTGCAAGGCTTGTTGTCGTTCTTGTATTCGTCTGATGTCCACCAGATGGTGTCGCGGCTCTTGTCGTCCATTACCCAGAACTTGTCCTTAGGGCTTCTTCCGGTGTAGACGCCGGTCATCACGTTGACAGCTCCCAGTTCGGTAAGCTGGCCTTTGTCGTATCCTGTAAGTTCAGGCTTCATCTCTTCCTTGAAGAGGAGTTCGTATGAAGGGTTGTAGATAATCTCCTTCACACCTGTAATACCATACTTGGTAAGATCTATCTGTGCCATATGTTATTGATTTTAATGATACTAAATTAAATCCGCAAAATGCCCGGTACAAACTTAGGCATTTTACGGATGCAAATATAATCTTTTTGTCCGATTGACGGATACCGCAAACGTCAGCGATAATCGTATACCGGCCTTACCGGACAGCCTACGTAGCGGGCCAAGCCTGTAATAGGTATAACATTACCCAGGTGGTTTTCAGAAACCAGGGCCATCGCATTGGTGCACATTGTATAATGAACTTTGGATGACCAGTAGCGGCATTCGCGGCCTTCGTGATCCAGGGTGTTGCCTATCATGTCTCCGGCAGCAGGTAGGAATATGCTCGCATCGCTTTTCCTGCTTTTCACCTGATAGCCGCGGACTCCATTCAGGGTAGTCAAGGTCCAGTCGCAATTGTCCCTGAGTTCTGCCAGTTCCACATCCGTAGGCATCCTCCAGCCTTTACCAAGGCTTTTACGTGCGACATCGTCATCAGAATCAAGTTGGGCAAGACCGTCTATGTTCCCGTATGCATTGGCAGTCACATATTTTCTCAGCTTCACGTCAGACAGACTTCCGCTGATCCAGAAAACATAAGAGTTCCAGGTGTACCCAGACTTTGGGGTTGTTTCTCCCCATGCATAGTAATTTCCATAATCCCAGGCGTTTTCAGCTCCAAGGTTACATTCCGCCCAATCTACTGACAGTCCAAGGTCTACAGAGCCCACCACTGGTGGTTCCCTTCCGTCAGAATCTTCCTTGCTGCATCCTGCAAGAATAAACAGGACTAAAGCCATTGAAACAATCTTATTCATATTCCTAAAACGATTTTATTCAGTTTTTACAAAACCCTCGCCGTTCCACTTATAATTGTTGTCATCGTAATCCTTGCGAAGTTCCCAGAACTGCTCCAGCCAGTTGTAGTGCCCTTCAGAATCAGGTTCGACATCGCGACCATAGGAGAGGGGGCCGAGCTCAACGCCAATCTTGCCGTCCTCCGGCCAGAAAAGGTAACGCAGAAAATCCCGTGGACGCTCCTTGTAAAGACTTTCAAGTTTTGCCACGACATCATCCTGCCCCAAGCGCTGGTCCGGCCCGACAATCAGATCGGCGAACTCCGGAACCGGAAGGTCATTAACGGTTTGAATAACCTTCCCGTTACTGTATATCCAAAAGGTATAATCATACTCTCCGCCTTGACCTTCAGCTGCTTCTATATGTTCAAGAACTGCAAGATAGCTGCCGTCTTTCTTAGGGAAACAGTATATGGTTTCGTCTATCATGTAGCCTTCGGCTTCGCTGAGATCACCAGCATTATATTGAAGAGTGCTGCCCTCGGGGCACTGATAATCCTTTCCGTCATTGACAAGTAGCTTCCAGACCTTGTAAGCTACGGAGTCATGGGTCACAGCCTGCGAGCTGGCTGTTTCTATAGCCGCAGCAGCAGTCTGGGTTTGGTTGTCAGCTGACTGGGATTCTGCAGATGTTGACTTGTTCTGATTGCAGCTCAGAATCAGCAGGCATAGAAAAAACAGAATTGAGTTTTTCATAGAAGTTGCATTTTACTCCATAAAAATAAGAAATTTATTCTATGTAGCACTGAACGGCTTTTTGTTAAATTTGCATCAAACATGCCTGATATGGGAAAACAGAATTTGTCTGACACTGCAAAGCAGCTGGTTATAAGCATCATAGCCACCGTCATCTCCATTATCCTGACTTTTGGCGTAGCCCACGTCATAGACAAAAAAAATGAGAAGGAAAGGCGGCGCCAGATCTCAATGATGGTTATCCATGACATAGACCAGACCATCAACAACATCAAGAATATCCTCAACAGTGAGGAGGCCGGATGGGAAGCCACAAGGTACTGCATGGACAACAAAAAACGATTGGGCAGCATCTCAAAAGACACCCTGGTCAGTTTCCTGAACTACATCCTGTCTGACACCTTTGATCCCAGCTTGCAGTTTGACAAATCCAACGAGTCCATCTTCAACAGCAGCCAGGACTCCTGGAATACCCTGAGCGACATGTCTTTTATCCGCAACGTCCAGAAGTGTTACCATCTCCGTGCAATACTTGAAGACCAGCTGAAGAACTGGGTGTATTTCAAAAGGCCGATCAGCTCCGAAGAGAGTTACGATATCCTGATGAACTCCAATTTCCTGTTTGATGAGAACATTTTTTACACCCTCTGCGATAAGTGGATCAACGACCCGAAGACCAAGTTTTACCTGGACAATCTTGAAAACCGCAAATACCTGCTGAACTATGTCCTTGAAAACTGCCTCGGTCTCAATGAGGCCAACAAGTTCCTCATGAACATCACCGACCAGGAACTGAAGGAATTTGCCGAAAAGACACTTGGAGATATCCGCAGGGCTTCAGATAAGACTATCGCCGGCAAATGGGTTGCCGTTTCAGGAGAAGACTCATCCATTGAGATTTACTTTAACGAAGACCACACCTTGACAAGCATTTCCAGCTACAAGGTTACAAGTTCAATTTTCTATGGTAAAATAAGCGTTGACGCAAAACATAGCGGCAGATGGGCCATTGAAAAAGATTCGCTCATACTGTTTTTGGACAATGACAAGTTCACATTGTCTGCAAACGACAGTTCAATAACCTATAAGCCTCAGATGAGGGATTCCGTAAATTCTATCATCCGGGATCTGACATCTCCTGAAATGGTCCAGAGACTCAAGACTGAGATTTTCTCCGGTGACAGGATAGGATGCACCACCAATCTTGACCCGGCGGGCAGGAAACTGGAGATAACCACCGCGAATGGCTTTTCCATCCACCTTACAAGATAAATGGAAAGTTTAAGGCAGATACTGCAAAAGTACTGGGGATACGAATCCTTCAGGCCGGCCCAGGAGAGTGTCATTGAAAGCATATCAAATGACAAGGATACTCTTGCACTGATGCCGACCGGCGGTGGAAAGTCCGTATGCTTCCAGGTCCCGGCTTTGGCTAAAGATGGTATCTGCCTGGTGGTAAGTCCGCTTATCGCTCTCATGAAAGACCAGGTGGAGAATCTAAGGAGCAGGGGAATAGGGGCTCTTGCCGTGCATTCGGCCATGGACCATAAATCCATCGGGATTACCCTGGACAATGCCATTTTCGGTAACTACAAGTTCCTGTATGTCTCTCCGGAAAGGCTTTCCACGACACTGTTCAAAAGCAAGGTATCTCAGATGAAGGTATCCTACCTGGTTGTGGATGAAGCCCATTGCATCTCCCAGTGGGGATACGATTTCAGGCCAGCATACCTCCAGATACGTGAAATCAGGGATATCATCGGGAAGAAAGTTCCGGTAATTGCCCTTACAGCAACAGCAACAAAGGAAGTAGCAGACGACATAATGGAGAAGCTTGGTTTTTCCTCTCCAAATGTAATTGCAACCGACTTTTCAAGAAAGAACATAGCCTATATTGCCAGAGAATGTGATGACAAGATTGGAAACCTGCTTGCAATATGTTCTTCTTATCAGGAGAAACTCGGAGGCGGCTCTGGCATAGTCTATTGCAGGGAGAGGAAAAGATGTTCTGAAATCGCATCGCTCCTGAAGGCATCGGGAATCAGTGCAGATTTCTACCACGCTGGGCTCGGCAAGGAGGAGAGGAACCGCCGCCAGGAAGAATGGAAGAAAGGACGTACTGCAATAATAGTTTCCACCAATGCTTTTGGCATGGGAATAGACAAGGCTGATGTGAGGATGGTGGCCCACATGGACATGCCAGACTCGATAGAAGCTTATTTCCAGGAGGCAGGACGAGCCGGCAGAGACGGCAAACCGTCATGGGCCATACTGCTCTGGAATTCTTCAGATTGCAAGAAACTGCGCCAGCTGGTCAGTGTCAACTTTCCTCCCATCGAATACATGGCTCAGGTTTATCAGTATGTGTTCAATTATCTGAAGATTGCCTATGGCGACGGGTTGTATTCAATCAGGAAATTCAATCTGGCTGATTTTGCCCGCAATTACAGGCTCAATGCCGTAAGTGCTTACTATGCAATCAAATATCTTGAACAGGAGGGCTATTGGGAGCTGACTGATGAAATAGACAATCCGTCCAGGATAATGTTTACCGTCGGGCGTGAGGAGCTTTATTCCATCCAGATGGGAAACAACATAATGGATGAGTTTGTCAAGAGCCTGATGAGGACCTATACAGGCCTGTTCTCCCAGATGGTGAGGATAGATGAGGAATACATTGCCAGAATTACAACAGATTCTACTGAAAACGTAAAGTCCAAACTTCAGTCTCTTGCAAAGAGAAAAATCATACGTTACATACCTCAGATCCGCACTCCAATGATCATATTCAAATGTGAGAGACTGAAGGAGAACAATCTCTACATAAGTTCCAAGCGCTATCAGCAACGCAAGGAGCAGATGAAGAAGAGGGTTGAGGCAATGATTGGCTACGCTACCCAGAATACCACCTGCCGCAGCCGTTATATGATTGAATACTTCTCCCAGCCGGCAAACAAAGACTGCGGAGTCTGCGATGTCTGTATGAAAAGAAAGAACTCTCCATCTGAAAAATCAATAGAGAGTACAATCATTGAAAACATAAGCAATTCTCCCAATAATAGAATCAGCTTCCTTGAGCTGAAGAAACTTGCAGGCCCTCAAAACCAGGATATTTTCATTGAGGTCCTCCGCGATATGGCTGACAGAGGGATAGTCATCCTCGGCGATGACGGCATCAGATTATCCCTCAATTCCCGTTAGAATTCAAGAAGAGCCTTGTAGAGTTTCTGGACCGGAAGGCCTATGACAGTATAGACACTGCCGCTGATGGATTTGATGTTTGACAGGCCGATCCATTCCTGGATGCCGTAAGCTCCCGCCTTGTCAAAAGGCTTGAACTGATCTATGTAGAAATCAATATCCTCATCGCTGAGGATGTCAAAAGTTACCTCACAAGTATCTGAGAAAGTGAGAGTTCTGTCTGTGCTTCTAAGGCAGACACCTGTTACGACATGGTGGGTTCTGCCGGAAAGCTCCCTCAGCATTTTTATGGCTTCAGCCTTGTCTTTCGGCTTGCCGAGGATGTCACCGTCTATGGCAACGATAGTGTCAGAAGTAATAAGAATATCTTCCGGTTGCAGCTCCCCCTTGAAATGCATGGATTTCTGCTCGGCGATGAAAGCAGGAATCTGTTGGTATGATAGATTGTGGGGATAGGTTTCGTCATAGTCCTTGACGGTGCCGAGGGTGAACTCTAAGCCAAGTTCCCCGAGAAGCTCTTTTCTCCTCGGGGAACCTGATGCCAGAATCAATCTTCTTCCTTCAAGATGTTTTGAAAGGGGAGAGTGCATGTCAGTTTCTTTAGACTGTTACTGTTTGTTGTAAATCTTGTTGTATTCCTCCTCAATGGCGTGCCTCCACTGCTGGTAAGCGGAAGGATCGAGATTCCATTTTCCCTGGGCTTTCATTACCTGCTCGATCAGGTCCCGCACGCACCCCCTGCCACCAGGGTAGGCAGAAACGAAATCACACACGGACTTTACCTCTGCAACTGCGTCTGACGGACATACGGCCAGTCCGCATTTTTCAAGCACAGGAATATCAGGAAGATCATCACCCACATAGGCTACTTCCTCGGGAGAAAAACCGTGCCTTTTACAAAAGTCTTCGAACACAGGCAGCTTGTGTTGCGCGTTCTGTATAACCTCATGGGCAAGGACGGGATAGAAGCGCTTGAGGATGGAATCGCTCTGGCCACCGGTGATGATGGCCAGAGTGTATCCGCTCATATAGGCTAGCCTCATGCCCAGGCCGTCCTTTGCGTTGAATATACGGACCAGGTCTCCGGTTTCAGGAACGCAGATTATGCTCCCGTCCGTAAAGACACCGTCAACGTCAAAGGCGAAAGCCTTGATATCCTTGAGTTTTACCTTATAGTTGCTCATCAGTCCTGATAAACGATGTCAAGGTCACCCTTTACGTTCTTGCAAGTGGAGAGAACGCTCTCGCTGTTGCAGTTATAAATGTAGAAGTGGCGCTCGTTGTTCCAAGCCTGAGCCCTTTCTGAGAAGATCTCCGCTGAATCGATGAATCTCTCGCAACGGAGGGAATCAATCAGAAGCAGGTAGCTCTCGATTATGAAGGCAGCCATTTCACACATTTTACGTGCCTGGAAATCAATATATTCCTCAGGCTTGCCTTCCATGAGGGCAACGGTCTTCTCATACTGGTCGGTCATGGCAACCAGCCTTGCCTTAACCTTCTCGAGTCTTGCCTGTGCATCAGGGCAGGCAGCCTCTACGGCCTCGCTTACCTTGACCTCTACGCTCTCGTATTCGTTGCGGATCATTTCAAGATATGAACCGTTGGTCACATAGCGGATGGCTGCAACTGTCTGGAGCTGGGAAGTTCCCTCATATATAGTAGTAATCCTTGCGTCGCGGTAAAGCCTCTCTACCGGATACTCTTTCATGTAACCGCTTCCACCGTGGATCTGTATGGCATCATATGCATTCTGGTTGCAGAACTCTGATGAGGTCATCTTCAGGATAGGGGTGAGCATGTCTGCGTATCTTGAATACTTCTTGTTTTCTTTCCTCTCTTCAGGAGTAAGCTTCCTCTCAGGAGTTACAAGAGCGTTGAGGGCTTTGTAAACATCTACGCAACGTGAAGTTTCGTAAAGGATTGCACGGCTGGCCTGAAGCTTTGCCTTCATGACTGCCAGCATCTCATATACTGCAGGGAACTCTATGATTTTCTTGCCGAACTGCTCTCTCTCGTTTGCATACTTGAGAGCCTCGCGATAGGCAGCCTCGCTGATTCCAACGCTCTGGGCTCCGACACCCAGACGGGCACCGTTCATAAGGCTCATCACATATTTGATCAGACCCATCTTGCGGTCACCTACGATCTTGGCAGGAGCATTGCGGAAAACAAGTTCACAAGTAGGGGAGCCGTGGATACCAAGTTTGTTCTCGATTCTTCTCACGGTTACGCCACCCCATTTCTTGTCGTGGACAAAATATGAAAGTCCGCGGGCATCGGCAGTGCCTTCCTCGCTTCTTGCAAGAACCAGCTTGATGTCTGCATCGCCGTTGGTAATGAATCTCTTGACTCCGTTGAGCATCCACATCTGCTTAGCCTCGTCCCAGGTGGCCTTGAGCATAACTGCCTGAAGGTCAGAACCCGCATCAGGTTCGGTAAGGTCCATTGAACAAGTTTCGCCCTTGTGGATCCTTGGGAGGAACTCAGCCTTGATTTCCTCTGAAGCAAACTCCGCAATTGTTTCTGCGCAGTCCTGCAGGCCCCAGATGTTGGCATATCCGGCATCAGCTCTGGCAGTAAGTTCAGCGGCAATCACATAAGGAACCATGGAAAAGTTTAGGCCGTCGTATTTCCTAGGAAGTGCGATTCCGTAAACACCGGCCTGGGTGAGAGCCTCCTGGTTCTTCTTTGTGCCTTCAGCATAGGTTACCCTTCCGTCCTTGCATACAGGACCGTCAGCGTCCACCTGCTCGGCATTTGCAGCAAGGATGTCGCCGCAAATCTGGCCAATGATATCCATTACGCGGTCATAAGAATCTATGGCATCCTCAAAATCCTTAGGTGCATAGTCATATTTACCGTAATCCGCATAATTGTTTTCTTTGAGTTCCACGATCCTCTTCATCATAGGATTGGAAAGCTGGAACTTGAGGTCTTGGTTATCTTTATAAAAATTTGCCATGTCTAGTCCTCCTATTTGCTCTGCTTCTTGTATGAAGCAATCATCTTTGGTACAACTTCATTGAGGTCTCCTATGATGGAGTAGTCAGCTATCTTGTGGATAGGTGCCTGAGGATCATTGTTGATCGCGATAATGATCTTGCTCTGGTCCATACCGGCAGTATGCTGGATTGCTCCGCTCACGCCGACACAGATTATAAGCTTAGGCCTTACGGTAACGCCGGTCTGACCGATCTGCCTTGCATTCTCAACGAATCCTGCGTCAACGGCAGCACGTGAGGCCCCGACCTCTGCTCCAAGAGTCTTGGCAAGGTCGAACACAAGGGAGAAATTCTCCTTGCTTCCCACGCCGTAACCACCGTCTACGATGATCTGGGCGCCTTTGATGTCTATCTTTCTCTCTTCAATCTCCCTCTTGATGATCTCAACTGCAAAGTCACTGTCTACAAGGATTGAGGCAACGTCTATGCGGTTGATCCTGCCTTTCACCGGCTGGGCGAGCGGCTCCTTCTTCATGACACCTTCACGAACGGTAGCCATCTGAGGCCTGTGCTCAGGGTTTACGATGGTTGCTATGATGTTTCCTCCGAATGCAGGACGTATCTGGTAGAGAAGGTCTGAATACTCCTTGCCGGTCTTTGCATCCTTGTGGTCACCGATCTCAAGAGAAGTACAGTCTGCCGTAAGACCGCTCTTCAACGCACTTGAAACCCTTGGGGCGAGGTCCCTGCCCACAGTAGTTGCGCCAAAGAGAGCAATCTGAGGCTTTTCTGTATTGAATACCCTGAGGGTGATGGCTGCATAAGGCAGTGTGCGGAAGAACTCCAGGCATGGGTCGTCTGCAAGATGGACAACCTTGGCACCGTAAGCGTACAACTCTCCGGCAAGCTTTTCAACGTTGCTTCCGATAAGAAGTGCCTCCACATCTACACCAAGCCTTTCTGCCAGACCCCTGGCCTTGGTCAGAAGTTCCAATGAAACATCGCAGATCTTTCCGGAATCGGTTTCTGCATATACTATTATATTATTCATGATACTCGTTTCTAATTTGTTAACCAATCTCGTGATTTGCCATAAGTTCTCCGATCAGAGAATCGATGTCTGCGTCTGAACCGGAGAGGACCTTGCTTTCCTTAGCCTTGAAAACGATGTTCTCTACTTTCTTGACCTTGGTAGGGGAACCTGCAAAGCCGTAGCTGTTCTCATCTCCTCCAACATCGTCAACGGTCCACTCCTGAATCCTCAGGTATGGCTTCTCGTCAACTCCGATTGCATATTTGCCTTCGTTGGCAGGATCCTTCTCCTCGTTGGCGGTCCTGGCATACTTGTACTTGAGAAGCATCTTAGCGTTCCTTGGGCGGCAAGGAGCCGCGGTGGCATGCACGGTAATAAGGCATGGAAGGGTGGAAGTTACAACCTCGATGCCTCTTTCGAGCCTGCGGAGTACGGTTACTTTCTTTTCATCAATGTCTGTAATCTCCTCAGCATAGGTAACCTGAGGGATACCGAGTTTTTCGGCAACCTGAGGGCCGACCTGGGCGGTATCTCCGTCTATGGCCTGCCTTCCGGCAACTATGATATCGGGATTCATCTTCCTGACAGCCTGGGAAATGGCATAGGAAGTGGCCAGGGTATCAGCTCCTGCAAAACGGCGGTCTGTAAGAAGGACGCCACCGTCAGTTCCGCGGAAAAGACCTTCGCGGATAACCTCAGCAGCCCTGAAAGGCCCCATGGTGAGAATCAGCACCTTGGAACCCGGGAACTTGTCCTTTATCCTCAGCGCCTGCTCAAGGGCATTCATGTCTTCAGGATTGAAAATTGCTGGAAGGGCGGCCCTGTTTACCGTTCCTTCCGGAGTCATAGCATCCTTGCCCACGTTCCTTGTGTCAGGAACCTGCTTGGCAAGGACCACAATTGTGAATTCTTTGCTCATATCTTAAAAATCTAACTATTTACGATTTGTTGTCAGAAGGATTGAAACCTATTGGAACTGACGGCTGGACATTGTGCAGGCGTATTTCTCCAAAATGGGATTCAAACTTACCTACATTGTCCGCCAGTGCATCGCGGAGTCTCTTTGCATTTTCAGGAGTCATGATAATCCTCTCGGTAACAACCGCTTTTGGAAAACCGGGCAGTATTTTGAGGAAATCGATGACGAACTCGTTAGGTGAATGGGTGATGATGCTCAGGTTGCAGTAAGAACCTTTTGCAACTTCACTGCTTAATTCTATATCCAGCTGTTTATTGTCTGCCATATGCTGATTTTTGCTTGGTCCAATTTGGGCAAAGATAGTTAAAATTATTAACTTTGCCACTCAATGGACCCCGCCGAGGGGTCCGGCAACTATATAACTTGATACGCATATGGACATTCCTGCAAAGTACGATCCTTCACTAACCGAAGAGAAATGGTATTCCTACTGGTTAGAACACAAGATATTCCACTCAGAACCCGATGAAAGGGAACCTTATTCCATTGTAATTCCGCCGCCAAACGTCACAGGTGTGCTCCATATGGGCCACATGATGAACAATACCATCCAGGATGTCCTTGTAAGAAGGGCGAGGATGCTTGGCAAGAACGCCTGCTGGGTTCCGGGAACCGACCATGCTTCGATCGCAACCGAGACAAAGGTAGTGGCAAGGCTCAGGGAAAGGGGAATCGAGAAATCCTCCCTGACAAGGGAGCAGTTCCTGGAGGAAGCGTGGAAATGGAAGGAGGAGCACGGAGGAATCATACTCAAGCAGCTCCGCAAGCTCGGTGCCTCATGCGACTGGGACCGCACACGTTTTACCATGGAGCCTGCGCTTAGCAAGGCAGTCATCAACACCTTCGTATATTTCTATAAGAAAGGTATGATATACCGCGGCGTGAGGATGGTCAACTGGGACCCTGTCGGAAAAACTGCAGTCAGCGACGAGGAAGTAATCCACAAGGAGACAAAGAGCAAGCTCTATTATCTGAGGTATTTCATCAGCGAAGGCGGTAAGGCAACTGACAAATATATCATCATAGCCACCACCCGTCCGGAAACCATCATGGCGGATGCTGCCGTTTGCATAAACCCGAATGATGAAAGATATCACTGGCTCAAAGGCAAGAAAATACTCATACCTCTGATCAACAGGGAGATACCTATCATAGAAGACGATTATGTGACAATGGACTTTGGAACGGGCTGCCTCAAGGTAACCCCTGCACATGACATAAACGACTATGAAATAGGTCTGAGGCACAAGCTTCCTGTCATAGACATCATAGATGATGACGGATGCCTGAACGAGAAGGCTCAGATACTGGTTGGGCAGGAAAGGTTCCAGGCCAGAAAGAACATCGTGAAGATGCTGGAAGAGGCCGGTAACCTTGAGAAGGTTGAAGATTACCTGTCTCCAGTGGGCCACTCTGAAAGAACAGACGCCGTAATAGAACCAAAGCTCTCGCTTCAGTGGTTCCTCAAGATGGAGGATCTGGCCAAAGAAGCCCTCAAGACTGTGGAAGAGGGCAAGGTGAACTTGATTCCAGACCGCTTCACAAACACATACCGCCACTGGATGGAGACCGTTAGGGACTGGTGCATATCCAGACAGCTCTGGTGGGGCCAGCAGATTCCGGCCTACTATACTCCTGACGGTGAATGCTATGTTGCCTCCACCAAGGAAGAAGCATACGAGGAGGCCCTGCAGAAACATCCGGGGCTCAAGATAGAAGACCTCAGGCAAGACGAGGACGTACTTGACACGTGGTTCTCTTCCTGGCTGTGGCCGATTTCTGTCTTCGATCCTGAAAAACCTGGCTGCCCGGGCAAGGAGCCTAACAAGGACCTTGCATATTATTTCCCTACCAACGATCTCATTACAGGACCTGACATCCTTTTCTTCTGGGTGGCAAGGATGATAATGGCATCCAACGAATTCATGGGAAAACAGCCTTTCAGCAACGTTTACCTTACCGGTATAGTAAGGGATAAACTCGGCAGGAAGATGAGCAAGACCCTGGGCAATTCACCTGATCCGCTGGTACTTATCAAGCAGTACGGAGCAGATGCCGTCAGGATTGGAATGCTTCTGTGCTCATCTGCCGGAAATGATATTTTCTACGATGAGAGCCAGGTTGAGCAGGGAAGGAACTTCTGCAACAAGATTTGGAATGCCTTCCGCCTGGTGAAGGGCTGGGAAACCGACGAGAACGCTCAACCTTCTGAAGCGGCTGTCAAGGCCGTGGAATGGTTTGCAAGCCTGCTTTCAAAATCAGTGTCCATAATAGAAGACCATTTCTCAAAATTCAGGATCTCAGACGCTACCATGACTGTCTACAAGCTTTTCTGGGATGAGTTCTGCGCTTGGTATCTTGAGGCTGTCAAACCGGCATTCGGCCAGAAGATAGACAAGTTCACCTATGAGAAGACACTGGAATTCTTTGACAGCCTTCTCAAGCTCCTGCATCCGTTCATGCCGTTCATAACCGAGGAACTGTGGCAGAACCTTGCAGAAAGGAAAGACGGAGAGACCATCATGCTTCAGCCGATGCCAAAGGCCGCAGCCGTATGCGAGCAGTCCATCTCCGACTTTGAACTCTCAAGGGGATGCGTCGTGAACATAAGGAATATCAGGCAGAGCAAGCAGATATCACCTAAACAGGCAGTTGAACTGTACGTAAGGAAACCTTTCAACGCAGCCTCCAGTCCGCTTGTTGCCAAGCTTGCCAATGTTTCAAGCATAAAGGAATGTGATTCATTCCCTACAGACCAGACTGGCGTGAACTTCCTCGTAGGCACAACCGAGTTCTTTGTTCCGGTACAAGTGGATACCAAGGCTGAAATAGAGAAGACCGAGGCTGAAATCAAGCGATATGAGAACTTCCTGGCTTCTGTCCGCAAGAAACTTTCCAACGAAAGGTTCGTATCAAGTGCTCCACAGGCAGTTGTAGATCTGGAAAGGAAGAAGGAAAGCGACGCCATGGAAAAACTCAAGGCACTGAATGAACTCCTACAGAGGCTTAAATAGCAAAGAAGTTGAAGAAAGCCGGAGAAAATCCGGCAGCAATGCTCTCACTCCTCCAAAGCGGGAGCATTGGCTTTTGCTGCTGCTTGGCAAATTCAAGGACCCGCTTATAATAATCCTCAGCATTGCAGCTGCAATTTCCATCGCGATAACACTTGTTTTCGGCAAAGGCTCACTTCTTGAAAGCGCCGGCATCATTGCGGCCATAATCCTGGCAACCCTGGTATCTTTCCTCAACGAGCTGAAGGCCGGAAAGGAGTTTGACATTCTCAACAGCATCAATGACGACAGCCAGGTAAAAGTCATCCGACAGACTGATGACGGAGAGTCTTCCGTTACACTGGTTGCCAAGAGTGAGATTGTCGTAGGGGATTACGTGATACTCTCCGGCGGAGACGAGGTTCCGGCAGACGGAAAGGTAGTCTACGCCGTGAACCTGATGGCAGATGAATCCAGCCTCAACGGAGAAAGCAAGCCTTCCCGTAAGACCGCCGAACCTGTAAAGGAGTACTCAACGGCTTACAGCCCCAACAACCTGTACCGCGGCACTACCATCAGCGAGGGAGAAGGAGTGATGCTCGTGGAGACCGTAGGAGACAGGACCGAGATAGGCAAGACCGCCAGGAGCGCAAGCGAAAGCACCGGAGTCCAGACCCCGCTCTCGAGGCAGTTGGCAAAGTTGGGTTCACAGATCGGGAAAGTAGGTATCACGGTATCTGTACTGGTCTTCATTGCACTTCTTGTCTATGAGTTCCACCACGGCCTTGACCTTTCGACACCTAACGGCATAAACAACATCATAACCATTTTCATGCTGTCAGTCACCCTGATTGTCATGGCGGTCCCCGAGGGGCTCCCGATGAGCATTTCACTAGCTTTGGCCTACAGTATGCGCAAGATGACTGCGCAGAAAGCCCTGGTCAGGAAGATGCATGCCTGCGAAACAATGGGAGCGGCCACGGTAATCTGCACAGACAAGACCGGAACCCTTACCAAGAACAAGATGAGCGTTGCCCACTGTTCTCTTGAAAAGGGGATCAAGACGGCCCGGGCCATAAGCCTCAACTCCACGGCATTCCTGGATGGAGACAAGTTCATAGGAAGCCCAACGGAAGGCGCCACGCTTCTGTATCTGAGGAATCAGGGATACGATTACATGAAAATCCGCAATGAGGGCAGCATCAAGGAAAGGATCCCTTTTGCTTCATTCCTTAAATACATGGCAACCCTTGTGGAGGATGCGGAAGGCACTGAGCTGTTTGTCAAGGGTTCTCCTGAAGTGGTGCTCTCCATATCATCCCTTTCCACGGACAGAAAAGAAGAAGAGACGGAAAGGATAGCATCGTTCCAGAAAAGGGGGATGCGGTGCATCGCATTTGCCAGCCGCCGCCTGGACAGTTCACAGGCCAAACTGTCGGACTGTCTGGAAAACCTGGATTACGACGGTTTCATAGCCATTGAAGATCCCGTCAGGGAAGATGTTCCCCAGGCTGTAGCCAAGTGCGAAAGAGCCGGTATCGCAGTAAAGATAGTTACCGGAGACAATTCTCTGACAGCCATTGAAATAGCCCGCCAGGCAACTCTGTGGAAAGAAACAGATTCCTTGGAAGACAATTCCATCACGGGAGCTGACTTCGCCCTCCTTTCAGATGAGGAGGCGATGCGCAGGATCCCTTCCATAAAGGTCATGTCCAGAGCCCGCCCTGAAGACAAGATGAGGCTGGTGAGGCTGCTGGAAAAGATGGGGGAGGTGGTTGCCGTAACCGGTGACGGCACCAACGACGCTCCTGCCTTGAACTATGCCAACGTGGGCCTGAGCATGGGCAGCGGAACATCTGTTGCAAAGGAAAGCAGCGACATAATAATACTTGACGATTCATTCTCCACGGTTGTAACGGCAGTTGAATGGGGCCGCAGCATATATCATAACATTCAGCGATTCATTTACTTCCAGCTTTCAGTAAATGTGGCTGCACTGCTGACGGCCATAGCGGGTCCGCTGTTTTTGGGAGAGGAATATCCTCTTACGATCACCCAGATTCTCTGGATTAACCTGATAATGGATACCCTTGCCGCGATAGCCCTAGCGTCCGAGCCTAAGGATCCTTCAGTCATGACCGAAAAACCTAGAAGGCTCAGCGATTCCATAATAACGGGGAAGATGTGGTACAGCATACTCTTTGCTGGCATAGGCATGTTTGCTGCGGCCTTCCTGACAATGTATCTGGGGCCGAATGAAGGAAGCAAGGGATACCAGCTGTTCCTTTCAGTATTCTTCACCGGGTTTGTCCTGATGCAGATGTGGAACATGCTCAATGCCAGGGTCCTGCTTACAGACAAGGGTGTATTCTCCGGTATTTTCTCCAACAGGAACTTCATCGGAGTGATGGCCTTGATACTGTTGCTCCAGTTCATCATAGTCCAGGTCTTCCCGGGCGATGTCTTCAGGACCGTACGCATTCCGGGCCTGGCATGGGTGATACTTGTGGCGGCAACATCGCTGATACTGGCGGCAGGGCAATTGCTGCGGCACTTACAGAATAAAACCAATAACAGACAGATATAAATGTACACCTCTGAAATAAAACTTGATGTAAGGTACTACGAATGTGACCAGATGGGCATCGTCCATCATTCCAACTACGTACGCTTCTTCGAGTGCGGAAGGAACCAGATGATGAAAGAACTCGGAATCCCCATTGAGGAGATGGAGAAGGAGAATGTCATGTTCCCGGTAGTTAACGTGGACATCCATTTCAAGGCTCCCTCCAGGATGGGAGACACTCTGAAAGTCGTGACGACCCTGACAAAGCTGCCGATGGCAAAGCTTTTCTTCGACCAGAAAATCTACAATCAGAGAGATGAACTGGTCTGCTTCGGGAACGTTGTCGTGGGATTCATCAGCGCAGACAGGCGCATCCCGATAAGGGCTCCTAAATCTTTCCTCGACATTGTAGAGCCATACTTCGATGAAAATTGAGGAAAAGGAAAAAAATGTTAAATTTGCTCCGGTTGGAAAATAACAAAAACACAATAATATCATGAACAGTCTTCTTTTATTCGGTTCCTTTGGATGGGGAGAGATCCTCATCATCGCATTCATTATCTTGCTTTTGTTCGGCGGCAGGAAGATTCCTGAGCTGATGAAAGGTCTGGGAAAGGGAGTCAAGAGCTTCAAGGACGGAATGAAGGGTGTTGAAAACGATATCAAGGACGAAGAGGTAAAAAGCACTTTGAAGGATATCAAAAAAGATATCGAGAACTAAACATTCTTCCCCTTGGCTGAGAAGAACATGACATTCTGGGAGCATTTGGATGAGCTGAGGAAGGTTCTCTTCCGTTCAGCTCTCATCCTTTTAGGGGCTGCCGTCATCTTCTTCATATTCAAGGATTTCATGTTCGGGATAGTGTTCGCCCCCACAGACGACAACTTTGTCCTGTACAGGCTGGCGGACCGGATCCTGGCATTGCTGCACCAGGAGCCACTCGGGCCTTTCAAGCTCAGCATCATCAACATAGACCTGCCGGCGCAGTTCTTCATACACATAAGCACTTCATTTTATTTTGCTATAGTGGTGTGCGCCCCCATACTGCTGTATCAGCTATGGACATTTGTAAGCCCGGCCCTTTACCCCAATGAAAAGAGGGGAGCTATAAAAGCCTTCTCATTTGCAGCAGTCTTCTTCTACACCGGCGTCCTGGTAGGCTACTTCCTGCTTTTTCCCTTGACGCTGAGATTCCTGGGTACTTACCAGGTCATGGACGAAGTTGCAAACCAGATTTCCCTCAAATCCTACATTTCAACTTTCTTTTCCCTGATCCTGATACTTGGAGTGGTGTTTGAGCTGCCTACCGTGGCCGCATTGCTGTCCAAGTTCGGGCTCCTGTACAAGCATACGCTTAAAAAATACCGCAGGCATGCTTTTGTGGTCCTCCTGATCATTGCAGCCATCATCACACCTACAGGCGATCCATTCACCCTCATGGCAGTAGGTCTCCCGCTTTATGGCCTGTATGAGATCAGCATAATGATGTGCCGCAGCAAAAAAACGGAGGACGAAGTATGATAACGGTTAATGACCTTTCGTTGTCCTGGGGAGCTTTTACTCTCCTGGACCACATAAACATACATATTTCAGACAATGAGAAGATAGGTCTGGTTGGAAAGAACGGTGCCGGCAAATCCACTCTTCTGAAACTCATACTGGGCGAGGTGTCACCGACATCCGGCACCATAACCAAAACCAAGGGAGAAAGGATAGGTTATCTTCCGCAGCAGATGTCCCACGCAAAGGACAAGACCGTAATGGAGGAGACCATGAAAGCCTTCGATGCCCTGTTTTCCCTCCATGACAGGATGGATGAAATAACCGCCCAGCTCTCGGAGAGAACGGATTACCAGTCCAATGCCTACAGCAACCTGATCGTTGAACTCAACAACATCCAGGACAGGATTTCCATAATGGAGAGCGAACCTCCAATGAGCCAGGCGGAAAAGGTCCTCACCGGACTGGGTTTCAAGCCCTCCGAGTTCGAACGGCCTACAAGGGAGCTCAGCCAGGGCTGGAACATGAGGATTGAGCTGGCCAAAATCCTGCTTTCCAAGCCAGACTGCCTGCTTTTGGACGAGCCTACCAACCATCTGGACAGTGAATCCATCCAATGGTTTGAAGACTATCTCAAGACATTCAGGGGCTCCGTGCTTCTGATTTCCCACGACCGCAAGTTCCTCGACAGCACCACAAGCCGCACCATAGAGATAATGCTCTCAAAAATCCACGATTACAAAGTACCGTATTCAAAGTACAAGATACTGAGGGCAGAGAGGATGGAGCAGCAGAGATCTGCCTACGAGAACCAGCAGAGGATGATTGAGAAGACAGAGGAATTCATAGAGAGGTTTCGCTACAAGGCTACAAAGAGCAATCAGGTCCAAAGCCGCATTAAGGCCCTTGACAAGTTGGAAAGGATCGAGGTGGATCTGGAAGACAAGGCAGCCCTAACCGTAAAGTTTCCACCGGCACCGCGCAGCGGCCAGGTGGTGTTCAAGTCTGAGGACCTGAGCATCGGTTACGGAAGCAAGGTGGTAGCATCCAAGATCAATATGACAATTGAAAGGGGAGAGAAGGTGGCTTTTGTGGGAAGGAACGGCGAAGGCAAGACAACCATGATGAAAGTCCTGATAAAGGAACTGGAGTACCTGGGAGGCAAGGCCGAATTCGGCTTCAACGTTGCCCTTGGGTATTATGCCCAGAATCAGGAGGATATACTGGACAAAAATGAAACGGTCTACTCCACGCTGGAGAATGCAGCTCCGGGAGAGTATCGCCAGAGGCTAAGGGACATTTTGGGAGCCTTCCTATTCAAGGGAGAGGATGTCGACAAGAAGGTTGCCGTGCTGAGCGGCGGAGAAAGAGCAAGACTGGCAATGGCAAAACTGATACTCAAGCCATACAATCTGCTTGCCCTTGACGAGCCGACCAACCACATGGACATCCAGAGCAAGGAAATCCTCAAGCAGGCCCTTCAGAAATATGACGGAACACTGGTGATCGTTTCTCACGACAGGGATTTTCTCAACGGTCTGGTAGACAAGGCGTATGAATTCAGAGACGGCCGGGTAAAGGAGCATCTGGGAGGAATCGAAGCCTATCTTGAACATCTCAGGAAAGACCTTCTGGCTGTGTCGCCGAAGCCTCCGCAGGAAAAGAAGGAAGATCCAAAAAAGGCAGCCCCTGCCAAGGATTCCCAGATTGCAAGGGCAGAAAGCAAGGAAGAAAGACGGAAGAGAAAGGATGTGGAGAAGCTGGAAAATGAAATTGCCCAGCTGGACAACCAGATAGGGGAAATAGAACTCCAACTGTCATCTCCGAAGTCTGAGCAGCAGGTTGCGGAACTTTCTGCAAAGTACTCCCAGCTCCGCCAGGAAAGAGATGCCAAGCTCGACCGCTGGATGGAAATAGCCGGCTGAGCTATCTGGTTCTTATCAGGGAAAGTATTGCGGCACAGGCTGTTGCCACATTCATCGATTCACTTCCCGTAGTATCGCCTGCAACTTTTGGATTGCCTGAAACATCAAAAGACGGAATCAGTATGTGCCGCGACTTAGGAATTGCAGAAGCCAGTTCAGGGGAAATTCCGTTAGATTCGCTTCCCATGACTATCGCTGATCCCTTGCCGGCAGTTTGAGCAAACGATTTGTCCGATGTTACGGGCGAGCCGTCCAGGAATGTTCCGAAAACCGGAATGTCATTGTTGCCTGCGGCCGCAACCACATGGCAGAGATCGCAGTAAACGACCGGCACCCTGAAGACAGCCCCCATGGTTGCCTGCACGGTCTTGGGGTTGTAGAGTTCCACGCAGTCCATGCTGCAGAAAACGGCAGACACTCCGAACCAGTCTGCAAGGCGTATCATTGTTCCCATGTTGCCAGGGTCCTTGACCCCGTCGAGAATAAGATATAACCGGCCTTTTTTCAGTGAGATACTGTCTGGAGAGTACTTTTTCTGCCTGATCACTGCCAGAACGGGAGAAGGGGAGGACAGGGAGGAGATACGCTCCATAACCTTAATCCCGATCTCATCGGTCCTGTACACGCCTTCGACCTCAAATCCGGAATCCAGGGCCTCTCCAACAAGCTTTTCTCCCTCCACCACGAACAGGGAAGTTTCCTGGCGGAACTTCTTCTGCTGGAGCGAACGGATAGACCTGATCTGGGCTGCTGTCAGAGTTTTCTCCATAAATGCTAGTATCCCAATATCTTGAGCATGCTCTTGTAAGACTGCTCCTTGCTGAAGAGCTTGGTGGTATAATCACCGTTGGCGTCCTTGTCTATGATGACATGCTTTGGCGCCGGAATGAGGCAGTGCTGTATTCCGCCGTAACCGGCTATCGATTCCTGATAAGCCCCGGTATGGAAGAAACCTATGTACAGAGGTTCAGGCTCATGCTTGCCTTCGGTAATAGGAAGGAAGATGGCATTGGAGTGAGCCTCCGCGTTGTAATAATCTTCTGAATCACAAGTAAGACCGCCGAGGAATACTCTCTGGTACTGGTTCTCCCACTTGTTTATCGGGAGCATGATGAATCTCTTCTTGATTCCCCAGATGTCAGGAAGGGTGGTCATGAAAGAGCTGTCTATCATGTACCATCTTTCCCTGTCGTTCTGCTGCTTTACGTCGAGTACCTGAAAGATAGTAGCTCCGCTTTCACCTACGGTAAAGCTTCCGAATTCGGTGAAGATGTCAGGCTCAGGAACACCTCGCTGATTGCAGATGAGTTTGATCTGTGAAATAACTTCCTCAGTCATATACTCATAATCGTAATCTTCCACCAGAGAAGACTTGATAGGGAATCCGCCTCCGATGTTAAGAGAATCCAAGTCTGGGCAAACAGACTTAAGATCGCAATAAACATTGACACACTTTGAAAGTTCATTCCAATAGTAAGCGTTGTCCTTTATGCCGGTATTGATGAAGAAGTGTAGCATTTTGAGAGAAAACTTCTTGCTCTTGGCTATCTTGTCCTTATAGAACGGAACTATATCCGAGTAACGGATTCCAAGCCTGGATGTATAGAACTCAAACTTAGGTTCCTCCTCAGAAGCAATGCGGATACCTATGTTGCAAGGCTTCTCGATTACCTTGTCAAAATCGTTGAACTCTCCCATGTTGTCAAGGATGGGAATTATGTTCTTCCATCCGTCATTGACCTTGGCCGCAATGTTCTCCACATACAGATCCTTCTTGTATCCGTTGCAGATTATCATTATGTTCTTATCTATAAGTTCCTCTTCATAAAGGGAATCCACAATATTGAAGTCAAATGCGGAAGAAGTCTCCAGGTTGATGTCGTTCTTGAGAGCTTCCTGAAGCACAAAGGCAAAATGAGAACTCTTGGTACAGTAGCAATAGTGATAGGAACCCTTGTAATCCACCTTGGCCATGGCTACGTTGAACATCCTCTTGGCCCTTTGGATCTGGCTCGAAATCTTTGGCAGATAGGTTATCTTGAGCGGAGTGCCGTACTGGTCTATGACATCCATCATCGGGATGTCGTGAAAAAACAAATTACCGTCTTCTACCTTAAATTCAGCCTGCGGCCAGTCAAAGGTCTGTTCAACCAAATTGATGTACTTGTTCTTCATTTTATACAATCCGATTAAGTTTCTTCAGTTATTTTGAGACAATCCGGCTCACTTGGATTGTCTATCTGAGTACAAATATATTCAATATTGCTATTAATTGTTAGATTTTGAGTAATTTTGGATTGAAATATGAGATTTCTAGCCATCATATCGATATGTTCCATCTGCGCTCTGATGACCTCCTGCAGTATGACCAAGGTTATACCGGAAGGCCATAGCATGCTGGTTTCCAATGAAATAGAATATACCACAAAAAAGCCGGAAGAACTTCTGGACCTTCCGAACTACATCAAGCAGACTCCAAAGCGCGGCATTCTGGGATTCCAGATCCCGGTGGCTATCTACAACACCGGAAACGGTACCGGCAGAGGATGGGACAAAATCGCCGAAAAAATGGGAACCCCGCCTCTGATATTTGATGAGGCACTTGTGAAGAGCTCGGTCAACAACATGCTCAATCACATGAAATACAAGGGATTCTATCACTCATCGATAACCACTCAGGTAAAAACGGATGAAAAGAAGACAAAGGTCACATACACTGTTACTCCGGGCAACAGGTATGTCATAGATTCCGTTTCATACGATATTCCCGATGTGAACATGTATGACATAATGAGTGCCAACCAGAAGGAGAGCCTGGTCAAACCCGGAGTCATCCTCTCCGAAGACCTTCTGGAGAAAGAGTCGGAACGCCTTGCCGCAATTTACCGCAGTTCCGGATACTACGGTTTTGACAAGAGTTTCTTCTTCTTTAGCGGAGATACCCTTGCCCATAACGGGAGAAGCCATTTGGACATGGCTATAAAAGAATATCCCAGGAACGGCTCTGAAAACGATGCAAGGAAGCACAGGATATTCAGCTTTGACAAAGTATTCGTTTCTACCAGAAGGAATTTCCAACAGTCAGGAAACATAGACATGAGCGCGGATTCCGCAGCAATTGTAAGGAGAGACTCCTTGCTGAGGCTGTGGCGTTCGCAGATAGATACCGTTGACTATAGGAACATCAGCGTCATCAATTTCTCCAGAAGCGGCAACCTTGTCAGGAAGAAAGTACTGGACAGGCTCAACCTGATAGTGCCCGGGCAGCAATATGACGAAAGCCTGGTGGAGACCACATATTCCAGGTTTGCAGGCCTCAATCTTTTCAGCAGCGTAAACATCCAGCAGCAGGAGACAGATTCGTCCAAGGTCCAGACTATGATAACCTTGCAGGCCGGAAACGTACAGGGCTTCAAGGTAGACCTCCAGGGTTCTACAAATTCAAACGGACTCCTTGGTGTATCTCCATCACTCTCATATTTCCACAAGAATCTGTTCAGGGGTGCTGAATTGCTGACCATCAGCCTCATGGGCGATTTCCAGTTCAAGTTCAACAGCAACATCCATTCTACCGAACTCGGACTGAATGCCACGCTGGACATTCCGAGGTTCCTGCTGGCTCCCAACAGCTGGTTCAGGTCCAAGACTGTGCCTCACACAGAAATCATAGCCTCCTTCAGTTACCAGACCCGTCCGGAATATACTAGGAACATCATTTCCGGCAGCTATAACTACAGCTGGAACATACGCCGCAAACTTCACATAAAGGCAACGCCGCTCAGGGTCAACATCGTAAGGATGTTCAACATAGACACCATTTTCTATGAAATGCTCAGCGACCCGTTCCCGAAAAACTCCTACAGCGACCACTTTGACATCGGAGTTGGAACAAGCCTGTATTACATATCGGATGTTGCCGCAAAACCAAAGAACGACTACTTCTACATCAGGTACAGCCTCGATCTGTCGGGCAACGTCCTGAGTCTGATGAACGGTTCTCTCAAGAAGAACGACAAGGGCGAAAGGCTCATCTGGAAATCTCCATATTCACAGTACTTCAGAACCGAGCTTTCAGGAGTCTACACGTTCAAGTTTGGCAATAACCCCAACCACATGCTGGCCATCCGAGCCCTGGGTGGGGTAGGAAAGGGGTACGGCAATTCCCACATGCTTCCTTTGGAAAAGATGTTCTGGGGAGGCGGAGCTTACGACATGAGGGGCTGGCAGCCAAGGACTCTCGGCCCGGGATATGCTCCAAGAGACTCGGCATTCACCATACCTAACCAGACCGGAGACATCAAACTGGAGGGTAATCTTGAGTATAGGTTTCCTATAGTTTCAATGTTCAACGGAGCAATATTCACCGATATCGGAAACATCTGGACTTTCGACAGGAAAGCCACTTCCCCGGACGACGTGATTGAAAAGAGGGGAGTATTCAGGATGAAGGACTTCTACAAGCATCTTGCATGGGATGTAGGAGCCGGACTCAGGCTGGACCTCGATTTTGCCGTCATAAGACTTGACTTGGGCTTCAAAACATTTAACCCGGCCACATCCGAATGGACGGGACCGGGCAAATGGTTCAAGAAAGATAACTTCGAAATCAGTTTCGGTATAGGTTATCCTTTCTGATTATTCAAACTCAAAATATCCGAAGAATTCAGGACGGTGGTAATCCGGCCTTGGCGTACCTACAGGATTCCATGTCAGATAATGGGAATTCTGCATCTGGTCTCCGCACTTGAAAACGTTGCCCCTTACGATCTGCCCTTTGAGAGAGTCAACGCTTCTTCCCTGGCAGATAAGATCCAATGGAATCACGATGATCATATTCCAGCATACAGGCTTGGAGGATATCCTGTCTCCGAAAGCTTCATTTCCAAGAGATGAGTAGCGCCTGATCCTCTTCATGCGGTCTTCTCCGAAATGGCCGCGGTCCGGCTTTCCTACTCCGTAGCCCACTATTCCGTGGCCGGTGCAGTTCATCTCTATATTGTAATAGACGGCGGTCTCATTTACAGGAGCTATGAAAAGTTCCATGCAGTCGTCTGTCCAAGGCTTTGAAGCAGAGTCCTGCCCGTAGATCGAACGTATTTCAGTTTCCTCAACCTGGTAGCGGATGTAGAGGTCGGTATCTGAATACATGATCTTGAAAGAAGCCTTAGGCGAATAGCTGCCGTTGCGGTCAGGCCAGTTTACCACGCCTATGGCATTTTCCTCAAGGACTGAAAACTTGTCCTGGATTTCAGCCATGTCCGGAACCTCGCTTTCAAAGCGGACATGTGCAATTTTAGCTGTCTTGAACTTTTCCATCTTTCTCTGGTTTTGTCCGAATGCAGAATATCCTGCCCAGCTCAGGATAAGACAGAGCAAGGCAGGATATAATATCAATTTGTCCAGTTTCATCAGAACTTATATTTTACGAACAGTTCGATTGCTTGATATTCAGCCATTCCCAGTTTGTCAAAGATCACAGCCGTATTGTGGTTGCGCTCCTCGGCCCTGAGCCAGAACTCTCTTGCATCAGAACCAGGGAAGAGAGGGTAGTCTTTCTGAGACTGGTGGCGGAATATTGCGCTCCTCTTGATCTTGACCTCCTCAGGACTGAGCGGAACGGCCATTTCTGCCTCAGCCACATCCCACTCCTGCCAAGCGCCCCTGTACATCCAGAGACGGCAGTCCTTGAACCAAGGTTCATCCTTGAGTTCCTCACAGGCCTGGATTATTGCCTGGAAGCAAACCCTGTGGGTTCCATGAGGGTCGGAGAGGTCTCCGGCTGCAAAGATCTGATGAGGCTTGATCCTCTGCAGGAGTTCCTTGACGATCTCAATGTCCTTCTTGCCCAGTGGTTTCTTCTTGACACCACCTGTCTCATAGAACGGAAGTGAAAGGAAATTCACATGGTCATCCGGAATTCCCAGGTAGCGGCATGCGCTCCTTGCTTCTCCTCTTCTGATGTAGGTCTTTATCCTGCGCACTATCAGAGGGTCAGCCTGTCCAGGATGCTTCTTCTTGAGCTGTTTTTCTATGTCGGTGAAGAGCTTGGAAGCCTTCTTCTGGTCTATGTCAAAAATATCGGCGCTCTCGCGGATGAAATCGAGATAACGGATGACGTCATGGTCAAACACAGCTATGTTTCCGCTTGTCTGGTATGCAAGATGGATGTCATGACCGTGCTCTGAGAGCCTGGCCAGGGTACCGCCCATCGAGATGACATCATCATCCGGGTGAGGGGAGAACACGACAACCCTCTTAGGATAAGGGAGCGCCCTCTCAGGACGGGTGGAGTCGTCTGTGTTTGGTTTTCCGCCCGGCCATCCGCTTATGATGTGCTGCAAATCGTTGAATACCTTTATGTTGATCTGACTTGCAGGACCTTTCTCGGTAACCAGGTCTGCCATGCCGTTGTCGTTGTAGTCACGGTCGGTCAGCTTGAGGATTGGCTTGTCCAGTTTCTTGCAAAGCCAGAAAACAGACTTGCGGATAAGATATGGAGTCCACTCAACCTTGTCTGTAAGCCAAGGGGTTTCAATCCTGGTCAGGTTCACAGAAGCGGCCTTGTCTATCATGATATGGACATTGCCGTGTTCCTGGAGGTAAGAAGCCGGTACCATCTTGGTAACATCGCCCTGCACTATGTTCTTGATCTTAGGCGCGCTGCCCTCTCCCCACGCCAGGTAGTATATTTTCCTGGCTTCCAGTATGGTAGCTATACCCATGGTAATTGCGTAGTAAGGAACGTCGTCTACTCCGAAGAACTCGCTGGCAGCTGAAACCCTGGTGGTGTAGTTGAGGTTGATCTTTCTGGTGCGTGAGTTATAAGGAGAACCAGGCTCGTTCATGGCCATGTTGGAAGTGATGACCATATCCAGGCCTCCTGCATCCTCAATCTGTTTTTCAAAACCCTGGCAGTATTCCTCCATGTTGTCCCTCTTGCTGCTGTCTATGAAGTGGATGTTCTTTGCAGGAATGTCAACATCATCCAGCAGGCATTCCTTGAGGAACCTGTAATGGCTCTGGAGTTCATTCTTGTCCAACGGATAGTAGTCATCCATTCCGAACACTACTATATTCTTGAAACTGAGTTTCTTCTGTTTTACAGCTGCAATGAATTCTTCATAAACAGGAAGACAGGCGGAAGATGCCGCCAAAGCAAGAACAAGTTTCTTTCCTTCTGAAGTCTTTTTCTTCAGCTGAACAGCCACATCCCTGACAATGACCTTTGCGGCTTCACTCTGTTCGCTGAAGATTTTTACAGGTAATTTTTCATACCTCTTTGAGAAATCTGATGTTAAAAACATTTTTGGATATTTTAAATCGCGTTAAACCCGTTAATAGTATTCCTTAAAGTTACAAGCTGAGCCAAGAGATTATCCATCAGGCTCAGGTTAAGCATATTGGCTCCATCGCTCAAGGCATGGGCCGGATCCGGATGTGTTTCCATGAACAGACCGTCAGCACCAACCGCAACAGCGGCGCGGGCTATGTAAGGTATCAGCTCAGGCTCTCCTCCGGTAACTCCTGAAACCTGGTTCGGCTTCTGAAGAGAGTGGGTGACGTCCATCACCACAGGGCATCCGAATTTCTGCATCTTGGGAATGGAACGGAAATCCACAACCAGGTCAGAATAACCGAACTGGCTGCCTCTCTCGGTCAGCATCACATGGGGATTGCCGGAGTCCTTGACTTTCTGGAGGGCAAACACCATTGCCTCCGGAGAAAGGAACTGACCCTTCTTTATATTCACCCATTTACCGGTTGCGGCTGCGGCCTGCAGCAATTCTGTCTGGCGGCACAGGAAGGCAGGAATCTGAAGCACGTCTATGTCATAAGAAGCTGCCAGCTCGGCCTCGGCGGTGCTGTGGATGTCTGTAACAACAGCCACACCCAGCTCTTTCCTTATAGATTGTAGCAATGCCAGACCTTCACGGTCACCGATACCTGTGAAAGAAGTTATCTTGGAGCGGTTGGCCTTCTTGTATGAAGCCTTGAAGATGAATGGTATCTTATATTTGGAAGTCAGGTCTTTGAGCTTCCTTGCTATGGACCAGGTTATCTCCTCGCCCTCTATGACGCAAGGACCAGCCATCAGGAAAAACATCCCGTTGTTATAATCTGTAACCAGTTGCAAATTTTCCATCGTGCAAATGTATAAAAAATGCCGGAGTATTATCAACTGCCAGCACTATAATCTTACTAATGTCAATAACCGTATTTATCCCACAGAATCTTGAGCCGCCTGCGTATCTCCTGCTCGTTCTTGTTGTTTGACGGTTCATATATCCTTGTTCCCGAGGCTTCTTGAGGCAGGAACTCGAGGTCCGCAAAATTGCCTTCGTAATCGTGGGCGTATTTATATCCCTGATGGTATCCGAGCTCCTTCATCAGTTTGGTAGGGGCGTTCCTCAGATGAAGTGGAACTGAAAGGTCGCCGGAGGACTCTACAAGGGCCATGGCAGTATCTATAGCCATTATTGAAGAATTGCTCTTGGGGCTGGTAGCCAGGTAAATGGCACATTCGGATAGAGGAATCCTGCCTTCAGGCATGCCTATCTGCTGAACGGCTGCAAAGGTACTCTGGGCCAGAAGAAGGGCATTCGGGTTTGCCAGACCTATGTCTTCGGCAGCAAGGATGACCATCCTGCGCGCAATGAACAAAGGATCTTCTCCACCCTTGATCATCCTGGCAAGCCAATACACGGCGGCATTTGGGTCGGAACCTCTCAGGCTCTTGATGAAAGCCGATATTATATCATAGTGCTGCTCGCCGTTCTTGTCGTAGACTGCCATGTTTTCCTGAAGCCGGCTTTTCACCAGTTCGTTGGTAATGCAAACCTTCTGATCCTCAGGAATACTTGAAACAACAATTTCCAGAACATTCAGAAGCTTTCTGGCATCTCCGCCGCTGAAACGCATCAGAGCCTCTTTCTCAGCGATTTCTATATTTCTGCTCCTGAGATACTCGTCCTTTTCCAACGCTCTTTCAAGCAGGGCGTCGAGGTCTTTTGTCCCAAGCTCCCTGAGCACGAACACCTGGCATCTGGAAAGCAGAGGACTGATAACCTCAAAAGAAGGATTCTCCGTTGTAGCTCCAATCAGTATGATGGTTCCGTCTTCAACCGCGCCCAGAAGGGCATCCTGCTGGCCTTTGTTAAAGCGGTGGATTTCATCGATGAACAGGATAGGGGTCTTTGGATTGAAAAGGTTCTTGTCCTTTGCCTTGGCAATCACCTCACGCACATCCTTGACTCCTGAACTTACGGCAGACAGGGTGTAGAAATTCCTGTCCAGCTGCCTGGAGATGATATTGGCCAGAGTGGTCTTGCCCACACCGGGAGGCCCCCAGAGGATGAAAGAAGACAGGTTGCCGCTCTCGATCATGTTGCGGAGCACGCTACCCTTGCCCACAAGATGTTCCTGACCTACATATTCGTCCAAGGAAACCGGACGGATCCTTTCTGCAAGTGGTATTTTTACACCGTTGTCCATATTACAATGTTCAGTCAGGCAAATTTAACAAAATGTATTATATTTACGATTGTATGTTCCAACCATAAGTTTGATCATGGAAGAGAAAGTAACACTGTGGTCTGAAATCAGGAAATACTTTTCTATGAAAGGTTACCTGACCGACAAGAAAGATGTCGAAAAACGCATAAACGACGGCATCATTTTCCGCGGTCCTAACCTCTGGGTCCTGGTATTTGCAATCCTGATAGCCTCGCTGGGTCTGAACATGAATTCCACAGCCGTAATCATTGGCGCAATGCTGATTTCCCCTCTGATGGGGCCTATCCTCGGAATGGGGTTCGGAGTAGGGACCAATGACCTTGACCTTCTGAAGAAAAGCTTCAAGAACTATGCGGTAGCCACTTTGATAAGCCTGATCACGGCAACTTTGTATTTTATCATCACTCCTTACAAAGGATCTCAGAGTGAGCTTCTTGCAAGAACTTCCCCAACCCTGTACGACGTTCTGATAGCGCTTTGCGGCGGCGCTGCAGGCATTGTCGCCCTTGGAGCCAAGGATAGGGGAAACATCATCCCCGGGGTGGCCATCGCAACCGCCTTGATGCCGCCTTTGTGCACTGCCGGATTCGGAATCGCGAGCCTTAACCTGAAGTATTTCTTTGGAGCGTTCTACCTGTATTTCATCAATACGGTGTTCATTGCACTTGCAACATATATTGGAGTCATCGCGATGAGATTCAGGAAAAAGGCCATTCTTGACCCTAAGGCTGAATTGAAGGTAAAAAGATACCTGACCGTAATTGTGGTAGCCACCATGATACCAGCCTCCATAATTACAGTGCATATCATCCGCGACAGCATTTTCCTTTCCGGAGTTGAGATGTTCGTGAAGAAGGAAATGAAGATAAGCGGAACGCAGATAATCTCGCATAAGGTCGACAGGAACTCAAAGGTCCTGACCCTTGCCGCGGTAGGGAATGAGATTTCAGACCAGCATATCCGCGAAGCTTCAGCCAGGCTGCCCCTGTACGGATTGGGAAGCTACAAGCTGAACGTAATCCAGGGGAACATTTCAGACAGCCTTCTGAGCCTCAAGGGAGAAATCACCAACATGAACAACACCAAGGAAGAACTGAAAGAGACAATAAACCATCAGAGCGTAGAGATTTCCGAACTGAGGAAGAAGCTTTCAGGATACACCCGTTACGAAACTCTCACAAAACAGATTGTCGGGGAACTCCAAAGTTTCTATCCGCAGATAGAATATCTGAGCCTGAGTGAATCTATTGAGAGCGGAAAAGATACGAATTCAATAAATACTTTCGTCACGGCACAGGTCAGGCTTTTCTCGCAGGATGATAAACTGAATGAAACCGACAGGGCCAAGATATCTGCATATATAAAGAGCAGGGTGCAGGCTGACTCTGTTGTGCTGGTGCTCAGATGAAAACATATCTATTTAACATAATATAAATTGTATGACAAAATGGAATTATCGCGATAAATAAGGTTATGGCACACCTTTTGATTTTGTTTTGCGCGAATTTCATTACTTTTATAGTTGAATTTGAAATTCACTTTTTTACAAACCTTATAAACTGTTTTTGAAATGGCAAAGACAACTGTTAAGAAAGTTTCTGCTAAGAAGGCTGCTCCAAAGAAAGAAGCTGCAAAGAAACTGACACTCAACAAACCGGCTATCCTTGTTGTGGATATGCTCAACGACTTTGTAACTGGTGCTATTGGATGCGACCGTGCCAGGGCTATCGTTCCTGCTACAGCAAAACTGCTTGATGCAGCACGCAAGGCCGGTGTTCCGGTTATTTTCTGCAACGACAGCCATCTGCCAGGAATAGACCGCGAACTCCAGATCTGGGGCGACCACGCCATCAAGGGAACCAAGGGAGCAGAAGTCATTCCTGAACTTCCTGTACATAAAGAAGATTTCGTAGTTCCTAAAAGACGCTACAGCGGCTTCTTCCAGACAGATCTCGACATCCTTCTCAAGGAACTTGGCGTAAAGACAGTTATCATGACGGGCCTGCATGCACACATGTGCGTAAGACACACATCTGCAGACGCTTACTGCCTCGGATATGATGTTGTAGTAGCCAAGGAGGCAACAGATTCCTTCACCGAGGAAGATTACAAGAACGGTCTGGCTTACCTCAAGACATGCTACGGAGCAGACGCTTACAGCAACAAGGAGCTTATCGCAGCATTCAAGAAATAAGATGAGCCGCAAAAGGAATAAAGAAAGACAAATCATCCAGAATGTGAGCATAGAGGCCGTTGCCGCAGAAGGCAATGGCCTTGCTCATATAGACGGCAAGGTACTTTTCGTACCAAAATGCGTTCCTGGAGACGTAGTTGACGTTCAGCTTACCCGTTCCCGCAAGGGATTCATGCAGGGCGACATGATCAGGATGGTAAAGGAGTCGCCTATCCGCCAGAAACCGTTCTGTCCTCACTACGGAATATGCGGAGGCTGCACATGGCAGGCCTTGCCATACGACAAACAGCTGGAATTCAAGCAGCAGCAGGTTATTGACCAGCTTACGAGGATCGGACACCTCACGCTCCCCCCTATCTCCCCCATCCTGGGTTCGGAACGCATAACAGACTACCGCAACAAGCTGGAATTCACGTTCTCCGACCGCCGCTGGCTGTTCAATTCAGAAAGATTCAATCCGGACGGAACTCCAAGGGAATTCACTCCTGAGGAACTCTGCGGACTCGGGTTCCACATACCAATGAGTTTCAGCAAGGTGCTGGATATCAAGGAATGCCGCCTGCAGAAAGAACCTTCAAACGCCATCAGGATGTTTGCCAGGGAATATGCCTTGGAACACGGTTTCAGGTTCTTTGACCTCTACAACCATGTAGGATTCCTGAGAAACCTGATGATCAGAAGTACTGAAGACGGCCAGTTCATGGTAAATCTGGTAATCGGGACACAGCAGATCGGAGGCTCCCCTACCAAACACGAATTGGATGATGCCAAGGGCCTTCTCAATGCTCTGTGCCAGAAGTTCCCTGAAATATCATCTACATATCTGATTATCAACAATAAAGCTAACGACAGCTACGACGGCTGCAGGATGATCCATGTTTCAGGTAAAGAATTCATTACTGAAAAGATGGAAGACATAACCTTCCGCATAGGTCCAAAATCTTTCTACCAGACAAATTCCCTCCAGGCCTACCGACTGTATTCCGCAGTCAGGGATTTTGCCCAGCCAAAAGAATCAGAAATCCTTTACGACCTCTACACCGGCACCGGAACCATTGCCCTGTTCATGGCCCGCAGGGTAAAGAAAGTAATTGGTATAGAATACGTGGAAGAAGCAGTTGCCGATGCCAGGATAAATTCCAGGGACAACGGAATAGATAATGCCGAATTCTTTGCAGGAGACATGAAGGATGTCCTTGACGATGAGTTCATCAGAAAGCACGGCAAGCCTGACATCATCGTGCTGGACCCGCCAAGGGCAGGCATCCACCCGTCCGTGGCCCAGGTGATCCTGAACGCAGCTCCGGACCGCATGGTATATGTAAGCTGCAATCCTGCCAGCCAGGCAAGAGACCTGGAAATCCTCTGCAGCAGATACAACATACTGAAGGTGCAGCCGGTAGATATGTTCCCTCATACCCAGCACGTGGAAAATGTTGTCCTCCTGAAAAAGAAATGATCAGCGTCATTATTCCCGTATACAATGTAAAACAGTTTCTCAATGAGGCTGTTGAAAGTGTCATTGGCCAGAGCTTCACAGACTGGGAGATGATACTAGTGGACGACGGCTCCACGGACGGCTGCTCCGAAATCTGTGACGACTTTGCCAGGTCCGACTCAAGAATCAAAGTACTGCATCAGGAAAACAAAGGCCTGAGTGCAGCCAGAAATGCCGGGCTTGATAACTGCAAAGGCGATTTCATCGCTTTCCTTGACTCTGATGACGCATATCTTCCCGATGCCCTGTCCAAGTCCATGGAGATGATGCTGAAACATGACGCGGACATGGCGGAGTTCAATATCAGCGTATTAGAGACTTCAGGGAAACTAGCTGATAACACAAAAGAAGGTACAAGAGGAGTCTACAGTGCTGCTGAAGGCATCTACACAAAACGTGAATCAATGGCGCTGCTGGTAGAAGGAAAAATCTCTACCGCAGTTTGGAACAAACTATACAAACGCCGCATATGGGATGGATTACGCTTCCCTCCGGGCCGAAATTATGAAGACCTTGACATCATCCTTCAGCTGAGGGAAAAGTCGGAACGCATGTATTTCATCAGCGATCCCCTGCTGGTTTACAGGATCAGGCAAAACAGCATCACGATGTGCAGAAGCCTCAACAATCTCCGGGACCATTCCGCATCTTTCGTCAGTTACACCAGATTCATAGAATCACACATACCCGAATACTTCACATATGACCAGCTGGAGATCGCATACCGCTCAAGGTACAATTACATGCTCTATGAATATTGTATCTGTTCACTCTCCCAATCGCCTGACAAAAAGGCTGTTCTGAATTATCTAAAGCAAGAGATAGATAACTCCAGAAAGAAGGTGGACTTGGAAAAAGTACCTTTCAAGACAAAGGCGGCCTATTTTCTTACATCAAGGTTTCCTTGGGTAATCCCGGCGACATTCGGACTGTACCACAGCATCAGGAAAGCTGCAGCAAAGATTATGGCAAAATGAAGCATTCCATCGCAGAGAACATATCTATCAATTTCTTTATCAAGGCAATAACATTTCTGTTCTCTTTCCTGACAGTAATGTATGTGACGAGGGTTCTCAAGCCTGCAGCTATCGGAATCACGGCCTTTACAGGTTCCGTAGCCGGATATTTCATAATGCTGGCAAGTTTCGGGATGCCTCTGTACGCCACCAGATGCTGCGCAAAATGCAGGAACAGCCGGAGCGAACTCAGCAAGGTGTTCAACGAGCTTTGGAGCATCAACATCACACTGTCGGCAATAAGCATTGCATTATTGGCTATATTCGTCGTATCAGTGCCAAAGCTGAGGGAAAACTCCCTTATGATGGCTCTCTACGGTACTGGCATCATTTTCCAGGCCCTGGGTTGTGAATGGCTCTTTCAGGCTCTTGAAAAGTTTCGTTTCCTGGCTGTTGCAACATTGATAAGCAAGGTCCTGGCCCTGGCCTTGACCGTACTCTTTGTCAAGAATCCTGATGATGTAATCCTTTACA
>CACZFO010000009.1 GCA_902780455.1 uncultured Bacteroidia bacterium | reverse complement strand
TTGGAGACCAAAAAATCAGTTGTCTTACCAAACCATTAAAATTCATTTTATCAGTAACCTGCAAGGTATATATAGAGACTCTATCCATCATATTTGTACTTGAATCTTCAAATACACTCATCAAACTTTCATCCTCAAGAACGAACGTGAATAGTGATATGAGCGGGATAAAAAGAGCAAGAACTACTATTGCTCTTATCTTATTAACTCTAATTACTGCAGGTAATAACATCGCAATAGAAACAATCATTGAGTTATGGAAATAGTAGGAACCAATAATCAGTAGAGTTCCCAATAAATATGACAATACTTTTACTTTGCTTGGACGAATGATAAAGGTGCTGCCCAAAAACATTATTGCGATTCCTAGTTGCTCGCGAGAAATAAATCTTGATAGACAGCAAAGGACAAATAGAGGGAAATAAAACCTTAGATCTAACCCCAGCCTTTTAATCACTAAAGTATATATGAGAAAAGCTCCGCCCCAGACAAATGCACGCCATACATAATAGTTATCGAAGTTGTTCTTAATATATTCCTGAACAGGTTCCACCATTTCTTCTTTATGGAGGAACATTTGCATATAATTCCAAAAATCAGTCTCAGTAAACTGGAATATTACAAACAAAAGTAATAGAATAATATTTACAGCATAAAATGCCGTATTATTATGACTGTATCTATTGTTCCTTACCCAAGCACCTTTATATAAAGGCCAGAATGATATAAGAACAAGAATAAAAATGATGGCTACATTAAATAAATATAACTCAACGGATTCTTTTATCATTTATGACGACGCAATTAAGCAATTAATAAGTATATAAAAACACCAATAGCCTATAAACATACAGAATTAATACTATCATTAATCCATTAAACCACCAACATAATTCTTCCGATTTTGAGGTTTGGTATATTTCATGAATCTAAGCCATTTCAGAACCTCAGCAGTCTTGTCTCCAAAAGCTCCTGTACCATGAGCCATTTGTGGCAGCCAGACAGAACCATAATGGCAGTTGGATTCAATTAATACAGGATCTCCTTCACCATTAATTGTAAAGTCCCAATTGACAACACCTATTTGAGGTATTTGCATATGTAATCTTTTAGCAGCTTCTATTATCTTATCGATATGACTAATTCTATGATCGACAAATTTTATATGAGTATCTGGGTGATATAAAAAATGTTCATTGAACTCTGTTACAGCATGATTTCCCATTGATCCATCAAGGTTAACCGCACAAAACATCCCACCAGCATGAGCATTATCAATGAAACTACCTCCTTTCCCGATTCTTATTATTATAGGCATAACCTCTATTTGCCCTTTCCACAAATAGCTAATTACACGAAACGTATTCACGCTTTTCGGATAAATTTGTTGAATACTTTCGTGACATTTGATAACTTCTTGCACAACGAAATCTCGTTTATAATGTTCACCATTGACCGTCAATGTATTATCTGAAACTTCGATATTATCATTGATAAACACCTTCCTGCAACCTTGTCCTGAGGAGGAGTCGATTGAGGGTTTAACAAAGAAAACAGGCTTACTCTTTAATAAATTAGTGGCCGTTTTTTCAGAAATGATATGATTTGAACTATCCCTCAGCAACCCATTCACACAACTCAAAATAGTTTCAGGCATTCTTACACCAACAGAATTTGCGACTAATGGGATGAAATTTTTGTCTTCCATCATTCGCACTGCTGCTTTGTTTTGATTTTGATAAAACTCGAATTCCGGAATATAGAGATATTCTGGAAAAAAACGGTAATCAAAGCGTCCTGCGTGTGCCGCATAATTCTGATGCCAGAAATAATCTATCTTTTCCCCATAATACTTTACAAAAAGGTCATCTATCTGTTCTTTTTGTTCTTTGGAGAGTTTATATGACTGGGCTATTACCAGTCTTCTAGGATCTCTTTCTTTTTTTTTCTGTTCTACTTCTAATCTCCAACGCTCATAACGATCGGTTGCCTGTTCCAGAAATTGCACAATACCTTTCATATTGATAATTCTATTTTATATCATTGGGTAAATCCAACCATTCTCCAAATCTCACATCCCACTCCGCAGGCTGAAATGGTACCATACCCGCAAAGTGGCAGAAAGTAAACTCGCCAAATAGGGGTCGCCCATTGGCCTCATATAGATCCACTCTGACATGAGGAATCCCTTTGCTGAGTTTTTCTGCAATTCTTTTCATCTCCTCAAAAGATTTCGGCTTTGAAGGTGGAACAATAGCATTCTCATGCCCTTGTTTTACCGTCAAGTGGTTGTAATTCTCATCAAAAAAATCAAACTTCACATCTTCATTTGGATTCTGCCGTTCAGTTGCAACGAACAGGGCCTTGACAACGCCATCAAAGCAAAAGAATTTATAGTCAGGCAGATCTTTCTTATCAGGAGCTGATTCTATGTACGCCTCAGCAAACACACATTTTTTAACTTGTTTGTATGGCCATTCTCTCAAATTGTGATATATATCTTGCTTTAATGACGCATTTAGTTTCGATACCGCCTTTTGCTTATCAAATGTACTTTTATCACGACAAATGATAACCCCTGTATTTCCACCGCTATGATTTGTTTTCAAAACGAAACGTTCCGGAAGGGATGTCCAATCAATATTCTCAGGCCTATCCCACACACCAAGCAAGGGAACTATATATTCTGCCCCAACTATGGATGATACATATTCCTTCACTAAAACCTTATCCACCATCTTCGTATATTTGGGATTATGGTCATGAAGTTTTAACCACTGTAATTTCTCATTAAATGTCTTCGGTCTAATCAGATTTAATCGATTACCCATTTGACATCGGTATCTGAGTTTTATGTATTCACTATCAGGCAGCCATTGGCAAAAATGAAGTACCAGAGAGTCAAGAAAACTATATGGGTGCTTAATGTAAAAATCTATAGATTGCATACGATTAATATTTTAATAATTGTGATAATTGAAATGCAGATGACGACTCACCCCTTATATTTATGAATTGCTATTTTCATTAGATCAATGGGGACTAATATTAAAAGAAACAATTTACTAGACCAGATGCCAAAGAGATCTGCCATATTAATTAAAGCATTTGTCCGTCTCATTTCTTTCTTTGTCCGAGTTTCTCGGCTGTTCATTTTGTCACGATTAACTTGATAATCATGCGTTTCATCGGGACACAATGAAAAGTAAGCATTGCCGTCAATTCTATATTTAGACGGATCTTTTCCACTTTCTGATGTGTCTTTACAATTAGCTCCCGAACCATCAAAACCATAATTACGGGTCTTGCTAATTACTGGAGTTATATAATACTTATCTTCAACTGCAAGATATGCTCGGAGTGCTAAGTCAGAATGAACGCGCATCAAGTTGATTCTCAAGTAATGAACAATAGAAAAAGCCTCATTGAAATATTCTATTTTGGCAGTATCTATCATATCTTCGTATAACTTATATTTCAAGACATTTGGCAGAGCTTTTTTTAACCCACAGTTTGATAAATAGTCTCTTATGGGTTCTGTCTTCTTTTTCCAATAGCCAGTCCCCCAAGTGGACGCATTAAATTTTTGTTTAAAGCAGGTAGCGCCTTCAGACACACTCCAATCTATGGGATAAGAGTATCCAGTTACACCAACGACATCTGGATCATCTTCATAGAAGTCCAAGCATTTATCGATGTATTCAATAAAATTCGGCGAAAACTCCAAATCATCTTCGGCATAAATCCAGCGGTCAAAGCCTAATGAAAGGATATGCTCTCTGAGGATACGAGAATTGGCTGATGCCCCTATGTTCTTTTTTTGTTCAAGGACGGTAAAGGATGCAAAGGCTGAAAAATCGGAGGACGAAAGGTACAATTTTATTTTCTCCCATCCGGGACGATACTTCTCAAGGGGTGGATAATCAAGCCCTATAAATACATCTGTACACGATGCCCATCCATTGCTCTTTAAGCTCTCAATACATCGCTGGAAATGTTCAAACCTACACAATGTTGGTATAATAACTGGTGCGTATTTCATCTCATTATCTTTTTCTTATTATCGAGGTAATCAATTCTTTTTCAACATTGTTAAGAAGGAAGAAGTATACTATCGTTAAATACAATATCGTATAGATAGCGCCTGCAGCAATAAGAATTATCCAATTGTTTATAGCAAAGAGTTTTGTCACAATAAAAAACAGTGTCGCATACAAAAGGAGTACTGGAAGAATTTTAAGATGACACTCTTTAAGGAAACGCTTCATATCCAACCCTAATTTCCTCTGATATACTGGGAAATAAAACAATTGATTTACGACAAGCGCTAGTCCTGAGAAGATTGCACACCCTAAAGCACCAGATCTTCCAGCAACAACAAATGAACCAATTAATCCGAAAGCAGACGTAATAAAAGTTATGGTAGTTGTATAGCGTACCTTGTTTTCTGCCATCACCAAATCAGAGGCAATTTGTGTAGTATTTCCAATGATATAAGAAAACGTTAATGCCAATACTATATAATAGACATCACCGAATTCGTTACCAGCCCATAACTCTATAAAAGGAGCTCCGATTGTGACAAAACCGGAATAGATTAAAAAAATAATAATAAGTTGTATTCGCCCGACTTTAATCAACAATTGTTGCAACACCTCTCGGTTTCCATCATAGGACATCTTGGAGACTTTAGGAAGAAACAATCCATTCAATGCAGCAGACAATGACCATATTAAACTTTCGAGAGTTGCGCCCAAAGAGAACACAGCAATTTGAGCGCTATTTGATAGAATACCAAGAATCGTTGGTATAAAAGTAAGACGGAAGCGCATTGCAAGGGATTGCAGGAAGATCCATCCAGAAAAAGAAAATATTTCCTTCAAATCATTCTTACTATTGTAGCTCCATGCAATCGAAAGTTGTGTTTTTTTGCTGAAAACAATATATTTTGTCAAAGAGCAAACAAAAGCTCCAGCACAATTTATTAGGACAAGATGATATACATTCCCACCCAGTAGTAAACACGCAATCACTAACAACACGACACCGACTCTTTGGACAAGATCTATAATCTTGTTGGGGACAAAGAGTTCGAATGCATTCAGAGCACCATCCAAAGGTTTTAGAACAAAAGTTAGAGCGCTGAAAACTCCTGCTATAACGAATAATACTTTAACCTTTTCAATTTCTTCTGGTGTGAGTCCTCCAAATATACTCCCAATAAAAAAGTAGCATATAAATAAAGTGATCAAAATCACCAGATCTATTGCAATAAAAACCTTTAGTGTTAAACCAAGTATTTGACGGATTTTTAAATAATTATCTTCAGCTCTATATTTTGCAATGAACCTGGTAACAGAAGAATTCAGGCCGAAGTCCATTATAAAGTAAGAGACAAACGCTATTACAAGATGATATAGTCCATAATCCGATACGCCTATCTTATGCATCATCCAAGGCGTATAGAAAAAGGATATGATTATATTTAGGAATATTGAGATATATGAGATTATAGCACTCTTCCCTATATTCCCGCTTGTATTTTGTTTTAGACTTCCCATAAGTAATTCAAATGTCTAATACTCAAATGGAACCTATGTATTTTCAATCAATTCATACTTCCATTTGCATTGTATTCTATCATCATTTTTATCCATTCCTCGTCAGTCTGAATTTCCTGGAAACCGAGAGACTGGTAAAGGTGAATCGCTGAAGAATTCGGCCTTTTTACTCTCAAATAAATACATTTAAGATCCAACTCATTAAAACCATAGTCTATGATAAGTTTGGATGCAGACTTGGCGATCCCCTTGCCCCAATATGACTTATCCCCAATGAAGATATGGTAGTTTGCGTTTCCGTCATTAATATCAGTCAAGTATATATTACCAACATATACACCATCTGCCAAAATCGCACAGCGATAATCGTTCGGATTGTTGATTACCTTTCTAATCCATTCCAACTCTGAATCTATGGTAATCACATGATTATAAGTATTCCCTGTGTATTTGAATACTTCCGGATCATTACGCCATTTAACAGACGTATATGCATCGTTTTCTTCTAACGGTCGTATAGTAACAATCATAATATAGTCATTTACATGCTTATAATTGCCAACACTTGATTCATATCTTCCTCACCATACCTTTGGTCGATAGGCAGACATACTAAGTTTTCTACCAATTCATATTCCCAATCAGATTTCTCACACCAGTCCATCACATTAGGCCAATAACGCGCACAAAACACCTGATTATCGATAAGTTTTTGTCTTAGCTTGGCACCATTCTTTATATAGTAAGGATAAACTAATGGTACCGCTCCATCATCTATCCCCCACTTGAAACGGTTCGATGCCCTCAGCGCTTTGTCAAGTACTTGGAAATTATGGATTCGCTTATTTGCCTTTGTGCTATAATCAATGCCCCTCATCATTGCTTCGGTGAGTTTTGACATCCGCTTCATCCCAACGAAGCTTAGACTCTTATCATTGGCATGGAAATCCGCATAACCTTCTTGTGGAGAGCGGTCTATCCGCTTTGTAAGGAAAGACATCCTATCGAAGGACTCATCATACGGCAACTCTTCATTTAACTTATCGTCAATATAAAGATACGCACCATCAGGTATGCCGAAGAACTTACGACAGCTATAGAAGGTATCACATCTAACGGTATTATCCTCATTCTTACTCCCAGGCTCACTAAAGAAGGCCTGCGTTTGGTCAAGAATTGTGTTAGGATATGTCTTACAAAACGAACTAGCAAAGCGATTCTTTAAACCAAAGTAGTTGACATAAAGCACAGCTTCACCATCTTGAGGTTGTAGCTCTACGGCAGGCTCAAATTGTTCGTTAATGTGATAGAATTCGTATTCAACCCCCATTCGCTTTATGGGCTGTAGAATTGATTCGCATATATAATAGGGAACAAAGACCTTGCGATATGACCTAACTTTGAGGATGTACTCTAAAGCATAACGACCTGCATTAAGGCGAAGTGCTTGTGAGTGCAATTCTTTCCCCTCGTTGAGTTCTAATGAGAAATAGCCTCCAATAGGATTCATAAAACAAAAGAATATCAGTTATAAAGTAAGAACCTCGACCTTGTCTTTAAGATTACTCAACAAAATGTCAAGCATTTCTCGATTTTTCTCTCTTATAAAGAGTGTGCCTATTGCGTCATTAGCACCCTTAAATGCTGTCACTCTCTGCCCTTCTACAACTCGAGTTTCTTGTTCTATTATATTAGAGCGAATATCATTATCAATACTTAATCCGCCGAATTGCCCGGATTTTTTACTATGAAGCACCCAAATCGCATACGCTCCATTATACTGAGGCTCGTGTATTTCAGGAATAGGTTCACCTATAGCTTTCAACACTTCAGCTTCAATAATATCCACATCGGTTGCATAGTTCAGTATTTCTGCCAACCGATTTCCTCCTGCTCTTGGCGATACCTCCATCAAATATGCTTTACCGTTTTTACAAATACGCCACTCAATATTGAACAGACCTGTCCGAAACTTCAATAAGTCGCCAAGCCGTTGCAATTCCGTTTTTATTTCATCCTGTACGTTTTGCGACTTGTCTGTTGGCCATATTTCAGCGGAAGGGGTATAGGGATTGACTGCCTCTTTATCGAAATACTGGTCATAGAAAGCGTTATATCTCAGTTCTCCATCTACAAAGAAACTTTCTGAGCCAGAAGAAAGACCTTCTTTCTCCAAAAAGTCCTCAACAATGAAATGGCCATTATGGGATTCTTCTAATGCATATTGAATAGCTGCTCCCAAATCTTTAGGATTGTCCACCCGAGAAACGCCTTTGCTCCCAGCACTATCAACCGGCTTTACGATTACAGGCCAATTGAAATAACCAACATCTTTTAATGCATCCTCCGCTTTATTATATCCTTTTGCATTAGGAACATTGAAGCCATTATCACTAAGATATTGGCGGAACAATGCCTTGTCTTGAAGGATTCGGGCACTATCATAGGAACAGCTGAATGGCAGCCCCATCTTTTCTGCTACATAAGCAGCCGTAACCACTCCGGGATCAACAGCATAAGACAGAATACCATCAATCTGTAATTCCTGAGCAAGCTTCAAGACTGCTTCTTTATCGAGAATGCTAACATTATAGTATTCGTCGGAATACTTATGGGCGATGTTGTTCGGCAAATAATCTACCGTAATAACTTTGTGCCCGTACTTATGAGCGACCTCGATAGCAGGCAGCAAATATCGGATTCCGCCTAAGAGCATCAGTTTCTTCTGCATTGTCTTACTTCACAACAATTTCAAGGACTCGATTGACATCTTCTTCACTCAACTCGTGGTGCATCGGCAGACATATAACTTCGTTTGCCAGACGCGTTGCCACCGGCAGATTCTCCGGTGCAGCACTGGGCAGCCCACGATAGGTGCTGAACGTGCTGATGAGCGGGAAGAAATACCGGCGGCCCAGGACGTTCTTCTCCTTCATCTCGAAGTAGAGCTGGTCGCGAGTCTTGCCGTACTCCTCTGCATTGATGAAGATGGGGAAATAGCTGTAGTTGTGGCGCACACCAGGCATATCGTCGAAGAAACGGATGCCGGGGACGTTGCGCAGGGCTTCGCGGTACTTGATAGCTACCTGATGACGCTTCTCAATAGCAGCATCTACCTGCTTAAGGTTCAGCAGACCGTAGGCGGCACGCACCTCGTCCACCTTACTGTTGATGCCAGGGGCCACAACCTCCGTCTCTCCGGCAAAGCCGAAGTTCTTCAGGTAGTCGATACGTTTCTTGGTGGCTTCGTCTTTCACAACCAGCGCACCGCCTTCGAGGGTGTTATACACCTTGGTGGCGTGGAAACTGAGGGTGGACATATCACCACGGGCAAGGACGCTCTGGCCGTTCACCTCTACGCCAAAGGCGTGGGCGGCATCGTAGATGACCTTCAGGCCATACTTGTCGGCAATGGCTTGGATGGCATCCATATTCACCGGCTTGCCGTAGCAATGCACGGGCATAATGGCCGTGGTCTTGGGCGTGATGGCGGCCTCTATCTTCTCGGGATCGATGCCGCAGGTGCTCTCCTCGATATCCACGAACACGGGACGGCAGCCGTTCCACCAGATGCTGTGGGTGGTGGCCACGAAGCTGTAGGGGGTGGTGATGACTTCGCCGGTGATTCTTAAGGCCTGAAGAGCTGTGAGCAGCGGCAGGGTTCCGTTGGTGAACAGGCTGATGTAAGGCACTTTCAGGTACTCGGCCATTGCTGCCTCCAGCTGCTTATGGAAATGCCCATTGTTTGTAATCCACTTACTTGCCCAAATCTCCTTGAGCATCTCATTAAACTCGTCGAGGTTGGGAAGCAACGGCGAGGTGACGGTTATACGATCATTCATATTTTGTTTGCTTTATTATTTCTGTTCCTGGCGCTCCAGCCCCTTGTCACGGAAGAAATTGGAGTTTGTCTCTTCCTTCATCTCATCAATCACCTTCAGCAGATACTGTCCGTACTGGTTCTTGAGCATCGGCTTGGCCAGCTCGCGCATCTTCTCCTCGCTAATCCAGCCATTGCGGTAGGCGATGCCCTCCAGACAGGCGACCTTCAGGCCTTGACGTTTCTCGATGACCTCCACGAATGTGGAAGCCTCGGCAAGGCTGTCGTGGGTGCCGGTATCGAGCCAAGCGAAACCACGGCCAAAGACCTGTACCTTCAGTTCGCCATCCTTCAGGAACTCCTGATTGACGGTGGTAATCTCCAACTCCCCTCTTGCGCTGGGCTTGATATGCTTGGCTACATCCACCACTTTGTTGGGATAGAAGTAGAGTCCCACCATGGCATAGTTGCTCTTCGGCTCTTTCGGTTTCTCCTCGATACTCAGGCAGTTGCCTTGCTTGTCGAACTCTGCCACACCATAGCGTTCGGGATCGCTGACCCAATAGCCAAAGACGGTGGCTTTCTTGTTCTCCTCGGCATCTTTCACTGCCTGCCGAAGCAAGCCAGTGAATCCTGCACCATAGAAGATATTATCACCCAGCACAAGGCAAGCGCAGTCATCACCTATAAACTTCTCACCAATGATGAATGCCTGAGCCAAACCATCTGGACTTGGCTGTTCGGCATACTCGAAATGCACACCATAGTCCGAGCCATCTCCCAGCAAGTGTTTAAAAGCAGGCAGGTCATAAGGAGTAGAGATTATCAGAATATCCCTGATTCCAGCCAGCATTAAAGCACTGATGGGATAATACACCATAGGCTTGTCATATATTGGCAACAACTGTTTGCTTACACCCTTTGTAATAGGGTAAAGCCGCGTGCCGGAGCCTCCGGCGAGTACTATTCCTTTCATAAGTTATCTATTAATCAGTTTTGGCATGCAATATCGAACTATGAACTTGCCCAGTTCCTTAAGTTCTATCAGTTATCTCTACAGTCTTCCCACTTGTATTCAAAAGCGGAGGACACTTTAATTCTCCAAGATTATCCCCTGATACTTTAGTTGATTGAGCAAAGACTCTTCCGTTACGTCAGCCCGTCGTCTGCCTTCATAAAGCATCCGCTCGCGCTCTGTATCATCAACATCAAGATTCCGAACCCAATCTTCAAAAACACTCTCTGCCAACTCACGAATAGTATGGAGGGTAGTCCTCCTCACCTTCCCCATCTGGGCCAGTTCGTTATCAGCATCTTCCGTAGCACCGCTCCGCAAAAGCATTTTGAACCGGTTCAGAAGCACTTTGTCCTGATTGCTGAGCCCTGCCTTCGACTTAGCCAAATCAACTGCCTTGACATATAAGTCTATCGTTTGCTGTTCTATTTGTTTCATCATCAATAATTATGTTATGCTGCATTGTGTAATATCAATACAAAGCCTCCTCGCCCGAAAAAGCAACCACGGACAAGGAAACAATCCGGCCTGAAAATTCCTATCCAGGAATAATTTACAGGGCGGATATTGTACGATTAAAACGCACCGCAAACAGTCGGTGCTAATTTAAGCATTTTTAGGGAGAAAACAGCCTAATTAGTTTGCATTTATAGATATACATCTATATGAGCCACAGTGAAACACTGGATTCAGGCCCCTATTTGAGATTATCTCTGAAGAAAGATTCAATCTTGTCATAAGGAATGAGGCCTGCAACATCGTCATAAAGGTCTACATGAGAGGCGCCAGGAATGATCATAAGCTCCTTGTTACCCTCCTTGGCGCTCACACCCTCAACATGACGGCCGGTCATTTTCTCAAAGGCATACTCGCTGAAATAGCGGCTGTGGGCCCTTTCCCCGTGGATCAGGAGAACCGGATTCTCAATTTCTGAAGCCCAGGCAAGCAACGGCTGGTTCATGAAACTCTGGCAACCGATTACATTCCAACCATCTGTGGAATTGCCGCTGCGCTCATGGAAGCCGCGGGAAGTCTTGTAATATGAATGGTAGTCTTTGACAAACCACGGAGCATCCTCAGGAAGAGGATCCACAACTCCGCCGGCCCTCTTGTATGAACCTGATTTAAAGTCCAAGGTGCGCTGCGCAGAGAGAGCCTTGCGCTTTTCCATCCTCTGGGCAGGAGTATCCTCGCTGGCAAAGTAGCCTTCAACGTTGATCTTGCTCATATCGTACATGGTAGAAGCCACTGTGGCTTTAATCCTCGGGTCAAGAGCTGCGGCGTTGACAGCCATGCCGCCGAAACCGCATATACCAATGATCCCGATACGCTCCGGATCCACCATTTCATTTGCAGAAAGGAAATCAACTGCGGCCAGGAAATCCTCAGTATTGATATCCGGAGAAGCCATACGCCTTGGCTCCCCGCCGGATTCTCCTGTAAAAGAAGGATCAAAGGCAACAGTTATAAAGCCGCGCTCAGCCATGTGCTGGGCATAGAGTCCGCTGGACTGCTCCTTGACTGCACCAAAAGGACCGCTCACGGCAATGGCCGGAAGCTTGCCGGCAGCGTCCTTTGGCACATACATGTCTGCCGCCAGTTCAATTCCGTAACGATTATGGAAAGTAACCTTGTTGTGGTTCACCTTTTCAGATTTAGGGAAAGTCTTGTCCCATTCCTTGGTAAGATTAAGAGTATTCATATTGTTGTCTTCATTTGTTTTGCAGGCAAAGAGCATCATCGCTGCAATGCAAACTGCCATTAAATTCCTGATATTCATATATATGCTTTTAATTACAATGAGTCATAATGACTGTCACTTACGGCTTCGAGCCACTCGTTGGATGCTCCTTCCTGCACATCCTTATGATAGGTAAGATGCTGGAACCAAGAGTCCTTTGCGGCTCCGTGCCAGTGCTTGACGCCCTCTGGAATGGCAATGATCGTACCTGGTGTCATCGCGACAGCCTCCTTCCCCCACTCCTGGTACCAACCGCGTCCGGCAACGCAGATCAGAACCTGCACCTGCTTGTGATGGATGTGCCAGTTGTTGCGGCACCCGGGCTCGAATGTCACATTGGCAATACCGCCTTCCAGCTGGGCCAGATAGCTGTTGCCGACAAAGTACCGGGCATAAGCGGTGTTAGGCTCACCCTTAGGCCAGACGGAGAAATCAACAGTCTGTACCGGAGTATGAGCTTGGCAGAAGACAGTTCCCAGAGCGCCGCGCAGCCTTTCTGCTTCTGCATTAAGAGTATTTGCTTCAAGGACTTGCGGTATTTCCTTCAGGGCATTGTCAGAAACTCCCATATTCCTTGCCCCTGATACATGTGCAATAAGCTGAGGTTCACAGCCCGGCAAAGCGGAAATGGCAGAAACGGTAACTATTTCACGGTCTGCAAAAGAAAGGTTGTTCCTGGCAAAGATATCGCCAAAAAGATGAGCCTTGAGATAATAGTCTGTCTGAGGAGCAAATGCGTAGGTGAACGTCTGACCACCAACCAGTTGAGATTGAACCTTGGTTCCTTGTTCAAGTGCGTTGTAGCTTTTTGGAAGCGGATCAGCCTCCTTACCCTCTTCTACCTTAAGTCCGGAATCCTTACGTTCCTTGATGACCTGCTGCAAGGCTCCAAGAGCGTTCAGGGAACGTGGGAAGCCTGTGTAGGCATAGAGCTGGGAAAGAGCTTCCTTTGCTTCGCTTACTGTAAGTCCTTGTTCCAAACCTTCATTCAGAGCCACCTTAAGTGCCTCTATGTTCCCTTTGGCCTCGTTGGCAGCTATTGCCACCAGAGCCTTCTGTTTATTAGTCAGTTCCATATCTTTATCCTGTGCCGTTACGGTTGTTGTAAGTGCCGTCAATGCTGTCATTGCAGACAGTGTGGCAGTTATTATAAGTCTTTTCATGTTAAGAATTCAGATGATTTGTCCCCTACAAAGATAGGTCAGACCAGGAGGCGGATTGTTTCACAAAAAGTACCAGATTTTTCACTTTTTGCCTTCTTGTATGGCCTGGTGCATCTTTGCTCTACGGTCCTGGAGCTCTTGGAACAACTCATTCATTTCATTGGATTCCTGGCTGTTTGAAGTTGACTCCATGATGGACTCCTGCTGTTTGCTGTAGACTTCAAGCTCTTTGTCTTCTACCTTCATCATCAGTTTGCACTGGTCAAAGAAACGCTTCATGGAAATCAAGAGAGACTCTCCGTAGAAAACGTACTGGGCAGAGTCAAAACCGGCCAAAGGTGCAGCCAGAGACATCATGAAGGTTTTCAGGGTTGACATCTTAATCAAATTCTATTTATTTGTATATAAAGCCTTTATGACAAGAATGGTAAGATCGTCGCTCTGCTCGGCTTCTCCTACGAATTCCCGCACCTTGGATTTCATGTACTCGCTGATGTCCCTGGATGAGGAGGAAGCCTTCAGGCTGGCAAGGCTTGAGAATATCCTTTCTTCGCCGAACAAAGTGCCGTCTGCACGGGTAGCCTCCGTGAGCCCGTCGGTATAGAGGAAGAGTGAGCTTCCGGAAGACAGTTTGGCCTGCTGGAGAGAGTAGTTCCAACCCGATTTCACCCCTACCGGAATATTTGCATCCGCCTCCAGCATCTTTTGCACCCCGTCCTTGAGCACTATAGGAGCGTTATGGCCGGCATTGCAGTACTTGAGGTCTCCGGTTTGGAGATCCAGCTCACCAACAAAGAAAGTGACAAACATCAGGTTATCATTGCGGTCTGATACAGAATCGTTTATAACGGTAATAAGCTTATCCGGAGCATCTCCCGATGCAGAAAGGGTGCGGAACATGGAACTGATGACAGCCATCACCAGGGAAGCCGGAACGCCTTTTCCGGAAACATCGCCGATGCAGAAGAAGAGCTTGTTCTCCCTCAGGCAGAAATCAAAGAGGTCTCCCCCTACCGCCTTGGCAGGAGTGATGCCGCCCCAGATGTCTATGTCGCTCCTGTCCGGGAAAGCGGGCCAGGTCATCGGAAGCATGGACATCTGTATGTTCCTTGCTACATCCAGCTCGTTTTCCATTGAAGCCTTCTGGGCCGTGGTTTCGGTGAGGTCTGCAATGTACTTGGAGAGAGAATGCTGCATGTTGTCAAAGGAATCGCGAAGAAGACGTATCTCATCCTCGCTGCTGATTTCAGGTAGCTTGGTGTCAAACTTGCCGTGGGCAACCTCGGTGGCGGAACCGGCAAGCTGCACAAGAGGTTTGGTAAACCTCCTGATTGCCCGGCTGCATATGGTATAAACGGAAAGGAGTCCGATAAGCATCAGGATTAGGATGAGAGATCCCAGCACAAGGGCCGGTCCGAGAAGGCTCCTGACAGGAACTGCTATGGCCATGGACCATCCCGTATCTGAAACGGGAGCATAAAAGACACTGTACTTGCGCCCATCCATCCTGACTATCTCATCGCCGCTCTTACCGGCGCACATGGCACGGCCGAGTCTGGTGTACTTGTCAGACTTGCCGGGCTCGGCATATTCAAAAAAGTTATGCTTTCCAAGGTAGCGTTCCTTGTCAGGATGGGCTATGAATTCTCCCTCAGGCCCCAGGATGAAACTGTAGATTCCCTGGTCCAGGGCAGATAAGCCAGAAGGCAGGAAACCTATCTCGTTCTCGTTGACATCAATGTCATGAAGGATGTTTGCCAGCCATTCCAGGGATATGTCAGCTCCAAAGACGCCGGCCAGAACTCCCTTGGTATCAGTAATCGGCAGAGTGTAAGTGCAGAGCAAGGTTCCGGCCCCCTCCTTGTCCAGATAAGGGCTGGTCCAGCTTCCGCCTTTGGAAGCCAGGCCAGAGACAAACCATTCTGCCTTATGGTAATCATGCTGGGATGAACCGATATCTGCAACATGGGGTTTACCGTCTATGATCTGGGCGTATGGTTCAAACCACTTTCCTTTAGACGGATAATAATCAGGAATAAAGCCGATACCGCACCCCGTGAGGTTCTTGTTCATCTCTATCTCGGAGGCCAGCGTCTTTATTATGTCGTCCGGGGAATTGATGTACCACTGCACCTCATCGGCCACGTTAACTGCAGAAATCTCAACCTTTTCCAGATTAGATGTGATATAACGGCTGATGTATCCGATAGCATCTACGTAGTGCTCCTTCATGGAAGAATAGACACCGGTAGTAGTTATGGTAAAGGCCAATAAGGATGCAACAGCCATCGAAACCAGGAATATCGCCATGATAATCCTGATAAGCCTGCCGGAAAAGGATTTAATCAGTTTTCCCATGAGGTACAGTCTGTTGGATAACTATCAGTGTTCCAGTACTTCCAGAGCTATCTGCCTTCCGCAGTCAAATGCCTTCTCCAGGTCTTCCTCCCAATGCTGGTCGCGATAAATACGCTTTGCTCCTTCTGCAATCTTTCCGAGCATGGAGGCCGTATTGAAAATCTTCCTGGGGCCTCCGTCTATTATCATTATTCTTTTCATATTCTGCTGTCTTTCTTGAAATTATTGTCTAGTCTCATGATCTTCACCGGACGCTGGCTTCCTCCGTACAGGAAATCACAATACCGGGTCTTTCCGGTAAAACGGAAACCGCACTTTTCCATCACCCTGCCGGATGCCGGATTGTCTATGAAGAAAGTGCACCAAAGCGTGCGGAAACCCTTTACTTTGAAACAATAGTCTTTCAGAAGGTTAAGAGCCTCACTGCAGAAGCCTTTGTTCCAGTATGGCTTTGCAACCCAGTATCCGGCTTCGGCTTCATCCTGGGCAATCTCAACATTGCTTTCACCCTTGACCATGTAGCCCATGCAGCCTATGATCTCCCCTGTTTCCTTGAGATGCATGGCCCAGGTGCGGTCGTTGTTGAATACCGTGCGTATGACCTCCAGGCTGTCCTCCACGCTCTTGTGCGGTGCCCAGCCGGCCCGGATCCCAATCTCGGGCTCACTTGCATACCGGAACAACACCGGAGCATCAGATTCTTCCCAGGGAAGCAGTATCAACCTTTCCGATTCCATGTATCTTACTTGTACAGATAACGTTTTATGCTCATCTTAGGAGTCTTCTCAAACGGCGTATCAACCAACTCAACCCTGTTTATCTGACAGTACTTGGCAAGCGAGATGTTGGCCAGGGTACAAATCGTCTGAGGAAGGTCCTTCATGGTTTCTTCATCAATCTCATCCTTATTGGCAGGATAGACCAGGGCCACTATCTTTCCGCCCCTGTCTACAACAACGCTTTCTTCTACATAAGGGATAGTAGACAGAACTGCCTCAATTTCCTCAGGATAGATGTTCTGACCGGAAGAACCTAGAATCATGGACTTGATCCTTCCCTTGATGAACACGTTGCCCTTGCTGTCTATGATGCCGAGGTCTCCTGTCTTGAACCAACCGTCTTCTGTAAAAGCCTGGGCATTGGCTTCAGGATTTTTGTAATATCCGATGGTAAGGTTGGCTCCGCGAGCCTGGATTTCTCCAGGAACACGCTGGGGATCAGATGAGTCTATCCTCAGCTGGTGGACAGGCTTTCCGCAGGATCCCGGAACGAACTGCTCCCACCACTCATAGGCCAGAAGCGGGCATGCTTCAGTCATGCCGTAGCCTACGGTGTAAGGAAGCCTTATTCTCTTGAAGCACCGCTCCACCTCACGCTTGAGCGGAGCTCCGCCCATGATGAAGCAACCCACGTTACCTCCGAAGGCATCCATCAGTTTGTTGCGGACCTTGTTGTAAATCAATCGCCTGAGGAAAGGAATGGCAAGCAGGGTCCTCACCTTTACAAGAGCCGGCTTGATGGAAGAGGCATATATCTTTTCCATGACCAGAGGAACGGTTATGACCATGTAAGGCTTGACTTCCTTCATGGCGGCAAGAAGAGTGGTCGGAGAAGGAGCCTTTCCGAGGAAATAAACCGTAACACCGTCTACATTCGGATGTATGAACTCTATTGCCAGGCCGTACATGTGTGCCAGAGGAAGCATGGAAACCATGGTCTGCCCAGGAGTGTTGGGGAAATGGGCGTTGGCAAACTCGTCAGTGTCGCTCATGGCCCCATAGGTGAGCATCACGCCCTTGGGATCTCCGGATGTTCCTGATGTATAATTGATTATGGAAAGAGTGTCAAAATTGTCCGTTGGATAGGATACGTTTTCAGGCTTGAATCCCTGAGGATACTTGTCGCTTAGAAGACCTTCCTTCTGTGCCCAGGCCGAAGAATAATCCTGGTCAGAAGACCACAGGAGGGAGAAATCTCCCAGATTGACGGCGGCCTTAAGTTCAGGCATCGCCCCGCAGTCAAGCTTGCTCCAGATATCAGCATCGGTAAAAAGCAGGACGCTTCCGGAATGGTTCACAAGCCGTGCGATGCTGTCGGGGTGGAAATCTGCAAGAAGAGGAACAACTACAGACTCGTATGTGTTCACAGCCCAGAATGCTATAGCCCAATGGGCTGAATTTCTGGCACATATCGAGATTCTATCACCTTTCTTGATACCGGCCTTCTCAAAGAAAAGATGCAAGGTCTCCACTTGGGTGGCCAGGTCTCCGTAAGAATACTTCTTTCCTCCAAAATCAGCCAGTGCCGGAAGATCCCAATGATTATGGACAGTTTCCTCCAGCGTCTTGAGATAATGTTTCATTGTAGCAGGTTACAGGTTTCAATATTTCCCAAATTTACACATTATTTGAAAAAAGCACCTGCTACTCCTGAAAAAAAAACGATAATAAGCCAGTTGAGAGATAGCACAATCCAGATTGCCGCAGGAGGGAATTGAGTATATTTGCAACATGAAAGCAAGTGATCTGGAAAAAGTAAGGCATATTCACGACTATGCCCAGACCGTTCCTTTCAAGGTTTCCAGAAAGGAACTCTACTCGGCTGAAGAACTGTACGAGGGTTTTGATCCCGACAATCAGGCTACTGAGAACTCATGCAGGGATGCTCTCATCTATAAGCACTATCTGGATAACGGCAAACAGGCCAGGGAACTGGAAGAATCGCTGTGCCGCACCATCCACGACCATGGAATGCACATAGCCCTCAAGGATTTCTTTACGGAGCACGACGGCAAAAAATGCATCGGGATCATGGGAGGCCATGCCAATTCCAGAACGGACGAGGCCTACCGGAAGGTTGTACTGCTTAGCAAAAACCTTACGGAAAAAGGATTCATCATGCTCAGCGGAGGAGGTCCGGGAGCCATGGAGGCAACACATCTGGGAGCCTGGATGGCATCAAGAAGCAACAAGGAAGTTGAAGATGCCCTCAAGATCCTCTCTTCAGCACCTACCTTCAAAGACAAGGGATGGCTTTCTACTGCTTTCAAAGTCAGGGAGAAATATCCGCAAGATAAATACGTAAGTCTCTCCATTCCCACCTGGCTTTACGGGCACGAGCCTTCTACTCCGTTTGCCACCCACATAGCAAAATTCTTTGAGAACAGCATCAGGGAAGACAGCATCCTCACCTATGCCTTCGGAGGCATAATCTATACACCGGGAAGCGCCGGAACAATTCAGGAAGTCTTTCAGGATGCGGTCCAGAACCACTACGTTTCATTCGGTTTTCCAAGCCCGATGGTATTCATGGGCAAGAAGTTCTGGACGGAGGAAATGCCGTTTTACCCTCTGCTTGAGAGTCTTGTGGCAAAAGGAAGATACAAGAACCTCATCATGACCCTAACAGACGATTTGGGAGAAATCGAACAGTTCCTGCTCAACTTCTCCCAGAAGATAGACAACATTACTTAATAACCGGTTACTTCATGCTCTGGCTCAGCAGAGCCTCAAGCTGGGAGCGGTCCATATTGCCTTCTATGCAGATGAAAGCCGTCTCCTCGGAATCCTTGCTGATCATTACAAAGCCATTCACTATCTTTTCAGTGCCGATGGTGTAGATCCTCATTGCCTCTCCGCTGTCCTTTGCTTCCATCAGGAGTTCGTATTTCCTGGAAGATACAAAACGCTTGACGTCTTCGTACAGGGAGTTCTTGATCTGCTCATTGGATGTGTTGAGAAGATACATTCCGGTAAGAGTGGATATCACCGGTGCCAGATCAACCGAACCTCCTTCTACATCAGCCTTTACTTCAGGGAGTTTGCCGATAAGGCGGAACATGGCAGGAGAAATGTATACAGCACTTACTCCTTCGTTGTCTGAATACTTCTCATAAATGCTCTTGCCGCTCTGGGCAAAAGAACAGATTGTTGTAAGCAGCAGGGCTGCAAGTATGGTTATGCGTTTCATTGTTTATTGATTTTTCTGATTACTGAAATAGGTTTTTCCAAAGATGAAGTTGCCTGAAGCGTCTTTTCCTTGGCTTGAGACATCTTTTCTGAAATCGGTTCCGGGCAGCAAAACAGCAATGGCCAGACAGGCAGCGGCCGCAACCGCAGCACCTGTAAGCAGCCTTTCCTTGATGGAAGGAACCTCGGCCTCCAGGGAGGCTTCCAACCTCTTTTTGAGCCCCTGTGGAATCGGGGCGGATTCTTCCAATGCCTTATCCAGCAACTGGCTTTCTGAAAGTCCTTCTATTTCCTCTATTCTTTTCATATCTTGTTTTTCAGCGATTTACGGGCCCTGGAGAGAGCCACTCTAATTGTAAGGTAATTGAGTCCGGTAATCCGGGCAATCTGGGAATATGTCTTGCCCTCTATCAGGCGGAGCCTGAGTATCTGAGCCTGCCTCTCGGGGAGAGACTTTATGGCGGAGAGAACCTTATCCAGCCTGTCGCGGGAGTCTATGCTGTCATCCTGGGAATACCCCGCATCCTTTTCCGGCAGACTGTCTGTGAGGACAACATGGCTTGCAGAACGTATCCTGTCTATGCAGATATTCTTCAGGAGCCTCACCGAGTATGCCTGAGGATTAAGGACATCATCCAGCAGATCCCGTCCTTTCCAGAGCTTCAGGTAGAGCTCCTGAAGGGCATCCTCAGCGTCCGCCTCGCTTTCCAGGATGTAATACGCCACCCTGTAAAGTTTCTGGTACAAAGACAGATAATCCCTTTTAAAACGGACCGTATCCATTATTTGTCCATGATCTTTGAAATGTCTTCAAGGTTGAATGAGCCGCTCAGGAAGATGAAAGTTCCGTCTGAAGGAGCAAATACCGCAATGTCCCTCACCTTTCCGCTTTTTTCGTCCGAGGTCCCGTAGATCCTGACCTTTTCGCCCTCATCCTTGACTTCCATCAGAAGCTCGGCACCTTTCAGGGCTTTCTCCAGATGGGAGGTGATCCTGGCCTTGAGAGACGGATCGCTTTCCTCGTAGGACATCACGGATATCCCCTTCAGACCCTTCATCATCATGAGTGCCTGGCGGGTATCCTCGTCATCAGCGTCTGAATACCTGACCAGGCCTTTGAGCAAGGAAGTTCCAAGCCAGCCCAGGTCCACCACATCCACTCCGGCCTTGTTCTTATACTGGGAAATCACAGAAGCAACCTTGCGTTTGGAAACCTTGCCTGAAGAAGCTTGGGCAAAGCCTGCCAGAGGCAATAAGGTCACAGCTAACAATATCAAAAACTTTTTCATATCAATTCTGGTTTACAGACAGGGTGCGCGCAGAACCCGTCCGAACAAACAGACGGATAAAGATGAAAAATGTTATCGCCGATACTGAAATTATTTTACCCTGAGCTTGCGGCCGGCCCTGAGTACGGTCTTCTTGGTTATGCCGTTCAGCTGGCAAAGTTTGTCTATGGTTGTCTTGTAGCGCTTGGCTATGCCGTACAAGGTGTCTCCAGACTTGATCGTATGATACTTGGCACCGCTCTGGTTACGTGGTTCTTCTGCCGCAGGTTTTACAGAAGAAGGCTGGTTGGCCTCTGTCAGGACAGGAATCTTGTTGCCTTCGTTGCTTACAGTGCGCCAGCGTCCGTTGCCGTCAAGTATCAGGTTCATGGAAGAATCCGGCTTGGTGAGCCTGCCGTTTTCATCCAGATAGAACCATCTTCCACCTTCGAGCAACACAACCTGACGGTCGCTTGAAGAGGCCTGGATGTATACAGTATCCTGGAAATCAGACTCTGCCGGAGCAGAAGTATCTGCAGACGGAACAATGTCCGGAATAATCCTTCTGGCACCCAGGAAACGGTCGCGGTAATAGGTTTCGCTGTAATTGGAAATGGTGATGCCTTTCTTGGTGGAGGCATGGATGAACCTGAAATCCCGGCCGGTACTGTCTACCAGCTCTATGAATATTCCGGCATGGCCTATAGTCCTCTTGCTGTGACGGGAGCCGAAGATAAGGATGTCTCCCTTCTGGAGATTGCGGAAACTGCCTTCTATCGGCCTTCCGTCATTGGCCTGGTCCTTTGAACTTCTGGAAAGTTTGTAACCGAACTTGGCATACACGTAACCGGTAAAGCCGGTGCAGTCGAACCTGCCCGGACCGGTAGCCCCGTATTTGTACCTGACTCCAAGATGCCTGTAAGCCTCTTCTATGATCTTGTCGGCCAGCTCGGATGTGGTCATGTACAGGCTGTCATGATGCGTCTGAAGACTCTGGTCTTGCTGGGCGTAAATCGCTGAAGAAAAGATGGAAAGAACTAATATGTATAATAATTTCTTCATAATCACTTGTATTCAACTTCAAAAATGTCTACCGCGTTCCCGCCTCCGTTGCCGCGGCCCTGGGAAGTGGTGAAAAGGTACTTTCCGTCATCAGAAATGTCCAGGCCCACCGGATAGGAATCAGCCGGAAGAGTACCCAGGAGCTTCATGGCAACGGCATCAACCACAGCAAGGCAACTGCTTGAATTACAAGCAACAAATATAAAATCACCCTTAGGAGATATGTTGATTGTCCTTGCTCCTGAAGGAACCTTGCAGCTTTGCCAGCCGTCTACGGCAACCGTCCTGGTCCTGGCTCCGTCGAGCGAGCGGACCTTGGAGAGGAAGGTATCCAAAGGCATCCTCAGTATGATTCCGCTCCGGTTGATGCTGGCAAAAAGGACACCGTCCTTTACCAGAAGATGTCTGAGGTTTGAAAGGTTTCCTGTAGCCCTGCCCAGGTATTTCATGTTTTCAAGGTCTATCACGGCAATGCCTCCGCTTCCTCCCATGCAGCCTACAAGCAGCACCTTGCCGTCTTCTGAAAAGACTGTTCCCCTGAGGCAGTAACCGCTGTTGACATCCCTGTCCACCTTGTGCGTAAGGCTGTAGTTCAGGTTGAGCTTATAGTCTACCACCACGCAGGAAACATACTTCCACTCAGACGGGTCAGAAGAAGATATATCCATGATTCCCACGGTGTTGTCTCCCCAATGGGTAACTGCAAGATACTTTCCGTCAGGCGAAGTGGCAACCATCTTTGGAAGCGGCCCGGTTTCAAACATACGTATTATGCTGTCTTTCTGGGTGTCTATCACAGCCATGGCAGAAGGTTCCTGCGCGTTGAGGTCAAAGCTGCGGCGGTAATACGGAACCCAAAGGTACCTTCCCCTGTGGGAAAACGTGCTTTCCACGGGCCTTCCCATGAACCTGTATGTATCAGGGTACTCGTGACGGAACTTGAAAAGCCCGCTCTGGGGAGCCCAGAGGTTCTTGTGGGCTGAAGTGAAAGAATGGCTTATCACCTTGATCTTCCGGTTTGTCTCAAAATCATAGACCACGGTTTTTCCGCCTTCCAATGAGTTCACATAGTATTTTTTGCCGGATGGATGGATGTTCACCGATTTTGGAGACATGATGTCCGTATCCAGGGTGGCGGTATCGCGATAGTTGAACTGCTGCTTGCGGGTGAGGAAAGTTACCTTGACCCTGTCGCCTGAGAAAGAAGCTCCCGGCTTGGGATGGACTATCGACGGTGCCGCCTTCTTGGAACCCTGGGCAAAGCCAATTCCTGCAGACAGAAAAAGAGCCGCTGCAATGCAAAATACAGGAGAGTATACCTTTCTCATGGCAGTAAACTTTGTTTAATTCATCCAAATTTAGGAAATAATTCTCTTATATTTGACGGCCGAAAACCCTTTTGGTTGCACAATGGAGCATTTAGGAGAACTTCTGGCGTTGTTTGTGGCCGTACTTTGGACCGCTACCGCATTGTTTGCAGATGTGGCCAGCCACAGGCTGGGAGCAATGACCGTCAACATTATAAGGCTGACTCTGGCCACCATCTTCATCGCGATTACCCTGATGCTGACCACAGGCTCCCCCTATCCTGTCTATGCTGGAAAACAGGCCTGGTTCTGGCTCGGACTTTCAGCCCTGGTGGGCTACACCTTCGGAGATTTCTGCCTTTTCAATTCATATCTGGTGATGGGAGCCCGGTTCGGGCAACTGTTCATGACACTTGCTCCCCCTACAGCCGCCATAGCAGGCTGGATCCTGCTCGGAGAAAGGATGGAAGGCAAGTCTTGGCTGGCAATGGCCGTTACCCTGAGCGGAATAGCCGTTTCCATACTCAGCAAGAAAGAAGACAAGGAAGGAGACCATAAAAAGAGGATCGGATTCACAATCCCCGTTAAAGGTGTGTTCCTGGGCCTCGGCGCCGGAATCGGCCAGGGTGTTGGACTGGTACTGAGCAAGATAGGAATGAACCACTACAGCCAGGACATTCCCGCAGACGCTCCACGGATGATGGAGAGCATGATGCCTTTTGCAGCAACAATGATGAGGGCGATGGTTGGAGCTCTCGGTTTCATCGCGATTATGGGACTTCAGAAGAACCTGCATAAACTGGTTCAGGCTCCAAAAGACAGGAAAGGATTCTCCTACGCAATGCTGACCACGTTCTTCGGACCGTTCCTGGGAGTGGGATTCTCCCTGATGGCCGTGCAATATACCAATGCCGGGATTGCACAGACCCTGATGGCCCTTACACCGGTCCTGATCATACTGCCTTACTGCCTGATCTACAAGCAGAAAGTAAAGTTCCGCGAAATGATAGGCGTAACCCTCAGCATGGCTGGCGTGGCCATGTTCTTCCTGCTATAGGTAAGAAGCCGTAACCGACGACGGGCAGTCTTTCATGCCCCTTGGCGTACCGCTGTAGGTGACCCGCCCTCCGTCTTCTCCGGCTCCCGGCCCCATCTCTATCACATGGTCAGCAGATTTGATTACATCTATGTTGTGCTCTATCACATAGATGGAGTTTCCCTGGTCCACCATCTTCTCAAACAGAGCCACAAGCGATGCGACATCCTTTGGATGAAGGCCGTCCGTAGGTTCGTCGATAATGAATATCTTGCCTTTTTCCTTAAGGTACGAAGCTATCTTGAGCCTCTGGAGTTCTCCTCCTGAAAGCGTTGAAAGAGCCTGGTTCAGGTGCAGGTACCCCAGGCCCACATCCATCATCGGCTTCAGGCGCTGCTCTACCGCAGTCCCCTTGAAAAACAGGGATGCTTTCCTGACGGACAGGTCCATTACCTGGGCTATGTCCATTACTTCGTGGGTTTCAGGGCTTTCCAGATGGTACTGAAGGGCCTCCTGGGAATACCGGAGACCCTTGCAGGCCTCGCAAACGGTCTCTATGCTGTCCATGAAAGCCATTTCTGCAACCACAACCCCCTTTCCTCCGCACACTGGGCAGGCTCCCTTGCCGTTGAAGGCAAAGAAGGTCTCCTGCTTCTTGTTAGCCTTTGCAAACATCTTGCGTATGAGGTCAGCCACATCCATGTAGGTGGCCGGAGTGCTTCTGAGGCTTATCCCGATGCTCTTCTGGCTTACATATATCATGTCGTCTCCACCCCGTGAGTTCATGAAGGCTTCCATCAGTGAGCTCTTGCCGCTTCCGGCAACACCCGCAACTACGCAGAACAAGTTCAGCGGAAGGTCAACCGTCACGCTCTTGAGGTTGTGCAGATTGGCATTTTCCAAATGGAAGAAACTCTCCGCAATGCGGATACTGTCCTTGAAGGCAGTGCTTGCCCCAAGCATCCTTCCGGTATCTGTTCCGCTGCCAAGAAGCTGGCTGTAACTTCCTTCAAATATGACGTTTCCGCCTTCTGAACCCGGCCCTGGGCCCATGTCCACCACATGGTCGGCTATGCTTATCATCTCGCGGTGATGCTCTACCAGAAGCACGGTATTTCCTGCATCGCGGAGCCTCCTGACAGAATGTTTCATCCGCTCTATATCCTTGTTATGCAATCCGATGCTCGGTTCGTCAAGGATGTACATGACATCCGAAAGAGATGAGTTGATGTACTTTGCAATCTTGCATCGCTGAGCCTCACCTCCGGAAAGGGTTCCTATCGGGCGGTCTAGGCTGATATATCCCAGTCCTATTTCCTCAAGAGCAGTCAGCCTTGCCCCTATTGCGGCCTTGAGGTCTTCTGCCAGAGGATCCGGGATTGTCTTTATCCAGGCGTTAAGCTTTCTGATTGACATTGATGTGGCCTCTGCGATGTTCTTTCCTTCTATCTTGCAGGAAAGTATCTTCTTGTTCAGGCGCGTACCGCCGCAGTCCGGACAGGTGCCCATCCTGAGCATCGGATTCAGCACGGCACTGTGAAGGAGGCCCTCCTCCGAGTTGATGATGCTGCGGTACATCCTTGGAATCAGCCCCTCATACTTTGCCGTCCTGGGCCAGTTGGAAGGAGGATTCTTGAGCTTTATCTGGGGAGAGTTCAGGAACAGGTCCAGTTCCTCCGGGCTGTAGTCCTTTATCTTCTTGTCAAGGTCAAACAGGCCGCTGTGGGCGTAGCGGATCCATCTCCAGCCACCTTTGTGAAAGGCTATGTAGTGGATCGTGTCCTCATCGTTGAGGCTCTTGTCAAAATCCACCAGCTTATGGATGTCGAGTTCACGTATCTCTCCCAGACCTGCGCATCTTGGGCAGCTCCCGTCAGGATGGTTGAATGAAAAGCTCTCGGCATAACCCACAAAAGGCTTTCCGACCCTTGAAAACAACAGTCTCAGAAGCGAATAGATATCCGTGTAAGTACCCACCGTAGAGCGGGAATTGGATGCAGGCTTCTTCTGGTCTATCACGATTGCTATCGGAAGGTTCTCAATGGAATCCACATGAGGCCTGCCGTATTTTGGCAGATACTTCTGCACGAAGGTGGGAAAGGTGTCATTGAGTTCCCGGCGGCTCTTTGCCGCAATCGTGTCCAGCACCAGCGAACTCTTGCCGGAGCCTGAAACACCTGTAAAAACCGTTATCTTATGCTTGGGAATGCTCAGCGATATGTCCTTGAGGTTATTTTCCCTGGCTCCCCTTATAGTTATATTGTCAAACATAAACTCCTATTAACATTCAAAAATACTAAATTTGCCTCCGCTATGGAAGTAAAGGAGAAACTTTGGAACAAGAACTACGCTAAGGTGATGGCAGTCAATTTCTGCCTGTTCTTCTCGTTCTACCTGATAACCCCTCTCCTTCCGCTCTACCTGAGCGAAACTTTCCACTCCACCAAGGATACCATAGGATTCGTACTCAGCGGCTACATACTGCTGGCCCTGGCTGCCAGGCCGTTTTCCGGATTCATTGCAGATTCTTTCAACCGAAAGAAGGTCCTGGTTGTTTTCTTAATTGCCAACTTCGTGATGTTCGGCAGCTATCTTGCCGCCAGCTCCCTGCTGCTGTTCACCATAGTGAGGACCCTTCACGGAGCCCCGTTCGGAGCCTGCACGGTAGCCAACAGTACAATGGCCATAGACGTGCTTCCTTCGTCGCGGAGGACGGAAGGTATCGGCCTTTACGGCCTGAGCAACAATCTGGGAAGTGCTTTCGCCCCTACCATAGGAATACTTATCTACAAGTATACCAACAACTTCCAGCTGCTGTTCTGGCTTGCGTTCGCGGTTGCCGCCCTTGCACTTTGGGCTGCGGGCAGCATAGACGCACCTAAGAAGGAAATTGTTCCTGACAAGAAGACCCTGTCATTGGACCGCTTCTTCCTGCTCAAGGGGTGGGCCATTGCCTCAAACATGATGCTCTTCGGCTACTGCTACGGAGTCCTGAGCAGCTACCTGGCAATCTACGGCAAGGAAAAACTTGGAATAACCTCCGGAACCGGCACCTACTTCATGCTGCTTGCCATAGGACTGATGGCCTCCAGGATCCAGGGAGCAAAGGCTTTGCGCAAAGGAAGGCTCATCGGCAACGCAGTTGAGGGAATCCTTATCTCAACCGTCGGATACACCATATTCATAGCCTGGCCGTCGCCTATAGGCTATTACGGTTCAGCCATACTGATCGGCCTGGGAAACGGCCATATCTGGCCTGCATTCCAGAACATGATAATAAACCTCGCCGAGAACAACCGAAGGGCCACGGCCAACTCCACCCTGCTCACTTCGTGGGACCTGGGCATGGGAATCGGAATACTCCTGGGAGGCATATTCAGCGAAAACTTCGGCTACCAGACAGCCTTCTGGTCTTCCGTGGCATTCCACCTGCTGGGTGTGGCAATGTTCTTCTGGGTTACCGGAAAACACTACCGCAGGAATGCTCTCCGTTAACTTTACTATCTTTGAGCCAGAATGAAAACCTTCAGAACAATAATAAGGATAATCCTCATAGCCTTCCTGCTCTTTCTGGCCTGCGGCCTTGACTGCAGGATGAAAGTCAGGCACTATACAATCAGTTCGGACAAGGTTACCCAGCCTCTGAAGATAACCTTCATAACTGACTTCCACTCATGCAGGTACGGCAAGGGCGGAAGGAGGGTCGTAAGGCAGATAGACAAGTTCAACCCTGACCTGGTCCTGCTGGGAGGAGACATTTTCGACGATATCCTTCCAATGGACAGAGCCACCGAACTCCTAAACAACATCGGGCCGAGATACAGATGCTACTATACCTCAGGCAACCACGAGGTCAAGAGCGGCAACCTTGATTCCATGAAGAGGATTGTTTTGGCAGCCAACATCAAGATACTTGACAGACAGATAGATACCATAGTTAACGGCAAGGATTCCATAAACCTCTGCGGAATCCCTGACGTTACAGAATTCATAATGTGGGACCATCTGCTTGTCAGCGTTGATTCTCTTTCGGAAAAGGCAAACCATGAATTCTATACAATTTTTCTCAACCACCGTCCGGAGTATGTAGAAAGGTTCGTGACTGTCTCAGGATACGACCTGGTGCTTGCCGGCCACTATCACGGCGGGCAGTTCCGTCTTCCGTGGCAGAGGGAAGGAATTTATGCACCGGACCATTGCGCCCCTACCAAATATACCGGCGGTATCTACAATTTCGGAAGCCGGAACATAATCGTAAACCGCGGTCTGGCAAGGGAAAGCACCCGCATTCCCCGCTTCTTCAACCGTCCGGAACTGGTCAATATAACCATCGTGCCCCAACCATGTCAAAAAGCATCGCGATAATAGGCGGCGGAGCTGCAGGCTGTTTCTGCGCAATAGAGCTCAAAAGGCTGTTGCCTGATACTGTCGTGCGCATCTATGAGTCTCAGGACAGGCTTCTTGCCAAGGTTGCCATAACCGGCGGAGGCAGATGCAACCTCACCAATACTTTTGACGGTTATCGCGATACAAAAGGCACGATTACAAACTTCGAGAGCATCTATCCAAGAGGCCACCGCCTGATCAAAAGGCTTTTCAACGTCTTTTCACCTGAAGACACCGTCAAATGGTTTGAGAGCCATGGAGTAAGACTTGTAGCCCAGGAAGACCACTGCGTATTTCCAAAGTCACAGGACGCTTTGGAGATTGTCCGTACCCTGGAAAGCCTTTTAAAACAAGAGAATGTAGAAATACTTACAAACCACAAGGTCGAAGACGTCACCGCTCTCAAGGAAGATATCAAAGTCGTCACAACCGGAGGCAAGAAGACCGCAAACGGCTACAAACTGCTGAGCCCGCTCAACATAGCATTTGAAAAGCCGGTTCCTTCCCTTTTCACATTCGAGATAAAAGACAGCGGCCTCAACGCCCTCAGCGGCACCGTGGCAGACAATGCTACCCTGAGCATTCCCGCAACCAAGTTCAAAAGCCGGGGCATCCTACTGCTCACAGACTGGGGCGCCAGCGGTCCTGCCACCCTCAAGCTCTCGTCCTATGCCGCCAAATTCCTCAGCGACAACAGTTACTGCGCACCGCTGTCAGTCAACTGGCTGTCCCAAACCCAGGACCAGGCAAAGAGCATCATACTCAAGACCATCGCGGAAAACGAGCATAAGAAGCTCTCATCCATAAATGTCCCGTCAATAACGTCCAGACTCTGGAACCACCTCATATCCAGAGCTCAGATAAGAGAAGACATCCGCTGTGCAGAAGTCGGCTCAAAGCAGCTCAACAGGCTTTCCGCCACAATTGTATCTGACACCTACCAGATCACAGCCAAAGGAAAATTCAAGGAAGAATTCGTAACCTGCGGCGGAGTCAGCCTAAATGAAATCGACCCTAACACCCTCCAGTCCAAAAACCATCCGGACCTGTACTTTGCAGGAGAAGTCCTTGACATAGATGCCATTACCGGCGGCTTCAACCTCCAGGCCGCCTGGACCACCGGCTTCGCTGCCGCACAATCCATCTGCCGACAGCTCCGCCGTTAAACGTGCCCAACGTCCCTATCCCTGTGTCGATAGCCACACTTGAACTGCTGAAATGTCTTTTAGCATCCAGATGGAATCCTCAGTGAAGGATAACTTGTTTGAATAATTGCTAAATTTGCCGCCCTTTAAAATTTATAAACGAATCATGAAACAATTTGCGTTTATTGTATTATTTGCTTTTGCCCCGCTGCTCACATGCTCCTGCGAGCGCAATACTTTGGATGTTCAGCCAACTGTAGATGAGCATGTTTTATATGATTTCAAGACACGCTTCCCCGCTGCCAAAATTATTGACATATCTAACCAGCTTGACGGCAAGACAGATATTCATTTTACCGATGAAGATGGTTATAACGGCACGACCATTTACCTCAACGGGATATGGATGGTTTCAGAAAAAGCCTTCAATTCAGACGATTTCTTATACGCCATCCCAAGAGAGGTTGCTAAAACGTATATTGGAACCGGAATAAAAAACGAAGATTACAACAGCGATAATTTCTATGTAATAGAAGTCTCCAGAAACGGAATAGACAAAAAACAATACGAATTCAGTTGTATTGCTCCGTTTGATGATGGTTCTAAAAAGATAGACAATCTCAGGTACAATATCGTCATTGATGAAAACGGCACTCTTCTGGCATGCTCACATAATAATTTCAACCGCTCAATATGGTGGTATGACATGAGGACTTCTATTAACTGTGTTAGAAATAAATATGGCAATGTTCCTATCCTCGGTGCTGTGAATGACTTAGGAGATAATGTCATGTTTATTCGCGATAATGGTCTTGTCAAGACAGTAGTCTTGCATGACCGTGGCTTTGGTTTTCAGTGGAAAGAGACCCGCTATCCTCTCAATAAGAATACGGTTCTTCCAGAATCTGCTCTTGCCGATAAGGAACAATATGAATCTACACATCCGGGACAAGAGTTTTATGCACTTTCCTTCATAGATTGTCCGGATGGTTCATTCTATGGACTGACTTTTGGAACAGAACTTAACAACTCGACAATATATTCCAAAGTTGAATAATGACAACATTACCAGATAAAGAGAAAAACGCCTCCTGATTCCATAGGAAGCGTTTTTCATTTTCTTTGAGGTAGGAGATTATGATGATAGGACTAAGATGTGAAGAAGAAGAAGAAGATGATGATGATGATGATGATGATGATGATGGAGGTGGGAAACAAAAACAGCCGCAATTGATTGCAGCTGTTAAAGTTGAAAAGTGACCAGTTACTCAAGTCAAAAAAGTAAAACCCTGTACTTAAGCCTGAGAAGTAAGAATATGTATTCTAGTCAATTACTTTGAAATCACTCTTGGCAGCACCGCAAAGTGGGCATACCCAAGTGTCTGGAATGTCCTCAAAAGGTGTTCCTGGAGCAATACCTCCGTCCGGATCGCCCTCAGCAGGGTCATAGATGTAGCCGCATGGCTCGCACTCGTACTTTTTCATGTCTTTATTGTTTTAGTTGTTGTTTATTGTTTCTTTGCAGCGTACATGTCGCTGAACAAATATAATAGTTTGTTTTGAATTATCAGGCAAGATTCCTTGAAAGAATATCCATGGCCTTCTCAAGATATTCCCTGTCTGTTTCATCAAAGGTGCCGACCTCCGTACTGTCTATGTCCAAAACCCCTATTATCTTGTCTTGCTTGAAGATTGGAACAACTATCTCGCTTCTGGAAAGGCTGCTGCAGGCAATGTGGCCTGGGAATTCCTCAACATCTCTTACGACCAAGGTCTTGCCTTCCTTCCAGGCAGTGCCGCATACACCTTTGCCAAAAGGAATCTCATAGCAGGCAACAGGACCCTGGAACGGACCGAGCTGCAACTTTCCGTCTTCAACCATATAGAACCCCACCCAGAAGAAACCGAGGCGGTCCTTTATTAGTGCACTCACATTTGCAAGCACACCTATCTTATTGGAAACGCCGCAGATAAGAGCTTCCAGCTCCTGCAGCATCAGAGGATATATATCATTTTTTAACATAACAGTCACAAAAATAAACAAAATGAATCAATGTAAACTAACTTTGCTGGCATGAAAGTTTCAAGATCAAAAGGAATAAAAGCTCTCAGCCCATTGCTGGTTTTCGTAGGTGTATATCTGGTCAGCTCCATCCTGGCCAATGATTTCTATAAAATTCCGGTGGCTTCTGCCTTCATCATTGCAGCAATATATGCATTGTCAACTACCAAAGGAAAGCTTTCTGAACGCATAAACGTTTTTTCCAAAGGTGCAGGAAACCGCAACGTCTTGCTAATGATCTGGATATTTGCCATGGCCGGAGCCTTTGCCAATACCGCCAAGGAGATTGGAGCCGTTGAATCTACGGTAAACCTGGCTGTTGGAATACTTCCAGGAAATCTGATATTTGCAGGGCTTTTTCTGGCGTCCTGCCTCGTATCCATGGCCATGGGAACCAGCGTTGGAACCATTGTGGCATTAGTCCCGATAGCTTCCGGAATAGCAGCAGAAACCGGGAGCAGCATCCCTTTGGTAACTGCAATAGTGGCTGGAGGGGCTTTCTTCGGCGACAATCTTTCTTTCATATCAGACACAACCATTGCTGCAACAAACAGCCAAGGCTGCCGCATGAAAGACAAGTTCAAGGCAAATCTTGGAATTGCTGCACCTGCGGCAGTAATCACCCTGGTCATTTACATACTGCTGGGAAGTTCTGTCAGTGCTGCTCCCCAGACCAGCACTGTGTCCTGGGTGTTCTCGTTACCATACTTACTGGTTATACTTCTCTCTATTCTGGGAATGAACGTATTGGGAGTATTGTCACTCGGGCTGCTCAGCAATGCGGCAATAGGTTTTGCATACGGCAAATTCAGCTGGAGCGGATTCCTTTCCTCCATGGGAAACGGCATCGGTTCAATGGGAGAGCTCATAACCGTAACGCTGCTGGCCGGAGGACTGCTGGAAATCATTAGGTACAACGGAGGGCTTGATTATATAATCGAACGGCTGACTTCAAGGGTAAAAGGCAAGGCGGGGGCAGAATCAAGCATAGCAGCCCTGGTAAGCCTTGTAAATGTATGTACGGCAAACAACACCATTGCAATTATCACGACAGGAGACATTGCGCGCGATATATCAGAGAGATACGGAATATCCCCGAAACGGTCGGCAAGCATACTGGATACATTCTCCTGCATAGTGCAAAGCATACTCCCCTACGGAGCCCAGATGCTCATGGCCGGAGCGTTAGCCGGAATACCTGTGATTTCAGTCATCAGCCACATGTACTACCCGTTCATTCTTGCAGGAATGGCCGTTCTGTCAATACTTTACGGCTGGATCAAAGCACCTCGGCAAGCTGACTGAACACTTCCAGACGGATCAGGTCAGGATGGTCGTATTCCTCCACCCGTTCATGCTCCCAAAGAGTACCGAATGGGATAATTACAGCATTGCCTCCCATCTCAAGCACCGGGGCTATATCGCTCTTGAAGGAGTTGCCCACCATCAGGAACTCCTTCTCACCGATTCCGTTATGGCGGCATAGCCTCCTGTATTCCAAAGGGGTCTTGTTGGAGACTACTTCAACATCGCTGAAGAATTTTCCGAGGTTGGAACGGTCTATCTTGGCCTCCTGCTCCAAAGGATCGCCTTTGGTAAAGATAACCATGCGGTAGAGTCCCTTTGCCTGCAAGGCGGCAAGGGTTTCAACTACTCCGGGAAGAGGTGTTGCGGGATTGTCCAGGATGGTCCTGCCTATGGATATGGCCTGGAGTATCTTGTCTTCAGGTATGTTGCCGTCGCTGACCCTTATGGCATTCTCAACGAGGGAAATTATAAAGGCCTTGGTGCCGTAGCCCAGAGAATCCATGTTGGAGCACTCTGTCTTGTAGAGAGCGCTGTACATATCATCCCTGGTGCCGTATGGCGACATCAGGGCACAGTAATCCTCAACGGCCTTGTCAAAAAACGACTGGTTGTCCCAGAGCGTATCGTCCGCATCAAAGGCAACCAGTCTGATATCCTTTTCCTTAAGAGAGGCCATTACTGATTCTTGAACAGTTCCTTTATGGTTCCAATGGAGCCAAGCAGGTTGGATGCCTCGTAAGGCAGGTAAACGGTCTTGTTATCCTTGCCGGAAACCATCTCCTTGAGGGTTGCAATGTACTTGTCTGCAAGCATGTAGCTGGCCGGAGACATGTTGCTCTCCTTTACGGCCTCGGCGATTCTGCGGATAGCCTCAGCCTCGGCGTTAGCCTGGAGTACCTTGGCCTCAGCCGTACCCTGTGCCTGAAGGATCTTGGTCTGCTTCTCAGCCTCAGCACGGTTGATCTGGGCTGCCTTCAGACCTTCTGACTCAAGGATGGCTTTCTCCTTGTCTCCGGATGCCTTGAGCACCTTCGCACGTCTTTCGCGCTCGGCCTGCATCTGCTGTTCCATGGCATCGCGCACGCTGATCGGTGGTGTGATGTCCTGAAGCTCAACACGGTTGACCTTTACGCCCCACTTGTTGGTCGCCTCGTCGAGAACGGCCCTCAGCTTTGAGTTGATGGTATCCCTGGAAGTCAGGGTCTGGTCAAGTTCCAGTTCTCCAATCACGTTACGGAGCGTGGTCTGAGTGAGTTTTTCAATTGCATAAGGCAGATTGTCAATCTCATACACGGATTTCATAGGATCCGTTATCTGGAAATACAGAAGCGCGTTGATGGTGGTGGTAACGTTATCCTTGGTAATAACGCTCTGCTTAGGGAAGTCGAACACCTGCTCGCGGAGGTCTATCTTGTCGCTCTGACGCAGGATGACATGCTGCGAGCCGTCATATCCTTCAACCACTTTCCTGATATAAACCTTTCTCGGCTTGTCTATGATCGGCCAGATGATGTTGATACCTGAAGGAAGAGTTGAGTGATACTTGCCAAGCCTTTCAACGATCTTGGTCTCTGACTGCTGGATAACCTTGATTCCAGACAGTACGATCAATACCACGATCACTATTATCGCGATAAGGATCAGGGTAATAGGTTCCATTCCAAAAAACATGGGAGTATATTTTAAATGTTATGAAATCTTTTTAACGGTAACGATTACGCTGTCGAGCTTGAGGATTTCAACCCTTGCACCGAGCTCTATGGGCTGGTCGTCCACAGAAACGGCCTTCCAGTCGTCTCCGTCTACCTTTACCCTGCCTGAGCCGGTTACGGGATCTATGGCCTCTGAGACAATTCCCTTACGCCCGATAAGAGCCTCCATATTGGTCTTGACCTCGTTCTTGCCTTTCTTGTAGAAGAGTTTGATGAGCATCGGACGGATGAATATGAAACTTACAAGGGTTACAATTGCAAAGACAATCACCTGCCAGGTAAGATTGGCACCGCACAAGGCTGCTATGCAGGAACCTACAGCCCCAAATGAGAAGCAGATTACAGCAATACCTGTAGTAAAAATCTCAAGGATAAAAAATACGAGGGCTACTATGAGCCAAACATGCCACATTGCCATATCGTAGATATTATTAAGTTTTCGGACTATAAATATACAAAAAATACAGCCTGTCTGCAATAAACAGACAGGCTGCAGTCTCAACAAGAGGGAAAAAAGCTTTTAGCCTACAAGCTCCATTCCCTTCTTGATAGCCTCTTCGTTCTGAGGAATCAGGCCGTGATGCCTTTCAGGAAGGGTCTTCTTGAGAGCCTTCAGGACACTCTCTATCTTCACGATAGGATGAAGCTTGAGGTAGCTTCCCAGAAGGATCATGTTGAAGATCTTGATGAGGTTCATCTTGGCTGCAACATCCATTGCATCAACACGGTAGATATTGATATCGGTACGTGTAGGAGGGATGCTGATTCCATAACCGTCGTAGATGAGGGTTCCGCCAGGCTTTACAGTCTTCTCGAATTTCTCCATGGAAGGCTGGTTGAGGATGATGGCAGTGTCATAGGTAGAAAGGATAGGAGAAGAAATCTCCTCGTCGCTGACTATGACAGTCACGTTTGCGGTACCGCCCCTCTGCTCAGGACCGTAAGCTGGCATCCAAGTAACTTCCTTGCCCTCGATAAGTCCGGAATAAGCAAGGATTTTTCCCATGGACAGAACTCCCTGTCCACCGAATCCGGCAATTATAATTTCCTGTTTCATCTTACAATCCTTTATTGGTTAATGTCTTTGAGGTCGCCGATGTGATAGAATGGGAACATGTTCTCTTCCATCCACTTGTTTGCCTTTACAGGTGAAAGTTTCCAGCCTGAGTTGCAGGTTGAAACCATCTCTACCAGGCAAGAGCCCTTTCCGGCCATGTTGTACTCGAAGGCCTTGCGGATGGCTTTCTTTGCCTTGTTGATGGCAGCAACGGTATGCACGCTCTGTCTTGTGACATAGCATGTTCCCTCGAGCTGTGCGGCAATGTCTGCAATCTTCAGCGGATAGCCGTGAAGCTTAGGATCCCTTCCGTAAGGGCAGGTAGCCGTCTTCATGCCGAGCAGCGTGGTAGGAGCCATCTGGCCACCGGTCATACCGTAGATAGCGTTGTTGATGAAGATGATGGTGATGTTCTCTCCGCGGTTGAGGGCGTGGATGGTTTCTGCAGTTCCGATGCAGGCCAGGTCACCGTCTCCCTGATATGTGAACACCATGCGGTCAGGCCACAGCCTCTTGATGGCGGTTGCCAATGCAGGTGCCCTTCCGTGAGCGGCCTCCTCCCAGTCAATATCTATGTATTTGTATGCGAATACGGCACATCCCACAGGAGAAACTCCTACGGTCTTGTCTGCCATACCCATATCTGCAATAACCTCTGAAATAAGCTTGTGCACAACTCCGTGGCTGCAGCCAGGGCAATAGTGCATCGGTGTGTCATTCAAAAGCTCAGGCTTCTGGTACACCAGGTTCTCGGGTTGTATTATCTCTTTGATATCCATAATGCATCCTCCCTATTTCATCATTTTCTTAAGTTCGGCTACAACCTCGTCAGGAGCAGGGATTATTCCGCCCAGACGGCCGTAGTGGTTGACAGGAATACGTCCGTTCACAGCAAGGCGGATATCCTCCACCATCTGGCCGGCGTTGATTTCAAGAGAAAGTATACCCTTTACCTTGTTGGAAAGCTTGTCGATTTCCTTGTAAGGGAAAGGCCACAGGGTAATAGGACGGAGAAGACCTACCTTAATGCCTTCCTTCCTTGCATCCTCGATAGCCTTCTTGGCGATTCTTGCAGCGGAACCGAAGGCGCAGATAGCGTATTCGGCATCCTCGAGCATATATTCCTCAAATCTAACTTCCTTCTCCTGGATCTCGGCATATTTCTTCTGGATGCGGATGTTGATCTCCTCCATCTTGGCAGGGTCCAGCTCAAGGGAAGTGATTACGTTAGGCTTGCGGGTCTTTGGCCTTCCGGTTGCAGCCCAAGGGCACTCCTTGAGGATCTGCTCCTCGGTTCTCCTTGGCTTGAACGGAGGAAGAACCACCTTCTCCATCATCTGGCCTATTACACCGTCTGAGAGGATCATGGCCGGATTGCGGTACTTGAAAGCAAGTTCAAAGGCAAGGTCTACGAAGTCTGCAGTTTCCTGAACTGAAGACGGTGCAAGAACTATCAGGTGATAGTCTCCGTGTCCGCCGCCCTTGCAGCTCTGGAAGTAGTCTGCCTGGCTTGGCTGGATGGTTCCCAATCCTGGGCCGCCGCGGCTGACGTTTACCACAAGGCAAGGAATCTCGCATCCTGCCATGTAGGACAGTCCTTCCTGCATAAGGCTGATACCAGGGCTGGAAGAAGAAGTCATTACCTTCTTTCCGCAGCCGGCACCGCCGTACACCATATTTATAGAAGAGGTTTCGCTCTCAGCCTGGAGGACAACCATTCCGGTGGTCTCCCAAGGTTTCTGCTCGGCAAGGGTCTCAAGCACCTCGGACTGAGGGGTGATCGGATATCCGAAATATCCGTCACAGCCGCAACGAATGGCCGCATGAGCGATGGCCTCGTTGCCTTTCATCAAAGTAATTTCCTGATCTGCCATAATTTATTCCTCCTTTTTACGGTAGACGGCAATACATCCGTCAGGACAAACTACAGCGCAAGAGGTACAGCCTGTGCAGGTGTCTTCCTTTACGGTGACGGCATAGTTGTACCCCTTCCTGTTCACGCTCTTGTCTGAAAGAGCAAGAACCTGGAATGGACACGCAACCACACACAAGCCGCATCCCTTGCAGCGCTCGGTGTTGATTACGGTCGCACCTTTCATCTTAGCCATAGTAGTGTATTTAGTTTGGTTTGAGTTCTATTGGTTGTACATATCCTTGTTGAAGAAGTTGAGGATGTCGTTGGCCATGTCGTAAGCCTGTTTTGCAGGAGACTGGGGGTTAATGTCAATTGCCTCAAGGTAATTGTTGATCGCACCCTGCCAGTCACCCATCTTACGGTAGGCGTTGCCCAGGATGTAGTAGGCAAAATCAAGGTCTTCCGGAGAGGTTGAAATATATTTTTCAGCCTCGGCGATGGCCCTTTCAGCCCCCTCATCGCGGAGAATGGTCTCCAATTCCTGAGCAGTCATCCCTTCTTCCAACTGATACTTAGCAATCTACAAACATGGTCCAGCCAAAGCGGTCGTCAAGCGTACCCTTCTGGATTCCGATTATCTGGTCGTACAGTGCACGTGACTTCACTCCGCACTCCTCGGTGAACTTGTAGACATGTGAAGGAAGTTCGTCCTCAAGGCGGATCTTGTCGTCAATCCTGCATATAGGAGTGATAACCACTGCTGTACCACATGAGTTGACCTCATCTACAGAATCCAGCTCTACAAGAGGTATCTCTCTCATTTCCACCTTCATGCCAAGGTCCTGAGCCACTGTCCTGAGGCTGGCGTTGGTAATTGAAGGAAGAACGCTGTGGGAATTTGGAGTGATGTAGGTGTTTCCCTTGATGGCAAAGAAGTTGGAAGATCCGAACTCCTCTATGAGGGAATGTGTGCTTGCATCCAGGAAAAGAAGTTCCCTGTAACCCTGCTTGTGGGCAATGTTGTAAGGATGGAGGCTCTGGGCATAGTTTGCACCGATCTTGTAGCTTCCGCTTCCGTTAGGCGCAGCTCTGTCGTGGTTCCTTCCTACTACTGCAGTGCCCGGAACAAGTATCTTGTCGCCTGAGTAAGTTCCAACAGGAGAAGCCATTACAATAAATGTAGACTCTACTGAAGAACGGATTCCCAACTGAGGGTTGCTGCCTATGAGCAGAGGCCTCAGGTACAGAGAAGCAGTTGACTCATAAGGTGGAATGTATTCAGCATTGGCCTTGACTGCCATGACGCACATCTCAACGAACTGCTCTATCGAAGGAGCCGGAAGGTCCAGGAACTCTGCGCTGCGGATCATTCTCTTGGCGTTTTCCTCCGGGCGGAACAGACGTACCTTGCCGTCTACGCCCCTGAAAGCCTTCAGACCCTCAAAGCAAGATGAACCGTAGTGAAGCACACCTGCATAGGAACTCAAGGCAATGTTGAAATCTGCCGTCTTGACTGCAGGAGTCCACTTGCCATCCTTGAATGTACTGTAAATAATGTAATCTGTCTTAGTGTATGAGAAAGACATCTTTCCCCATTCTAGATTCTTCATATCTGCAATTGAATAATGTTTGCAAAAAAGTTTAATAGTTGATACAAATATAACAAATTTTCAACTCAGCGAAAAAAAATAGAAATAAATTTTAAGCAAAATTGCAATAATCAACAATTTTTTCCACAATGAACACAATGCCTCTTTTTAAGTATCTTTGCGAGGTTTTTAAATAAAGTCCTATGTTTCAGAGAATAATCAAAGCCTGTGTAAAACTGGTCCAGAAATACCTCCCGGATCCATTCATTTTTGCAGTAATACTTACCCTGATTGCAGCCTGCGTGGCCATGCCGGTATGCCGCCAGTCTCCTATTGAAGTAATAGAGCATTGGGGCAACGGCGTATGGTCCCTGCTCGCATTTGCAATGCAGATGGCCCTGGTTCTGGTCTGCGGTTCCACCCTTGCTTCTGCTCCTGTCATAAAGAAAGGCATCAGCCACCTGGCATCCATTCCTAAATCCCCCGCCGCTGCAATAGCGTTGGTTACCGGAATTTCAGCCATCGCATGCTGGCTCAACTGGGGATTCGGCCTGATAGTGGGCGTCATCTTCGCCAAGGAGATAGCAAAGAAACTCAGGGGAGTAGACTACAGGCTGCTGATAGCATCCGCTTACAGCGGCTTTGTGGTATGGCATGCCGGTCTTTCCGGATCCATCCCTCTTACCATGGCAACTCCGGGCAGCGGACTCAAGGAAATAACCAGAGGCGCCGTAGAAAACCCGGTTCCTATCTCCAGCACCATCCTGGACCCTCACAACCTGATAATGGTTGCCATTGTAATCGTAGCCCTGATACTTGTAAACTCACTGATGCATCCTAAGGGAGACAATGTAATCGCGATAGATCCTGCACTTCTCATGGAAGAACAACCGGCACCAAGGGTCAAGGCCACATCTCCGGCCGAGCATCTGGAGAACAGCCGCATCCTGAGCTGGATAATCTCCCTGATGGGATTTGCCTTCCTCATAATAAAGCTTTCAAAGGGCGGCAGCATAGACCTGAACTTTGTAATCATGCTCTTCCTGTTTGCCGGAATCCTTCTCCACGGCAATCCCCTGTCTTATGTAAGAGCGTTTGGAAAGAGCGCTACCGGAGCCTCCGGAATCCTGCTCCAGTTCCCGTTCTACGCAGGTATCATGGGTATAATCATGGGTACGGGAGAAAGCGGCATCTGCCTTGGAACCGAGGTCAGCAACGCCTGCATCTCCATTTCCAACCACACCACCTACCCGCTTCTGACATTCCTCTGCGCAGCAATACTTAACATGTTCGTTCCTTCAGGCGGAGGCCACTGGGCAATCCAGGCCCCTATCATGTTCACCGCCGGCGCTCAGCTGGACGTTGACCCGGGTCTTACAGGAATGGCCATCAGCTGGGGAGACGCCTGGACCAACCTGATACAGCCGTTCTGGGCACTTCCAGCCCTCGCAATAGCCAAGCTGAACGCAAGAGATATAATGGGATTCTGCCTAATAGACCTTTTCGTCACAGGTGCAATCATCTGTGCCGGCCTTCTGGTCTGGGCCTAGACAATCTGGTTTCCTGTAAATAGTTCGTAGTACTTGCCCTTTAGGGCGAGAAGTTCGTTGTGCTTGCCGCGTTCGATGATCCTGCCGTGGTCCATGACCATTATGTAATCAGAATTGAGGATGGTGGACAGGCGGTGGGCAATCACGAATGTTGTCCTTCCTTTCATCAGCTGATCCATTCCCTGCTGGATGAGTTTCTCAGTCCTCGTATCAATTGAAGACGTGGCCTCGTCAAGAATCAGTACAGGAGGAGCGGCCACCGCGGCACGGGCGATTGCAAGCAGCTGACGCTCACCCTGTGACAGGTTGCCGCCATCTCCGTCTATTACCGTATCGTATCCGAACGGAAGGCGGCGGATAAAGTTGTGGGCGCGCACCAGCCTTGCCGCTTCAATACATTCCTGATCGGTGGCATCCAGCCTGCCGTAGCGGATGTTGTCTATCACCCTGCCGGTGAAAAGGTGGGTTTCCTGCAGTACTATCCCAAGGCTCCTTCTCAGCGAATCTTTTTCTATATCCTTGATATCCAAGCCGTCATAAGTTATCTTTCCGTCCTGGATTTCATAGAAGCGGTTGATGAGGTTGGTGATGGTGGTCTTGCCGGCACCCGTGCCGCCTACAAAGGCTATCTTCTGGCCGGGATATGCGGTAAGGTTGATGTCAAACAGAACCTGCTTGCCCTCCACATAGCTGAAATCCACATCGCTGAGGCTGACCTCCCCTTTCAGAGGAATCCGCTCTCCCTCAGGAGTTTTCCAGCACCACTGGCAGTCTCCGGTTTTCTCCAGCGTAACCTTGCCCCGGTTCTCCTCCTGCTTCTGGTCCATCAGGTCATAGACCCTGTCAGATCCGGCACTTGCCATGACGATGCTGTTGATCTCGTTGCTTATCTGGGTTACCGGGCGGGTGAAGTTCTTGTGCAGGGTCAGGAAGGCCACAAGTGTTCCAAGAGTAAGAACAGAACCGTTCAGGCCGCAGAAGTACCATCCGGTCAGGGAAGCCAGGGCGATTGCAGCGCCGGCAGTGGCAATGAATACGTATCCGAGGTTGCCCAGATTGCCGTTCACCGGCATCACGATATTTCCTATCTTGTTGGCATTGAACACGCTCTGGCGGAGCTGCTCGTTAAGCTGCGAGAACTGTTCCATAGCCTTGTCTTCGTGGCAGTAAACCTTTACGACCCTCTGGCCGGAAACCATCTCCTCAATGAATCCGTTTACCTTGCCGAGCATTTCCTGCCTCTTCTTGAAGTACTTTCTGGAAAGATTTCCCAGTTTCCTTGTCACCAAGTACATTATGAAGGCCATCACTATTGAGATCACGCTCAAAGGAATGCTCAGCACTATCATGCTCACGAAAGTGGAAATTACGGTGACGAGGCTTTGGAAGAGGCGCGGTATGGTCTGGCCTATAACCTGGCGGAGAGTGTCAACGTCATTGGTGTAAACACTCATTATGTCGCCATGGCTCCTGGAGTCAAAGTAACTCAGAGGAAGCCTCTCCATATGTTCGAACAGATTATGCCTCAGAGTTTTGAGAGTACCCTGGCTTATATAGACTGTCAGTATGCTGTGCAGATAGGAGGCTCCGATACCTATGAGCAGGACAGCTCCCAGTTTTACAAGAGCCACGGCAAGAGGAGAATAATCGGCGGAGGCCTGTCCTATCATGGGAACAACGTAGTCGTCCAGCAGGGTCTTGGTGAACAAAGTGGAAGCCAGGGTAGCCAGGGTGGACACAAGGATACAAAGCAGGACTACGGCGATCCTCCATTTGTTATCCTTGAGAATCAGCCTGAACAGCCTTGCCACGGTGGAAAGTTTCAGTTTCCCCGCTGGTGGCATATAGCCCCTTTCCTTAATCTGTCCTCCGCCCGGTCTCATCTGGTCATCCTACTTGGTTTCGTCAAAGTCCCCTTCTCCTCCGGATGTCTGCATATTGTAGATATCCCGGTATATTTCGTTGTTTATCAATAAATTGTCGTGAGTATCAAATCCTTTCACACGGCCGTCATCCATCACTATTATCTTGTCTGCATGCTGGATGCTGAGTATCCTGTGGGATATGATTATCTTGGTGGTGCCGGGTATCCTCCGGGCAAAGGTCTCCCGGATCTTGCCATCGGTGGCGGTATCCACGGCCGAGGTGGAATCGTCCAGGATGAGCACCTTCGGAGACTTGAGGAGAGCCCTGGCAATGCAGAGCCTCTGCTTCTGACCTCCGGAGAAATTAGTCCCTCCCTGGTCCACGTACGTATGATATCCCTGAGGAAGAGCAGATATGAACTCGTCTGCACAGGAGGCTATGCAGGCCTGACGGCACTCTTCCTCGGTGGCATCTTCCTTTCCCCAGCGCAGGTTGTCCAGGACCGTCCCGCTGAAGAGAGTATTGTTCTGAAGGACTACGGCCACCTGATTCCTGAGGCTCTTGAGGGCGTAGCGCTTCACATCAACTCCCCCTACCGTTATCTTTCCCTTGCTTACGTCGTACAGGCGGCTTATCAGAGAACCCAGCGTACTCTTTCCGCTGCCGGTTCCGCCTATTATTCCGATGGTCTGGCCTGCTTCTATCCTCAGGTTGATATCTTCAAGGGCATAGTCTCCGCCTTCCTTGTATGAGAAGCAGACATTGTCAAACTCGATGCTTCCATCCTTTACGCTCTCTACAGGGGAGAGGTCCTCTGCCATGTCAGGTTCCTCTTCAATCACCTGGGCAACCCTCTTGACGCTGGCAGCACTCTGGGTCAGCTGTACGAATATCATGGAAAGCATCATCAGAGCCTGGAGCACCATCATCACATAGGAGAAAAGAGATGTCAGCTGACCTGTCGTGAGGCTTCCTTCCACAATGTAATGTGCCCCGAACCATGAAAGTGAGATTATGCAGCCGTACACCACAAGGTTCATTACCGGCCCGTTCAGGGCCATTATCGCCTCCGCCTTGACATTCAGGTTGAAAAGAGAGAGGGCCGCCCTGTCCAGCTTGCCCAGTTCGTGATGCTCCCTCACGTATGCCTTCACCACCCTTATTGCAGAAACGTTCTCCTGAACCACCCCGTTGAGAGTGTCATACCTGCGGAATATCTGCTGGAAAAGCTTGCTGGCCCTCATGATTATAAGGGTAAGGAGTGTTGCCAGTATCACGATTGCAACAAGGAAGATAACACTCAGCCTGGGATTTATGAAAAAGCACATCACCACGCTGGATATCAGGTTCAAAGGAGCCCTGAATGAGACCCTGAGAAGCATCTGGATGGCATTCTGGATGTTGGACACGTCGGTTGTCATCCTGGTTACCAGGCCGGCCGTGGAGTATTTGTCTATGTCAGAGAATGAAAACCTCTGGATGTTGCGGTACATGGCATCCCTGAGGTTGGCAGCCACACCGGTTGATGAGTATGCCGCAAACCGCCCGGCCAGGATTCCGAACAGAAGGCTCAGAAAAGCCATCAGGACCATGTACGAGCCGTACTTGTAAACGTTGGGCATGCTCCCGGCATTGATGCCCTTGTCTATTATGGAAGCCGTTACGTAAGGAATGAGCACTCCCATAACAACTTCAGCTGCCGTCCATACCGGTGTAAGGATGGCAGCCGTCCTGTACTGCTTGAAATGTCTGAGAATGGTTCTGTACATATCATAGAGGTAACCAGCACAAATTTACGAAAAAAAACATTCCGGCGATGGTGTCGTGCAATATACTGACTATCAGCATCTCCTGAAACAAGAGCTTTAAAACAAAAGGTCTTATTTTCAGGAGCGCTGACAATCAGCTATTTACAAGGTACCATAGCCGGCGATTCAGCTCGATCTGCCTGATGCAGTTAACGCACCTCCCTCAACTCAATCTGCCTGACATAATCGTACGGTACATACTTGAACAGCTCGGCATACTTTTTTCCGGACTGGCTGGTATACACGTCCAGCCTGACTACGATAGCCTTGTCCTCATCCTTGAAATCCGTGATCATCCTTCCGGCATTGATCTCAGAATAGATGACATCGTATCTGGAGTCGGGAAAGAAATGCTCTTTCTTGGAGAATATGCCTCCTTCGCCTTCAATCCTGTAACCGTTCTTCATAACGAAAAACAAAACCAAACCGGTAAGTATTATGGTTCCTCCAAGGATCATCATTCCGGTAGAAGAAACTGCAAAGCAGGCAGCTCCGGCAAGAAGTAAAACCAATGTAATGATTATGTCTTTGGTCGTACGGACCTTTGTGATATTCTTTTTCATAATTGTTTGATGTATTAAAATTAAAAACATTGACGTAGCGCATACCCCATGAATGGGCATGCAAGGCAACAGCCCTTGAAAACTAAAGGCTGCAGTTAAAAACTATGAAAAGGATTATCAGATCCTCAGAACCTTAAGAAGAAGCCTGCGCTTTCCACCGTCAGAAGGGAGCGGGAGTATCTGCCTCATGCAACGGAAAACCATTGTCTGCCCTGAAGAAAGGAACTGGGATGCCTCGGCGATGCCGGCCCTGGATGGAAGTTCCATTGAAGCGGCAGAAGGAACCGCCACCAGATATGACGCCTGGGCATCAGCCACGGGAGCGCATCCAGTGACAAAGGTATACCCGGATGAAGGCTGCCCTGTTGGACAAACTTCCTCCGCTTGAGGCGAGTTATTCCAGCACAGGACGGCTATCAGACTGACTGCCAGCATTATCCTGAGTATTATCTTTCTCGTTGCCATAATGAAAAGCAGCGCAAAGATAACGAAGTTTTTTAGTTGTCAATTGTTTTCAATTACCTTAAATTTGCATAACGGTAAATAGTTTACGGAATATGGCGGACAATTATCTTGGAAAGAAAATGGAGGACCTGCAGAACAGGAAGAAGGTGGTCAAAAGGATTGCTGCGGCCAAAAGCCTGGACACCCTGCTTTTGAAAAACCGCAGCTGCAGAAGCTGGGACCATTCGTATGAGGTTACCTCTGAGCAGCTTAAGAAAATAGTGGCAGTGAACACCATGATTCCCTGCGCCAAGAACCAGCAGGTGCTGAGGTTCAAGCTGCTCACCGGAAATGATGCTGAAAGGTTCTGCCCTTTCATCAAGCTCGGGGCCCTTCTGCCAGACATGAAGTTTCCGCCTGAAGGCTGTGAGCCTTCCGCATTCATTATAATTTGTTCTACCGTTCCGGAAAACAGATGGGTAGACATGGATCTTGGAATCTCAGCCCAGAGCATGCTGCTCAAAGCCGTGGAAATGGGGCTCAGCGGAATCTGCATCGGGGCCTTCAACAAGCAGGAAGCCATGAAATTCGTGAGTGAGGGTAAGGAGGATCCTTCCGGATGCAACACCGATGAGAGATTCCTGGAACCGCTGCTGGTTATTGCCCTGGGCAGGGGGGCGGAGAGGTACCAGATACTGCACATCGCTGAGGATCAAAGCCACAACTATTTCAGGGAAAACGGAATACATTACATACCCAAGGTCAGGGCAGAAGACCTGATCCTTTAAGATAAACTGTCATGGATCAGCCTAAAGTCGAAAGGATGCTGCGCCTGATGATGCTTCTGGCCGGCAATGTAAATTACACCGTAAACGAACTTGCAGACAAGCTGGATACGTCTTACAGGTCTATCTATCGCTATATTGATACCTTCAAGGAAGCGGGCTTTGTGGTTCACAAGAGCGGAGAATACTATCACATTGCAAAAGAGAGCCGCTTCTTCAAGGATATCTCACAGCTTGTCCACTTCACCGATGAAGAAGCCTACATGGTAAACCGCCTGATTGAAGGAATAGACGACACCAATACCATCAAGCAGAACCTGAGACGCAAGCTGGCTTCGATCTACAGCTGCACCTCGATTGCTGACGTTACCGTAAAAAGCGGCAACGCATCCAACGTCAATGCGCTTGCTGAGGCGATAGACGGCAAAAAAACAGTCATGCTTAAAAACTACTCCTCATCCCATACCGGGAAGGTCTCGGACAGGTTGGTGGAACCTTTCAAGTTCACTACCAATTACATTTCCGTCTGGTGCTTCGACCCTTCTGACAGGCAGAACAAGCAGTTCAAGATAGAAAGGATTGGTTCAGTTGAGGTCCTTGACGAGACTTGGGAAAATGAAAGCTCCCATTCTTCCGGTCTGCTCGACATATTCAGGATGAGCGGCAGGGAAGATGAACAGATCATACTGCGGCTGAGCCTGAGGGCTAAAAACCTTCTTGTTGAGGAATATCCACTCGCAGAAAAGGACCTGGTCCAGGAGGATCAGAACCATTGGATACTGGATACCCGGATATGCTCACCTCTCGGTGCGGCAAGGTTCGTCGCCGGCCTGGCGGAAGAAATCCAGATAATCAAGGGAGGAAAACTCCGCCGCTATCTTCACAACTATGCAAAGACCCTGGCCGGAATCTAACGCATTTTTATTGCGTATTTCTGGCGTAAGTTGATAGATATTAGAGATTTTTTTGTACTTTTGCGCAAAAGAATTGTATATGTCTGTTACCTCCAACGCCCTGTTGAGGCACATAACCATAGATGCCTGCCTGAGAGATACCGCGCACAAGTATACCCTCCAGGATCTCATTGCTGCCTGTACCAGAGCCGTTAAGGAAAACAGCAAGACCAGGCTCAAGGACAACTTCTCGGTATCTACCAGGACGGTACAGCTGGATCTCCAGATGATGAGAGACAAGAAAAAGGGTTACAACGCCCCTATCGTCGTCTATGAGCAGAAATACTACAAGTACTCAGATCCGACCTACTCCATCGGTAACGCCAATGTAAAGCAGACCACCCTCACCCCGCTTTCAGAACTGACTGAAACCCTTGAAAGGTACTCGGGTATGGCCGGAATGGAGTCTCTGGAGGGAGCAGTGGAACTGATACGTGAATGCCTGGAAAACAAGGTCAACGGCTCCTTCCAGAAAATAAGGAGACAGAAGAATCCTAAGGCTTCCGGAGGGGCATTCCTGGATGTTGTCAAGGATGCGGTCCTGCATCGCAGAGTACTGAGTCTTAGTTATGTAGATGACAAATCCAACATCAGGGAGATTATTTTCTACCCTCTTTATCTGACCACGTACCAGATGCGGTGGTTCTGCCTGGGATATGTAGACGGAAGGGAAGGTATACAGGTTGTGCAGACAGATTGCGTAACAAGTTATTCCTACGCAATCCTCCCGTTCCCTCCGAACTACCGTTTCAATGCCGAGGAATACTTTGCAGACATCATAGGCATCACCCATCCGGCAGAAAAGAAAGAGGACATACATCTCAACGTGCAGGGCGTCATGGCCAGATACCTGATCCAGAACCCTCTTCACCCTTCTCAGAAACTGACCGGAAAATCCGATGACGGAAGCTGCACTTTCAGGATTTCGGTCATTCCCAACGACGAATTCTTCAGATGGTACTATGAGAACCATCCTTATGTCCGGATAGAATCGCCTAAGTTATTGGCAGACAGTGCTGCCAATTATATCCGGAATGTAGTTGCGGACCTGCCTTCACCAATGACGGAGGACCTCAGGCCCAAGAAGGAAAAGGAGAAGGAGAAAGACAGCAGGAAGAAGAAGAAACAGCATCCGGATGTGGAGGAAGATCTCTTCTCGTCACTGTTCTGACATTTATACTTTGAAAATCATTGAGTTGTGAGATATGAACAGGAGAAATGACAAGCCGATAGTGGCTCTAATCTATGATTTTGACGGAACGCTTGCTCCCGGCAACATGCAGGAGTATTCCTTCATAAACGCCGTTGGCAGGCAAAAGGACGAGTTCTGGGCTGAAACCCATGAGATGGCCAAGGACCAGGATTCCGACGGAGTCCTCATCTACATGCTTCTGATGCTGGAGGAAGCAAAGAAAAAAGGCATCAAGCTCACCCGCAAGAAACTTCGCACGTACGGAAAAGACATCACCTTTTTCAACGGGGTTGAGACCTGGTTTGGCAGGATAAATGAAATCGGTGAAAAAGAGGGAGTTATCGTTGAACATTACATCAATTCCTCAGGTCTGCTGGAAATCATGGAGGGAACCAGGATCGCCAAGGAATTCAAGGCTATCTTTGCCAGCTCCTTCTACTATGACAAGGATGGTTGCGCAATCTGGCCCGCCTCTGCAGTGAACTATACCAACAAGACCCAGTTCCTCTTCAAGATAAACAAGGGCATCCTTAACATCCACGACAGCGAAAAGATCAATTCATCCGTGCCGGAAGAGGAAAAGAGGGTTTCCTTCTCAAACATGATCTATTTCGGCGACGGAGAAACGGACGTGCCTTGCATGAAGCTCACCCGCCAGCTGGGTGGTACCTCAATTGCGGTCTACAACAATTCCGAGGCCTCCAAAACCGTGGCCCGGAGGCTTTTTGAGCAGAACAGGGTAAGCTTTACCTGCCCTGCAGACTATACCGAGGGAAGTCTCGTGGAAGAAATCGTAACCAAGCTGATAAGGAAGATTAAAGCAGACGACGCCTTATTGTCTCTTCGATAATGTCTGCACACCCGTCAACTCCCAGCAGCGACGTGCTCAGGCACATGTCGTAGCTTTCGGCAGCTCCCCAGGTCTTGAAAGTGTAATCTCCGTAATATGAGGCCCTTTTGCGGTCTCCTTTCTCAAGCAGGTCTGCAAGTTTGTCATCACTGACTCCCCGGGTATCTCCATACTTGTTGATGGTCCGTATTCTATGGATGCGGTCTTTCATGGAGGAAGTTATGAAAACGCTTATGCAACCCTTAAAATCTCTGAGCACATAGTCTGCACACCGGCCCACGAATATGGTGGAGCCTTCTTCTGCAAGACGCCTTATTACCTGGCTCTGGATGGTGAAGATGGTATTGCTGTTGTAGACGCTTGGGCGGAAGGTGTTTGTAATGGCTTCTGCAAAGGAAGAAAAACTGAATCCCGTGTTCATGGACAGGTTGTCCTTCTCATCCTCACGGGCAAACACCGAATGGTCCAGGCCGCTCTCCTTGGCGGCAAGTGTGAGCAGTTCCTTGTCATATACCCTTATATCCAGGCGCTTGCCCAGTTCACAGGCAACTTCGAGCCCGCCGGCTCCAATCTGCCTCCCGATGTTGATGTGGATGTGCTTTTCCATACTATGACTGAATTTGAACTGTCTGTGATTCTTTTTCCTTAAGTTTCATCTTGAACTCCTTTCTCTGTTTGAGGAGCATCCACAAAGTGAGGATGCTGGCGGCAAGGTCAGAGATCGGAAGGCTCCACCATACTCCGTCAACACCCATTACGGGCGGGAGGATCAGCAGAAGCGGGAGCAGGCAGATTGCCTGTCGCGAAAGGCTGAGGAAAATGGCTTTCCTGGCCTTGCCAATGCTCTGGAAGAAGTTGGTGGTAACCATTTGGAAACCAATTATCGCAAAAGCCAAGAAATTGATTCTCATGCCCCTCACGGTGTGGGCGAGAAGCTCTTCATCATCCGTGAATATCTCAGCCAGCTGCCTTGGGAAAAGCTCGGTGACAATGAAAAACAGTGTCGTTACCAGACTTGCCCAGAAAATGGATATGTACAGGACCTTGGACACCCTGTCGTGATTCTGGGCCCCATAGTTGTAACCTGCAATAGGCTGCATGCCCTGGTTGATGCCCATTACAATCATAACGGCAATGAATCCCAGGCGGTTCTGGATTCCGTAGGCCCCTATCGCCATGTCTCCTCCGTAGATATTGAGCTGCTTGTTGATGACAATCACAATGATGCATGCGCAGGCATTCATGAGGAAAGGTGCCATTCCGATGGAGAATGTCTGGCTTATTATCTTCCTTTTCAAGCGATAGATTCCCCTTTGGAGATGTATCACACGGCTCTTGTCGGAGACAAGGATGAAAACGTAGAGCATGGCCAGGAACTGGGACAGTACCGTGGCGATTGCGGCTCCCCGGATCCCCCACTTGAATACCATGATGAAAAGGTAGTCAAGCACAAAGTTCAGGGTTACCGTGAAGATGGTCGCCCCCATGGCTTTCTTGGGCAGCCCCATGACCCTCAGGACGGCATTCAGGCCGAAGTACAAGTGCGTTACAACGTTTCCTATGAGCAGTACGAGCATGTACTCGTAAGCGTAACCTACAGTATTGTCGCTTGCCCCGAAAAAATACAGTATGGGTTTGAGGAAGGCTATGGCCAAAGCGGCAAAGGTGATTCCGGTTATTACATTAAGTACAATGGAATTGCCCAGAACCTTGTTGGCCGTATCATAATTCTTCTGCCCCAGCAGCACGCTGATCAGGGTGGCCGCACCGACACCTACCAGGGTACCGACGGCGGCACTCAGGTTCATGATCGGGAACGTGACAGCCAGCCCGGAAAGGGCGAGAGGTCCCACGCCCTGCCCTATGAATATGCTGTCGCACATGTTGTAAAGCGACGAAGCAGTCATCGCAATTATCGCAGGAACAGCATATTGTCTGAGGAGCTTGGATATTTTCTCGGTACCAAGTTCGGTAGGTATTATTACAGCCATGAAATTTTTATTACTTTTGCACCCGCAAACGCCATCTTAGCTCAGCAGGTAGAGCAACGCATTCGTAACGCGTAGGTCTGGAGTTCGAACCTCCAAGATGGCTCTCTTTTCTTACCAGTTCAAGATTTTCTTGAAGTCGTAGGTCTCCGGATCAGGAACATACTTCTTTGCAGCCTCATAGTCTGCCGGCGTAATGTAATGCATGATGTACTCGAATATCATGTTTACCTTGTCCTGATGTATGTTCACGCCTCTCGGAGGGATCTTTCCGGTTGCAGGATCCTGCATATCCTTCAGATACAGGCTCTTGATGTTTCCGTTAAGGTCAAGGTACACCATACATCCGGTAATGCCCTGCTTGAAAAGCTTGTAGACACCCATACCCAGTTCCGTGCAGTATACAAGGTCGTAGGCATGAGGGGTGATGCACCTGATCTCATATCCGATCTCCACCGGACGGATCTTGACCTTAAGACCCAGCTGGCTGAGTTTGACATCAAGTATATCGTTGAACATCTGGGCCTTTGAAATCTTGCCGAGTTCAGGATGGCCGTGCTCGTCATAGGAGAACCTTACTCCGTAATTCTTGAGTTCCTCAGGAGAGAATCCCTCGAACACTCCTTCTGAAATTATGATGGCGCCGTAGTCTATGCCGAGTATCTTCCTCTTGATGATGGCAGATACCGCCATGTTCAGGATCTTCTCCACTGATATGTCGCTCTTGTTGAACATCTCGGGAATGACTATCATCGGGAAGTGGTTGGTGTAACCGATAGCCAGTGCCAGGTGTCCGGCGCTGCGGCCCATGGCCGAAATGACAAACCAGTTGTGGCTGGTGCGGGCATCCTCGTAAACGGTTGCAGCAATCCTTGAGCCTTCTCCCTTTGCGCTCTGGTATCCGAACGTCGGGATGTTCTGAGGAAGCGGAAGGTCGTTGTCTATGGTCTTTGGAACATGGATGTTTGATATAGGGAAATTCTTTGCCTGCAGGAACTTGGCAATACGGTTGGCGGTAGATGCGGTATCGTCTCCGCCGATGGTTACCAGAAGTTCTATATTGTTGTCCTGGAAGAATTTCAGGTTGAAATTATGGTCAAAATCCTCCTGTGTAGGCTTGAAACGGCTCATCACAAGGAAGGAGCCTCCGCGGTTGAAAATGTCGTCGGCCTTGAAGAAATCAAGTTCAACGTAGTTCGGATCTGGAGAGAAAAGCCCCTTGTAGCCTCCGTGAAGGCCGAGTACACGGTAACCGTTACTTATGAAAGTCTTTGTAATACTGCCTACTACAGTATTCATTCCGGGAGCTGGACCGCCTCCGGTGAGGATCACGATAGATTTTTGCATAATTCAATAACTCTAAATCGGGGGCAAATGTACCATTTTTCTAAAGACCACACCTTTTTTTATTAGAAAAATTGCGTTTTTTTGGTTAAATTTGGCATCTTGTATCTGCCGTATGGAACAAAACGAAGCAAGACATAGGATAGAAGCCCTCAGACAGGAAATAAATGCCCACAACAGGCATTACTACCTGGAGAACGCCCCGCAGATCTCAGACTATGAGTTTGACCTGCTGCTCAAGGAGCTTATCCAGTTGGAAGAACTGTATCCTCAGTTCAAGAGTGCCGATTCCCCTACCAACAAGGTTGGAAGCGACCTTGAAACCTCAAACGCTCCGTTCAGGCAGTACGCTCACCTTCATCCCATGCTCTCGCTGGCCAACACCTACAGCATAGAGGAGCTCAGAGATTTTGACTCCAGGGTGCGCAAGGGAACCTCCTCAGCGTTCACCTACAACTGCGAGCTTAAATTCGACGGTACCGGCATCAACCTGCTCTACCGCAACGGGATACTGGTCAGGGCACTGACCAGGGGAGACGGAACCACCGGAGACGATGTAACACGCAACGTAAAGACCATCAAATCCATACCTGTCCAGCTCAAGGACGGTTCCGGATATCCTCCGGAATTTGAAATCAGGGGCGAGGTCTACATGCCTTTCGATTCTTTCAACAAGCTCAACTATCAGAGGGAACTTGAAGAAGAACCCCTGTTCGCTAACCCAAGGAATGCCGCTGCAGGCTCGCTCAAGATGCTCTCTTCCAAGGAAGTGGCCCAAAGAGGCCTGGACTGCGTGCTTTATCACCTGATAGCTCCAGGATATGATGATTCGCTTCACAGCAAATCGCTTGAAGATGCCGCTTCATGGGGTCTTCCTGTCTCCGAGCATTCCAGGAAATGCAGCACCATAGATCAGGTGATAGAATACATCCGGGAATGGGATGAAAGAAGGCACAGCCTTCCCTTCCCTACAGACGGTGTGGTCATAAAGGTAGACCAGTACGCCCTTCAGCGCGAACTGGGCTTCACGGCCAAGACTCCAAGATGGGCCGTAGCCTACAAGTTCAAGCCTGAAGAGGCTCTGACAAAGATAGAATCAATTGATTATCAGGTGGGAAGAACCGGAGCCGTTACTCCGGTGGCCAATCTCAGCCCCGTTCTTCTGAGCGGTACCACGGTAAAGAGGGCCACCCTCCATAACGCAGACCAGATCCAAATCCTGGATATCAGGATTGGAGATTACGTCTATGTAGAAAAGGGCGGAGAAATCATCCCGAAGATAACCCGCGTGGAGCTTTCGAGGAGGGATTCCTCCAGCTCACCTGAAGTGTTCCCTTCAATCTGCCCTTCCTGCGGAACCCCGCTGGTAAGGGATCCCCAGCAGGCCAAGTTCTTCTGCCCCAACTCAGACGGCTGTCCTCCACAGATAGAGGGAAAGTTCATCCACTTCGCCTCCCGCAAGGCAATGGATATCAACATCGGTGAAGTGGCAATCCATCAGCTCTGTACAAGAGAATACATCAAGGAACTCCAGGACCTCTACAGCCTGGACGACCTCCAGCTCCTCAGCCTCGACAAATGGAAGGGCAAGAGCGTTGAGAACTTCCGCTCCTCACTGGAAAAATCCAAGAGCGTTCCTTTCAGCAGGGTTCTGTATTCCCTGGGAATAAGGAACATAGGAGAAACCACGGCCAAGACCCTGGCCTCAGCCTTCAAGAACATAGACGCTCTCAAAGCTGCATCAAAGGAAGAGCTTCTGGCCGTGGAGGACGTGGGAGAAACCCTTGCAGATTCCATAATAGACTGGTTCAGCCAGCCACGCCACCTTGAAACCGTGGAGCAGCTCCGCAAGTTCGGACTCCAGTTCAGCCTCGAGGAGAAGGCCCCTGTTTCAGACACCCTCAAAGGAATGACCATCATGATAACCGGCAACTACTCCGTGCCTAGGGAAACCATGAAGTACTACATCGAGGCTCACAGCGGAAAGGTAGGAAGCAGCGTAACTTCCTCAACCACATACCTCCTTGCCGGAAGCAAGGCCGGAAGCTCAAAGCTGGAGAAAGCCAGGAAACTGGGTATTCCGATAATAACTGAAGATGAATTCTACAAGATAGCAGCTCCTGAAGGGTCCTCCAGTCCAAAGACAGAACCCGACGAACCTACATTATTCTGAAAACAAGATAAATAACATAATACGATTTAATACACCAAACCATGAGAATAGCAAAAGTAACAGAAAGGATCAGCTACATCGGCGTAAACGACCGCCGTACTGCTCTCTTTGAGAACAACTGGCCTATTCCTTACGGAGTTTCATACAACTCCTACATAATCAAGGATGAAAAGAACGTACTCATAGATACCGTTGAATACGGCTCTGACGGAGATTTCCTCTGCAAGATAGAAGCCGTACTCCAGGGCGGCAGCCTGGACTACCTTGTAGTCAACCACATGGAGCCAGACCACTCCGGAATGATCCGCAGCGTCCTGGCCAAGTATCCGCAGGCAAAAATCATCGGAAACGCAAAGACGTTCGAACTGATGCAGAAGTACTACGGAATTTCTGAAGAAAACGTGATGCTGGTTACAGACGGACAGGAGCTCAGCATTGGAAGCGGCTCCCTCAAGTTCGTATTTGTGCCTTGGGTCCATTGGCCTGAGACAATGGTCACCCTTGATGTTGCCGATTCGGTACTGTTCAGCTGCGACGCTTTCGGAGGCTACGGCAGCCTTGACGGCGGAATCTTTGATTCGGACTACAACATGGACGAGATGTTCCTGCCTGAGATGAGGCGCTATTATTCCAACATAGTTGCCAAATACAACCAGATGGTAACCAGAGCCATAACCAAGCTGGCAGGAGTCCCGGTAAAAATGATAGCCCCATCACACGGAGTAGTTTGGAAGGAGAATCCGGCCAAGGTAATAAGCCTGTATTCAGACTGGGCCGCCTCCAAGGCCGAGGAAGGAGTCGTAATCGCTTATGCTTCCATGTACGGCAACACCGCCGGCCTTGCAGACCAGATAGGAGCAAAACTCGCTGAGTGCGGCATAAGGAACATCCGCACATACGATGTGTCCAGAACCAACGTATCCTACATCCTCAGCGATATCATGCGCTACAAGGGATTCATCCTGGGCACCTGCGCCTACAACACTTTCATGCACCCTATGATGGAGCATCTGTGCAACGAGCTGAGGATCATGGGTCCTAAGGGCAAGGTAATGGGAATCTTCGGAACCAGCGGTTGGAACGGAGCCGGAGCAAAAGCCCTTGCAAAGTTTGCAGAAGAGGCTAAGCTCAACGTGGTATCCCCTACCGTAGAAGCCTTCGGAGCCCCTACCGCCGAAAAGGTGAACCCTTCTCTTGAAGAATTTGCAAAGGAATTCGTCCAGGCACTTAAAGCTTAAAGGAAATGATTGAAGACCTTAAGATCGGAATGACAAATACAGCCCGCCGGGTGGTTACCGACCAGAGCACTGCAGCTGCGGCCGGTACCGGTGCAATGGCTGTTTTCTCAACACCTTCCATGATTTCCATGATGGAGGAGGCTTCTTTCATGCTGCTCAAGAAACTTGGGCTGGACAGTGTTGGAACGGGAGTGAACATACAGCATCTGAGAGCCTGTCTTCCGGGAACCGAAGTATGGGCTGAGGCTGAAGTTGAAAACATAGACAGACGGGCCGTCTTTTTCAAGGTCACGGCTTACGATGCCAAGGGTGAGATAGGAAAAGGAACCCACTCCAGGTTTATCATAGACCCTGAAAAATTCATGAAAAAACTATTTGACGCTAAATAACATGGCATATAAAATGGACAGGACTCTGAGCAAGGGAGCTTGCGATTTCATAGATGCGGAAAGGATAGAGACCCTTCTTTCCAAGACCGTGGAAGACCGCGTCCGCTATCGTGAGATCTTTGCCAAGTCTTTGGAAAAGAACCCTCTGACACTTGAGGAAACCGCCAGCCTTCTGGCCATAAGGAGCGAAGAAGGCCGGCAGGAACTGTTCCAGGCGGCAAGAGACCTTAAAAAGATCATATACGGCAACAGGATAGTACTGTTTGCCCCTCTGTACATAGGAAACCTCTGTATCAACGACTGCGCATACTGCGGATTCAAGAAGTCTCTCAAGACCACTGTCAGGAAAACCCTGACGACTGAAGAGATCATCCAGGAGGTGAAGGCCCTGCAGGACGAAGGGCAGAAAAGGCTCATCCTGGTGTTCGGAGAGTCTCCGGTCTACAGTCCGGAATTTATCGCAAACAGCGTAAGAACCGTTTATTCAGTTCATTCCGGCAACGGATCCATCCGCAGGGTGAACATCAATGCAGCTCCTCTGGACGTTGCGGGATACAAAACCATAAAGGCAGAAGGCATAGGAACCTACCAGATATTCCAGGAAACCTATCACAGACCTTCATACGCAAAATACCATCCTGCCAACACCGTAAAGGGAGACTTCATGTGGAGGCTCGACGGACTCGACAGGGCCTTTGAAGCCGGCATAGACGACATGGGCATAGGAGCCCTGATCGGACTTTATGACTGGAGGTTCGAAGTCATGGGCCTTATCAGCCACTCCATCCATCTTAAGGACAGGTTCGGTGTAGGCCCCCATACCATCAGCTTCCCGAGGATCCAGCCGGCAAACGGTCTGGAAGAACTTGACCTGCCTTACAGGTGTGCAGACGAGGATTTCAAGCAGTTGGTAGCCGTGCTCAGGCTGGCTGTTCCATATACCGGAATGATAATGACTGCCAGGGAGAACCCTCAGGTCAGGAATGAAGTCATACACTTTGGAGTCAGCCAGATAGATGCAGGAACGCATCTGGAAATCGGAGGCTATTCCGAAAACAAAGAAGACCAGAACCTGAAAAGGGAACAGTTCCAGGTAGGAGATACCAGAGGGCTCGACGAGGCTGCAAGATGGCTTATGAAAGAAGGGTTCATACCTAGTTTCTGCACATCCTGCTACCGCAGCGGAAGAACCGGAGAGCATTTCATGGAGTTTGCCATACCGGGATTCATCAAGAAATTCTGTACCCCGAATGCCCTTCTCACCCTGGCGGAGTTCCTGGAAGACTATGCTTCCGAAGAAACGAGGATACAGGGAAAGAAACTGATAGAAAAGGAGTTGCAGGAGATAGAAGAAGGTCCTTGGAAAGAAAGGATTAAAAGCAGCCTTAAGAAAATTTCTGAAGGTGAAAGAGACCTCAGGTTATAATTGAAAGAGGATGAGCGAGTTTACAAAAGAAGACAACGAACTGATCGAGCGGGAATTTGAATCGCTGAGACTGGCGGCTCTGCGCAGATGCGCCTCGCAGGAGGAATATGAGGGCGTTCTCAAGGCTTTCGAGTTTGCCAACGAAGCTCACAAGGGCGTACGCAGGCGCTCCGGAGAGCCTTATATCCTCCACCCCATTGCAGTGGCAAAGATCGTGGTGCAGGAAATCGGACTTGGGTACAAGTCAATTGTGGCCGCGCTCCTGCATGACGTGGTGGAAGACACCGAGTACACGACTGAAGATGTGGAAAGGCTCTTTGGAAGCAAGATCGCGTCTCTTGTAGACGGGCTCACCAAGATAAAATCTGCCATGGACAACAAGATGGACGGAGATTTTTCCGAAAAATCCATCCAGGCAGAGAACTTCAAGAGGATACTTCTCACCCTCAACGACGACGTGAGGGTAATACTCATCAAGCTGGCAGACAGGCTGCACAACCTCAGGACCATAGACTCCATGCCTGAGAGGAAGCAGGACAAGATCCTCAGCGAAACCATGTACATCTTCATTCCCCTGGCCCACAGGCTGGGACTGTACAGCATAAAAAGCGAGATGGAGAACATCTGGCTCAAGTTCCGCCAGCCGGAAGAGTACAATGAGATAAACCGCCAGATACAGGAGTATTCCAAGACCAAGGGAGTCTCCATAGACAACTTCATAGAACCGATATCCAAGCTACTGGAGCAGGCGCGCTACAAGTTCACCATAACCAAGAGAATCAAGACCCCTTATTCCATCTGGAACAAGATGCGCACAAAAGGGATACCTTTTGATGAGATCTATGACCTGTTTGCGGTAAGGATAGTCTTCACTCCCAAGAAAGGCAGTTCCGAAAGGAAGCAGTGCTGGGACATCTACTCCCTGATCTCAGAAGACTACCTGTCCAACACAGACCGCATCAGAGACTGGGTAAGCACGCCAAAATCAAACGGTTACGAAGCCCTTCACTGTACCCTCATGAGCCCTCAGGGAGGCTGGGTGGAAGTCCAGATCAGGACTGTCAGGATGAACGCCATTGCAGAAAAAGGTGTAGCGGCCCACTGGAACTACAAGGGAGAGAAGATTGCCAATCCGGAAAACGACATGGACAACTGGCTGAACATGGTCAGGGAAGTTCTGGAGAATCCCGATGTCAACGCCCTGGAGTTTCTGGACAGTTTCCATACCGGGCTCATGTCCAAGGAGATATACGCCTTCACCCCGGCCGGGGAGGCCAAGAGGATGGAAAAAGGTTCAACCGTACTGGATTTTGCCTATGCCATCCACTCAGAAATAGGAAACCGGGCCATTGCCGCCAAGGTGAACCTCAAACTTGTTCCTATATCCTACGTGCTCAGGAACGGAGACCAGGTGGAGGTCATCACCGCCGACAGCCAGAAGCCCCAGAGGGAGTGGCTTGAGTTCGTAAAGACCGCAAAGGCCAGAAACCTCATCCGCGACAGCATCAAGGGAGAAATAAAGGATACAATCAAGAAAGGCCAGGAAAAACTGGAAAACGAACTGGACAAACTGGGCGTAAGGCTTCACCTGAGGGTGCTGAAAAAACTGATCGCCGAGTTCAAGGTCAGCAACAAGGACGAGCTCTACAGCAAGATAGGCTCCGGACTGATAGACCTCTCCAACCTCGACCAGATCCTGAAGAAAAACAAGGAAAACAAGCTTGTCCAGTTCTGGAACCTCCAGTTCTTCAAGGGAAAGGAGAAAGAAGATACGGAAAGCAGCCAGGAGACAGTCGCCACTGAAAACGGCAAGATAGACAAGCATAAGGATTACCTGCTGAAGGAGAATCCCGTTGACAAGACCCTCACCTACAAGGTGGCTGACTGCTGCAACCCTATTCCGGGAGACCCTATAATCGGGTTCATAGATGAGGACGGGCAGGTTGTAATCCACAAGAAGGTATGCCCGAAGGCCATATCGCTGGCATCCACGGAAGGCGGAAACATAATCAACGCCAAGTGGACCAAGCACACCGTCCTGTCTTTCCTTGCAAGGATAGAACTCAAGGGCATAGACCGCCTGGGAATCGTAAACGATATCACAAAATACATAACCCTCATCCTTTCCGTCAATATCCGCAAGCTGTTCTTTGAGACTCACGACGGTGTATTCTACGGATATATAGACCTTTATGTACACAACACGAACGACCTGGATGAGATCATAAGGAATATCGAGAACATCAAGGGAATAGAAACTGCCACGAGAGTGGACATCAAAGAGGAGGACAAAGCATGACCCACAGGACAATATTACGCACATCCGTTGCAATTGCAGCCCTGATTGCCTACATAGCAGCATCTTACAGTTGCGCCAACACATCCAAGGGCCCTTCCGGCGGCCCCAAGGACACCATCCCTCCGGTGATCGTGGGCATAGAGCCACAGGTTCCCATGACGTCTTTCCCGCAGAATAAAGGAAAGGTGGTTTTAACCTTCAACGAGTATGTGCAGTTGAAGAATGCCTATCAGGAAGTGCTTCTTTCTCCTCCTTCAAAGAAGAGACCCCAGGCCAAGATAA
>CACZFO010000008.1 GCA_902780455.1 uncultured Bacteroidia bacterium | reverse complement strand
ATCCTTCTTATGAAGAATGGGGGCATGGAATCTTTCATGACACAAATTTAGCATTATTTATTCTTTTGTTTAAAACAGCTTCCTATATTTGCACCTGATTTTGGAAGTATGAACTGGAACGGAATTCTGATAGGAGTCATCTCCTTCTTGATCATAGGATGCTATCACCCTCTTGTCATAAAGGGTGAGTATTATTTTGGGGTAAAAATCTGGTGGGCTTTCCTTGCCGCCGGAATAATCTTCGGTGTATGGGCCTGCCTGGTTCCCGGCATATTCTGGAGCGCCATATTGGGAGTAGCCTCTTTCTCAAGTTTTTGGGGAATACTGGAGGTATTCCATCAGAGAGAGAGGGTGAGGAAGGGCTGGTTTCCAAAGAACCCCAACAGGAAATAATCTATTTGCTCATGTTATAATCGGCGATGGAGAAGATTTCAGTTGAAACTTCCCCTATCCATCCGGCCTTGTCGGACACTGCAGTCTGGATCTTGACAAAGTCTATGTACCTGAGGTTGGCGGGCTTGCCGTCCCATGTAACGGCATCGCTGATCTTGAAGTGATTGTCAGATGCTCCGGCTGAGGAATTGTCACCTCCCGACAGACGGTCCACCTGGCTGAAATTATCGGCATATCCCCAACCGAAATCCTGGTTGATCCAATTGTCCTTGCCTACCTCCCTGGTCTTTGAAACAAGCTTGGAACCGTAGAGGGTATAGGTACTTGCCTTTACCCACTGCGGATAGTAGCTGTCCTGGGTATGGTATGCCGGAAGGTAGTCTACGCAACCGCTTTTTCCGTCTGAGGAAACCCACTGCACAGAAGACTTGGAAGAAGGTTTGTAATAGGTTATTGAATAGTCCTTTGTCTGGGTGTCGTAATCGCTGCCCCGGAGCTCGTACCAGGTGTCGTCCGGGAGGCCGTTGCCGTTCTCGTCCTGCATCACCCATACGATGCCCGGCTCAGAGGAATTCCTGAAGGCGTTGCCGGCAATGGCAAGGTTGTATCCGCCGTCGTTGTCAACGCTGTGGTCAAACCCGGCCACTATGTATCCGCCCCACGCGCCAAGAGAAACAAAGTTCTTTGCCTCCATCCTCTTCTGCGCCCAGGCACATGCCTCCTCCATTGTGTTTGCCGTAAAGCCTTCATTGACAAACTGCCCGGGGGCAGGCAGGTACTCGTAGACCTTGTTCCACGGAGCCGTGCCGCCTCCCCTTCTGTAAGTGCCTTCTGGAGGGCATACGTTTACGGTAAGCGTTTTTGACTGGCTCCTGTAGGAGTTCTTCATGGTAACGGTCAATGAATGTTTTCCTATACCGGATTCTGAACATACGTAGTACGGCTGGGAGGAATTCTGTACCTCAGCTCCGTCCAGCACCCATGTAAACGTGGCATCATAGGCATTCTCCAGACCGAGGATAAGTATCCTTATGCTTCTTCCAACAGAATAGTTGAAAACGTCCTTCTCAAAACTCCACCTGAACGGCATGTCCTTCTCGTCCAGGACCTTTACAGAAAATGTCAGGGAAGCCTGCCCGTCCTCGTTCCTTGCGGTAAACCTGAAGGAATGGGTACCGGTGGTTGAAGGTTTGTATTTATAAGACTTTGATGTAGAAACCTCCGTATTGTCCACAGTCCAGCTGTAGGAACATCCGTCTTCATTTTCAACAAACGGAACAAACTCGTGTTCAGTTTCTTTCTGGATGCTGAACCCGCCCTGCGGAACCGCCAGCGCAACCTTTGGAGGAAGTTTTTCTGCAACCGTAATCTTTATTTCAAGGCTGGCGGAACCGTTGGCATTCGTAACGGTTATCCTGGCAAAGAAGATTCCGGCTTCCTTTGAAGAGAAGGTCAGGTTTCTCGAGGTGGAAATCACCTTGCCGTCCATCTTCCATTCGAAAGTTGCATTGTCGGCATTGGAGTATGTCGGGGAAATCGTGATGCTCTGCCCAACCTTTACGCTTACAGCCTGGCTCTCCACAGATATTGCAGGAGCTGGCTTTGGATTGATATCCAATGGTTTGCCGCCACAGCAGCAAAGAAAGGCCACAACCGCTGCAGCCAGGAAAAACCTAATATAAAACCTTACAATACCGGACATGATTCCAAAAGTCGGGCAAATTTAAGAATTATCATTTTTCTATCAATAATTCCATCGCGATGAAAAAAACTCATACATGTGCACAATTCTTGAGATTGAGTTTTGTAAATTTGAAAACATAAAACTTCAGGTTATGAAAACTAAACTATTCACCCTAATCATTTCGGTTATGGCAATATTCGGATTCACAGGCGCTTCCGGGCAGGATGCTTCGTACAAGCAGTTGTGGGAACAGATGAGGGAAGCCGACAAGAAAGACCACCCGAAGACGGTGGTTGAAATCTGCGACAAGATTGTTGCAAAAGCACGCAGGGAAAGCAACAGGGGCCAGCTTCTGAAGGCCTGGTTCACCAGAGTGGAATACAAGACCCGGATAACTCCCGACACGTTGTACTCCAACCTCAGGGAATTGGAAACATGGGCCAGGGATGAAAAGGATCCAGTTATCAAGATGGTGCTGCACAGTTGCATAGCATCCATCTATTCCAATTATGTAGACTACAACTCCTGGTCTATAAACGGGCGCACAAACGTGGAAGGAGGAGAGGACACTCCTGACATAAAGCAATGGGGAAGCATCCAGTTTGTGAAAACAATCACTGACAACGTGAACGCAGCCCTGTCCGACATGGAGGCTCTCAGGAAGGCGGACAATTCCAAGTTCATGCCTTTTGTTGTGCAAAACAAGGACGGGAAGATATACAACCACGATCTGTTGCATATCATTGCCAACAGGTCGATAGTATCCCTCATGCGTACGGAGGACATTGCCAAGGACCAGAAGGCGGTCAGGGACAGGATCAACCAGATTGAGGAACAAGCCATACTCTCCTATGTGAGAGCCGGCAATACCGATGCCTTTATCTTGTCGTCACTGGGCATGCTGGACAGAAGGCTCAATTCAAGCGACGACTCTCAGAAGTATATCAAGGCACTGGAAGACCTTCTTGGCGACGACAAGGTAAAGTCCAGGCAGACCAGCGTGGAAATACTCATAGAGCTGGCCCAGAAACTGGAGGGTGAAAATCCTGCCAGGGCAATGGAGTACTGCGACAGGGGCATCAGGGAATTTCCCGGATACAAAAGGACGTCGTACCTGAAGGAAATCAAGGAAAACATACTCAAGCCTTATGTCAGTTTCCATCTCCCGGAATTCGCGTATCCGGCAGATAAGGAAGACCTGTACATCAGTCACAAGAACATCGACAATCTGCAGATCATAATCTACAGGGTGCCTGAGAGTCTTCACGACATAGTCAAAGCCAATCAGTTGCATAAGCTCGAGGAAGAAGACCTGAAGAAGTGCACCGTGGTTTCCACGGTCAACTATCCGCTGGAAAGGCCTTCAGACTACCGGACTGACGGCAAGACCATAAAGATTGAGATTCCGTCCGAGCCTGGCATCTATACATGCAAGGCCGTTGTTGCAGGACACAGCATCTTCAAGTGGAACATAATGCGGGTAGGAAGGATGAAACTGATGACCAATCACTGGAAAGACAGGAATCTGGAAGTGATTGTCGTGGACCGCAAGAGCGGACATCCGGTCGAGGGTGCAAAGGTACTTCTGACAAAGCATCCTAAAAACTCCAGGAAAAGTGTACAGGTTCTGGAAAAGGCCAGCGGAAAAGACGGCAAGCTTGTCTTTGTCCAGACCGACCAGGACATGAAGGACTTCAACTACAGCGTATCCCTGAAGGCAGAATACGGGAACGACAAGTACATGCACCCGGTTTCCATTTACATACCAAACTATCGTGAAGATACGGACAAAGATGAAACCAAAGAACTGCAGCTCCTGACCGACAGGTCTATCTACCGTCCGGGCCAGACAGTATATGTAAAAGGCATCTATTACTCCCAGAAGGATGACTCCGGCTGGGTTCGGGAAGGCGAGGAATTCACCGTATTGCTGAAGAACCACAACCGTGAAGTGGTTGACAAAAAGAACGTCAGGACCAACGGCTACGGCTCGTTTGAGACTACGCTCCAGGTACCGGCCGCAGGGCTCATGGGCTCGTACAGCGTAGAAGTTCCGGGAGAGGAGAGCCGCTACATCAGCGTGGAGGAATACAAGAGGCCTACATTCGAAGTCAAGGCGGACAGGATAGAAGGCAGCTACAAATTCGGCGACAAGATCGAGGTCAAGGCCAATGCTAAGACCTTCTCAGGAGTTCCTCTGGATGAAGCGGATGTGAAGTACACCGTTACCCGCCGCAAGTGGAGCTGGTGGAGGATGTCAGGTGAAACCGTACTGGAAACAGGTCAGGCAAAGACCGACAGCCAGGGAATTGTCAGGCTCCCCGTAACTCTTGTCCCTCTGGATGAAGAAGACGATAACGACAGGTACACCAGCAGTTACTGCTCCTATCAGGTAGCCATAGATGTTACCAATGCCGCCGGAGAAACTCAAAGCACATACACCAGCGTTTACGTAGGAAAGAAGAGCCTTGTAGTCCGCTGCAGCGTGTCAAGCCAGATAGACAAGGACAAGGACATCATTCTGAGGATGATCGTCACCAACCTGGACGGCACCGAACTGGCCAGGAAAGTGTCCTACTCCCTCTGGACCAGCGATAACGGCAAGAAAGGCAGCAAGGTCAAGGAAGGAATACTCCAGTCCAACACCCAGGTCAAGATGGATGAATGGAAGAGCCTCCCTTCAGGAAAATATATCATTGAATATTCCGTAAAGGACGACAATGGAGAGGTATCCGAAGGCGAAACCGCCTTTGCAATGTTCTCCGTTAAAGACGGCAAACCTCTGGAAGGAACAGATTTCTGGACTTATCGCGATGCAGACAAGATATGGTTCGGAACCTCCCATGAGGATGCTGTCATCTTCATGGACGTGTATGCAGACGGTAAGAACATAGAGAGCAAGGTATTCAGGCTTTCCGACAAGATTTTGGAGAAAGACTTTGCCTACATCCCGCAGTACAAGGACGGAGCAACCATCTATTTCAGGATGGTGCGCAACGACAAATTCTTCAGCCGTTCATTTTCAGTGTCCAAGCCATATCCGGACTACCACCTCAGACTCAAGTGGAACGTATTCAGGAATACCCTGATTCCAGGACAGGCTGAGCAGTGGACCCTGAACGTGGTAGGACCTGACGGAAAACCTGCCGACGCAGAAGTGCTGGCACTGATGTACGACGCTTCACTGGACAAGATCAGGCCGCATTCCCTCTCTTCCATCTACCGCAACTTCCCTCGTTACATAACCCATGCTAACTGGACAAGTGCAAGTTTCAGTTCATTCGGAATGACCTATTCTCCAGCCAGCAGAGTCTATGTACCGTCATTTGAATATGACCATTTCATAAACATCCCGAATATCCTGGGCGGCGGATATCTTTACGGTTACAGGAATGCCCTGGGAGCCAGGGCCGGAGGAGTACTTTATGATGCCATGATTGTTGAAGACTCAGAAATGGCGGCTCCTATGAGAATGACCGCAAAAGTCGCCAGCGCAGCGGTGGCACGGGATTCAGGAAAAGCTTTGGAGGAGGCTGAGGAAACCTCGGCTTCAGGGCAGGAGGCTCAGGACCAGGGTCCACAGATCAGGCAGAACTTCAACGAGACAGCCTTCTTCCTGCCTCAGCTTGTAACTGACAAGGAAGGAAACGTGGCCATAAGCTTTACCCTTCCGGAGAGTCTTACCCGCTGGAGATTCCTGTCCATGGCTCATACCAAGGACCTTATGACCGGTTATCTGAGAGATGAGATAGAGGCCAGGAAAGACTTCATGATATCTCCTAACATGCCTCGTTTCCTGCGTAACGGAGACGTGACAACCATTTCTTCCTCCCTTATGAACCTCTCTGATAAAGACATCGAGGCAGACGTCAGGTTTGAGCTCTTTGACCTTGCAACCGATAAGGTATTCTTTACCCAGAACAAGAAAGTACAGGCATCTGCAGGAAAGACCGCAAAGGTAAGCTTCAGCTTCCCGGTTGAAGATACTTATGACGTCATTGGAGTCAGGATAGTTGCAGACGGAGGCGAATTCTCAGACGGCGAGCAGCACTCCCTGGCTGTTCTTTCAGACAAGGTACGCCTGGTAGAAAGCGTAGCACTTCCTGTCAGAGGAGGCCAGAAAAAGGAATTCTCTCTTGAAAGCCTGTTCAACCACCATTCTGAATCGGCGACAAAGAAGACCCTGACAATTGAGTTTACCGGTAACCCGGCATGGTATGCAGTACAGGCGTTGCCTTCATTGGCAGAGCCTGAGGACGACTGTGCAATCTGCTGGACCAATGCCCTTTATGCAAATGTCCTTGCCAGCAAGATAGCCAACTCTCAGCCAAGGATAAAGCAGGTGTTCGAAGCCTGGAAGAAGAGCGGTCAGAACAAGGAAACCCTGCTTAGCAACCTTCAGAAGAACCAGGAGCTCAAGAACATCCTGCTGAGCGAAAGCCCTTGGGTTCTGGAAGCCAGGAGCGAGGAGGACCAGAAGAACATGATTTCCACCCTCTTTGACGTGATGAACATCCGTAACATCAGCAGCAAGGCTCTCGAGAAGCTCGGCGACCTCCAGATGGAAGATGGCGGATGGACCTGGTTCAAGGGTATGGAAAGCAGCCCGTGGATTACCGAATATGTGCTTACCCAGGATATCCGGCTCAGGATACTCACCGGAGAAAAGGCAGACGGAGTCAGGGAACAGATGCACAGGAAAGGCATGAACTACATGCACGACCAGGCTCAGAAGGAATATGACTGGATAATGAAGGAGAAAATCAAGACCAAGGGTGTTTCTTACTTCATACTCAAATACTTCTACCTTGTCAGCCTTGAGGCCCAGGCCAACGGCGTATCCAACCCTGTTGAACTTGTCCCACAGAAGAGGAGGATAATGTACAACTGGTTCCTGAACAAGGTAGCCGAAGCTCCAAAGAGCCAGGACATGCAGGAAAAAGCCATGGCGGCAGTGGTGCTCAAGGCCCACGGCAGGCAGAAACTCGCAGAAGAATACATGCAGTCCATCAGGGAACACCTCACCAGTTCTGACGAGATGGGAATGTACTTTGCCTTCAACGAGAACCCTTACCGCTGGGGAAGCCTCAACCTCAACGCACAGGTTGCAGCGATAGAGGCATTTGACCAGGTTGCAGGTGACAAGCAAACCGTGGAGGAGATGAAGATATGGCTTCTCAAGCAGAAGCAGACCCAGATGTGGGGAACCTCCACCCTCACCGCAGATGCAGTGTTCGCCCTGCTTGCAAGAGGAGACAACTGGCTCGCCAGCGAAGGTGTGGCCGACCTCAGTTTTGCCGGAAAGACTGTATCTACCAACAAGCCGGACGAACAGGGCAACGCTCCCGTACCGGGCCTGAACTACATTAAGAGGACGTACACAGACGACAGCACCACAGATGCCAGGAGCATTATCGTAGACAAGAAAGACTCCGGCATTGCATGGGGAGCCGCCTATGCCACCTTCTTTGAAAAGATGTCCAATGTCAAGGACAACGGCAGCAGCCAGATGAGCATTACCAAGGAACTCTTTGTAAAGAGAGTCAACAAGGTTTCAGAAACCGGCAACAATGAAAACGGTGCTCTTGCCTACACTCTTGAGCCTCTGAAAAACGGAGCCACAATCAAGGTCGGAGACATGGTAACCGCCAGGATGGTCATCAAGATTGACCGCACCATGGACTTTGTCCAGCTCAAGGAACAGAGAGCAGCATGCTTTGAACCGCTTACCCAGCTTTCAGGCTATCATTACGGAGGCGGCACAGGGTACTATGAGGAAATCAAGGATGCTTCCACCAATTTCTTCTTCTACTCCCTGGGCAAGGGAACCTATGTCCTCGAGGTGAACTACAGAGCCTCCAGGGCCGGAGAATACGAAGCCGGTCTGGCAAGCATCCAGTGCGCCTACGCTCCTGAATATACGGCACACACCAATTCCTGCCGCATAACGGTAACAGAATAGGATGAAGATCATTTACACAAGAAGATTTCCCTTTATGGGCAAGGATTTCATCGCGATTAACCTTTTCGGGATGATAATTGTCCGTAAAGGGAGATTTCTGTCAGCTGACTCAATACTGCATGAAAGGATACATACGGCACAGATGAAGGAAATGCTGTTTGTTTTCTTCTACCTGTGGTATGTGACCGAGTGGCTGGTGAGGATGCTCTGGTGCTTTTCAGCCCAAAAGGCGTACTGGAGGATAAGCTTTGAAAGGGAGGCCTACGACAATGAAGGCAACCCCGGCTACCTGCAGCACAGAAAGCTCTTTGCTTGGATGAAATATCTGTAGCCGGAAAAAATCCGGAACTATTCGAACCTTACAGGGAAGTCAAAATATGTGTTCGGGTACGGCTCGTTCCTGAGGGTGAAGTGCCACCACTCGGAATACAGCGGCTTGAACCCGTGGCGCATCATTGCCTGCCTGAGTATCTGGCGGTTGGCTATCTGTTCCTTGGTAAGCTTGCCTATGTAATCAGGATGTGAACTCGGGTCCAGCATGTCAAACGTACCGCCCATGTCAACCTCCTTTCCGGTCTTCATGTCAAAGAGGGTAAGGTCTACGGTGCTGCCGCGGCTGTGGCCCGACTTGGTGGCTATGTAATCCTGCTTGAAGAGGTTTGCCTTGTCAAGGTTAGGATAGAACGCCCTCTTCATGGTGGTGTCCTTGTCCTTGGCCCAGCGGCAGAAATGGGCAACGGCCCTTGCCGGACGGTAGGCATCGTAAATCTTCAGGCGGTATCCCTTGGCCTTAACGTCGTCGCTGACCGCCTTGAGGGCCTTTGCAGCCTCCTTGGTCATAAGGGCTACCGGCTCCTCGTAGCCGTCTATCCTCTGCCCCACAAAGTTGTATGTAGAGTAATACCTGATTTCCAGGATTACATCCGGAACTGCCTCCGAAATAACCACAAAACCGCTGCGGTCCATTGGAGAAGGAGTTTTTGCAACCTTTTTCTGCGCACAGGCGCCAGCACATATCAGAATGCTCAGAAGAACTATGGCGTACTTTTTCATGACCTTGAACTTTGATTTTATAATGCCTTTATGATGTAAAAATACAAAAAACAGAGGATGTTTATTAATTTTGAAGTATAATTATTCAGCGATATGAAAAGAATTAGCCTGATACTTGTTTCCGCCATATTGTGCGGAATGATGCTTGGAACCTCCTGTTCCAGGGAAAAGACAGTAGAACCCATACTCAGAGCCGGCATGCTTGACGGACTGGGAAGCGGGCACACCAACATGACCGAAGCCTTTGAGGCCGCAAAGCTTGACAGCCGCATAAGCATAAGGTACATCACAAGTGCAAACATCGCATGGGGCGTACTTGACAGCCTGGATGTATTGATCATACCCGGAGGCGGAGGCAGCATGCATACCTTCAGCCTGGGAGAAACCAACATAAACATCATAAAGAAGTGGACTGAGAACGGAGGAGGAATCCTCTGCATCTGCGCAGGCGCCTATGCCCTGAGCCATACTCCGGATTATGCCTGTTTTGGCATGAACGGAGCCCAGGTGGTAGACCTGGACCATTCTTCCAGAGGTCAGGGGCTATGCTCACTTGGAATCACTGAAGAAGGCAAGAAACTCTTTCCTGAACTGGCCGACCTGGACACCATCCACGTGATGTTTGAGAACGGCCCTATGCTGGCTCCTGCCGATTCTGCAGCCCTCGCAGGCACTCCTGCCGGAGCCTACACGGTATTTGCCACAATGCTCAGCGATGTCCACACCGGAGCTGAATTCCAGGCCGGAATAAGCCCCGGAAAGCCTTTCCTTCTGGCAAACAATTACGGAAAAGGCAGGGTATTCACATCCATAGGACATCCTGAAGGTTCTGCCTCCTTTGGCTGGATGATTCCTAGAATACTGTTCTGGTGTGCACAGAAGGAGGATCTGGCCCTTCCTGTAGAGTACAAGGCCCCTGCCCTTGACAAGGAAGTCATAATGTCAAATGAAGACCTCTTAAAGGAATCCTCCCTTTACAGGACTTTTGTATACGGCACCAAGGAAGAGAAGCTGGAAGGCATCAACTGGATGATGACCCACCCTTCCTGGAGCATGAAGACATGGGCAACCGGCCTTCTCTATGACAAGGACTTTGAAGTAAGGGGAGCCGCTGCGGCCTGGATAATGTCAACAGAGCTTCTGACCGGAAAGAAAGACCTTGAAGCGGCATACGCGGCGGAAGAGAACGAAGTAGCCAAGGCCATAATGCAGAAGGCCGTCGAGCATCTGAATTCACTCTATCGCTGAGAATACATAAGCTGATATAAGCGGAAAGGCCGGGTTTGTCCCGGCCTTTCCTGTTTTCATAGTTTGAAGCGTGTTTTATATAACAACACTATACTTTAATCCGAATTTGCTGATGCAAAGGTACGGGCACAATAAAAAGACGGGTATGCACAATCGTGCAAACCCTTGTCAAAATCGTGCAAATTGAATGTTTAGCCCCGGATTTGAGATGGTGTTGCGTCAAAAACCCTCTTGAAAGCCCTTGAGAAAGATGCGGCATCCTCAAATCCGCATCTGTATGCAATATCAGCTATCTGGCTCTGAGGCTCACCCTGAAGAAGTATCCTGGCCTGCTCCAGACGAAGGCGAAGCACATAGTTCTGTGTGGTAAAACCGGTAATTGTCTTGATCCTTCTGTTCAGCTGTCCGCTGGAAAGACACATGTGAGAAGCGATGTCTTCCACGCCAAGGCGGCCCGAATCAAGGTTTGAGATAACATAGGAGGCCAGTTTGTCAAGGAATGTCCTGTCGGAGGAACTGATGCTCCGTTCTTCCTCAGAAGGTTCAGCCTCCTTGGCGGCGGCCTCGGCCTTGGACTGGACTATATCCTGATAGTCATCCCTCAGATGAATGTACTCGCTGCGGAGCTTCCTCAAAGCAGCCTCCATGGCAGCTTTCTGACGGCGGGAGCGCTGCAGCAGCAGATACCAGACTATGCCCGAAAGTACAATCACTGCAATGATTCCGGATATGAGCAAAGACTTGGTCCTCCTTGCCCTGAGGTTTTCAGCCTTCAGGGTATCGTTGTCCATTTCTGCATTGTAACGGCTCAGGCTCTCAGCTGCCGCCAGGGTGTAAAGGGAGTCCTTTATCTGGTCATAGCGGTCGTGTTGGAGCTTGGCTTCCCTGCTGTCTATGTCCAGAAGGCTTTCGTACAGGCCTTTTCTGGAATGCATCTCGTTGTACGGATCACCCAGGCGGACGAATATGTCCGCTGCCTGGCCATAATATTGTGAAGCTTCCTGATTGCGGCCCAGATGATGCAGGACTCCGCCCATCTTGTTGCATGAGATGCCCAGAGACTGCAGGTTTCCGCTCTGACGGAAGAAAGATATTGCCTCCTGAAGGTCCTTTTCAGCTTCCTCGTAACGGGCAAGCCCTATGAGGGCGGCCGCCTTCTGAGAAAGCCTTACCATGGCCTGAGGCTCCCTGCCGAGTTCTTTTTCCAGGTCATATGCCTTCTGGGCGTATTCCAGAGCCACGTCGCTTTTGCCCATTGCATGGTAGACCTCCGAAGCCATTCCCATCAGGATTGCCTGTCTTGGCTTGTTATCGGCCTTGCGGCATTCCTCAATTCCGCGCAAGACATACTTTTCCGCATCCTGATACCGTTTTGAAGTCACATATATCCCGGCCAGGGTGTTCAGGCTGGAACTGATCCTGTCATGGTCCCCGCTTTGCAGGTCAAGGACGTAGCATTGTTCAGCATAGCTGGCAGCCTTGTCATAGTTGGCCATGCGGATGTTGCCTATGGCAAGAAGGTTGAGGATATCTGCCTGAAAGTCCTTGTCTCCTGTCCGGTTGCTGCACTCAAGAGCCTTCGCGGCAAAGTCGTTACAGAGAGGATACTCCTGCTTTCCGTAGAAATAGTCGGAAGCATAATAGTAGACGTTCATCATGACCTCATCCTCTGAAGACTTGGAGGAAAAAACAACCTTGTCTTCAATGGCACCGTTCCTCTCCAGATAGGAAATCACATTCTGAGCCCCATCGACAGAATACCTTTCAGAAAGGGATTTTACCAACAGATACACCGAATCCTGCACCGCTGCTCCCCTTTCTCCAAAGGAAGGGATGTGGGAATACACAATAATCGCGATGACCAGAAAATATGACCAAATAAACCTGCCTGCCTTCATGGTGAAAATACAGTCACAAAAAACAGTCAAATTTAGCAAAAAAGTCTCATTGCTAAAGTTTGAAACGCCAAAGTTTGGAATGTCTTGGCTGACCGGACGTATGGAACACAACATATATCCACCTGCCGCGTATGCAGATGCCCTCAGGCTCGTCTACCAGGTCATTGAGGTTTTTCGTGCGTTCGATCCGTTTGGTTTTCAGGTTTACAATATGCAAAAGCCTGTCGTGAGGAGGGTAACCGTCAGGAAGGAAGGCATAATCTCCCGCCACATAGCTTCCCTGCCAGATGTTGATTCCGCTTTCTATGCGAGTGACGTCCAGCACGTCGGAATCCTTAAGATGGACCTCACCGTTCTCATCCGAGTCTGAAAGCTTTGGCATCCGGAACTTCTTCAGGAGCTTGAAACTGCCGTTTATGCCCCCGAAAGTGTAGATGAAACCGTTCTTGACGTCTGCACACCAGTCCATAGAACCCGGGTAGTCAGTTCCTTCATAGTAAATCTTCTGGACTATCTTTCCGCCATCCTCCCTCAGGTCTGTAACCAGGCAGGCATGCTTTCCCCTGCATTCCGATATGTAAAGAAGCGGAAATCTGGATTCCCTGGAATACTTCTCCTTTCCGAAGAAGGCGTTGTTGCAGTGGGAAGTGTTGCCCTCCAGCATGAAAGCAGAAACCAGGGCCTTCTCCTTCATGTCGTAGATGCAGCACATCCCCTTGTCGTGAACGACAACGGTATAATGACGGTACATTGCCATTCCCTGCGTTGACCCTTTGATCTGGATGCTGTCCGGAGTCCAGTCTGCAAAGTCGCAGACAAATTCCTCCTCAAGAGGCACCCTCGCCGACCAGGCTGAGTTAGGTGTATCGTAAAACAGATCCGCCTGCGAATACCCCATGGCGCAGACACAGACCAAAGCAACAAGCAATAATGTACGTTTCATCATACAACAAAGATACGAAAAAACTCCTGCCGGGCAAACGGCTGACTACCAGTAAAATACTAAAAGTCCTTCCTGGGTTTTCCAATGGAGGACTTTTAGCATAAATCTGACTATCAGGGCTTTATCCGGCAGATATTTTAGTCTGTCTCCGCAGGCTCGTTATCTGTTCCAAGCTGACGGTTCCCTTGCATGCGGTTGCCCTGAGGGCGCTGCGGGCGGTTTCCACGAGCTCTCTGGCCGTTCACCCCAGGTTTTCTGCCCTGCTGCCTTGAGTTGAGCTTCTGCTGGATCTGCTGCTCCACGCCAAAGAACCTTACAAGCTGCTCAGGTTTCAGAACCTTTGCAAATTCATCTATGTACTGGAGCTTGACGGCCTGGGCCTTCTGCTGCCTTTCTACCTTTCCCTTCTCAAGCTTGACGGCTTCTTCCATCGTAATCTTCTTGCGTTCAGGCTTTGCCTGGTTTCCTTCTTTCTGCTGGTTCTCTCCCTTCTGCACGCCTTCTCTTTTCGGTTTCTGTCCAACGGCCTCATGCATTGCTGCTGAATAAGACCTGTAAACCTTTACGAACTCCGGTTTCTGTTCATCTGTGATGTTGAGACGGTAAACCATCTCCTTCACCCTTGCCTGGAAGAACCTCTCCTTAGGATCCTGGTCCTTCTTTTCCTGTGCGGCTGCCGTAAATGCCACAAGCAGCATCGCGATAAGAATAAAACTCTTTTTCATAACCTAAAAAATCAACTATGTTAAACTATCATTCATAAGACTTGTCTTCTTCGGCTAAGGAAACTTCTTCTATTTCGTAAGAAGACAACTGCATGAGTTCCTCATCTGAAAGGCCGTTGAGAAAAGTGTCAATCGGACTTTCAGTATTCATTGCTATATGAGTCTGGTTCTCAGGCTCTCCTGCCCCACGCCCAAGGAAGACGAAAAGCAGTACCGCAGCTGCAGCCGCAACTGAAACCGCCGGCCACAGGATGGTGTGAAGCCCTCTCTTCCTGCCCTTCTGAAGGCTTTCCCTCCCTTCTTCAACGGCCTTTTCCGTTACCCTTGAAACAAGGTTATCAAGATACTCCTGGCTTTCATTGTAAGGCATCTGCTTTCCTATGTTTTCAAACTTTTCCATCATAAGTTCTCCTTCAAATAATCCTTGACTTTCTGGTATGCGTAGTGATAATTCACTTTAAGCGTTCCAACACTCTTTCCGGTGGCCTGCGCAATCTCCTCGTAGCTCAGATCGTCGTAGTACCTCATGTTGAAGACTATCCTCTGCTGGGTCGGAAGTGTCAGCAAAGCCTTTTGGAAAACCACCTCCACACTGCCCTCATCCAGGGAAGACTCTTCTGCAAGACTTCCGGAGAGCGACTGGCTCAGTGAATCCAGGCTGCGCAGCAGGCCCGCTTTCTTCCTCAGGACATGCAATGCCTCGTTGGTTGCAATCCGGTATACCCAGGATATGAGTTTTCCGTCTCCGCGATATGTCTCCAGACTCCTGAATATCTTGATGCTGGTTTCCTGAAGGGCATCCTCTGCATCATCATGACAGACCACTATCCTCCTTATATGCCAGTACAGGGCCTTGCCGCAGTGCTGCATCAGAAGCCTGAAGCCTTTCTCCACATCCGTATTGAGCAAACCGGTTATTTCCTTTTCCAGGGTTTTGTCCATCACGTTTCCTGTCTTCGTCCATAATTAAGATACTTCCCGAAGCAAAAGGTTAAATCGCGATGAAAAGATTTTTAAATTTGCACTCCGAGGAAGATTTATGAAAGCAAAGAAAACAAAACTCATTCTGGCAGCCATCCTGGTCATAGTTGCAGGCGTACTGCTCATTACTTGCCCCGGCCGCAGGGCCCACAGGGAAGCCCTGATAGACGCTATCGGCAACGATTTGGCATCCTCAGTGGGGATCAACATCCGAGGCGATGCCATAAAGTCCATAAAAGAAGTAAATTACAACTTTTACAACGCTGCCGTGAACCCTTGTCTGAAAGTCATGGGCTACGGACTGTTCAGCATAGGCTACATCAACGACGGAAAGAATCCTCAGCAGAGGATTTCATTCGGCATCCTGGGACACGTGTTCATCAGGGAAAAGGAACATATCCACCGCAAGTTCCCCCTGCTGGCTGAACCGATTCCGGTAGCTCCACAGAAAGAAGACACAAAAGATTAGTTCAATATGGACCTTTGCAGGACTATCGGCCCGGCACTAGAGACCCATGCAGACCGGATCATGGAAGTGATCGGTGCTGCCAGGAAGATCATGCGCTCAAATGGCAACATGAACCAGTGGACCGGAGGATACCCTACGAGGGAAACCATCCTCAGCGACATTTCCAATGGTAACGGATACGTAGTTGAAGACAACGGCCTGATTGTCGGATATTTTGCATGCGTCCCTTCACCGGAACCCACCTATGCCAGGATATTTGAAGGGCAGTGGCTCAACGACACACTGCCCTATCACGTAGTACACAGGATAGCAAGCCTCCCGGATGCTCACGGAGTTTTTTCGTCCATCATGGACTGGTGCTTCAGGAAAGATCCCAACATCCGCATAGACACCCATCGCGACAACAGGATAATGCAGCATGTCATTCTCAAGACAGGCTTTTCCTACTGCGGCATCATCTATCTCGAAAGCGGAGATGAAAGGCTCGCCTACCAGAAAATCATATGATCATCAGAAACCGTTGAGGTTCATGTAGACCGTAGGCATCAGAAGCAGAAGGCCTATGAGCATGAACACCAGCAATATTTTCCAGAACCATTTAAGCCAGAGCTCGTATGGTATCCTGGCTATTCCAAGCACTCCCATCAGGACGGCTGAGGTTGGTGTTATCATGTTTGTAAAACCGTCTCCGAACTGATAGGCCATTACGGTTGCCTGACGGCTGAGCCCTATCACATCTGAGAACGGGGCCATGATAGGCATTGTAAGAGCTGCCTTTGCGGTACCGCTAGGTATGAACAGGTTGAGCACGGTCTGAATCCCGTACATTATGGAAACCGTACCGCCCTGGCTGGTTCCGCTCATTGTGTTGGCAAGGCCGTAAAGTATTGTGTCCATGACTTTTCCGGCAGTCAGGACCTCTATGATGCCTCCGGCAAGCCCCACAATCAGGGCGGCGGAAAGAATGTCCTTTGCTCCGTTGATGAACTCCACGGCTATCTTGTTTGCAGAGCTGCCCATGGCTGCTCCGCTTATGATTCCCATGCCAAGGAACAGTGCGGAAATCTCCTTTACGTACCATCCGTATCCGAGCACGCCAACTACCAGGAATACAATGGTAAAGGCAAGAACGCTCAGGATGAAGTACAGGTATGATTTACGCAAGGTAATTATTCCAAGTATTATGTACAGAGCCGTGACAATCGGGATACAGATGAATGTAACCTCCTTTCCTCCAAGCACAACCGTAGTCCTTGGATACAAGATGGAAGCAACAACCATCACGGCTGCCGAAAGCAGGAATATGATCCATGCGCTCAGAGGGGTCTTGGAGTTGAACTCCATTGCTGCGCTCTCTTCCTCCCTCTTCCTCCAATACTCGTCGATCTTGTATGTAGGGCTGAGTTGAGGGTTCTTCTTGACACGGTTTGCGTACCAGAGGGTAAAAGCTATGATGAGCAGGGTCAGCACAACCCATACAAACATCCTGTACTCAAAGCCGGAGAACAGTGGAAGACCGCTCAGGCCCTGGGCTATACCGATGGTGAAAGGATTGAACACCGCTCCGCTGAACCCTACATGGGCCGCCACATACACCATCAATACTCCGGTTATGGAATCATAGCCCATCGAAATGGCAAGAGGAACAAATATAATGATGAAGGCCATGGTCTCCTCGCTCATCCCGAAAACGGCCCCGAAAATGCTGAAAATAATCATAGTAGCCACTATGATGGTCCAGTGCTTGTGAACCTTTTTCAGGAACGAACGGATTCCGAAATCTATTGCGCGGCTGCTGTTGAGAATCTGGAACGCACCGCCTATGATCAGCACGAAGGCAATGATGGCGGCCTGTCTCTTGAATCCGTCTACGATGGCTCCAAGTACCTGCCAGCTCTGAGGATTGCTCTCCACCTGATGGTAGGAGTCGGCAACGATGATGTCTCTTTCGGCACCGTTTACAGTAACTGTCTGATGATCGAATTCTCCGGCCGGTACCAGCCATGTGAGTATCCCGCACACGAGAAGTACGAAACCTATGATTACGAAGGTATGTGGTATTTTCCTAGCTTTTGCCATGATGTTTCAAAGATAAAGAATCCTGGGCACAACGGCCCAAGATTCTTCATGTTTATAAAGGCTAAATGTTGTATTTGTCTCCCGGATAGAGCACCGTGAGCTTGAAGCTGTGGGCGTTGCTTCCGTCCTCACCTTTCTTGTAAGGCTCAAAAAGCATTGCGCAGCCGGTTCCTACAATCTCTATGGTGTTGTCAGGATTTACCACAACTGCACATTCCTCATCGATTCCGAGTCCGCGGTAGCCTGGGTTGTCAAGCAGCACGTTGATCAGCCTTACCTGACGGCGGCGGGCTATGAAGTGCTGGTCTATGATTATGTTGTCCAGGAATCCGAAACCTTCCTTGGTTTCTACATAATTGCTCTTTATTTCGTTGAAATAAGGAGAATCAGACTCGTCTGGATTAGGATTTACCTGCCTTCCGGTCAGCATTATGCGGCTCTGGATAGCAGCTCCGGCGCTGGTTCCGCCAATCACTCCGCCATCCTTGTAGATCTGGAGCATCTTGTCAAAGAACTTGGTTCCGTTCAGGAAATCCTTCAGACGGCTCTGGTCTCCGCCGGAGAGGAAGATGGCGGTTACCCCGTCCAGCTTGGCAAGCATCTCAGGACTGTCTATGGAATCCTTTGGACAGAGAATATAGTCTGCGTTCTTGCAGCCCAGGGCACGGAACTCCGCGGCCTGCCTTTCGCCGGTCTCCAAGACCTGGCTTGCAAACGGAATCACCAGCAGCTTGCAGCTGTCAGGACCTCCGCCCTTTTCAATTATCTTGTTCAGGATAGGTGCTATGCGGTCTCCGCCTCCTTCAATCACCAGAGTACCCTTTGCCGTAATGTTCTCCGGCAGGAATTCCAGCTGCTCTCCCTTGTCGCACTTGCAGGAAGAGATCAGGAGCATTGAAACCGCTCCAAGTGTAAGCAATATCTTTTTCATTTTTAATCCAATGTTGTTGTCATCAAACCGTAGGCAATGGCTGCGGCCCTGGTGAAGTCCTCATAGAGGATGAACTCATCGTTTCCGTGAGGATTCTGGGCCCCCACTCCCAGGTTGATTGTCTTTATCCCTTTCTTGTTCATTGCATTGGCATCGCTGCCGCCCATAGACTTCATAGGCAGTGGTTCAAGGCCCATACCGGACACAACCTTGCTGAAGAGGCGGTAAGGCTCGTCCTCAGGACGTATGTGATACGGAGTGAAATCCCAGGCACTGCGGTACTCCATGGTAGCGCCGTGCTTTGAGCAGACCTGCTCAAAATCTTCAACGATCTTACTGAAACGTTTCTCTCCGTCTTCCTGGTTTCCGCTGCGGATCTCACCGGAAATCGTTACTGAATCACACACTACGTTGGTTGCTGTACCTCCGCATATCCTGCCTATGTTGCCGGTATCCTTCTCCCCAAGTTTTCCGTAAGGGAACTTGGTAACGGCTTCACAAGCCACCTGTATGGCGCTGATGCCTTTCTCCGGAGCAATTCCGGCATGGGAAGAGCGGCCATGGAAGGTGAAGTCGAATTCCAGGAGCCCGCAGGTTTCGCTCACGATTGCCGGCGGACTCATGTAGGAATCAAAGATGAAACCGTATCTGATTCCCTCGTCAGGCTTGAAATATGTAGAACCTGCAAGGGTTGTCTCCTCGCAAACCGTGAAAAGCAGCGTGCAAGGTTTCAAGGTATCATCGGCGACAGCTTTCTCCAAGGCATAGAGGATAGATGAAAGACCGCCCCTGTCATCCACACCGAGCGGAGTTGTTCCGTCAGATGTTATCCTGTCTTCATGGAAGACGCGCACGAGCCCCTTTGTGGAACGCGGGGTATCCATGTGAGAGGCCAGGAAATGGTTTCCCCCGCCTTTTATCCTCACGATGACATTGCCCGAATTCCCTCCGGAAAGTTCCGCGGCACCGTCCATTTCACATTCCAGGCCCAGCCTTTCCACAAATTCCTTTATGTAGGCAGCCACCGGCGCTTCATGCCCGGAAATGGCATCTATGGAGGTCAGATCTTCAAATATCTGCCTGAGTCTTTCATCTATCATCTCTGCTTGTCTTTAATTTTACAATCCGTAAACTTTGAGGTTCTTGACCCTGATGTAGTACTGGTCGGTGCAGTTTCCGTGTACCAAAGCTACATATACGGTCTTACCCCTGTAGTCGCTGATGTCAACGTTGATGGTTACCCAGTCGTTGACCTCAGTTACCTGCCAGTCAAGGGCCACATCGGCGCTGCGGCAGTTGGCATCGGTAATCGGTGAAGTTGAGATTACAACCTTGTAACCTTCGTCATGCTTGGCGCGCACGTCAAAGCTTACAAAGGCAGTCTTCATCTTGTTTCCGATTTCGATAGCAGGGGTAACAAGGTAGTTCTCCGGAGTAAGAGGGCCTATACCGCCGCTCTTCCAGGAGTCTGAAGTAACCTCTCCGTCGTACCACTCCCAGCAGTATCCGTCACCGTCCTTGTCTATGAGGGTGAAGGTAGAAGGTATTTCCTCAAGGAAAGACTCCTCAAAGTATACCATCATCTCCGGCATCATCACGTAATTGAGGATGGAACTAGGCTTGTTGGCCTTGGTATCAGGAGAATCCACGAGAACTATGTAGAAATTGTTGCCTGACTTTACCTTCATGTCCACATTGATGTAGCCGAAGTACTCACCGGCAGGAATTGTCAGTGTTCCGCTCATGGAAGAAGGGTCAAATGTAGAGCCGCTTCCAGAAACTATCTCGTAATCGGTGCCGTATTCTGCTGTTGAAGGCAGGATGTCCACAAGGTCCGCAGCCTTTCCGGCAGGAACCTCTGAAACCAGGCGGCTCTCGTCTTTCAGGTAATAGACCTCAGGCACGATCTTGTATGAAACCGTTACCGGAGAATCTGAATGTTTTACAAGCTGAACCACAACCTTGTCTACTCCCAATTCGCCGTTCTCCTTGGTATAGACTCCGTTGTTGGCTACCTGGCTGTTCTCGGATGCGCTGAACTCAAAATACTGAGGTCCCTTGTATGTCCGGTCCTCCTTCTGGCAGGAGAACATGACCAACATAAAGGCGAGAACTATAGTTGATTTCAATATTGTTTTCATCTCGATCTGTATTAGCTGTTAATAACCGGGATTTTGTACAAGCAGCTTGTTCACATCCAGTTCGGTTGTTCCGATAGCTGCCACTACTCTGTAGTCTGAATAAGGAATTGAAGGAAGACCCTCAGGACGGAGGATATCCAGTCCGAGTCTCTTGCGGTCAAAGTACCTGTGGCCTTCAAAGGCAAGCTCGATCCTTCTCTGAAGAAGTATTTCATCAAGCAGGCCTGAATCCGGAACGTCGGTGTCACCGATGCCTCTCTTGCCTCTCAGGTCATTGATGTCGGCCCTGGCAGATCCCATGATGTTCTGGTGGGCATAAGCCTCAGCCCTGTTGAGAAGTATCTCTGAAATCCTGATCAGAGGAACATCGTCCAGACCGAACAGGTCGGCCTTCTTCCATGAATTGAACTTGATTGTCCACCAAAGCTTCAATCCAGAATACTTGACCTTTCTGAGGGCTCCGAAACGGATGTCATTTTCCTGGTCAAGGAGAGACACGAATTCATCTGTTACAGAAAGTACTGCGTCTCCTGTTCCCTTGCCGTTGCCGTAGCCTTCATCATCCCTGACTCCATCATCCTTGGTTCCGTATGCAGAGTGGAGAGAAGAAGAAAGCAGGTTCTCAGCCTCGGTGTAGTGGAGCTGCCAGATGCTTTCGCTTCCGGAAGAGAATATGCTCGTATACTGTTTGCCTGAATATATCTTTGCAGGAGAGTTGTTCAGCACGTAGGTTGAAGCTGTAACGCAGTCGCTCCATCTGCCCATGTAAAGATATACCCTGGAAAGCAAGGCCTTTGCTGCAATGGCAGATGCCCTGTTAGGGAAATTGCCCTTGTCGTTTCCGTTCATCAGCTCAAAAGCCTCGTTAAGGTCATCTACGATCTGTGCCCATACAACGTCTACCTTATCCCTGGCTACTGATGCCTCCTCAGAGATGTTTCCGCCATTGTTGAAGAAAGGTTCCTTGATCAGCGGAACGCAGAGGTCAAAGCCATCTACCAGATGACCCGGCATGCGGCCGTAGATGCTTGCAAGATAGAAGTAGTCATAAGCCCTCAGGAAAAGAGCCTCTCCCTTGAGAGCCTTTACAGAAGGAGTCTCCTCAAGCTTGCCCAGGTAATACAGAGCTTCGTTCAAGGAAACTATCTGACTGTATGCTGCATCCCAGATATCTATGTTGTAGTATGGGGTGAACTGATACTGACGTGTATACCTGGTAGCACCAGGGTTGAGTTTCACATTGTCGCCCATTACGTCGGGAAGAGTCAGGAAATCCCTGCCGGCGTAGGTAGGTTCCTGCATGCGGTCATAAACGCCTATGATAAGGCTACGTGCTCCTTCTTCGTTTTCCATCTCCTCCTGCGGAAGGGCATGCTTTGTCTCAACGTCAAGCAGAGAATCACATGCACAGAAACCAAAGGCAACGAGCAGTATAATTGATATGTTCTTTAATGTTTTCATTTCCTTTAGGATTTTAGAAGTTCAACTTCAGACCAAAGCTGAAGCTCTTGGACTGAGGGTAAAGACCTCTGTCATTGCCTACTGACTCAGGGTCATAGCCTTGGTAAGGTGTAGTTGTCCAGATATTGTAAGCGTTTACAAACAGCTGAAGTCCTTCCAGGCCGATCTTGCGGATGGTTGCCTTAGGGAAATCGTAGCTGAGGTTGACGTTCTTGAGCTTGATGAAGTCTGTAGACTCATATATCAGGCTCATTCCCGGATCAGTATTGGAATCGTAAGCTCTCGGGCTTCCAGGGTAGCTGCCGTTGTAGAATGGTTTTGGAACCCAGGTTACATCACCCGGCTGTCTCCAGTAATCATAATACATCTCACGGAAGAGGTTGTTGTCAGCAGCCTGTCCTATAAGAACGGTCTTGTCGCTCCAGTACTTTACGGCTCCTGCCTGGAACTGGAGGAAGAAGGACAAGGTGAAGTTCTTCCAGGTAAGGGTATTGAGCATACCGCCATACCATTTAGGATCCCTGCCTCTTACCCAGTATCTGTCGTCCAGTGAAGGATTGTAGGTGATGTATCCGTCTTTGTCGTAATACATTGGACGGCCGTCTGAAGTATTGACACCAGCCCACTTGTAAATCCACTCGGCAGTAATAGGCTTGCCCACCTTGAGGTTTCCTATCTGATCCAGGCCGTCCTGCAGTTTGGTGATGGCGTTCCTGGTGTAGGAAATGTTGAAGTTGGTCTCCCACCTGAAGTTCTCACGGTCTATGTTCTTGGTGTTGAGCTGGAAGTCAAATCCCTCGTTCTTAACACCGCCCATGTTGGATGAAATGGAGCCGAATCCGGTAGTAATAGGAATGCTCCTGGAGTAAAGCAGATTCTTTGTATCATCGCGATAAACATCAAAGTCAAAAGTAATCCTGCCCTTGAAGAATCCTGCAGTGATACCTATGTTCTTGGAATGCTTCTTTTCCCATGAAAGTTTTGGATTTCCAATGGAAGAAGCAACCAGACCTGTCATTCCGTCATATGCGTATCCGCCGGAATACAGCCTTCTTGCACCGTAGTTGCTGATGCTTGAGTTACCGGTCACACCGTAGCTGGCCCTGAGCTTGAGGTCGCTCAGCCAATCCACATCCTTCAGGAAATCCTCTTCCTTGGCTCTCCAGGCAAATGAGAATGAAGGGAACCAACCCCATCTGTTGTCTTTTCCGAATCTGGATGAACCGTCGTAACGGATTGTTCCTGTAAATATGTACTTGTCTCTGAGAGTATAGTTCACCCTGCCGAAGAAACCTGCCATCTTGCTCTCGGAGAAGCTTTCTCCAGTTTCCTGAGGAGTAGGAGCGCTGTCAAGCATGTGGAGTCCGGGAGTTCCGGCTCCTATTGCGGAGGCGGTTATGCTGTGGAACCTGGAATCCCTGTAAGAGAAACCGGCTGTTGCAGTCAGACGGTCTTTGCCCAGTTCAGTGTTGTATGTCAGAACCTGGTCTGTCTGGAAGATGCTCTCATCTGTGTCGTGTGCAGATACCACACCGTTCTGGCGGTTTCCGAGCCTTGTGCGAGGGTCATTGTACTGATGCTCGTTGATCCATGTGTAGTTCACATTGTAACTGCTCTTGAACTCAAGACCTTCCATAAACTTGACGGTAAGGTCATTGGATGATATCAGGTTATTGACCTTTGCGTTGTACTCGTTGAGTTCCAGCATCTGAGGAATGTTGTACAGAGGATAGCCGTAAGGCAGGTCCATGATCCAGTTTCCGTCTTCATCCCTTGGAGAAACTCCAGGATTGAGGAACATGGCAGCCCTTGAAGGATTGGCTGCAGCCACTGTTGAAGCCTGGTTGTAGTTGTTCCTGCTGAAAGAGTTCTTTGTACTCAGGGTCAGCCATTTGGTCAGGTCGTGAGAAAGATTCACCCTGCCGGTTGCCCTGGTATATCCGGTATGGCGGATTACTCCGTCTGTCTTGTTGTAGTTTCCTGAAACGTAGAAGTGGGTCTTCTCTCCGCCTCCTGAAACACCCAGCTCATAGTTGTGGGATATGGCGGTACGGAAGATCTCCTTGTACCAGTCTGTTGTCTGGGCTGCAGAATATCCGTCGTCTCCCCAGCCGAAGCTCTTGAACAGGTCCTTGTGCTGCTCATAGTAGTTTGTTCCGTATACCTCGTCATAGTTCTGGTACTCCTTGAGAGCAAATTCAGCCCACTGAGGACCTGACATGACCTTGATCTTGCGGGCCAGTTTCTGGGCACCCACGGTTGCGCTGAAAGTAACCTTGGTCTTGCCCTGGGAACCTCTCTTGGTAGTGATGATGACAACTCCGTTGGCAGCCTGGGCTCCGTAGATAGAAGCTGATGCACCATCCTTGAGGACGGTGATTGACTCAATGTCGCTAGGGTTGATACCGCCCATCACGTTGGCGCTCTCAACTACGCTGGTGCTCTGTCCGCCGTTTGTCATCTGCACACCGTCTATGATGTAAAGAGGCTGTGTGCCGGCGTTGATGGAACCCCTACCGCGGATGCTTATTGAAACGGAACCTCCAGGTATACCTGAAGATGAGATGATCTGGACACCGGAAATCCTTCCCTGGAGAGCTTTCTCAAAGGTCGGATTGTTGGTTTCTGCGATCTGGTCAGAAGTTACGTTCTGTACGGAACCGGCAATGTCCTTTTTCCTTACCGCGCCGTATCCTACAACCACGATCTGCTCCAGTTTGTTGTATTCCTCCCTCAAGGTAACGTCTATCACGGCACGTCCGTTGACCTTGATCTCCTGCTCCTGCATTCCAACAAAACTGAACAGGAGGGTACGTTCTGAATTCAGGTCGTCTACCTTGATCCTGTAGTTACCGTCGGAATCTGTAGATGTTCCCAGATTCGGCTGTTCCTTAACCTTTACATAAGTTCCAGGAAGAGGCTCGCCTGAAACATCGGTTACCTTTCCTGTAACATACCCCTGCTGCTTCTGTCCGGCAGCAGCAGAAGTAGAAGTCTTGTCCTGAGAAGCCTGAGCCTTGGCCGCCTTCTTGATATAGACGTTCTTCTTACTTACCTGGAAAGTAAGCTGCGTACCTTCCAGACAACCTGCTAGAATCTGCTCTATCGTGCTGGATTTAAACTCCTTGTTCACCTTAGGAGCACCGGCAAGATCAGCATCCTCATAAACAAAGTAATACCCACACTGAGTGGATACCTTCATCAAAGCCTCTTTTAACGGAAGGTTGTCGATTTTTACATCGTACTGACCTTTCTTTGACTGTGCCGTTGCAGCTGACGTTGTCAGCAACAGGCCCAGCCCCGCCACAAGAAGCATCAAAAGGGATCTTGAATCTCTTTTCTTCATAGGTCAAAAGTTTTTATTGGATGATTATAGTGTCTGATTCAAAGATTACATGTCCCGGAAGGAATTCCTGGAAAGCCTCAATGATAGCCTGCGGACTGTCCTCCATCTTGAGCCTTCCGGACAGGACCTTGTCCTTGACAACGCTGTCTGCAAGTATCAGATTATAGCCGTAATACCGGCAAACCTCTCTCAGTATGCTTTCAAGGGTTTCAGATTCAAAGTAATAGACTCCTCCGAGCCAGGATGAATAGATTGATGTGTTGGACTTTACTACAGTATTGCTCCTGGAGGTCTTGTCAAATATGGAAAGGTCTCCCCCTACCATACTCTCCTCTTTTTCCACACCGGTGCTGTCTGCATATATGATGGAAACCTCTCCATCTATCACTGCCGCCAGGGCCTGGTTTTCATCGCGATAGGACTTGATGTCGAACTTGGTGCCCAAAACCTTGATTGAGAAGGCATCACAGCTGACCACAAACGGACAGCCCTCCTGCCGCGCCACTTCAAAGTAACCTTCTCCGCTCAGGCTTACATCCCTGCTGTCCTTGGAGAATCTTTCAGGATAGGTAATGGTTGATGAAGACTTGAGCCAGACATTGGTTCCGTCAGGAAGCACCACTGAAGCAATACCTTTCTGGGGAGCGTGCAGGGTGAGCATCTTTACTTTTGAAAGCTGGACCAGCATCACTGCAAGGAACACCGCCGCAGCTGCTCCGGCTGTAACAAGAAACCACCTCCAAAGGCCTCCGGCCTTCCTTTCAGAAGTCTTCTTTCCGGAAGAAACAGCCTCAAGATAATCCTTATGGCGTTTCTCCAGATAATCAGGATCCGAGATCCTTTTGAACAAATCTTCATTCTCAGGAGATTCTTTTCTCCAGGAATCCAACTCTCCGGCCTGCTCCTGGCTGAGTTCCTTCAGCAGGTGCAGAACCAGAAGTTCTTTAACCTTTTCTTCTCTGGTTTTATCCATACGATTGCCTGAGGGCATTATGCCCCCTTCTGTTAAATAGACAATCAAAAAGTGAAAAAGGATGGAATCAGAGTCCTAAAATAACTGCAACAACGGCAAAAAGGTCCTTCAGAGACTCCCTGAGCAGTTCCTTTGACCTTGCTTTCTGGCTTTTTACCGTATTTACGGATATGCCCAGCCGGTCTGCGATTTCCTGATTTGACAGGTTCTCCAGGTAGCTCATCTTGAAGATCTGCCGGCAGCCGGACGGCAGTTCGTTGACCTTGGAAAAGATTTCCCAAAGAACCTCAGCCTCTATTCGGCTGTTGAGAAAAGACTTGTCGTCAATATCCTGGCTTTCAGACAATATGCTGGATGCATATCTGCCATGAATCTTCTTCCTGGACAAATGGTTCAGGCAGCCGTTGCGCACAGAAGACATCAGATAAGAGTTGAGACTCATCGGATCCTTGAGGTTTATGTCCTTGAGCAGCAGCTTTTCAAAAACACTCTGTACGACATCCTCAGCCTCCTGGTAGGAATCCAGGAAGCCCATGGCGTAGAAGCACAGGAAACTCCTGCGGCTTTCATACAGGCCCGAAATGTCAATTGCAGAAGATGTCATGAAACAAATATAATCAATTTTATATCCCGATGACATTTCTTATAACCCACCATGCAAGATAAAGGACAATGTAGGAATAGAGCGTGTACCGGCTGGTAGTAAAGTTGAAAAGAAGAACAGTGGTACGGGATGGGTCCGGCCGTCTCATCATCATTACCGAATATGCGGTAAGGAGAAGGAACGGTATCGCGATGACAAAGAAAAGATTGTAGGAGAGAGCCTCTGCCACATGCCCGTGCAGGAAGGCATGCAAAGCCCTCTGAGCCCCGCAGGAAGGACACTGGAAACCAGTCAGTTCCTTCATCATGCATTTGGGCATGAACCAGGTGGTTTGGGGATCCATGAAATAATAAAACATTCCTGCCGCAACCAGCACGGCAGGAATGATAAAATACCAGATCCTTGCAACTTTGCGGGCCATGGATCAGGACAAATCGAGCAGTTCCGCTGCAATGCCGGAAGAAGCGGCAACCACTATCGAGATGATATAGAGAATCAAGAACAGCACGCCGCATGAAGCGGAAACGATAGCCCATATCCCGGCTTTTCTGGAAGCATCTTTAGCCTCGAGGAAATGCCCTGTGTAATACAGAGAATCTACTTTGGCTGCGTACACTATTGAAACTATTCCAAAAGGAAGGCAGCAGAGGATGGTTGTAAGTATGGCCCACACCAGATTGGTGGTAGGTTTTACAGGCTGCTGCGGAGCTCCCTGGTAAGGCTGGTTGCCATAACCGGTTTGCTGATAGCCGTAAGGACCGTTCTGATAATTCTGATAGTTCTGATTCTGGTCCTGCCGGCTTTCCTGCTGCTGGTTCTGATAATCAAATTCTGACATGACTATGTTGTTTAACTTGTATTTACCGGATACAAATATACAAAAGATGCGGACCACAAAATAAAAAACGCAGCCTTAGAAACTGCGTTTTCTTTGCGGAGAGACAGGGATTCGAACCCCGGGAGGCTTTCACCTCAACAGTTTTCAAGACTGCCGCAATCGACCACTCTGCCATCTCTCCAATTGGGCTGCAAATATAAGCGATTAAATCCAAATCGCAAAAAAAGATTTTCAGCCCAGCTTCTTGTCTCCTTCCTTACGGGCAAAATACCTGTACTGGAAGAGAATCATATAGATCACTCCGCAGGTTATGCAGGAATCTGCAAAGTTGAAAATCGGACGGAAGAACTCAAAAGGCTCCCCACCTACCCAAGGGACCCAGCCAGGCCAGGTGCCGTGAATCATAGGGAAGTAGAACATGTCCACAACCTTGCCCTGCATGAAAGGAGCATATCCGTGTCCGAAAGGAACCATGGTAGCTACGGTGTTGTAGGTTGATTCGCTGAATATCAGACCGTAGAAAGCACTGTCTATCATATTCCCCACAGCCCCTACCAGAACCATGGTAAAGCCTATTACAACTCCCCATGGAGCCTTGCCCCTATTGATCATACGGTTTATGTACCAGATCAGAATACCTATCAGGACAAGACGCAAGGTACTGAGAAGTATTTTGCCCGCAACTCCACCAAGCTGCATGCCGAAGGCCATCCCGTTGTTTTCTATGAACAGGATCTGCGCCCAGCGGCTGGTTCCGAACATTTCAAATCCCTGGCCATACGCAAACGAAAGCTTGACATAGAACTTTATTGCCTGGTCTATGGCAAGCAAAAGAATTGCAATGAGCAGGATCGTCCACTTCTTGCCTTTGATGCTCATCTTCCTATCTGTTCTGCTTGTCCTCAACATTTGTAGTTGCGTGAGGAACAAGCAACAGCCTTGCCTTAGGGATGAGTTTTCCTGTAACGCGGCTGATTCCGTAGGTCTTGTTCTCAATCCTTACCAAAGCTGCCTCAAGGTTCTGGATGAACTTGTACTGGCGGTTGGCAAGCTGGCTGCTCTCTTCCTTTGAGAGAGAGAAAGCGCCTTCCTCAATGACCTGGAATGAAGGAGATGTGTCTTCAACTCCATTGCTGGTCCTGTGGGTAATTGCCGAACGCAGCATTTCATAATCATCCTTAGCTTTGGCAAGCTTCTCCAGGATGACTTTCTTGAACATCTGCAGGTCCTCGTCGCTATAGCGGACAGAAGGAACAGCGACTTTAGGAGTCTCCTTTGCTGGGGCCTGAACTGCAGGCTGTACAGGTTTCTCTACAGGTGCTTTTGTTACAACCTTCTTAACTGGAGCCTTGGCCACAACCTTCTTGGCTGGAGCCTTGGCCACAACCTTCTTGGCTGGAGCCTTTGCTACAACCTTCTTGGCCGGAGCTTTTGCCACAACCTTCTTGGCCGGAGCTTTTGCTACAACCTTCTTGGCCGGAGCTTTTGCCACAACCTTCTTGGCCGGAGCTTTTGCTGCTACCTTCTTAGCCGGAGCCTTGGCTGCTACCTTTTTGGCAGGTGCCTTGGCCGTTACTTTCTTTACAGGAGTCTTGGCTGCGGCCTTCTTTGCCGGAGCCACCTTTGCAGGCTTCTTGGCAACAGCTTTTACTGCAGGCTTCTTAGGCTCTGCTTTCTTTGCTACAGCTTTCTTTGCTACCGGTTTGGCCGGTTTCTTTGGGGCCGTCTTGGCTGCCTTTTTCACATTTGTTGCCATAATCAAGAAATTTTAGTTAAACTATCTTTCTACTTTAATTTTCAGTGTTTTGCCGTCTTCCCATTCAACTTCATCCGCACCTTCCATTTCTGAAGGCTGGGCAATGACCAGACTGTTTGCCAGAGTCTGGGCGCATACATAATCGGAGAAGTTATTCTCACCTTCAAGAGAACGGACTACATCCTCCTTTGCCTCCACGGTCACCGATATCCTGTCTGTAACTTCAAATCCTGAATCTTTCCTCAGGTTCTGGATACGGTTTACAAGTTCCCTTGCAGTGCCTTCGCGGCGCAAATCGTCTGTAATCTGTATGTCAAGGGCCAGGGTCAGCGCACCTTCAGTGGCTACCAGCCAGCCCGGCATGTCCTCTGAAGATATCTCATAGTCACCCTTCTGGAGCACTACGTCTCCGCTCGGGAGACTGAGGGTATATTCCTCGCTGCGTTCAATCGCTGAGATATCTTTCTGTGTAAAGTTAGCAAATGCTGATGAAATCTCCTTCATCTGCCTGCCATATTTTTTACCCAATGTTTTGAACATAGGCTTTATCTTCTTTGTAATCAAGCCTTCCGTATCGGTGATAAATTCAATCTGCTTGACATTGACTTCTGAAAGTACGATGCCCTGCACCTTCTGGAGCTGTTCCTGCAGCCTTGAATCAATAACCGGAATCATGATCTTGCTCAGCGGCTGGCGAACCTTGATGTTTACCTTGCGTCTGAGGGCAAGCACCATTGAAGTGCTCTTCTGAGCCAAAGCCATTCTCTCTTCCAGATCCTTGTCTATCAGGCTTTCGTCCTCTTCTGGCATGAGCGTCATGTGAACGGACTGTTCCTTATGACGTCCCGAAACGGCATTCAGGTCAAGGAACAGACGGTCCATGTAGAACGGCGCAATCGGAGCGGCGAGGATGGCCACTGTCTCCAGGCAGCTGTAAAGGGTCTGGTAAGCAGCCAGTTTGTCTTCATTCATGGTGCCGCCCCAGAACCTCTTGCGGTTGAGTCTTACGTACCAGTTGCTGAGATGGTCACAGACAAACTCCTGGATCATCCTTCCGGCAGTTGTGACATCGTAGTTGTCATAACAGTTCTTGACATCCCTGATAAGGGAGTTCAGATAGGATATGATCCACCTGTCTATTTCAGGACGGTTGGCAACAGGAACTTCCTGAGCCTTTGCGTCAAACTTGTCTACGTTGCCGTAAAGGGCAAAGAATGAGTAGGTGTTGTACAGGGTTCCAAAGAACTTCCTTCTTACCTCATCCACACCGGCCTCGTCAAACTTGAGGTTGTCCCAAGGCTGGGCGTTTGTGAGCATGTACCATCTGAGGGCATCCGGACCGTATTTTTCCAATTGCTCGAAAGGATCTACGGCATTTCCGAGCCTCTTGCTCATCTTCTCACCCTTCTTGTCGAGCACCAGACCGTTGGAAACCACTGTCCTGAATGCAGGAGTATGAGATACCATCGTATGGATTGCATGAAGGGTATAGAACCAGCCCCTTGTCTGGTCAACACCTTCGGCTATGAAATCGGCGGTCTGGCCAAACTCAGGCGTACCCAGAGCCTTCAGCCACTCCTGGGCATAAGGCATGGCGCCGGAATCAAACCAAACGTCAATCAGGTCGCTTTCGCGGTACATCGGCTTTCCATCCGGGCTTACAAGCACAATCTCGTCTATGTAAGGTTTGTGTACGTCTATCCTGTTGTAATTCTCATCGCTGAAGTCTCCAGGTACAAAGCCCTTTTCCTTGAAAGGATTGCTTTTCATCACACCTGCTTCAACTGATTTTTCAACCTCGGCATAAAGCTCACTTACGCTGCCGATGCACTTTTCTTCCTTCTTGTCTTCTGTACGCCAGATAGGGAGCGGGGTTCCCCAGTACCTGCTCCTGGAGAGGTTCCAGTCCTGGAGGTTTTCCAGCCACTTGCCGAATCTTCCGGTTCCGGTGCTCTCCGGCTTCCAGTTGATCTGCTTGTTGAGTTCTATCATCTCGTCCCTTACGGCAGTGGCCTTGATGAACCAGCTGTCCAGAGGATAATACAGAACCGGCTTGTCAGTTCTCCAGCAATGAGGATAGGAGTGAACGTGCTTTTCAATCCTGAAAGCCTTGCCCTCCTGCTTCATCTGAACGCAGATGTCAACGTCAAGGGTTTCAGCGTCCGGAGCCAGTGAAGAATCATAGGCGTTCTTCACATAGCGGCCTGCAAACTTAAGGTAACCTTCCTTTACACGGGTACTTACAAAGTCCGCATCAAGGTCTTCAACCTTGTAGAACTTGCCAGTACGGTCTACCATAGGCCTCCATACACCCTCCTTGTCCTTGAGAGTGAAAGGAGCTATGTTGTTCTGCTTTCCTACGCGGTCGTCGTCTGCACCGAAAGTAGGAGCAATATGCACTATTCCGGTACCTTCTTCTGTAGAGACGAAATCTCCGCAGATCACTCTCATCGTATTCTCTTCAGGAAGTATCCACGGCAGCAGCTGGCAATACCTTATGCCCTCAAGCTGCTTTCCCTTGAAACAGTCAAGAACCTTGTAAGGAACCAGCTTGTCACCCGGCTTGTAGTCTGCCAGAGGAATGTCGGCCGCCTTAGGATTGAAGTTGCTTCCAAGAAGGTCTTTGGCAACCACATAAACCGCAGGCTTTCCGGAATAAGGGTTGAATGAAGCCACTCTCACATAATCTATGTTTGGACCTACGCAAAGAGCAACGTTTGAAGGAAGGGTCCATGGGGTTGTGGTCCATGCTATGAAGAAAAGCTCACCCTCTTCCAGGCTGTACTGTTCACCGACGTTTCCGTCAAGGGAGGCACCCTTGAAAAGGAATGCGCTCTTCTCATCTTTCCTTACCTGGAACTGAACCGTTGCGGTAGTGTCTTTTACATCGCGATAACAGCCCGGCTGGTTGAGCTCGTGCGAACTCAGACCTGTACCGGCAGCCGGAGAATAAGGCTGTATGGTATATCCTTTATACAGCAAACCCTTGTTATACAGATCTTTGAGAAGATACCACAGGGTTTCTATATAGCGATTGTCATAGGTGATGTAAGGATTGTCCATGTCTACCCAGTAACCTATCTGCTCTGTAAGGGCAACCCATTCTGCAGTATATTTCATGACCTCCTTGCGGCAAGCCATGTTGTAATCGTCTACTGATATTTTCTTCCCGATGTCTTCCTTGGTGATTCCCAGCATCTTCTCCACGCCCAACTCAACGGGCAGTCCATGGGTGTCCCATCCTGCCTTGCGGTTCACAAGGAAACCTCTCTGCGTCTTGTAACGGCAATATGCATCCTTGATGCTCCTGGCCATCACATGGTGGATGCCCGGCTTTCCGTTTGCTGAAGGCGGCCCCTCGAAGAAGACAAACTTAGGAGCACCCTGCCTGGCCTTTACCACATTCTCAAAACAGTTTTCTTGTTTCCACTTGGCAAGAACTTCCTTGGAAAGTTCTACCGGATCGAATTTCTTGTACTCTGCAAAACCCATATCTGTCGCTTTGTTTTTGAAGTGACAAATTTAGTTTTTTTTCGCATATCTTTGTATTGTTTAAACATTCATACCATGAATTGGATTGATATCGTACTCATAGCAGTGATTGTTGCCGCCGCCATCTGGGGCATTTTCAAAGGTTTCATGGCCCAGCTGGTTTCCATCCTGGCCGTAATAGTTGGAATCTGGGGAGCCTCAAAACTCACACCGGTTGTCTCAGACTGGGCTATAGGTTTCCTGGGAGCACAAGACTCGGCTTCGGCTGTCAGGATAGTTGCCTTCATACTGCTTACGGTTCTGATAATCATCATCTGCCATTACATCGGAAAGCTTCTGGAGAAAGTCATAGACCTTACCATCCTGGGCGGTCTGAACAAGTTCCTCGGAGCCGTTTTCTGCATAGCCAAGGTTGCCCTAATCCTCATAGTTGCAGCATCATTGGTGGAGAACGGCCTTGAGGCCATGAATGTTGAAACTCCAGACATCCTCAAGACCAGCAAGGCATACGCGTATCTGAACACTGCCGCTGACAACCTGATGCCTTTCGTAAAGAATCTTTTCAAGAATCTGGGATAAAACCTCAGAAAGTTTACCGTTTCCGTACGAAGACAGAATCGTACCGGATCAATTGTACCGGATGGTTTGGAAAACCATGACCGGGAGCTCCATCTTTGCATCGGCGATTTGAGTGTGTTGTTATCATGATATTTCCACGGTGTCGGAGTTTCCACAATCGGAATAAACGGGCTTTTCTCCGGCACCTTTCTTAAGGAACCGATGAGAAAGAAGATACATATAAGGCAGACTGATTCTTACGACTGCGGAGCCGCTTGCCTGGCAAGTGTTGCCGCATGGTGGGGCATCAGGCTTCCGCTGAGCCACTTCAGAAGGGAATGCGGCTGTTCCAAAGACGGAATCAGCATACGCGGAATTACAGACGGGGCCGCGGCCGTGGGGCTCAATGCCAGGGCCCTGAAAGCAGAGAACCTGGCCGCCTTGGACCTTAAGGCAAAGGCAGAAAGGCTTCAGGCCCTTTCATCCTCTCCCTCTCCGGTGATTGCCCATACCGTATCTGAAAAAGGAATGCTGCACTATGTAGTCATATTCGGTGTAGGAAAGAAGAAACTGCAGGTCATGGATCCGGCAAAAGACCGGATGACGTGGGTGAATATTGTTGATTTTGCACAGCGTTGGAGCGGTTACATAATTCTGGCCGGTGCGGGAGATGGAATGTACGAAACGGACGGTTGCCAAAGCAGGAAAAGCAGGCTGCTGAGGCTGCTGTCCTTCCATCGCAGGGAGGTTGTCCTGGCCCTGGCCGGATCCATTTTTCTTGCAGGAACGGGTATCTGCAATTCCCTTCTTCTACAGGTACTTATAGACAAAGTCCTGCCCAGTGGAAACTATTCAGCACTGGCAGTGGTCTCAGCTGTATTGCTTTGTCTCATTCCGATATCGCTGATAATAGGTTACATGAGAGACATGTACCTTCTCAGGGGCGGAATCGCGATAGACTCTGGGCTGGTCAGGGGCTTCATGAGAAGGATACTGAAGATGGATGAGAGGTTCTTCAGGGACTACCCTAAAGGAGAACTGGAATCAAGGCTCAGCGATACCGTAAAGATAAGGGTCTTCATCTGCGAAGGTGCAGTCTCGCTGGGAGTGTGCGTTGTTACCCTCGTAGCAGTTACCTCACTCATGTTTTCGTTCTACGGCAGGCTGGCGTCCCTTCTTGCAACCTGCATCCCGGTATATGTGATACTCCTTGGAGCGGCAGACCGGCTCAACCGGAAGATGAGCCGCAAGGTTATGGCGGCGGCATCGGCTTTTGAAACCGACGTGATAGACTGCCTTGAAGGCCAGGCCGAAATAAGGCATTTCGGCATAGAACCATCAGAGCTGAATTACAACAACAGCTATTCAGATTTGGTTTTCAGAAACTTAAAGGCAGGAAAACTGTCGGCTGCCGTAAACGGGTTGGGAAGCGGGATATCACAATTGATCATGGCACTCATACTGATTGTGGGAGGAACCGGAGTCCTTGGCGGAAGGCTGAGCCTTGGAGAACTGGTCTCGTTCTACACCCTCAGCGTTTTCTTCATCTCGTCAATGAGTTCGCTGGTGGGTTTTGATTCTCTGATGAACGAAGCTCTCGTGGCCTCCGACAGGATTTATGACATAACTTCATCCTACAGCAGTCTGCACGGGGACCGGGGCATTCCCTCGGTGCTTGTAGGTTCCGGTGCAGACTCTGTACTTGAATTCAAGGATGTGGAATTCAGGCATCCGGGCGGCAGGAGACTGCTCGAGGGGTTTTCAGCCAGGATTCCGCACTCGAGCATAACCTTCATAGAAGGCCCCAACGGAAGCGGGAAGAGCACACTGGCATCGCTGATGACAAGAGACTGCCGCCCGCTAAGGGGAAAGATCACATACGGTGGCATTGATATCTTCTGTATCGATTCTAAATGCTGGAGGGACACCGTATCTATAGTCCCTCAAAACTCTCATCTTTTCAATGCCACCATCTTTGACAACATTGCCATGACTCCCGGAAGACGGGAGGACAAGATAGAAGGAAAAGACCTTGAAAGAGCCGTAGAGGCGGCCGTCATGGCCGGGATGGGGCCCATGCTGGAAAGGCTTGACAAAGGCATGCTTTCAAACGTGGGGCCATCCGGAGTAACCTTGTCTGCAGGGGAAAGGCAGATGATCCTGATTGCCCGCACCTTGTACTCGGATACCCCCATCATGATCTTTGACGAGGCCTTTTCCAACATGGACAGGGAGGGAAGGGCTTCTTTTGAAAGGCTGATGCTTGAACTCAGGGAAAGAGGCAAGGCGGTTGTGGTCATTTCACACGAAGGCGACATGGCCCGCCTTAGCGACAACACTATAAGATTAACCGGTTGATCATATGGCGGAATCCGGCGCGCCAGACTTGCCGGAATTCATTAACTCTGAAGAAAAATATGGAAGACAAGAGACTGAAGATCGGAGGATTTGCAGAACTGGAAGAAAGGGAGTTCTGCATCCGTGGGGGCCTGAATCCTGATACCATCAGGAAGATAGCCAAGATTCTTGGAATCCTGGTAGATTTCATAACCAGTTACGGAGAAGACTTCTACAAAGGATACAAGAAAGCACTTGAAGGAAAACCTTTGTTCAATTTAGCCAGATAGGAGGTGGAGATGAAAGGTTTTGTAGAGATTTCCGCCATCGAGCAGTTCCAGGTGATAGGCGGAAAGGATTCCGACGTGGCCCGCTTCATGGAGGCTTTGGGCTACGGAATCGGGATGATTGTCAAAATGATTAAGAATATAAGGAAAGGCAAGCCTGTAACAGACCAGAAACTCGCCACTGTCTTTTCTTTCTGAATTAGCAGCTGCAGAAACCGGGATGGCCAAAAAATTGATTGGTCATCCCTTTTTTAGTATTCCTTTGATTATATTTGCAACCATGATGAAACGTGTCTTCATATTTATTCTCATACTCCTGTGCATGGGCAACGCTCTTTCTGCACAGCAGAGGCCGTGGACCCTCTCGCAGTGTATAGAATACGCAAGGCAGAACAACCTCCAGGTAAAGATGGAGGAAATCGGGGTGGAGCAGGCCAGCAACTCCGCTTCACAGTCAAAATGGGATCTGGCCCCAAGTGTAAACGCCGGCCTGTCCCACAACATGAGCTGGGGAAGGAGCGTAAACCTCCAGACCCTGGAAATCATCAAGAACAAGAGGAGCATGTCTACCAGCGGAAACCTCAGCGCCTCAGCCACTCTCTTCGGAGGCTTCTCCAAGACCAATGCAATCAAGAGCAACATGACTTCTCTCAAGATCGCCGAGCAGCAGCTTGAAAAGATAAAGAACGACATAACCATCCAGATTACAAGGGCTTATCTTCAATTGCTGTTGTCCAGGGAGATAGAACGCTCTGCCCAGGAAAGCTGCAAGAGCACCGAGCAGCAGGTGGAGAGAACGGCCAAACTGGTGGATGCCGGCAGTCAGGCCTACAGCACCCTGCTTGAAGTCAAGGCCCAGCTGGCAAATGAAAAGTCGCAGCTGGTGGCAGCTCAAGGCGATGTACGCACGAACAAACTCACCCTGATGCAGCTTCTGGAACTTCCTCAGGAAGAAGAGAATTCGTTTGAGGTCCAGGCTCCTTCAGAAGACAAGGATCAGCTCTACTTGATAGAAGACGTTGAAACCATCTACCGCAAGGCACTGGACCTGCCGCAGGTAAAAATCGCCGAGTATAACCTGGAAAAGAGCAAGTACGATTATAAATCAATCCTGGGAAGGATGATGCCTTCTCTTTCAGTGCAGGCCGGATACGGTTCTTATTATACTGACGGTCAGAGCGGTGCATTCTTCACCCAGTTTGAGCACAACAAGAATCCTTCTGTAGGTTTCTCTCTGAACATACCTGTTTTCAACGGACTGTCTGCCAGGATGGCGGCCAGGAACGCTTCCCTTGCAAGGCAGAGCAACGCAATCATGCTGGAGCTCCAGAAGCAGTCTTTGTTCAAGGAAATCCAGTCTGCACACAACGAGGCCGTAAACTCCCTCGAGAGGATGAATGCAGCCATGGAGAATATGCTCAGCATACAGGAATCTTTCACCTATACGGAAAACAAGTTCAACGTGGGAATGATGAACGCCACGGATTACAATATTGCCAAGACCAACTTGTTCAAGGCCATTTCAGCCTACTACCAGGCAAAGTACCAATACCTGTTCCAACTGAAGATACTGGACTTCTACAAAGGAAAGTCCATTGCATTATAACTATTCAAAGATGGGGAAGAAAAAAAGTAAGATATGGTGGATCAGCGCAGCCGTTGTGATAGTGCTGCTGATGATTGCATCCAAGACCTGCAAGAAGAGCAACGTTCCGATAGTTGAAACCGCCAAGGCCGGAAGGATGACCATAGTGGAGAACATTCCTGCCAACGGAAAGATCCAGCCGGTAACCGAAGTCAAGATTTCTCCCGATGTTTCCGGAGAGATCGTGGAACTCCATGTCAAGGAGGGAGATGCTGTCAGGAAGGGAGACCTGATAATCAAGATAAAGCAGGACATCTACCTTTCTGCCGTAGACCAGGCCATGGCTTCCTTGAATGCGGTAAGGGCTTCCTTCAAGCAGCAGCAGGCCCAGACCTTGAGGGCAAAGCAGAACTACGAGAGATACTCCAAGCTGTACGAGCTCAAGACGGTTTCCAAGGCGGAATATGAGAATGCCTGTGCCGAATGGGACGTGGCCCAGCAGCAGCTTGACGGTGCCAGGTTCAACATAAGCAGCGCCGAGGCAAGGCTAAAGGAAGCCAGGGAGAACCTTCTCAAGACCACCATCTACTCCCCTATGGACGGTATAATCTCCAAACTTTCAGTGGAACTGGGAGAAAGAGTTGTGGGAACTACCCAGATGGCCGGAACCGAAATGTTCAGGGTGGCAGACTTCAACCAGATGGAGGTTTTGGTAGATGTAAACGAGAACGACATCATCCGCCTCAATCCTGGAGACAGCGCCAAGATCACCGTAGATGCCTACATGGACAGGGATTTCTACGGAGTTGTAACCGAGGTAGCAAATTCCTCCAAGAGTTCAGCTACCGCGACCCTGGACCAGGCCACAACATTCGAAGTGAAAGTCAAGATATCTCCTGAATCCTATTCGGATCTCGTTTCTCCTTTCCGCCCTGGAATGAGCGCTTCTGTCCAGATCCAGACCACCAGGGTTGAAGACGTGCTGGCCCTCCCTATCGCAGCCATTACCAGCCGCAGCGACTTCACCGGTGAAGGAGGCCGTACCTTTGTCTTTACCTACGACCCTAAAAAACAGACGGTAAGTGCGGTACCGGTAAAGACCGGAATCCAGGACATGGCCAACATAGAAATCAAGGAAGGCATATCAGACTCAACGATTGTTGTTACAGGACCGTTCTCTGCAATCAGCAAGACCCTGCGCAACGGATCAAAAGTCAAGACTTCTGCAAACAAATAGAAAAATGCCAAAGTACATTCTGCTGATAGAATCTGCAACGGATACATGCTCTGCCGCCCTGGCAGACTCAAATATACTCATAGCCCAGAAGACATGCAGGGTTGGCAAGTGTCACGACACCATGCTGGCCCCCCTCACAGAAAGCATACTCAAAGAAAACGGCGTCAGCGCCAAGGAACTCGCTGCAGTTGCAGTCAGCCAGGGGCCCGGAAGTTACATGGGCCTGAGGATCGGAGTTTCACTTGCCAAGGGAATCGCCTATGCCGCAAACACCCGGCTGATTGGCATCAGCACCCTCTCCGTCATAGCCCAGTGCGCCATAGACAATATAGGCAATGGTTTTTCCTGCATTGTTCCGATGATAGATGCCGGAAGGATGGAAGTTTATACAACCACGCTGGACCATGACCTCAGCCAGCTTTCCCCGGTGGAGGCCAAAATCCTGGACGGAAGCAGTTTTGCAGATATCATAAAAAACGGAAAAGTGCTTTTTGCCGGAAACGGTGCACCTAAATTCGGAAGACTGCTGGAAGAGAAATACGGCTCCATGCCGGAAAATGCAACAATCCTGGACCAGGCACCTTTAGCCTCAGGTCTCAGGATTGCAGCTTACAATGCCCTGGAAGAAAGAAGGTTTTCAGACCTCGCCTACTTCCAGCCATTTTATCTCAAGGAATTTATTCCAGGCAAACAGAAGAAACTGCTTTAGTCAGTCCGCTCTTGTCAAATACATCCTTTGAAGTTATCTCACCTTTCTTGTTGAAGAGGAAGAGCGTAGGCAGTTTGGTAACGTTATAGGTGGTAAGGCTAGGAGAAGCCGTTCCTTCACCGTCGCAGACATTTATCCATGGGAAGCGGTTTACTATTGAGTTCCAGAATGCCTTGTCGGTAGTTATGCAGACAGAGTAAATCTCCAGCCCCCTGCCCTTGAACTGGTTGTAGATCTGCTCCAGTTCGGCGTTGAACATCTTCTGTTCATTCTTTGAAGGATCCCAGAACAGAAGGATGAACGGCTTGCCGGAGAGTGAGGACAGCTTCTGCACACGGGCGTTGATGTCTGTCATTGCAATCTCCGGATAGAGAATCTGAGTAGCGTCCTTCATCCTGCTGGAAAGCTCCATTTCGTTGAAGGAGGCTGCGGCCTCGTTTTCAAGTGCCTTCACATAAGGTGAATTCGGATAGTCAACCTTGAGTGAATCAGCGAGCTGCTTGAAGTAGACACCGTCCGTAAGGTCTGCAAACATAGGGAAGTTCTCGTTGAACTGCCTGTAGAGGTTTGGAATGTTGGTGAATGAGTGCGGGTTGTTAACAAGGTGCTTGATGGCTACCTGCTTCTGGGTTACATAAAGACGGCCAAGCTCATACCTGAGCCTCTGGACAGACTCCACGTCTCCGATCTCAGAGCATGCGATCATCTGCACGCTCAGGGAATCAAACTTCTTCTGACCGCTTTCTATCTGCTGGTTTACCACCTGCAGAAGCTCGGATTCCTTTGAACCCTTGACCTTGAGGTTGCGTCCGTTGCCGTCTACCTCCACCTTTGCGTTGTCTCCCGGGCACAGAAGCAGCGAAGCCAGCTGTACTCCGTTGTAGTTGATGTAGTAGAAGTTAGGACTTTCGTCCGGCAGGTCTATCTTTACGGATGCCTTTCCGGCTTCATCGGTCTTGAGGGTATCTACTACTTCCACCTTGTTGATGTTGAGGACGCTGAGGACAAGGTCGCTCTTTGGAGCGTCTGCCACCTTTATGCTGATACCGGCTTTTTTGCCGCTGCAGGAGCACAACAGTGCAACAGAGGCAGCTATGCATAACAGTCTTTTCATATCGCTGAACAAATCTTAAAGTTCCTTCCTTATTTTCTCAGCGATTTCCTCCATCTGCTGTGCAGTCGGGTGAAGCTTCTTCTTTGCATCAAAATCAAGATCGCCCTCGTTGTTCATGGGAACCAGGTGGATGTGTGCATGAGGCACTTCAAGCCCTATGACCGCAACACCTATCTTGCGGCAAGGTATCGCCCTCTTCTGAGCCTCGGCGATTCTCTTGGCGAATGTCCACAGCCCGGCGTAATACTTGTCTTCGTAGTCAAAGATGTAGTCTCGTTCGTCCTTGGGAACAACCAAGGTATGCCCCATCTGTACCGGAGAAATGTCCAGGAAGGCAAAGTAGTCTTCCGTTTCGGCTATCTTGTAGCAAGGTATCTCACCTGCTATGATCTTTGAGAAAATAGATGCCATTATCTTGTGTTTTAAGGGTTTGCTAAAGCGATATGTCAAGAATCTCAAACTTGATGACTCCGGCCGGGGCGTTAACGTCCACTATTTCTCCCTTGCGCCTGCCCAACAGAGCCTTTCCTATAGGGGTTGATGAGGCGAGCTTTCCCTGTGCCAGGTTGGCTTCGCTTTCTCCGACCAGGGTGAATACCATCTTGGCTCCGGTCTTCATGTTCTTTACCGTAACCTTGTTGAGCATGCCCACCTGCTCGGTGCTTATCTGGGACTCGTCTATGATCTTGGCATTTGCTATCAGGTCCTGAAGCTTGGATATCTTGAGTTCCAAAAGCCCCTGAGCCTCTCTTGCTGCGTCATATTCGGCGTTTTCCGAAAGATCTCCCTTATCTCTTGCCTCAGCGATGGCCTTAGATATGGCCGGTCTCTGGACAGTTATCATGTCGTTCAGTTCTTCACGTAGTTTCTTCAGCCCTTCTGCTGTTACAAATTGTCCTGTTGCCATAGTACAAAAATTAAGAAGAACCCCTTTCCAGAGTTCCTCGTGTTCCAAGTGCAAATCTACTAAAAAAATCCCTATTTTAGGGTAAATTTGGCGATAATAACGTGAAAAAACATCACTTCAAGTGTTATTTTATCCGTTTTTACTCGTTTTTTAATTATCAAATTACTATTTTTGCACA
>CACZFO010000007.1 GCA_902780455.1 uncultured Bacteroidia bacterium | reverse complement strand
AAGAGACTTTATCGTATAAGGAAAACAAAGAAGTCCTGAGAGAGATAAAACGAATATTGAATAGGCAAAAAGACCTATGATAATCACAAAATGAGTGATTAAGACGCCATTGCGGAGCAATACAAGTAATGGTAACTACATATTCCTGTTAGGATCCTGCAGGAACCGCTTCAGCAGGAAGGCGAGGAAATATGGGAAAGTGTAGAATTTGCCGTTCCAGCCAATGTTCTTGTAGCCGAATTTGATGCCGTAGCGGATGTCAGGGAACGAGTCCCAGTTTATGAGGTTGTTGAGAGAGGCCGTAGCCCCGTCTTTTGATTTCACTTCCACAGGCACAAGGGAGTCTTTGTCGCGGACAAAAAAATCCATTTCAAGAGAAGGGTTTTCCCTTTTGAAGAAATAGAGCTGAGGATAGCCTGATTTGATGAGCATTTCACCTACAATGTTCTCGTATAGGGCTCCTTTATATGTGCCGAAGTTTCTGTTGGTTCGGAGGTCTTCCTGCGCTTCTTCGTCCAGAGAGGCAATCAGGAGGCCTGTATCGTGATAATAAACCTTGTAGTAGTTGGGGTTGTAATTGCCTTTTAGAGGAAGTTCTGCATTGTGTAGGCAATATGCCACGTTTATCACTCCGGCTTCCTGCAGCCATTCCACGCATCCGACATATTCCCTGTTCCTGGCACCTTTGGCTACTTTGCTGACTTGGAACTTCTTGTTCTCTTTGGCTAGAAAGGTTGATATGTGGTTATAGACGGCAAGTACTTTTGACTTGTCGGTTTCTCTGGCATACTTGGTGATGTCTTCTTCGTAGTCTTTTAGCAGTTGGTTCAGAAGATGAAGTGTTCCTCCGAAATGGCGGTTTTCTATATACATTCTCACCACTTCCGGCATTCCTCCTATTGTCATATAGTCCAGGAAGTTTTCCATCATTGTCTTCATTTGGATTTCTGAAAGTGGAGTTATGGCAATCATGTGGGAATAAAGGTCTTCAATCTGCTGTGGAGTATAGCCTTTTGCCCACAGGAACTCCTCAAAATCCATTGAGTGCATGGTATAGTCTTCTTTGTAGCCCACGGCGTTGGATTCTATCTCCTGGTAATAAATGCCCATCAGTGAGCCGGAACATATAACATCATACCGTCCGTCTTGGCAGAAAGATTTGAGGGAAGTGGCGCAGTCTGGGCACTTTTGCAGTTCGTCAAAGAAAATGAGAGTGTGGTAAGGAATGAACTTCAGTTCAGGATTCAGCAGAGTGATGTTCTTGATAATGGAATCTACTTCGTATCCATCTTCAAAAATACCCCTGAACTTTTTTTCAAGCACGAAATTGATTTCTATGACAGACTTGTAGTTGGCCTTTCCAAAGGCCCTTACTGATTCTGTTTTTCCAATTTGCCGGGCCCCTTTTATGATGAGGGGTTTGTGGTTGGACCTTCCCTTCCAGTGGGCTAAAAAGTTATCTACCTTTCTTTTAAGAAGTTGCATGGTTTTCATCACATTTTCGGCTTCAAAAATAAGCAAAAAATCACATTTTCGGAGCTTTTTTAGGCCAAAAAATCACATTTTAGGCTATGAAATCTCTATCGTGCGGCTGAGGTCGGGGTTGGTGGTGATTGAGACCTTGATGCAGTCTTCAGGGAGTATCTCGGCGATTTTCTCAGGCCATTCGATAAGGCAGAGGCCGTTTCCTGAGAAGTAGTCTTCTGTACCTATGTCAAAGGCTTCCTGAATCTTGTTGATGCGGTAGAAGTCAAAGTGGTATATTGGAAATCCTTTTGCGCTTTTGTATTCGTTGATGATAGTGAAGGTAGGGCTGTTTACGTTGTCCTTTACGCCAAGGGCATTGCAGATGGCTTTGATGAAGGTGGTCTTGCCGGCTCCCATCTTGCCGTAGAAGGCAAAGATGTTGCTCTGGAGGTCGGACTCAGAGATGTAGCTGATGAACTCCTGAGCCACCTTGTCTATTTCTTCAAGGCTGCTGATTGTGAAGGTCTTGAGAATTTTGTTCTTTCCGCCGTCCACAACAATATTTTCCCACCAAAGGGTTTTCTTATTATCCTCTCTTTTCTTTTGCTTCCAGTACTCCATATCCAGATAATGCTACTACATCTCTTCTGCTTTCAGGACGTGCAGGCCACCGTCAGTGTCCTTGGCTACCCAGTCGCCCTCGTTGCATTGGGAAATACCGTCTTCCGTTGCGATGAAAAGATAGAGGAACCCCATGCAAAGATGAGGTTCCATCAGCTTTTCTCCGGCAATCTCCCGAATCTGGGGCAGGTTTAATCCATCCCATTTTACGGCATCTGCCATCTTGCCGCCCACCATTATCATCTTTTTCATCGGCGATGAACTTGTTAGAGCTTGATGACTATCTTCTTGCGGTAGAGGGCATAAGCCATGAGCGTGAAGACTATCACATATACGATGGCGTACATCAGCGAAGCAAACTCGTTGTTGCCGTTGTTTCCTCCGAAAAAGTCAGAACGGAAGATTGGGCAGCAGCAGTTCTGGTAGAACCAGCTCAGTACGGAGTATGTCTTTTCTCCCATGGTTCCGTCATCCTGCAGCATAGGAACCTTCCACTTGATTATGCCGCCGAGGATCTTGGAGAACAGGCCGGCCATCACAAAGGCGAACAGAGGGTTCATTCCAAGGGCCTTGAAAGGAGTAAAGATCTTTTCCTTGCCCTTGACGTCTATGAAGTAGGCGAAGAATCCGAGCATCAGTATAGCCCATCCGCCTGCATAGAGAACGTAGGAACCTGTCCATATTTTCTTCACGATAGGAAGCCAGATGCTGAAAATCATACCCAGTGCAAGGCAGATCATTCCAATCACGAACAGCTTGGCTACCGCATTGATTTTATGTTCCTCGGTGCGGCAGATATTGCCGATGAGGAATCCCAGCAGAACAGTGCAGCTTCCGCTGAGGACTCCGATAAGGCCTTCCGGATCAAAGGCAAAACCTTCTCCGTGGTAAACATGGTTTTCTCCGTTGAGGCCCAGGGCATTGAAGAAATTAACGTCAAAGGCTCCGGAAGCCCTTCCGGCCATGGTGTCCTTGACGGTTTCGCCAAAGAGGAAGGCACCCTGTCCGTCTCTGAGAAGCCACAATACCAGAACTTCCAGAAGTGCCAGTATCACCATTGTGCAGACTATCTTCTTCGGTTTCTTGAGCCAGAGGGCAATCAGACCGCCCACCACATAGCACATGGCAATTCTCTGAAGCACTCCGAAGATTCTCAGGTGGCGGAATTTCTCTGCCACGTTCCACCAGAATCCGTGGTCAGGATCCATAGGCAGTTTTATGAACGGAAAAGCGTTCAGTGCCAGGCCAACCAGGAAAATCAGGGCTCCCCTTATCAGAAGCTTTTTTACACTGGCCTTTGAAAGGCTCTCTCCGTATTTTGCAAAGGAGAAGGCCATAGCCGCTCCAACTACGAACAGGAAGAACGGGAAAACGAGGTCAGTAGGGGTGCAGCCGGCCCAGCTTGCATGCCTCAGAGGTGAAAATATATGTCCCCAGCTACCAGGGTTGTTTACCAGTATCATGCCCGCAACAGTCATGCCCCTGAGAACATCAAGGGCCACGTATCGGGTGGTTTTAACTTGTGCCATATCAGTAATTGTTTTGCGGTGCAAAAATAACTAAAATACCGATATGTGGTTTGTGGGAGTTTTGGAAACAGATTCTTATTTTTGTGTTAAATTATCATCGCGATGGAGCTCTTTTATTCTACCGACATCAGAAACACCCTAATAACCCTTTCAGGAAGTGAAGCGGACCACTGTGCAAGGGTGATGCGCCACAAGGAAGGAGACACTGTCTTCATAATAGACGGCATGGGAGGCCTTTACAACTGCCGTATCAGGGCCATTTCCCTGCCCAGGAGAGGGGAGGCGTCTGTAGAGTGCGAAGTTGTGGAAAAGAGCCTCGGGGTTGGTGCCAGGAACTACCGTCTGGTCATGGCTGTCTGCCCCACAAAGAACATGGACCGGTATGAGTGGTTTGCAGAAAAGGCCACGGAGTTGGGAGTAGATACAATAGTTCCGATAATATCAGAACATTCCATACGTACAACATTAAAGAAGGAAAGACTTGAGGCCCTTGTCCTGGCGGCTACCAAACAATCTTTGAAGTCGTGCCTTCCAATTGTGGAGGATCCGGTCAGCGTGAAGGATTTTCTCAATCGCGATTATCAGGAAGGGGTGCTCAAACTGATTGCACACTGCGAGGAAGATGACAAGAAGACCATCAGGGAAAGGCTGCACGAAAGCGCGGACAGGATTGACGTGGTGGTGATGATAGGGCCGGAGGGGGATTTCTCGGAGAGTGAGATCAGGCTTGCCAAGCAGAAGGGATTCCTTCCGGTTACCCTGGGTCCGTCCAGGCTAAGGGTGGAGACTGCAGCGGCAGTTTCCGTTTCCGAGGTTTATTTTGCCTCACTTGAGAAGTAAATGTCAAACAATAAATAACTAATAGATTCTATGAAAAAGGTTTCAAGAAGAAATTGGCTGAAGACATCTGCGGGAGTAGCTGCAGGAGCAGCCGCCCTGTCTCTTCCTTCAATTCTGCAGGCTTCATCCGTGGACAGGCTTTCAGGCTCTGAGGCAAATAAGGGCAAGAAGAGGAAGGCTTTGGTCATTGGAGCTCATCCTGATGATCCCGAGACCATTGCCGGAGGTACCATGATTCTTCTGCTCGAGGCCGGATGGGATGTGGTTTGTGTTTATCTGACAAGAGGAGAAGCCGGCATCAAGGGAATGAGCGGAGACGAGGCGGCAGCCGTCAGGGAAAAGGAATGCATCGCAGCATGCAAGGTAACTGGTGCCAGGTACAGGTTCATGTCCCAGGTAGACGGAGCCACCGTCATCAACAAGGAAAAATACGACGAGATGCTCCAGGTTATCAATGAGGAAAAACCTGAGCTCGTGATAACCCATTGGCCTATAGACACTCATCGCGACCATCGCATCTGCTCGATCCTTGTTTATGACGCCTGGAGATACAGCGGCTACAGTTTCGATCTCTTCTATGCAGAGGCAATGAGCGGAAACCAGAGCATGAAGTTTGTGCCTACGGACTATGTAGACATTTCTTCAGTTGCCGAGAAGAAGCATGAGGCCTGCCTGTGCCATGTTAGCCAGGATATGCCGGACCTTCTGGACAACTGGCACATCCCGATGGAAAAATTCCGTGGAATGGAATACTGGTGCGACTATGCCGAGGCTTTCATTCACCTTACAGGCCACAGGGCCCCGTCTTTCATAAAGATGTAGCCACCAAGCCCTGCTGTAGTACAGGCGCCACGTTCAAGACGTCGGCGCCTTTTTACTTGCGTATGATCTGAATCTGGCCGTTGACGCTCAGCTTGATGATCTGGGAGGCCTTGTGGGTGGAATTCTTTTCTTCCATGGAAGGATGCACCACGTAGTCCACGGCCTCTTTTATCTGAGGGTCTATGTCTTTGAAGCCTTTAGGCGGGTTCTCTCCGGAGATGTTGGCTGAGGTTGAAACAAGCGGCTTGCGAAGCCTGAAGCACAGCTGGCGGCAGAACTCGTTCATCGGGATCCTTATGCCCACGCTGCCGTCTTCGGCTATTACGTTTGGAGCCAGATGCACGGCCTTGGGATAGATTATGGTCATCGGAGAATCATTGACCTCAATCAAGTCCAGGGCGGCATCGGGAATGTTTTCCACATATCTTGCAAGCATGTCCAGATCGCTGACCAGGGTTACCAGGCTTTTGCTTTCTTCTCTCTGCTTTATCTCAAAAACCTTCTTCACGGCTTCCGGGTCTGTGGCGTCGCAGCCCAGGCCCCAGATGGTATCTGTCGGGTAGAGGATCACTCCACCGTTTTTCAGTACTTCCATCGCCTTGTTTATCTGGACTTCCATCTTTGGGTCCTTCTGATATGCATGCCTTGCCATTATGTTTCAGTCTATTATTCTGGGTTTGATTCTTTGCCAAACTCTGCGATTACAGGGTAGTGGTCGGAATAAGCGTTTCTTATCGTGTTGTGGCTTATGCCGGTGAATGACTTTGGAATGAAAATGTAGTCTATCCTCAGCAGCGGCCACAGCATGGAATAGGTGGCGGAAAAGCCCTTGCCGCTTTCCTTGAAGGTGTCTTTGCTGCCGTAGCTGAGTTTGTGATAGGTATAGGACATCGGAGTGTCGTTGAAGTCTCCGCATATTATTGCCGGATACGGGCTTTTCTGGATGTTGGACAGGATGGCGGCCACCTGCTTTGACCTGCGTATGACGGTGTTGCGGACCTTGGTATGTACGTTTATGATTTCCTCCCTCACGTCTTCGGAGTTCTTCCTCTTTTCCCTGATTCTCTTGACAAGTGAAGCGGGTGAGATGGCGTAGGATTCCAGATGGTTGTCGTAGATTCTTACGGTATCTCCTTCAAGGATTATGTCTGCAAACAGAGAAAGGTTGGTGCTGTGCCTGAATGTCAGGACCTTGCCTTGGGTTATCTGGTATTTGCTGAGGATCATGTTGCCGCTCCTCTTGCCGTTGCCGTGCCGGAAAAGGTGGTAGGTCCTGTATCTGTACCCCGGGAATATGGTGCGGGTCATTTCAATGCTGTCGAGGTAGACTTCCTGCAGGCACAATATGTCAGGATCGCTGTCGTTTACCTGGCGGGTTATTTCTTCCAGCGCCTTGGCCGGGGAAGTCCTGTTCTTTGCTAGCTGGAACTTGCCCACGTTATAGGTCTGGATTGTAAACCTGGAGCCGTAGGAGCCTTCATCTGAAGAACCTCCGAACCTGAAGAACCTTTCAGCAAACAGCAGTGCCGGAAGCAAGGCTATTATGGGAATCCAGGCACTCCTGCTCCCAGATACGGCTGCAATCAGGAACAATACGATGTTTATGATGAGTATCGGGATGAAATAAAGTCCGAAGAAAAGCGGCACGGAGAACCTTGCCGGGTCTATGTATGAAGAGATGTAGGACAGGAAAAGGCACAGGGCGGCTATTATCAGAACCAGCCTGAATGTAAACCCGAAAAAAGCAGGGACCCGTCTTTTACGTCCTTTTATTCTACCCATTCGTACAATTTGTTTTTCTTTTTCCAGTAGAGTATGAGCAGTACGCCGAACAGCATGCCTCCCAGATGTGCGAAGTGTGCTATTCCGCTGCCTGTGTCAAGGAAACCGGTAAGCAGTTCTATGCCTCCAAATATCAGCACAAACCACTTTGCCTTGAGGGTTACCGGAATTGGGAACACCATGGTTATCCTGTTGTTAGGGAAGAGCATTCCGTAACCCAGCAGCACTCCGTAAACGGCTCCGGAAGCACCAACCGTAGGAAGGTTGTAATCAACACCCTGCAGGTACATCACTCCAAGATGGCAGGCTGCGGCCCCGAGTCCTGTGACAAAATAATACAGCAGGAATTTCTTTGTTCCCCAAACCCGTTCGAGCACTATTCCAAAGAAAAACAGGGAATACATGTTGAAGAAGATATGCCAGAAACCTCCGTGCATGAACATGTGGGTAACCAGCTGCCAAGGGCGGAAGAAATAGGTTCCTATCGGGAACAGGGCAAAATGCTCCAGCATGAACTCTTCGTTGAGGAGGGTGGCCAGGAACATCAGCACGTTGACGATGATGATGTGTTTTATTGCAGGTGTCAGGTATTTCATAGCAATTTATGTCTTATTTCCTCTGCGCCCAGGCGGAAGAAGGTATAACCTCCCGCCGGGGATGTTGAAGGTTCCTTGCAGAGGAACAGTTCGTCTATTACGGTCAGGGCTTCTCTTTCAGAGATGTCTGCGGTGTAGGAGAAGTTGGAGCGGCGGACAATGTCAAGTGCGGCTTTCCGGAAGAGTTCATCCTGGTTTCCTTCCTCTATGTAGGAGGCCAGTTCTTCAATGCTGTCTTCTACTGAGAATTTTTCTCCCTTGAAGTCTGCAGGAGTTCCGCTGACAACTATGCAGTCTTTGCCAAACTCCCTGATTTCGAATCCGAGGCTGCGTACCCTGTCTACGTTGTCCATGAGGGTTGCAAATGAAGCGTGGTCTAAGGTAACGGTCTTTGGAAACAGTTCTTCCTGAATCTGGCAGCTGCTGTCCTGCATGGACCTGAGATACCTCTCATAGAAGATTCTCTGACGAGCCCGGGCAATGTTTACAACCAGGATTCCGCCGTCCCCGTCTGCCATTATCACAATGTTCTTGTCTATCTGGAGTATGCGTCTTTGGTCCGCCTCCTCCATAAGCTGCTGGTTTATGGAACTTGGTACCGTCTTGTAGCCGGAAGCTTTTTCCTTTCTGTCTTCTTCAAACGGATTGAACAGGGGGTTGTAGTCTATCCTTGGCTGGCGGAAGCCTCCCTGCTGCATCTTCTTTTTTTCCTCCGGGGTGAGGGTGAAACCGTCTCCGGTGCTGATCTCTATTGGAACGCCCTCGGTATCAAAGTCTATTGCCGGGGCAAAGGCATTCTTGCCGATAGCCTCCTTTACGGCGGCTTCCACTATCTGGAATATTACCTGCTCGTTCTCCAGCTTGATCTCTGTCTTGGATGGGCTGATATTGACATCCATTTCCTGAGGAGGAACTTCCAGGAATATGAAATAATGCGGAGTGCTGCCCTCCGGAATCAGGTTGCCATACGCTTTAAGGACAGCCTTGTGCAGCATCGGCGAACGGAAAAACCTTCCGTTTGCAAACAGGAAAGTATTCTGCTGGGTTTTCTTTGCGCTCTGCGGGGTGCCTGTTATTCCCGACAGTTTGACTACGGTTGTATCTACCGAGACATCAACCAGCTGCTTGCCGATGGCTGAGCCGTAAAGGTCTGTGATCCTTTGCTTGAGGTTACGCCCCTTGGGGAGGGTTATAACCTCCTTGGAGTTTGATATGAGCCTGAATTCTATGTCCAGGCGGGTGAGAGCCACCCGGGTGAACTCGGATACGATCATTCGGTACTCGCTGTTGTCCGACTTGAGGAACTTCCTCCTTGCAGGAATGTTGAAGAACAGGTTGCGTACGGCTATGTTGCATCCTTCCGGGCAGGCAATTTCAGTTGTTTCCAGGGTCTTTCCCCCGGATATGTGTACCTGGGTGCCGGTCTGCTGGCCTTTCTTCCTTGTTTTGAGGGTTACATCCGCGCATGCCGCAATCGAGGCCAGCGCCTCTCCCCTGAAACCAAAAGTTGAGAGGTTCTGCAGGTCTTCCACAGCATCTATCTTTGATGTGGCATGAGACAGGAAACACAACCCGGCTTCCTGGGCATCCATTCCGCATCCGTTGTCTATCACCTGTATGAGGGTTCTGCCGTAGTCGCTGACAACCAGCATGATGGATGTGGCTCCGGCATCGGCGGAATTCTCCATGAGTTCCTTTACAACGGAGGCCGGCCTCTGGATAACCTCTCCGGCGGCAATGAGACTGTATATGTGTTCCGGAAGAACTTTAAGCATAATTCAATTCTATTGGTTCATCTGATAAGCCTGGAACAGCAGGTGCAGGGCCTTGGTAAAATAGAGCAGAGCCACCAGGATTACCGCAATCAGGGCATATACCACGAGCCTCTTGCCCTTTCCATATCCGCCGTCGGCCCTCTTGAGTTCCCGGTACGGCTTCCTGAAGCCTTTGCTTACAATGCTACCGGGAACGTACTCTCCCTTGGCAGCCTTGGCTTCTGCATTGATACCCTCAAACTTGTCAAGATCTTTGTTGTAATATCTTGCAGGATAGTCAAAGACCCTGTGGTCGGGCAGATGAAAAAACTTGAACCCCATATCAAACAGTTTAGTAAACTCCCAAAGATAGCAATTTTTAAGAATAGGGAAAAAACCTTACTTTTGCACAGAAAACAACTTTCGCATGAATTTCAGAATAGGAAACGGTTACGACGTACATCTTCTGGCACCTGGCCTTAGGCTTGTCCTTGGCGGAGTGGATATACCTCACAGCAAGGGCCTGGTTGCCCACTCTGACGGAGACGTTGTAATACATGCTCTCTGCGATGCCCTTCTTGGCACCCTTTCGCTGGGCGACATAGGGCATCATTTTCCAGACTCCAGTGCCGAATTCAAGGGAATAGACAGCAAGATACTGCTCGACAGGACCTACAGGATGATCCTTGAGAGGGGCTGGCGCCTGGTAAATGCGGACATCACCATCCTGCTCCAGAAGCCAAAAGTGGCCCCTTACATACTCCAGATGCGTCAGACCCTTGCCGGAGTGCTTTCAAACTGCAGTCCGGACAATCCGTGCAGCGTTGACGACATTTCCGTAAAAGCCACCACCACAGAAGGGGCCGGATTCGTTGGCAGGGAGGAAGGAGTTGCAGTTTATGCAACAGTACTTGTTGAAAAAATTTGTGAATAAAGGAATTTTGTTTACTTTTGCCCTCCCGTTCGGAAAACAAAGGGGGAAACACTGAGATATGGTGTAATGGCAGCACAAGAGATTCTGGTCCTCTTAGTCCTGGTTCGAATCCGGGTATCTCAACCAAAACCTGAAAGTCCAGCCAGCTGCTGGGCACAGTGATGGCGTGGTAGCTCAGCTGGTTAGAGCGCATGATTCATAATCATGAGGTCGGCGGTTCAATCCCGCCCCACGCTACGAGGAAAATCAAGCACCTGCAGAAATGCGGGTGCTTTTTTTAATGCTGAAGTTGGCGTCAGTTCAGGCTGAAGAAAAAGTAAAGGCCGGCCCAAGTCTTAGGTACGCCTCTGGCCGATCCGATCTGAGAGCCGTACTTATCCCTTATGGTGCCGTCATTGTCCACTTTTCCTATCTGCGAGCCGTATTTGTCGCGGACCACTCCGTCTGAATTCACTTTCCCTACCTGGGAGCCGTATTTGTCGCGGATGGTGCCGTCATTGTCTATCTTCCCGATCTGGGAGCCGTATTTGTCCCTGATCACATTGTTGTTGTCTATCTTTCCAACCTGAGAGCCGTATTTGTCACGTATGGTGCCGTTGTTCTCGATGGTTCCTATCTGTGAACCGTACTTGTCGCGAAGTGTCTGCGCGTCTGTTTTGGACGGCACGGCCAGCAGGATTATCGCTGAGGCAAGTATTGCAAAGATCTTTTTCATAGCTGAGTTTTTTTGAATCTATCTGTCAATCTCCTTGAATCTTTCCAGCAATAATCTCTCCATAACCTTATAGCCGGCAAGAACAGGGTGCACATCGTCTTTTGAGTACTTTGCCGGGAGTGCGCCGTTTTCATCGCTGAGGACGGCGTGATAGTCTATATATGGAATTCCCTGGCTGTCTGCATAGTTCCGTATCATCTCATTGAGTTTGATGACATTCTTTGCCGGTTTGAGGTCTTTTCTCCATATGAAATGGTCTGTTGGAGGAACGGAGCAGAGTACCGGCCTGATATTGTGAAGTTTGGCCAGCTCCACCATGGATATCAGGTTGCCGAGGATGTTTTCAAGGGTTATCTTGCCGTTGTTCTCGGCAACATCGTTGGTTCCGGCCATTATGAACACGTACTGAGGCTTGAGGTCCAGCACGTCGCGGCGGAAACGCACCAGCATCTCGCTGGTTGTCTGTCCTGAAATTCCCCTTCCCACAAAGTTGTTGTCCTTGAAGAAAGCAGAATCCAGGTCCCACCACAGTTCCGTAATGGAATCTCCCATAAGCACGGCCTTTACCTTGCGGTTTTTCCATTCGCAATTTGGACACTTCCCCTTTGGAGCATCTTTTATCTGTTCCATGACTCTTGCATTGTCTTTCTGGAAAACATAAAACTGCGCCCAGTCCTGCTTCTTGGTGTTCTGGGCTGAAAGCGAGGCTGCTGCAAACAGCATCGCGATGATCATTGCAAATTTCTTCATGACAAAACCATAAAAATTACGGTATGCAAGGTAAGAATTTTCAAATAAATCGCACATTGACACAACCTGTCAAAATGCGGCTATACCTTTGCATCGTCAAATAAAGGAAACAGAAAGTAAAACAAATAAAAACATAAGATTATGAACAACTACAACATCCTTTTCAGCAGCGAGATAGAAGCCTTCATCGAGGAAACTATCGGTGATTCAAAGGAAGTGAAGATTTCAATCATCAGAGATGACAGGTAATATCTTTTAATATTTATCTGTTTTTTATTCATGAAAGTATGTACCCTCCCCCCCATTTATCGTGCAGATGAAAAGTTTACAATTAAACTAATTCAGCAATATGAGGAAAAGCATCTGAGTTTAATTTTAATGAAAAAAAAGTCACTGGTGTTGCCTTTGGCGGATGGGGGAATCAAGGCAGGTTTCCCTTCGCCGGCACAAGATTATCTTGAGGGCGGAATAGATCTGAACCAGGAACTGGTGAAGAATCCGTCAGCAACTTTCTTCGGAAGGGTGAGCGGAGATTCCATGACAGGGGTTGGAATAGAAGACGGAGACCTTATTGTCATAGACAAAAGCCTCTCAGCTTCGGAGGGGGATATTGCCGTATGCTTTGTGGACGGGGAGTTTACGCTCAAGCGGATTCATGTTGAGAAGAATGAAGGCGGTGGGGCGGAAGATGTTCTGTGGCTTGTACCGGAGAATCCTAAGTACAGGAAGATAAAGGTAACACCTGACCAGAACTTCAAGATCTGGGGAGTTGTGACTTATGCCATAAAGAAAATCAGAAAGCACTGACTGTCATGGAGGAAGAAAAGCAGAGAAGGTTTCTTGGGGTAATGGATTGCAACAACTTCTTTGTATCGTGCGAGAGGGTGTTTGATCCGTCTTTGGAAGGAAAGCCGGTTGTGGTGCTGTCCAACAACGACGGTTGTGCCGTATCCAGAAGTGCGGAAGCCAAGGCCATCGGGATAAAGATGGGGATGCCGGCCTTCAAGATAGAAGAGGAGTTTATAAGGAAAGGCGTGGAGGTGGCCATGTGTTCATCCAACTATACTCTTTACGGTGACATGAGCCGCAGGGCCATGGAGATTCTCAGGGGTGTTGTGGGGAAGGCCGGTTGTGCTGAAAGGAATGTGGATGTGTATTCCATAGATGAGGCTTTTGTGGATTTCGGGTCTTTGGCGGCAGAGGAGGTTGCCTCCCTGGGGAGGGAGATAGTTACCCGTGTAACCAAGGCTACAGGCATTCCGGTATCGGTTGGAACGGCTCATTCAAAGACACTTGCAAAGGCGGCAACCCGGTTTGCAAAGAAGTATGCAGGTTATAGGGGTTATTGTATGATAGACTCGGAAGCCCGGAGGAAGAAGGCCCTTTCGCTGCTACCGCTGGAAGATGTCTGGGGCGTTGGGTACAGGTCTTTGAGAAAGTTCTCTGCGATGGGGATGAACACTGCCGCAGATTTTGTGGAACGGGGGCCTTACTGGATAAAGCAGCATATGGGAGTGTGTGGGCTTAGAACATATGAGGAGCTCTTGGGTTCAGATGTAATAAGGCTGGACCACAGGCAGTTGAGGCAGACCATAACTACCAGCCGCAGTTTTGGGGAACTTGTGGCGGACCTGGGGCAGCTACGTACGGCCGTTTCCAACTTTGCCTCCTCATGCGCCCGGAAACTGCGGGCCCAGCGCAGTTCCGCCCTGTATGCCACGGTGTTCCTGATGACCAGTTTTTTCAGGGAAGACCTTCCCCAGTATTACAACCGGGCGGCCGTGGAGTTCCCTGAGGCGGAGGACAGTTCGCTAGGTATTGTAGAAGGTTGCCTCAAGGCTCTTGAACAGATATACGTTCCTGGCTATGCCTACAAAAAGGCAGGAGTTACGGTAAGCGGGATAGTTCCCAACGGGCACATACAGCAAAACCTTTATTATCATCCCGATTATGAAAGGAACCGCAGGGTGGACCTTCTGATGGATGAAGTCAACCGGCGCTACGGGCGTAGCAGCCTGCATCTTGCAGTGCAGGGAGAATCTGCCATATTCAACAGGAAAGCAAGCGGGGGCATCGCAGAGCGAAAAGAAAAATGGGAGATGAAGCGTGAAAGGCTATCTCCCAATTACACAACCTGTCTTTCCGATGTCATTTGCGTAAAGGCCGGGTAAGCCCGTCCCTGATGAGCAGGGCCTCAGGCTTTGGATCCCTGCCGCGGAAGTTGCGGTAGAGGATGTCAGCGTCTTCCAGATTGCCTTTCTCCAGGATGTTTTCCCTGAAACTCCCGGCGGTCTTCCGGTCAAAGATGCCGTTCTTCTTGAACAGCGAAAAGGCATCTGCCTCCAGCACTTCCGCCCATTTGTAGGAATAATATCCGGCTGCATATCCTCCGGAGAAAATGTGGTTGAAGCTTGGGCAGAAAGCGGTGCCTTCAACTGCGGGCATCAGCTTGCATTTGTCCTTGAGGCGGTTCTCCAGCCTTTCCAGGTCTTCAGGAGTGTTTATCTGAAGGATTTTTTCCTTAGGCATGGTGTGCAGGGCCATGTCCGTGATGCCGAATGCAAGCTGCCGTACAAAGGCATATCCGCTGTTGTAGTTGCGGGCACGCTTAATCTTGGCTATAAGGTCTTTGCCTATGACCTCTCCGGTCTTATAGTGCCGTCCTGCCATCTTGAGAAACTCTTCTTCAACGGCCCAGTTCTCCATTATCTGAGATGGGAGTTCTACAAAATCCCGGGTTACGGATGTTCCTGTAAGAGAAGGGTACTTCCCCTTGCCGAATATGCCGTGCAGTGCATGGCCGAACTCGTGGAGTACGGTAGTCACCTCTCCGAATGTCAGTAGGGAAGGTTTGGTAGGAGTAGGCTTGGTAAAGTTGCACACGATGGAAATCAGAGGCCTCTGTTCCGGTATTCCGCCGCTGTCCCTGAAAGAAGTCATCCAGGCTCCGCCCCTCTTGCTTTCGCGTGGATAGAAATCGCTGTAGAAAAGGGCCAGATGCGAACCGTCCTTGTCCAGGACATCGTAAACCTTCACATCCTTGTGATATACAGGGATGTCTTTAGCTTCCACGAATCTGATTCCGTACAGACGGCGGGCAAGGTCGAAAAGGCTTTGCTGTACGTTTTCAAGACGGAAGAAAGGTTTGGTTTCCTCGTCGCTGAGATTGTAGCGGCTCTTGCGCAGCCTCTCGCTCCAGTAGGCAAAGTCCCAGCCCTGAAGTCTGACGCGGGAGCCGTCCTTGCCAGCAAATCCATGCTTTTGGGCAAACTTCTCTATGCGTTCCACGTCCTTTTTGGCATAAGGGAGGGTCTTGGCCAGAAGATCGTTCAGGAAAGTCTTGACGGTTTTCGGATTCTTTGCCATCCTGTACTTCAGGGCAGCCTGTGCCGGGTTCTTGAATCCCAGCAGGCGGGCACTGTCCATCCTAAGTTCCAGTATCCTGCGGATTATTGCAGTGTTGTCGTACTTTCCTCCAAGACACCTTGACCCGTATGCCATGTACATCTTCTTTCTAAGTTCTCTCTTTGGAGAAAACTTCATGAACGCCGAATAGCTCGGAGCCTGAAGGGTAAAAACCCATCCCTTCATCTTGCGTTCCTTTGCTGCCGCTTCAGCTTCTTCAAGTACGTAATCAGGAAGGCCGGCAACATCTTCCTTGTCTGTAAGGTGGAGGATGAAATCGTTGGTGGCATCCAGCACGTTCTTGCCAAACTTGAGAGTAAGAAGGCTGGCCTCTTCGGAATTCTTTGCCAGATGCTTTTTGCCTTCCTCGTCCAGAAGGGCACCGTTTTCCTTGAAAGAACGGAACTTGCGGCTCAGGAGCCGGGCCTGCTCCTTGTCAAGGTGAAGTCTCCTTCTTTGGGAGTAGACAGATTTTACCCTTTGGAAAAGCTTGTCGTTGAACAAGGTATATAAAGAGAGCCGGGTAAGTTTAGGAGAAACCTCCTCAGCGATTTGCTGCATCTTGTCGGAAGACAGGCACTCGTTCAGATTGAAGAAGATGCCGCTGACAGTGTCCAGTTTCTCTCCGGAGAACTCCAAGGCCTCTATAGTGTTTTTGAATGTTGGAGGCTCCGGGTTAGAGACGATTGCATCAATATCGCGATATGCTTCCTCAATTGCTTTTTCAAAAGCGGGGAGATAGTCATCTTCCTTTATCTTGTCAAACTGCGGTGCTCCGTACCTCAATGGGGAGGGGCACAGAAGAACGTTCTGTTTCATGTGTGATTCAACCGTTTTCCGGTCCCAGGAAGCTTATTGCTGGGTCTGGATTACAAGATACTTGGTCTGTTCCCAGAATCCCTCGGGATCGGAGATGTTTATGATGGCTTCACCGTCTACATCCTCAATTGAGTAGGTTCCCTTGCGGTGGTTGGAAAGTACCTTGGCCTTCTGGGCATTGGTGTTGATGGTGGAGATTTCCCTGTAGTCTATCTTGATGAAAGATGTTTTTTCTGCTTCATAAGATACTTTGGAAGACTTGAAAAGCCCGCCCTTGGATATTACGCCGGCCTCAATGAGTTCTTCCTTGCTTCCCACGATGTAATAAGCCGAGAACAAGGCTCTGTCTTGAGAGTCTACCTTGTCTTTGAGTTCCTCCTTCTCACCCGTGAGGACGGTTATGTCTTCCTTGAGGTCAGAAGCCTGATGCTCAAGGCTGTCTATCGTCTGCTCCTTCTGGCTGATTATGAGGTCTTTTTCCTTGAGCTGGTTCTGGAGGGTCTCGATGGCCCTTGATTTTTCTTCCAGTTCTTTATGGAGGGCATTCAGCTTTTTCTTGAATTCCACGCTCTTGAGGCTGCTGTCTTTCTTGAGTTGCTCTATCTTCTCCTTGTAGCGGTTGATGGCGTCTTTTACCGCATAGACATCTTCCATTATCCGGACTCTCTGGCTCTCAGGAACGTCTATTCCGTCCTTCTGTGATTCCACGGCGAGCAGATCTTCCTTCTGCCGTATGTCCTTTAGCCCTTCTTCAACTTCGTTGAGTACGGAAAAAACCTCGTTCAACTGGGTCTTCTGGGTTCCGTAGTTTCCTTGAAGGGAGTCCAGCTGAGCCTGAAGCTGTTTGTATTTTGATGAGTTTTCCACGCATGAGGTGGCAGCGAGAACCACTGCCAGAACCGTAGCAAAAAGGCTGGTATATGTACGAAGCGATGTCATGTCCTGTAGTTTCTAGTTTTAGCGAAGGTACTCATTATTTTGAATACTTTGCTAACCAGCCGGAGCATTTTTAGCAAAAACTTAGCATCTGCCCTGTCTATTTCCCGGACATTTGCAACAATGGCCCTTATCTGGGGCAGGTTCCTGCTGCGTCTTTTCTTTCTCAGGGCATTGTTGTAGAAAATGCGGCATTCGTCGCTGCAAAACCTCTTGTCTGCCCGCCCGACAACTTCTTTTCCACATGACGGACACTTCCTTGCTTTCATTTCAGACCCTCCTAAACAAGACATCAAATATATGCCGGCCGATGTTCACGGTGTCTTGAAGAAGAAACTTTACCCCTGATTTTCTTACGATTTTGAAACCGTATATTCCACGATTGTAAGGAAATCCGAGTCATAATTCTTGAAACGTTTATAATCGGTTATATCCGGATAGGATTTGGTACAGGTTACTTGTGAGGATTTCCTTTGCAATGTTCATTATTAAGAGATTTTATGGAGAGAACATTGAACAAAGTGGAACTGAGGGGGCATGTAGGATCAGACCCCAAGGTGACCGATCTTGAGGGTGTAACCGTCATAAGGTTTCCTCTTGCCACGCATGAGGCGTACAAAGGGAAGGACGGACTGTACAAGGAAGAGACCATGTGGCACAACATAGCTGCCTGGTCTAGCAGGGGCATGCTGGATTTTTCAAAAATCCGGAAAGGTGTTTTCCTTGAAGTTATCGGGAAACTGAGGTATTACAAATGGGTTTCCAAAAGCGGAGAGGACAAATACTCGTGTGAAATAGTTGCATTGAAAATGTCAATGCCGGAAAATGATTAAATTTGCATCCGGCGGCAGCCAAACTCCGCCGGATGTTTTTTTATGAGCGAAGAAATCAAAAGAGAATTCTATCTCTACAATACCCTGTCCAGAAGAAAGGAAAAACTGGAAACCATAACTCCCGGAAGAGTGGGCCTGTATGTCTGCGGTCCTACTGTTTACGGAGACCCTCATCTTGGGCATGCCCGGCCGGGCGTTACTTTTGACGTGCTGGTCCGTCTGCTGAGGAACATAGGGTACAAGGTGCGTTATGTGCGTAACATCACTGATGTAGGCCATCTTGAGCATGATGCCGACGAGGGAGAGGACAAGATAGCAAAGAAGGCCCGTCTTGAACAATTGGAGCCTATGGAAGTGGCACAGACCTATACGGTTCATTTCCGTCAGGCAATGGCCAAGCTGAACGTGCTTCCTCCAAGCATCGAGCCTAATGCTTCGGGGCACATAATAGAGCAGATAGAATTCATAAAGAAGATAATTGACAACGGATACGCCTATGTAAGCAACGGCTCCGTTTATTTTGATGTTGCAAAATATGCCCAGAAATACAATTACGGAGCCTTGAGCGGCCGCAACCTTGACGAGATGCTGCACAACACCAGGGAACTTGACGGGCAGCAGGACAAGCATTCCTCAGCGGATTTCGCCCTCTGGAAAAAAGCCTCTCCGGAGCATATAATGCGTTGGCCTTCTCCTTGGGGCGACGGTTTCCCGGGCTGGCACATGGAATGCTCCGCCATGGGAGAAAAATACCTGGGCAAGGAATTTGACATCCACGGCGGCGGCATGGACCTGATGTTCCCTCACCACGAGTGTGAAATGGCACAGAACTTTGCTGAAAGAGGAACCGGAGGTGTGAGGTACTGGATGCACAACAACCTGATTACCATAGAGGGCAGGAAGATGGGCAAGTCTCTTGGCAACTTCATTACCTTGGACGAACTTTTCAGCGGAAGCAATCCGAACCTGGAACAGGCCTACACTCCTATGACGGTGCGCTTCTTCATCCTCCAGGCCCACTATCGCGGAACCCTGGACTTCTCCAACGCAGCCCTTCAGGCAGCTGAAAAAGGCCTGAAGCGTCTGATGCAGGCAGTAAAGGATGCAGAAACCATCAAGGAATCCGATAATTCGTCTGAAGGCATCGCTGAGGAAATCAAAAAGATAAGGGAAGACATTTTCACCGCCCTCTGCGACGACATGAACACTCCTGTTGCAATTTCGTACATCTACGAGATTGTGAAGATCGTGAACAATATCAAGGAAGGAAGGGTCAGCGTGGCAAAACCGGAAAAAGATGCAATAAACAGCCTCTTCAAGGAAGTTGTTACGGAGATCCTGGGCCTTGTAGATGAAGACTCCGCAGCCTCTGCAGACGGACAGTCCAATACCGCAGGCGTCATAGGCGGACTGATGGACTACATCATCCAGGAAAGGAAGGCCGCAAGGGCGGCAAAGGACTGGGGAAAGAGCGACCAGATTCGTGATACCCTCAAAGCCCTTGGCATACAGCTCAAGGATAACAAAGACGGTACGACTACCTGGGAAATGTAAGAACTTCAGGAGTATTTAAAAGAAAAACGGAGTGCTGTCTAGTACTCCGTTTTGTCTTCTTTTGCCTGCCATTTCTTGAAGACCTCAAGGGCTTCCTTCCTGAGCAGTTTCTCGGATTTCTTCTGCCGGTCTTCCGGTTTGAGTTCTATCTCCTGATAGATGAAATCATCGTCAAATCCGATCTTTGCGGCATCCTTGCGGTTATTCGCATAGTAGATTTTATCCAGGTGAGCCCAATATATGGCTCCAAGACACATAGGGCAAGGTTCGCAGGATGTGTATATCTCACATCCGGTAAGGTCAAAGGTACCGAGTTTCTTGGTGGCGTTACGTATGGCTGTTACCTCTGCGTGGGCAGTAGGGTCGCAGTGTAGGGTAACGTTGTTGGAACCTTCGGCCACAATTTCTCCATTACGGGCAATCACGGCTCCAAATGGCCCGCCGCCCTTCTCCACGCTCTCGTCAGAAAGCTGGATTGCTCTTCTCATCAAATCTTTCTTGTCCATAATTATAAGCTGTTTGATTTGGCTACAATGCAAATATAATAAATTCCTTGCACGAAAAACCCCGGAAGCGTTCATGCGGCATCCGGGGCTAATCAAGTCATCCACATGGGATGGCATCGCTGAAGAAGATACTTATTTGATCTTCTTGTATCCGTAACGGCTTCTTGCGCCGAGCTCGAGCTCGATCTTCATCAGGCGGTTGTACTTGGCGATACGGTCTGTACGGCTGAGTGAACCGGTCTTGATCTGGCCGCTGTTGGTTGCAACTGCGATGTCTGCGATGGTGGTATCCTCGGTCTCGCCGCTGCGGTGTGAGGTAACGGTGGTGTAGCCGTTGCGGTGAGCCATCTCGATGGCGTCCAGGGTCTCGGTGAGTGAACCGATCTGGTTTACCTTGATGAGGATGGAGTTTGCTGCGCCCTTCTTGATACCCTTTTCCAGATAGGAAACGTTGGTTACGAACAGGTCATCTCCTACGAGCTGAACCTTGTCGCCGATGGCCTTGGTAAGTTTTACCCAGCCGTCCCAGTCGTTCTGGTCCATACCGTCTTCGATGGAGTCGATAGGGTACTTCTTGCAGAGTTTCTCAAGATATGCAACCTGCTCGTCAGCGGTCAGGCACTTGCCCTTAGGCTCTTTCTTGGTGCCGTTGTTGAGCTGTGAGTAGTCGTAAGAATACTTGGTTCCCTTCTTTACTGAGAATTCGCTGGCTGCGCAGTCAAGGGCGATGGTAACATCCTTTCCTGGCTTGTAGCCGGCTGCCTTGATGGCCTCAACTATGCAGTCCAGAGCATCGTCTATGCCCTTGAGTGCAGGAGCAAAACCTCCCTCGTCACCAACTGCGGTTGAAAGACCTCTGTCCTTGAGGACCTTCTTGAGTGCGTGGAACACCTCGGCACCCATCCTTACGCCTTCAGCCATGTTCTTGGCGCCAACAGGCCTGATCATGAACTCCTGGAAAGCGATAGGGGCGTCAGAGTGAGCACCTCCGTTGATGATGTTCATCATAGGAACAGGGAGCACGTATGCGTTGGTTCCGCCGATGTATCTGTAGAGAGGAATCTCAAGCTCTTCTGCAGCGGCCTTTGCAACTGCCAGTGAAACACCGAGGATTGCATTGGCACCCAGTTTAGCCTTGTTCTTGGTTCCGTCCAGCTTTATCATGAGCTCATCTATCTCTCTCTGGTTGAGAGCGTCCATGCCAATGATCTCAGGAGCTATGATGTCGTTAACGTTCTTTACTGCTTTCAGAACACCCTTTCCGCCATAGCGCTTAGGGTCCTTGTCGCGGAGTTCAATAGCCTCGTTCTCGCCTGTTGAAGCTCCGGAAGGAACAGCTGCCACACCCTTGAAACCTGAATCGAGGGTTACTTCAACTTCAATGGTAGGATTTCCTCTGGAATCGAGGATCTCCCTACCCTGTACATCTACAATAATCATATTATCAATAATTTAAATGGTTTATTACAAATTATCGCGATAAGTGGACGAACAAAAAAATCCACAAACCGCCGCAAATTTAGCAAAAACTGCATTCTTTTTGTATATTTCAAGGTGTGTGTTTTGAAAGATTGATTATCTTTGGATGAAAATGTGTAATTATTTAACTTAATACTTTTAAGCTATGACTGAAAATCAGAAAAAAGGAAACAAGGTTCTGGCGGCTGGTCTTATTGCCGTAGGACTCCTGGCTCTGGGTCTTTGCCTGAGGAGCGGTATCGTAAAGTTCAAGTCCATGGACAACGTGGTTTCTGTTAAAGGTCTTTCAGAACGCCAGGTTCCGGCAGACAAGGCAATCTGGAGGGTTTCTTTCGGACGCCAGGGAAACGACCTGTCTTCTCTGTATTCTGCTGTAGATGCCAACGCCCAGACCGTAAAGGACTTTATCAAGAGAGCCGGTATAACCGAGGATGAAATCTTTGAGGCATCCCCTTCTGTAAGCAATCTTGAAGACCAGTACAGGTATTCCAACAACCGTCCTGACTACAAGTGGCAGATCACCCAATCCATGACCATCTCTACCGACAAGGTAGACGCCATCAGGAATCTGGTAAAGACCACCACTACGGAGATGCTCAAGCAGGGCATCATCATAAGCGATTATGCATCTTACGATTTCTCCGGCCTGAACGAGCTGAAGCCTGACATGATCAAGGAAGCCACCGCCAATGCAAGGGAAGCCGCACAGAAATTCGCAGACAACTGTGGCAGCAGCCTGGGCAAGATCAAGACTGCTTCCCAGGGCCAGTTCTCAATCGATGACCTGGACGAGACCACAGACTACATCAAGAAGGTAAGGGTAGTAACAACCGTTACCTATTATCTGAAATAAGGTCCTCCGCGATTTTTCGTTTACAAGCGCCTTCCGATTGACGGGGGCGCTTGTTTTATATGCACATTTCGCTAAGAAAAAGTTGCTTGTTCAAAAAATGTTTATATCTTTGCACCCCCGCAAAAAATGCAGGGAGCTGTACCCAGGTGCGCGCATTGCCTCTTCGCCTCGCTTCCGAGGACAATGCAATGCCTCCGCAAATGGCTATGCAGCTGATGTTTAATTAAAACACAAATAGTAAAATGCCTGGATTAATCGGCAAAAAAATCGGAATGACTTCCGTATTCGGTGCTGATGGCAAGAACATCCCTTGCACCGTAATTGAGGCTGGTCCGTGTGTTGTTACGCAGATTCGTACAGAAGAAAAAGATGGTTATGCCGCTGTACAACTTGCCTATGACGAACAGAAAGAGAAACACACCAGCGCGTCTCTGATGGGACATTTCAAAAAGGCAAATACCACACCTAAGCGTAAGCTCGTAGAGTTCAAGAATGACTTTGACGGCGAGCTCAAGCTGGGCGACTCTCTCAGTGTCGCAGACGTTTTCAAGAACGAAGACACTTGGGTTGACGTTACCGGAATTTCTAAGGGTAAAGGATTCCAGGGCGTTGTGAAGCGTCATGGTTTCGGCGGCGTAGGTGGTCAGACCCACGGTCAGGACGACAGGCTTCGTGCTCCTGGTTCAATGGGTGCATCATCTTGGCCTTCAAGAGTATTCAAAGGTAAGAGACTTGCCGGAAGAATGGGTGGTGATCGCGTTAAGATTCTGAATCTTAAGGTTATCAAGGTCATCCCTGAAAGCAATCTTTTGTTAGTTAAGGGTTCCATACCGGGAGCAGCCGGTTCATACGTAATCGTGGAGGAATAGTTTATGGAAATTGCAGTATTGAAAATAGACGGAACTGATACCGGCAAGAAGGCCGTTCTGGATGACGCAGTATTCGGAATAGAGCCTAACGACCATGCTATCTATCTGGACGTTAAGCAGTATCTTGCAGCCCATAGACAGGGAACCAGCAAGACCAAGGACAGAAGTGAAGTAGCTTACTCAACCAAGAAGATCATCAGGCAGAAGGGCAGCGGCGGTGCACGTCACGGCTCCATCAAGTCCAACATCTACGTTGGTGGCGGCAGGGCTCACGGTCCTCGTCCAAGACTTTATGATTTCAAGCTCAACAAGAAGGTTAAGCAGCTTGCACGTTTCTCAGCCCTCTCATACAAGGCTAAGGAATCAGCTATTGCAGTTGTAGAGCCATTCACAATGGATGCTCCTAAGACCAAGGAGTTTGTAAACATCATCAAGAACATCAAGGTCAATGACCGTATGGTTCTTTTCGTAGTTCCTGAGAGAAATGAGAACATCAGTTTGTCTTCTCGTAATCTGGAGAACGTAAAGGTTGCTACTCCTAACAACCTCAACACATATGACATCATGCGTGCATATTCAGTTGTGTTCGTGGACGGCGCCCAGAATTCTCTTAAAGTAGAGTACAAACGTTAAAACTTGAGAATTATGGGAATTTTGATAAAGCCGATAGTAACAGAGAAGATGACAGCCGAGGGCGACAAGAGAAGCCGCTACGGTTTCATCGTAGACTACAGCGCAAACAAACTGGAAATCCGCAAGGCTGTAGAGGAGATGTATAACGTTACCGTAAAGGACGTTAATACAGTTAGTTATAATGGTAAGGCAAAGAGCCGCTACACCAAGGCTGGTCTGCTCAAGGGCAGAACCAACAGGTTCAAGAAGGCTTACGTAACCCTTGCCGGAGAAGACAAGATTGATTTCTATAGCAACATTTAGAGATGGGAGTACGTAAATTCAAACCGGTAACACCCGGTCAGAGAAATAAAGTAATAAGCGCATTCGACGATATTACCTGCACTGTTCCAGAGAAGAGCCTCCTGGCTCCTCGCAAGAGCAGCGGCGGACGTAACAACGAAGGTCACATGACCATGCGCTACATTGGCGGCGGCCACAAGAAGATGTACCGTATCATTGACTTCCTCAGGAACAAGGACGAGTACACAGCCACCGTAAAGACAATAGAATACGATCCTAACCGCAGTGCAAGAATAGCACTTGTAGTATATCAGGACGGAGAAAAGCGTTACATCATTGCTCCAAAGGGCATCCAGGTCGGACAGGTAATTGCTTCCGGCAGCGGAGTTGCTCCTGAAGTAGGTAACACTCTCCCTCTTGCAGAGATTCCGCTCGGAACCAATATCCACAACATCGAGCTCATCCCTGGTCAGGGTGCCGCAATGGCACGCAGCGCCGGATGCTATGCTCAGCTTGTTGCCAGGGAAGGCCGTCACGCTGTCCTCAAATTGCCTTCAGGCGAGACCAGGATGGTTCTGACTACCTGCCGCGCAACCGTTGGTATCGTTTCCAATCCGGACCATAATCTTGAATCACACGGAAAGGCTGGCCGTAAGCGTTGGCTTGGCATCAGGCCACGCAACAGAGGCGTTGTCATGAACCCAGTTGACCATCCTATGGGTGGTGGTGAAGGACGTGCCTCAGGAGGTCATCCTAGAAGCAGGAAGGGTCTTCCAGCAAAGGGTTACAAGACTAGGAACCCTAAGAAGACTTCCAAGAAATTCATCATTGAAAGAAGAAAGAAGTAACGGAATAAATTTAAGATTATGAGTCGTTCAATTAAAAAAGGCCCGTATATCGAGGCATCTCTGGAAAAGAGGATTCTTGCCATGAATGAATCAGGCAAGAAGGACGTTGTGAAGACTTGGTCTAGGGCAAGCGTTATTTCCCCAGACTTCGTAGGCCACACCGTAGCCGTACACAACGGAAACAAGTTTATTCCCGTTTACGTAACCGAGAATATGGTAGGTCACAAACTCGGCGAGTTTGCTCCTACCCGTACATTCAAAGGCCACTCTGGAAACCGCAAGGAGAACAAATAGGCTTTAAGAGTTAACGATTAAAGATTTACAGAAATGGGAAAAAGAAAAAGAGAAATGGCCGAGCGCCAGAAAGCCATAAAGAAGCAGACAGCTGTAGCAAAGCTGAATGACGTTCCTACTTCTCCGCGGAAAATGCGTTACAGCGCAGACACCATCAGAGGGGTAGAGGTAAACAAAGCTCTTGACATACTCAAGTATTCCAAGAAGGAAGCTTCCAACAAGCTCTACAAGCTCCTTAAGAGCGCCATCGCAAACTGGGAGAGCAAGAACGAGGCAGACCGCAAAGAGCTTGATAACGGTAATGTAATAGTTAAGACCATCATGGTCGGCGAAGGACGCACGCTCAAGAGAATCAGAACCGCTCCTCAGGGCAGGGCTGCTAGAATCCGCAAGCGTTCTAACCACGTTACCATCATACTTGACAAGAAGGAAAACAAAGCCGCTGAGAAACCGGCAGTAAAGGCGGAGGAAAAGTAATATGGGACAGAAAACCAATCCAATAAGCAACAGACTTGGAATTATCCGTGGATGGGATTCCAACTGGTACGGCGGAAATGATTACGCTGCTAAGATCCTGGAAGATGACAAGATTCGCAAGTATTTGAATGCCAGACTTTCAAAGGCAAACATCTCTAAGATTGTCATCGAGAGGACACTTAAGCTTATCACAGTTACTATCCATACTGCAAAACCTGGCCTTATCATCGGTAAGGGCGGAGCTGAGGTTGACAAGCTGAAGGTTGAGCTCAACAAGATCTCCAACAAGGATGTTCAGATCAATATCTTTGAGGTCAAGAGACCTGAGGTTGACGCCAACATCATTGCCAACAGCCTTGCTCGCCAGATCGAAGGCCGTGTATCATACAGAAGGGCTATCAAGATGGCCATCGCTTCTGCAATGAGAGCCGGTGCCGAGGGTATCAAGGTTCAGATCAGCGGACGTCTCGGTGGTGCTGAAATGGCACGTAACGAGATGATAAAGGAGGGTAGGACTCCTCTGCACACCTTCCGTGCAAACATTGACTATGCTCTTGCTGAGGCAAATACCAAGGTAGGTGTTCTCGGTATCAAGGTATGGGTTTGCAACGGTGAGGTTTACGGAAAGAGAGACCTTACTCCTAACGCAGGCGTAAATGCAAATGACAGGGCACGCTCAGAAAGCGGACGTCCAGACCGCAGAAGAGGTGGTTCAAGGGGTGGCCGCAGGCCAAGAAACCAGCAGAACTAATCCTGGTTGCAAACGCTGAAGATGAATGGGGCTGACTTATGTCGGCCCCATTTTTTTGTTACGATTATGTTGTAGCCGGGAAAAAATGGCTATATTGCAGATGCCTAAACTTCATAAGAGGTGCTGAGAATATTTTTACTAACCAATAAAACCTTATTACCATGAAAAAATTAATGTATTTGGCAGCCGTTATTGCTGCAGGGCTGTTCCTGGTTTCATGCTCAGGAGCAAGTATCAAACCTTCAGGCGATCCTGAAAAGGACGCAAAGGCTCTGATGGACTATCAGTTCCAGGCAACAAAGGATATTCAGGAGGCTTTTGGCAATTTCGAGCTTTCCAAGGCAAAGAAGATCGGCGAGGATATGGAAAAAGTATCAAAGCAGTTTGAAGACTTCTATGCAAAGAATGCCGACCTGAAGGATAAGTTTGATGCAGCCATGTCCAGTCTCAGCGGAGAGTATGAGAAGAAACTCGAGGAAATGGGCCAGGGTCTGGTTGACGCTTTGGGAGGAATTTTCTCAGACACTGAAAAAAAGGCAGACGAGGCAGTTGAAGCTGTTGAGGAAGCTGCTGAAGCAGTAGAGGACGTTACAGAATAATCCAGAACCTCTCTTTGAAATAAAAAAAGGGCCCGGAAGTTCCGGGCTCTTTTCTATTTTCCAGCCTTGTCAAGAAGCAGGGTCCTGTCATCTCCAACAGGTTCAAGGAAAGGCTTTGAAGACTTCAGCATCTTTCTCTGCATCTTTTTTATCAGGCGATAGTCTCTTCTGCGGGCTGACGCTATCTTCCTGTCAAGGTTCTTGACCTTAGGACTGTAACCTTCTTCAAGAAATCCTGCCCGTGCCTTGAGCATGAGGACTTTCCTCACTCTGTTATCGAGGTCTTCCATGGAAAACTCCCCGCTTTCCACTGCCTTGGTTATGGCTTCTATGCATTTTGCCGGTTCTTCTGTCATGAGAATCATGTCAGCTCCGGCTTTGTAGACGGCCACGGTGGCTTCAACAGGACCTCTGTTCTTATTGGTAAGGGCCTTCATGGCAATGGCGTCTGTAATGACTACGCCCTTGAATCCCTGGTCGCGCCTGAGGACCTGGTTCATCAAAATAGGAGAAATGGACATTGGCACTCCGCTTGGGTCAACGGACTTTATGGAATAGTGTCCGATCATTACCATCTCCAGCCCGTTTTCAAACATTTTGTAATAAGGATACAGGTCTACAGAATCCATGTGGGCGCGTGTTTTATCCAAAACCGGCATCTCAAGGTGTGCGTCAACGGTAGACCCGCCGTGTCCAGGATAGTGTTTTCCGCAGGCGTATATCCCTTCGTCCTGCATGCCCTTCATATATGCGGTTGCAAGAGAGGCTATCTGCTTGTAGTCAGAACCGAAGGAACGTTGGGACAAGGATCCGGCAACGTCAGCAATATCAGCAACCGGAGCGTAATTGACGTAGATGTTGAGGTCTTTGAGTTCCTTTCCCACATTGCGCCCCATCTTGTACAGCAGTCTTTCTGCACCTTTCTCAATCCTTCCCAGCTGGGCCTGTCTTGGATACGGCAGATACTCGGCGAACCTCATGGCAGCTCCCCACTCGGCATCAGTGGCAATAAGAAGGGGGACGTTTGCAAGGGACTGGAGTTCATCCACCCTCTGCATGAACTGTTTTACCGGACCTCTCATCAGTATGAGGTTTCCTACTCCGTAATCCCTTATAAGGGCATTCTGCTTCTCTTTAGTCTTGTCAGAAGGATTGCGGCTGATGGATATTACAAACAGCTGAGCCACTTTCTGTCTGACAGACATCTTGCCCAGGACTTCTTCAACCTGAGACTTGTGTCTGAGAGAATCCTTGTCAGAAGAATAGGACTCTGCCGGAAAGATTGTGGCCAAGGCTGTTATCGCCAGGAATAAAACTGATATGCGTCTTTTCATATTACATGTTTGCAGCTATTTGTCTAAAAGCAGGGTACGGTCTCTGCCCCAGGCCCGGATCTTTGGCTTGGAGGAGGCTTCCATGGCCCTTTCCATCTTCCGTATCAGGGCGGTGTCCCTGGTCAGTGCTTCTCCGATTTTCTTGTCCAGGTCTGTAACCTGGGCACTGAAGCCCTTGTCAAAATATCCGGCGCGGGCTTTGAGTTGGAGTACCTTTCGGACCTTGGCATCCAGTTCTTGCATAGGAAAGACTCCGGTTGATACAGAATCGGCTATCGCATTGATGGTCTTTATCACGTCTGAAGGCATGAGGATCATGTCTGCTCCGCCACGGTAAACCGAAATGTTGGCCTTGAGGGCGGTCTTGCCCCTGGCGATGCCTTTCATCGGGAGGGCGTCGGTAATCACGACTCCCTTGAATCCCTGGTCTTTCTTGAGAACTCCTTCTATGCATTTTTTGGATATGGACATGGGAACTCCGGATGAATCTATGCTTGGGATGCAGAAGTGTCCTATCATCACCATTTCCATTCCGTCCTTGAAGAGTCTTTCGTATGGATAAAGGTCTACGGTGTCAAGATGCTCCCTGCTGTGCCTGATTACGGGAAGGGCATAGTGGGAATCTACATACGAGTTTCCGATTCCTGGATAATGCTTTCCGCAGGCATAGATGCCCTCGTCCTGCATTCCTCTCATGTAGGCTGAGGCATATTCAGCCACCAGGCTCGGATCTCCTCCAAATGCCCTCTGCCCTTCGGCCTTGTTGTAGGGATCAGGGTTGACATCGGCCACCGGTGCCAGGTTGATGAGTATGTTGAGGTCCTTGAGCTCGCGGCCTACATTCCTGCCCATCTGGTACATCAGGTCTGCACAATCCTCCATCCTTCCCAATAGGGCTTGTCTGGGATAAGGGCAGTACTCGGGGAAACGCATGGCCGCTCCCCATTCAGCATCCATGGCTACCAGCAGGGGAATCCTGGCAAGATCCTGCATCTGGTTGACCCTCTGGATAAACTGGGCCACAGGACCTTTCATGAGGATGACGCTTCCTATGCCGTAGGATTTTACCAGCGTGTCCTGCATGGCCCGGGTTACCTTGTCGGGAAACTTGCTCATCTCGACGATGAACAGCTGGGCCACTTTTTCCTTGACGGTAAGGCAGCTCATCAGAGAATCTACCTGCAAGGCGTGCCTGAGGGAGTCCTGGTTGATCGGTTTGGGTTCAGGTGCGGTTTCCTGCCCGGTGTTGCGACAACCGGCCGCACAGATGAGCAGTACTGCCAGTATCTTGAATGCTGTTTGCCTGAAGGTCATTACTTTCCTGCCTTTACAAAGTAGAAGTGATATACGTGAGGCGGACCCTCATATCCTCTTTGTACATATTTTACCATCACGGCGGCCATGTCTTGGAACGGACACTTCAGGGTTCCGGCAATTTCCTGGTCGAGGGTGGTGTTGTATTCCTCGTTATTGACATCTTCATAGATTACTTTGCCGGCATCTCCGGTGCCGCAGCTGATCTTTACTTCCTTGATGACGTCCAAACCGAGGAAATTGCTTTCTTCTGATGTCTTGTCCATCCAGACTTTTGCCCCCTCGGCGATGTAAGGAACATCAACGCCATCCAGTTTGAACTGGCAAGGAATGATGCCGTTTTTCTTGAGTTCAGTTTCAAAGAGTTCCTTGTTGTCCTGGAACATCTGGCTGAGGCTGCCTTCTTCCGGGTCCTCTTCAGGCTTCCAGGAGAAGACATCTTTTCCGGTATTCAGGTCCAGGATATGGAATTGGAAGAAATAAGCTCCAACGGCTTCATCTGCCGGTTCTTCCATGTAGGCGAGCTTTCCGTCCTTGCTCCAACCTATAGGGTAGAACTTGTCAATCAGGTAAAGAGGATAGGTCTGGTCTTCTACCTGATACGTTTCAGGTTCCGCATACTGCAGTTCCTGTGGAATTGAATAGCTGTCGGGAACTTGTGCTTGCGGAGCCTCTTCCTTGGTCTGGGTTCCTCCTGAATTCCTGCAGCCGGAAACAATCGCTGAGGAAACGATCAGACATGATGCAAGGAATATAGTCTTTAAAGTTTTCATTGAAGTTTGATGTTTGAATATGCTATACAAATATAGTCAAAGTTATTGTTTTCTGGTGAGGGTTCCATCCTCGGCTATGTCCAGTTTGGAGTCTTTGATGTCATCCTTTGTAAGGGCTGCAATCTCCTTTGCTGCAGAGTTGTAAGGGTCTGCCTTAGGACCCTGCATGGGCTTCTGGAGGAAGGAGTTTATCTTGCCGTCCATGAATTTTCCCGTACTGTCTATACGCACGGTTATCAGTGGAGCGTTGCCGGTGAGGCCCTTGGTTCCCATGCCGGCTGTGCAGAAGTTGCCAAGGCTGTAGGCTATGAATCGGTCTTTGTAGAGTTCTACTGCCCTTACCACGTGCGGCCCGTGCCCGTAGACTATGTCCGCTCCGCAGTCTATGGCAAAGTGGGCAAAGTCTCTGAGGAATCCTCTTTCGTCGCCGAAGAACATTTCAGAACCGTAAGGCAGATGCCTGGCTGCTGAACCTTCTCTTCCGCCGTGGAAGCATACGATGATGATTTCACAACCCTCTTTTTTCAAGTGTGTTATGATTCTTCTGACGGTTGCTGTATCGCGTGTCCTGAGGCTGTAGTCTTCGTGTCCGAAGGCGCAGAATCCTACCTTGCTGCCGAGGAAAGTGCCTGTGTGGAATTCCTTATGGGGATTCTTTCCCTTAGGGTCCCTGGCTCCGGAATAGCCGATTCCGGCTTTTTCCAGGTTCTCCTCTGTCTGGGTCATGGCCTCTTCGTAGAAATCGTAGATATGGTTGTTTGCAAGGCCTACGTAATCAAAGCCGGCGTCAACCAGAAGCTGGGTATATCGCGGAGGCATCATGAACATGAAGGCCATGGGGCTTTCCGGGTTCTTGCGCGGGGTTCCGCTTACAGCAATCGTGCCCTCGAGGTTTCCGCAGGTGACGGTTGCCGAGCGGAGTATGTCTTTAACATCGTCAAAAAGATTCTTTCCGTCGTTGGCGGGCAGCCTGTCGTGGGGAAATGTATTGCCAAGCATTATGTCGCCGACAACCGCTACCGTGAGAGTATCAGCAGCTTTTGTTTTTTGAGGGGGATCCGGAACCTGGCTTTGCTGGCTGCGTCCGGAGCAATATGAAGCCAGAAGCAGAACTGCCGCAAAAAACAGCAGCAGTTTCAGTTGTTTTCCCATAGTTTGTTTTTTTGTTAAATTTGTATTTACAAATATCGCGATAATTATTTACAGTTATGAAGAAATTATTCTGTTTGACTGTTGCCCTGCTCTCATGTCTTGCCGTTATGGCACAGGGAACCAGGCTTGAGAAATCCACTCCGGAGATGATGGGCATGTCTTCCGAAAAGCTTTCCCAGATTGATGACGTAATCGACCAGGCTATCAAGGACACCCTCATTCCGGGAGCCGTAGTGTGCGTTGTAAGAAAGGACAAGGTTGTCTTTCTGAAGGCTTACGGCAACAAGGCCATTTATCCTAAAGAGGAGAAGATGACAGAGAACACCGTCTTTGACCTTGCCTCATGCAGCAAGTGCGTGGGTACTACCCTGAGTTTCATGCAGCTGATAGAAAGCGGAAAAGTGCGTCTGATAGACAGGGTGGATATGTACATCCCTGGATTCGAGCCTTATGTAGATGAAGACGGCAAACAGGTACATATCAGAATCATAGATCTTCTCACCCATACCAGCGGTCTGCCGGCATACGTCAATCCTTCAGAGGTTGAGAAAAAGTACGGCGATGCCAGCGCGGAGAGCCTGATAGACTGGATTTCCCACTGCAAGAGGGTTTACAAGCCGGCCAATGGCCATATTTACAGCTGCCTTAATTTCATAACCTTGCAGAACGTGCTTCAGAACGTCACCGGAAAGAAACTTTACGAATACGCCCAGGAGAATGTCTTTGACCGTCTGGGACTGGAGTACACCACTTACATGCCTAAGGTTCTCAACAAAAAGCATATAATGAAGCTTGTGGCTCCCACTGAAAAGCAACCTGACGGCAACTGCCTGATAGGTGAGGTTCACGATCCACTTGCAAGGGTTTGCGGCGGTGGCAATTCCGGAAATGCAGGAGTATTCTCAAATGCAGAGGACCTGGCTGTAATCTGCGCAGCTCTCATAAACGGCGGCGAGTATGACGGCAAGAGGATTCTCGGACCGCTTACCGTAAAAGCCATGAGGACCGTTCCACGTGAAGTACGCCGCTTCGGCCGCACGCTCGGATGGGACAACGATGTACATTACTACACAGCAGGAGACCTTTTCTCAGAGGAAGCTTACGGACATACAGGCTACACCGGACCGTCTATAGTGATAGACCCTCAGACAAAGACCGCAGTGATCATTCTTGCAAACAGGGTTCACCCTTATGACACAGGCGGACTTGCCCGTCAGAGAGCTACCATAGGCAGCATAGTTGCCGGATCTATCCTTATGCCTAATCTATAGCAGCATGTCCGCCAGGATGATGGCGGCTATGGATTCTGCAATAACGGGGCATCGGAGGGCGATACAAGCATCGTGACGTCCTCCGATGCTCATTTCTTCTACCCTTTGGCTTCTGAAATTGAAAGATTTCTGGACCTTTGAAATGCTGGCGGCAGGGCGGATGTCAAGAGTAAAGACCACCGGATTGCCGTTTGATATTCCCCCGTTTATTCCTCCGCTGTGATTGGTTGAAGTGTGCCCGCTGCCGTCTGTGATAGGGTCGTTGAACTCAGACCCCTTGAGATGCGATGCCTTGTTCCTGCCGTCCTGCAGATCGGAAAAATCGCCGAACTGGATTCCCTTTACTCCGGGAACGGAGAATGCCAGGCGTGATATCTCAGATTCCATGGAGGAGAAGAACGGATTTCCGACCCCGGCCCTGAGGCCTTCCACCCTGCACTCAACCTCTCCCCCGAGGGAGTCTCCTTCTGCCTGGGCTTTGTGTATCATCTCTTCCCACTTTTGAGGGTCTGTCTGGCCTGCGATTGTTTTTACGCTGGCCTTTATTGTGATGTCAAAACCATTGGCGCCCAGAACCTTCCTTGCCATAACCCCGGCTGCAGCAAGAGGGAGGGTCATCCGGCCGGAGAACTGTCCAGAGCCCCTGATATCGTTGAAGCCGTTATATTTTATCGCCGATGAATAATCTGCATGGGAAGGTCTTGGCTGATCTTTGAAGGTCTGGTAGTCAGACGGCCTGCAATTGTTGTTTTGGAATATTATGGCGACAGGGCTTCCCGTGGCTTTTCCGTCGAGGATTCCGGAAAGAAATACAGGAATGTCGTCTTCTTTCCTTGCAGTGGTTGCGTGCGTAAGGAGAGGCAAGTCTCCGTTTCGTCTTCTGAGCAGGGCATCCTTGAAGTCCTCTTCAGATATTTCCAGGCCCGGAGTAATTCCGTCTATTACCACTCCCACGCATTTTCCATGTGATTCTCCGAATAATGTTATCGTGAAATTCTTTCCGTAAGTGTTCATCTCCTCTAAGTGTTATGAAGTACTCATCTTGAGTCTTTCCACAAAAGTAGGGAAAGATTTGTCTATGCATGAAACATTGTCCAGGAATATTTGTGCAGGCGGATTGCCCAGGTGGTTTCTCATCAGTGCGCAGATTATTACCGCCATGGCAATCCTGTGGTCATTGTGGCTGCTGCAGAAGATCTTGGAGTGGCGGACGGATGAGCAAGGAACCTTTCCGCCAAATCCCCTGATGACCATCTCGTCCTTTTGGGTGGAAATGCAGTAGCCCATGTTTGAAAACTCCTGGAGTAGAGACAGAGCCCGGTTGCTTTCTTTCTTGTCAAGCCTTCCCACTCCCTTTATGCGGCTTTCACCGTTGCAGTGGACGGCCAGTGCGGCCAGGACCGGAAACAGGTCAGGACAGTCTGTGGCATCAAAGGTGAAAGAATCAAGACTGTCGGCATATACGGAGATGTTTTTCAGATTGTTGAAGGAGCGTCTCCTGACAAACAGGCTGTGGTCTGCAACTTTTGCAAATTCCACCATATCCGGATTCTCCGTCTTGATATGGGCTCCGCACTGCTCCAGAACATCGAGTATGGCCTCGTCGGCCTGCGAAGACCTCAGGTTCATCTTTTTGATGACCAGGCTCTCTTTTTGAGAGAGTCTTCTGGATATTACTGAAACTACAGCTCCTGCCACTGCAAAATTGGCGGCGCTGCTCCAGTCTGATTCCAGGAACATGTCTACGGGAACGTAATTCTGTTTTCCGTTGATGCTGAAGGTAAACCGGCGCCCCTCCTTCTTGACTCCGATTCTTATGCCAAAGTCATTTATAACCTTCAGTGTCAATTCTATGAAAGGTATGCTTACGGCATCTTCAACAACCATCAACGTATCGTGAGAGAGCAGAGGAAGAACCATCAGCAGCCCCGATACCAACTGTGAGGAGTCTTTTCCGGAAATGACGATTTTTTTCCTGAAAGCAGCCCCGGCAACGGTTAGGGGAAGTCTGAACCCTTCAGAGGTTTTTGTTGCGCTGCACTTTACTCCGGCAGCCTTCAGGGCCTCCACTGTTGATGTAAAATCTCTTTTCATAAGGGAGCCCTCTCCTGTAACAACCGTTTTAACAGCTGTTCCAGTTTGGTTTCTCAGCGATGAAGCAAAGGCGGCGAGCGGCAGCACCAGCCTTGCCAGAAGAGCTGATTCCCCAACTTGGGTAAACTTGAAGTTCTTCCATTTCTGGATGCCGGCGCTTCTTATGATGATCATCTTTTCTCCCCTGCCGGAAGAACCGTCCCGTGAAACCTTTACCAGGCATCCGCACTTGCGTATGAAGGCAATGGCGGCCTTTGTGTCTTCGCAAGGTTCATAGTTGCGCAGCACGGTCTGTCCGTTGCTTATGGCAGCGGCCAGCAAGGCACGCTGGACTATGCTCTTTGAGCAAGGGATGCACACTGATTTGTCCTTTCTGTTCCTTTTTTGTGCAGGAAGGTTCTCACAGAATCTTGAGAACAAGGAACTTTCAGACATGTCTCCTATCCTGAAAGGCGGAAATACCGTATCTGTTCCGAGCAGCCTGGACATTTCTTCATGGCTGAACTGGCCTTCTGCCAGCGGAGCCCTTGAGTAACAATATGTGAAAGGGGCCCCAAGCCCAAGACAGGACAGCCTAGTGTACCTTCCGGCCTCTCCCATTGCAAATGCAACCAGGGAGTTCCTGTCTTCTTCGGTGTCCAGAGAGTGGTACAGGCTCAGCACGGAGGAAGCCTCGTCGATATCTTTGGCCGCTGGCACTATCTTTACGATATCGGCCCCGGCCTTCCTGCATTTGAGGTACAGGTCCTTCAATTCTTCCGGAGATGGAACTTTTGCCGGATGGCTGCTCAGGATTAAAACAACGCCGTTGTCTTTAGCAGCTTTCTTGACTTTATCCAGGAAAGCAGAAGGAGCGGAGCAGTCCACATCCACACCCCATGCGCCGTTCCGCACGGCAGTCAGTATATGCCGGAGGGCGTCATCCGTAGAGTAATCGGTGAGCCTGCAGGTGAAAATCAGGTTCTTGTGAAGAGAAGTCAACCTTTCAACCTCATCAAGGGAGAATCTGCACAAATCCTGCCTGAGTTCGGAAAACTGGTATGTCGACAACAGTTCCGAGCATTTGGAATAATCGGTTTCGTCTATGCAGACGCAGATTCTGTTTGAAGCTGTTTTTTCCATCTGTAGGCTTGATTTTGGGATTTGATGAGGCGTCAGAGAACCAGGTCTTTGCAAAGGAGTTCGAAGTCTGCCATGGGAATGTCCATAGAAGTGGCCCTGCCGATTTCCACAGGCAGGACAAGATGAAGTTTTCCGTTGCTGACCTTTTTGTCGTTATATATGAATTTCAGGGTTTTGTCTGCATCTATTCCCAGCACCAAAGGAATCCTTGTCTTTGCAAGGCCTTCGTACACAGCCTCAAAATCTTCTTCTTTCATGACACCTAGCCTCACCGACAATCTTGCAGCTGCCAGCATTCCTGCCAAGACAGCTTCACCGTGGAGGATGGTCACGTTTTTCCGGCTCTGTGCAAAATAACTCTCCAGGGCATGCCCGAAAGTGTGTCCCAGATTGAGCATCCGCCTGCAGCCGTGGTCCGATTCATCTTTCTTGACTACCTCAGCCTTCAGGGTGGCGCATCTTTTCATCAACTTCCTCAAGGTCTGCTCCTGCCGGGGCGACGGATCCTTATGGTCATAAGCTGTGAAGAAGTTGGAGGCGGAGATGAAGCAATCCCTGTCAAACAGCAGGAAGGTCTTGAGCATTTCAGCCTCTCCCTCCCGGAACACACGGTTGTCCAACGTTCTGAAGAAGCAGGAGCTCTGGTAGGTCCACTCCGGCTGGGTAATGGTTCCTACCATGTTTTTCACTCCCGACAAATTGACTCCGTTCTTGCCTCCGATGGCAGCATCGGCAGCAGCAAGCAGGGTCGTAGGTACCAGGCCGAACCTCACCCCACGCTTGTAGACGGATGCAACAAAGCCGGCCAGGTCTGTAGTAACACCTCCGCCGGCTCCGATGATGAAACAGTCTCGGTCTGCCTTCATGGCCATAAGCCTGGAGCATATTCTCCCCGCGGTTTCCAAAGACTTGTTTTTTTCGTCAGCTTTTATGGGAATAAAGTTCCAGTTCTTCATGGAAGAGAAGTAATCTTTCACTTTATTATCAATTATGACAAAAATACCGCTATTCTTTGGAATATGCTTTTGTAATTGACTGATATCCTTGTATGTATATATATTCATCCTGAAAGGTCTTCTTTTACGAGAAACAAATATAGTCAATTTAAAGCCAATCTGCAAGCTATTTATAGGGCTATTTTGAATTATTATGTAAAAAAATAGTTACAATTTGCATCAACTAAAGAAAAAACATCTATATTTGCATCGTGATGTTTATCAGTAGCAGATATAACGGCCTTCATATGCTTTATTCCTGGTATAGGGAATAGGGCAGGAGACCTTTGTATCTGAAAGTTTTGGTTATAGTGTGTGTCTCCTGCTTTTGAACAAAAGCGGGAATTTTTTTTGTGCCGTTGTGGCGCAAGTGATGCTCTTGAGTGCTGCAATCGCTATATTTGCAGGGGAAAGTAAATAGGTTGTCTGGATAAAGAACCCCCGATATAGGATTGCAGATCACCTTGAGCAAATTTTTTTATGGACAGCAGGATAAAGATAATTGCAGGACCGTGCAGCGCAGAGAGCCGCTCCCAGGTTCTGGAAACGGCAAAGGCTCTCAAGGAACTGGGCATAACGATCTTCCGGGCAGGAGTATGGAAGCCCCGGACCAAACCCGGCGGATTCGAGGGTGCCGGAGAGATTGCCCTTGACTGGCTGGCGGATGTCAGGAAGGAAACCGGCATGCAGACCTGCTGCGAGGTAGCTACCGCTGAGCATCTGCACAAATCCCTGGATGCAGGAGTGGATATCCTTTGGGTAGGGGCACGCACCACTGCTGATCCGTTTGCCGTTCAGGCTCTGGCAGATACCTTCATGCAAATTGGCGCTGAAGAAGTTTCACGTCTGACTCTCCTTATCAAGAACCCGGTGAATCCTGATGTTGAACTCTGGGCCGGAGCAGTGGAAAGGTTCCGTAATGCCGGTGTAAAGAATATCTGGCTTGTCCACAGGGGATTCAGTTCCTACGATACCGGAATCTACCGCAACCTTCCTCTCTGGCATATCCCTATCGAGATGAAAAGAAGGTATCCGGATATTCCTCTTCTTTGCGATCCAAGCCACATAGGCGGCAAGAGAGACCTCATACTTCCTCTGTGCCAGCAGGCACTGGACCTCATGTATGACGGCCTTATGATAGAGTGCCACTGCAATCCTGACAAGGCCTTGAGTGACAGCCATCAGCAGCTTACTCCCGCCAGGCTTTCAGAAGTCCTTTCAAGCCTCAAGCCAAGGCAGCAGGGCAGTCAGGCTGACCTGGAAGGGCTCAGAAACAGGATCGATGTGTTGGACGAAGGGATAATCAAACTCCTGAAAGACAGGATGGATGTTTCCAGGAAAATAGGCACTTACAAGCAGGAGCATAACATGCCCGTGCTTCAGAGCAAACGATACGGAGAAATCGTTGAAAAAAGAACCGAGCTTGCCCGTTCCATGGGTCTTGACAGCGATTTTGCCAAACAGCTGATGGAACTCATCCATAAGGAAAGCGTCCGCATCCAGCTGGAAGACAGGCCTCTCCAGGAAGATTAGCCCTCAGTTCCCGCCCGGGGCGCTAACCCCATGTGGCGGCTACATAATCCAGAAGTTCCAGCACTTTCTGCGGATCGTTCTCAGTAACCAGCTTCATCCTGGTTTCCTTGAAGTTGAAAAGATTCTTGAAGTAGCATGACAGATGCCGGCGCATTTCAAGAAGGCCGCGTCTTTCTCCTTTTATCTCGATGGATTTCAGGAAATGCCTTTTTGCAAGTTCCACCCTTTCAACTACGCTCATGGGCTGCATTTCTTCTCCGGTATCAAGATAGTGACGGATTTCCCGGAATATCCACGGATGTCCGTAGGTGGCCCTGCCTATCATCACGGCATCCACTCCGTATCTGTCAAAGGCCTGCCTGCAGGACTCACCGTCAGTTATGTCTCCGTTACCAATTATTGGGATGTGCATCCTGGGATTCTCCTTGACCTTTCCAATCAAAGTCCAGTCTGCCTGACCTTTATACATCTGGCAGCGGGTTCTGCCATGTATTGTAAGGGCTTGTATTCCTGCATCCTGGAGCCTTTCTGCCAGCTCCACTATTATAAGGGAGTTCTCATCCCATCCCAGCCTGGTCTTTACCGTAACCGGAAGGTTGACGGCCTTTACCACTTTCTCCGTTATTTCCACCATCAGGTCGGGGAACCTCATCATTCCGCTGCCCGCTCCTCTTTTTGCAATCTTGTTTACCGGACATCCGAAGTTTATGTCAATAAGGTCCGGATGGTACTGCTCGGCGAACTTGGCTGCCTCTACCATGGCTTCAGGGATATGCCCGTATATCTGTATCCCGATAGGTCTTTCATAATCGAAGACCTCCATCTTCTTGAAGGATTTCTCCGCATTGTGGGTGAGCCCGTCTGATGACACGAACTCAGTATACATCATATCCGCCCCATACTCCTTGCATATGAACCTGAATGAAGGATCTGTCACATCTTCCATCGGTGCAAGGAACAGTGCCTTGTCCCTGAATTCAATGTTTCCTATCTTGAATTTACCCATCGCGATGACAAAGATAGTGTTGCGGGAAAGATATTGCAAATAAAGAAAAATTGACTATCTTTGCACCCCCTTAAAAAGAGGGGCCTCGTTCTTTTCACGGGGTATTTTAGTAATTTAAAACAACAAACAGTGGATTACAGAAGTTACAAATCTGCCTTTGTAAACGATGCTACAGCTACCAAGGAGTGGTTGGTTATCGATGCAACGGACCAGATTTTAGGTCGTCTTGCTTCCCGTCTGGCATTGGTCCTCAGGGGCAAGAACAAAGCCAACTTCACACCTCACACAGATTGTGGCGACAACATTATCGTTATCAATGCCGACAAGATCCGTCTGACTGGTAAGAAGTTGACTGACAAGGTGTACGTAAGGCACACCGGTTATCCGGGCGGCCAGCGTTTCACAACTCCAGCAGAGTTGCTCAAGCGCAAGCCGGTAGCAGTTTTAGAGGAAGCCGTAAGAGGTATGCTTCCTAAATCAAGGCTCGGAGCCCAGATGTTCCGCAACCTGCACGTTTATGCAGGAAGTGAGCATCCTCACGAGGCACAGAAACCAAGAACAATCACTTTAAACGAAATTTAGAGCATGGAGAAAGTAAACGCCCTTGGAAGACGTAAATCAGCTGTTGCTCGCGTTTATGTGGATTCAGGCAAAGGCAACATAACAATCAACGGAAAGGAACTTGCAGTTTATTTCCCGGATGACTCCCTGAAGTACATCGTTATGCAGCCTCTCAACGTTACCAACACTGCAGGAAACTTTGACATTACAGTCAACCTCGACGGTGGTGGAATCAAAGGACAGGCTGAGGCTCTCCGCCTCGCTATCTCCCGCGCTCTCTGCAAGATAGACGCAGAGGCTTACCGCTCAGTACTCAAGAAGGAAGGATTCCTTTCAAGAGATGCAAGAGAGGTCGAGAGAAAGAAACCTGGCCAGCCTGGTGCACGCAGACGCTTCCAGTTCAGCAAGCGTTAGTATTTGCGTTGTAAAGCATCGAGCACAGAAGCGGATAAAAGATACGGACTCAATAGATTACCGCTCTTTGCCCTTCTGCGGAAAATCTCAGGGATTGAATTTTCACTGCCCTCAGATTGATGAAAAGAGGCCGGTAGGCCGGCAGACAAAGACCGGATGACCCGGCAAAAAAGATTAACAAAGCATTAAAGAGCAAAAAAATGCCAAGAACAAATTTCCAAGAATTATTAGAGGCAGGTGCACACTTCGGACACTTGAAGAGGAAATGGAATCCTAAGATGGCTCCTTATATTTTCATGGAGAAGAACGGAATCCATATCATAGACCTGCACAAGACCGTGCTTATGATTGATGACGCGGCAGCTATGATGAAGAACCTCGCCCGCAGCGGACGCAGGATTCTTTTTGTCGCAACCAAGAAGCAGGCCAAGGACATTATCGCGGAGCAGGCCAAAGCCGTGAATATGCCATATGTAACTGAAAGATGGCCAGGTGGTATGCTTACAAACTTCCCGACAATCCGCAAGGCTGTCAAGAAGATGAATACCATTGACAAGATGAAGACAGACGGTACCTATGAGACTCTTGCAAAGAGAGAGAAACTCCAGATAGACCGTCAGAGAGCAAAATTGGAGAAGAACTTAGGTTCTATAGCAGACATGAGCCGTCTCCCGTCAGCACTGTTTGTTGTTGATGTTCAGAAAGAGGCCAATGCCGTCAAGGAGGCCAAGAGACTGAATATTCCTGTTATCGCGATGGTAGACACTTGCTGCGATCCAACTCCGATTGATTATGTAATTCCAGCTAACGACGATGCTGCAAAGAGTGTTTCAGTAGTAGTAAGCGCACTCTGCGGGGCGATTTCCGAAGGTCTCGAGGAAAGAAAGCTCGAGAAGGAGAAGATGGCTGCAGAAGAAGAGAAGAGAGCAAAGGACAAGGAGCTTGCAAAGGCTGAGAGCGAGAAGAAAGCTTCAGACGCAATGCCTGAGGGAAAGAAGATCCGTCCTCGCAGAAAGGTAAACACTGACGATGCAAAGCCTGCAAAGAAGGCTGAGCCTAAGGCAGAATAATTTAACCTAAAGGAGATTTATCATGGAAATCAAAGCATCAGACGTAATGAAGCTCCGCCAGATGACGCAGGCCGGCATGATGGACTGCAAGAAGGCCTTGATTGAGGCTGAGGGCGACTTCGACAGAGCAAAGGAAATACTTAGGGAAAAAGGTAAGGTCATTGCTGCAAAGCGTTCTGACAGGGAGACCACCGAGGGTGCTGTCCTTGCAAGAGTAAATGCAGACAAGACCGTTGCTACACTCATATGCCTTGGCTGCGAAACTGATTTCGTAGCAAAGACCGAGGGCTTCCAGGCTCTTGCAAACGGCATCGCAGATGCAGCTATTGCCAACACTCCTGCTGACCTGGCAGGGCTCAAGGCTTGCAAGATCGGTGAGTACAACTCAATCGAGGATGCAGTCATGGACCAGACCGGAAAGAGCGGTGAGAAGCATGTTGTTGCTTGCTATGAGAAGATCGAGGCTCCTTTCGTAGGTTACTACATCCACTCCAACCAGAAGGTTGCTACTATCGTCGGCTTCAGCAAGAAGATCTCTGACGAGGTGGCTAAGGAAATAGCAATGCAGGTTACCGCAATGAATCCTGTGGCTGTAACTGCAGATGAAATTCCTCAGGAGAGAAAGGACGAGGAACTGAACATTGCAATTACCAAGACCAAGGAAGAGCTGGTTAAGAAGGCTGTTGACGCTGCCCTCAGCAAGGCAGGTCTGAACCCTAACCACTTTGACAGCGAGGAGCACATCGAGAGCAACACTTCAAAGGGATGGATTACTCCTGAGCAGGCTGAGCAGGGCCGCAAGATCATGAAGGAAGCTGCTGAGCAGAAGGCAGCCAACCTTCCTCAGGCTATGATACAGAACATTGCAAACGGCCGTCTCCAGAAATTCTTCAAGGAGAAGACCCTTGTAGAGCAGGTTCTGGCTCTCGGCGATGGAAAGGAGACCGTTTCACAGTATCTTAAGAGGATGGATCCTGAGGTAAAGGTTCTGTCTTTCCGCAGATTCTCACTCTCTGACTAACGGTTTACCGTTGATTTGAAAAGGGATGGCTGAAATTTTAGCCATCCCTTTTTATTTTCATTTCCAAGCACGTGGTGCATGTCTGCCTATTCTAAATTGACAGATATTAGTAAAAATGGTCTAAAAAAGGTGAGGTTTTTGAAAACATACCTCTGAGAAAATTTTTAACTTGCGCCATATTTGTGATATTTTATGAGATTAGTTTTAAGAAAATCAATCATTGCAGCTCTTGCGGCAGTTTTCTGTTGGAACAGTTTGTCTGCACAGGAAAAGATAAAAGACCGTTACAAGGCGTTTTCGCAGCTTCTTTCTCCTGAAAAGCTGTATCTTCAGACAGACAGGGAGACTTATTGTGTGGGAGATACCATTTGGTTCAAGGGATATCTTATCAACAATTCCATCATGAGCGAATTCCCTGAGAGCAATTACATCTATGTTGAACTGTTTGACTACTACTATGCAAAGAATGTCTATTCAAATAAGGTGGAAGAGACTTTCAGGACCGTGCAGAGGGTGAAGGTCAAGAGGCGTGACGGTGTCCTTCAGGGATATGTGGTGCTGGACAGCGACATGAATACCGGAAGCGCAATACTGAGGGCATACCCTTACTGGGCGTTGAATTTTCCGGCCGAGTACATTTACAGCAAGGTTATAACGGTAATCAATCCTATCAAGGACAATTATGTCAAGGAACTTGTCGAGCGCAAGGTTGACAATACAGAAGACTACACCAGGATTGGCGTCCAGAATCCTTTCAAGAAAGAAAAGGAGGCGCGTTTGGATGTAGACTGCCAGTTCCTTCCTGAAAGCGGGCGCTATTTTGCCGGCAGAAAGGCTGTCATAGGAGTGAAGAACGTGAATGAGACCGGATTCGGTTCTTATGTGGAAGGTATCGTTGAAGATGAAAATGGAACCAAGGTGGCTGAGTTCAAGACTAATGAGATTGGCATGGGCAAGTTTGTCTTCATGCCGGTTCCGGGAATGAAATACTTTGCACGCATAAAGGACAACCGCGATGTGGAGAAGAAGATTGAACTTCCGGCAGCCGAGAAAGAGGGTGCCTTGATCAATCTCGATTTCAAGGGAGACAATATAATTGCCGAACTATATGCTACAGAGGGGCTTAACAGGGATTCTCTGTTCTTCATACTTTCAGACGGTTCTGAGATTTTCTACAGCAAGGCCCTTTCTGCAGCCATGAAGCTGGCTCTTCCTGTCAATAATTTGGGAGAAGGCGTAAATGTGGCAACCATAGCAGACAACAACGGAAACATCTATGCCAAGAGGCCTTTCTTCATTCTTCCTGTTACAGAAGGTGATGTGCAGATGAAAACAGACAAGGCAACCTACGGACAGAGGGAGCCTGTTACCTGTACGGTAACCCTTGCACGTCCGGTCAGCGGAGATTTCTCAGTATCGGTGACAGACAACAGCCATTCTCCATATTTTGGAACAGAAGACAATATCGTATCCTACATGCTTCTTTCTTCCGAGATAAAGGGTCATGTGGAGAATCCGCAGCAATATTTTGACGATTCCAGGGACATCCATCTCAGAGAGGCTGAGGTAGACCTTCTGATGATGACTCAGGGCTGGCAGTATTATGATCTTCCTAAGATTTTCAAAGGCCAGTATGAGATGCCTCTGTACGGAAAGGAATACATACAGACGGTATCCGGCAAGGTGAGGAAGTCGTCGCTGAGGAAAGGAAACACCTCAATTGTTTCCTTTGTGGCTCCATCCATAGGTTTTACGGCAATGGGGCAGTTGGACTCTTCTGGATATTTTGAACTTAAGGATGTCAATTTCCCAGACTCCACCTTGTTTATTGTCAATGCAGTAAGTCCGGGCGGAAAGAAATCATTCATCCCGTCCATTACCGAGGACTCTTTTGCTCCTATCGTAAACTATCAGAGAAGGAAGGGAAAGGTCAACTACTCAGACCAGACCGCTCAGTACATGATCCAGAATTATTACGAGTCAGGCGGAGATAAGGTGTATCAGCTTGATGCCGTATATGTTACTGGTCAGAGAATGGTAAAGGCAAAGGACAACCTGTCTCCGTTCCCGACTCAGTATTTCAAGGAAGGGCAGCTCAAGACAGAAAAGGATCTTGAACCTTACAATGCATTTGACGTAATAACCTACATCAAGGAGACTTGTACCGGTATCAGGGAAGACCGCGATACCGTAACCGGAGAGAGGAAACTTGTCTGCCGTGTTCCGGCCAGGGCTTCAAACTGGGAGGTAAGCGAGTATGAGGAAATCATTGTCTATGTGAACGGATTCCAGGCACAATCCTCTTCAGAACTTGAGCATTATAACGTGGACGAACTTGAGGCTTTTGTTTACCTCAGGGGAGCAGATGCCGCTCCATTCTCGCCGATGAGAGATGGAAGCGGTGCAATAATTCCAGTTGTAATGATAAAGACGAAACCGGCAGCAGGGACAGGCATGCCTAAGAATGTTTCCAAGGGTTATCCTTTAGGGTGGCAGAAGCCAAAATACTTCTACAGCCCGGCATATGATGTAAACGGAAAGTCCATAACCCGTCCGGGTTCAGACCGCAGGTCTACCGTTTACTGGAAACCGGACCTTAAGATTGAAGACGGCCAGGGTCGTTTCCATTTCAATACCTCTGACGGAAATTCAGACTACACTGTAATTATTGAAGGCATTACCACGGACGGAGAATATGTATTCTCCAAGCAGCAAATATCCAGGAAAAAAGATTATTGATTGATTTGATTTTGACTTCAAGTTGTTAATTTTGGATTCAGAAACGAATTATGAATTTAAATAAACAAGAGTTATGAAATTTTCAGAATTCTACAAAAAGGCAAGGGTGCTTGCCATAATAGCCTTGGCGGCTTTGTCAGTTTCGTTGACCAGTTGCGGCGGGGGCGGCAAAAAACCGATTGATCCGGACCCAACTCCAGCAGCGCTGTCTACGGCATGTGATCTTTCAATGTTCCAGTTCAAGTCAATCAGCAATCCAAGCATAAAATCAGATGTCTCTGCTACCATAGGAACCATACAGAACCGCAACCTTATCCTCATCACCGTTCCGGAGGGAACAGATCTTACAAAGCTTGTGGCAACTTTCGGGGTCAGCACAAACGCTACCGTCAAGATAGGCGGAGCTTCTGCAACTTCCGGAGTTTCAACTGCGAACTATACAAAAGACGTTGATGTTACGGTTACTGCCGAAGACGGTAAGCACAGCAAAAAGTATTTTGCCCTTGTAAGGCACGGAGACGCTGCTGCTGACGCTCAGGTTTATGAAGTGATGAAAAAATACAATATTCCTGGCATTGGTGTGGCTACTACCAAGGGTGAGAAACCAGCTTACGAAGCCGGTTACGGTTATTCAAATCTTGATTCTTCTCCTTGGACAAGGACAACTCCTACAACACTTTTCCGTCTTGCAAGTGTTTCCAAATTCCAGTGCGCTACTTGTATAATGAGCCTCTATGAAGAGGGCAAGCTTTCACTTGATGACAAAGTGTTTGCTCCTGCAGACCCAGACAAGGGACGTCCTGAAGGTATATTGTACAGCATGTATCCAGGAACTCATGCAGCTGGTGTTGATGATATAACCATTCATCAGCTTCTTACACACACCACCGGCTGGAACTACAATCTGACAGGGGGTACGGATCCTATTTTTGCCGGCTCCGACAGCCGTTTTGCAGGCAAGAGCCTCAAGGCAAGAGTTGAATATATGCTTGGTGTCTCTCCGGGAGCCAAGAACTACTCTTATTACAATCTCGGATATTGTGTACTTGGCCAGATCATAGAAAAGATTACAGGCGGTACATACGAGGATTACCTTAGGAAGGTAGAAGCCAAGGCTGGTGTAACAGACGTGTGGATTGCAAAGAGCGACAAGGGCGGAAGAAGATCCAACGAGTGTGTTTATTATGCCCAGTACGGGAATGCTTACGGCAATGACATGAGCGTTGTGGCAGCTTGCGGAGCTGTCATCAACTCTCCTGTAGGTCTGATGAGACTTGTCAATTCCATCGATTACGGTACGGTTGTCCCTGATATACTCAAGAAGGAAACTCTTGATATGATGTACACTGACTACACCTCGTCAAACCCTCCGGTAACAAAGAACGGTTACGGATACGGATGGAGAATAGGGCATTACACTCTTACTAACTGGGCATCTTACCATGGTGGAAACATCAATGCCACAGCAACCATTATCGTAAGAGGCAATAACGGTGTCAACGGAGTCCTGCTCTGCAATTCAAGGAGCGCCAAAGATGACTTTGACACAGCCCTCTACCTTGCCCTGGATGCTGTCATGCAGAGAACTAATTTGCTGTATTAAGATTTGAATCATACGGCCTTCTACTGAAGGAGAATTTACAAGCAAATAAATGAAGGTGACTGATAAGAGATTATCGGTCACCTTCTTCTTAAACCCTTTGTCAAGCTCTGAGGTTCAGGCTCTTCTTTTTATTCCGGGTTAGACTTCTTGTAGAAACCTGCAACCTTTGAAGGTACTACAGGACCCTGGAACTTGCGTGCAGATCCGCTGGAAGGCTGGAATATCACGTCCACGACGTTTCCGCTGTCAACCTTAGGCAGGCTGAGCTGGTACTTTCCCTGGATGTGTCTTCCCTGTACCATGATTACAACCTTTTTAGGATTGCCTTTCTTGTCCTTGATTATCTCATATTCCTTTACCTCTGCGATGTTGGTG